>JAFGIN010000168.1 GCA_016929595.1 Chitinispirillaceae bacterium
AAATCCCGGCGTTTCCGCTTCACCCATATAGTTGCAAGGAGGGCCCTTGCGTAGTAGGAAAATAAGAGGTACTGTTAATATAACAAATTCATATAATCAGCACAAGCTTTTTTTGAAAAAAATAGTAAAAAATAGTAAGGAGTCAGAACTCTTCAATTCCGGACTCCTGAAAAATCAGAATTATCTTATTTCCATACTACCTTTTTTAGATGTGTTTTCAAGATAGATCCCTGATGCCCGATGACTGTTTTGATAGAACCTGCCATTCAACCTGATTGCAGGCATACTCCTGCCCAGAATGTCATATGTTCGTCCTGTTGCGGCAGGTCGGATTGAAACCCCTCTGGCAGATCTGTTTTTAAGCCTGATACCGCTTGGACAGTAAGCGCTGTCACCTTCTGCAGCTGCAAAATTATCAAAATCGAGGGTAAGATTCTTCTGGCAGAAAAATCCAACATGAGCGACGTTAAAATCGATTCCTGTTAATGTGTCAAGAGTATCATTGTTAACAACGCAATAGTAGTTCGGAGAATTGTTCTGTCTAACTATTTCTAAGGTGTTTGTAAAAGTTGTAAGTACACCATTGAGCATTGTTGCAGTTCCTAATATCTTGCTGTTCAAACTCATTGTTAATTCACCGGTATTGAGGACTGATCCGAATTTTCTCTCACCATTAATTACAAATGATGCTGTTTTACTGTATGTACTGTCATAGAGTCTTATGCCGTAAATAGATTGTTCGCTTCCCTGAATATGCGAAACTTCAACCCGCACAACAAAATTTGTAAGTTTCAGGCTTGTACTGAGAAAACAGTAGGCTGTGTCATTGTTTTCTGTAGAGATGTGCAGTTTACCATTTTCAATAGTTCTGGTAGACTTTTTTTCCATAATCTCCCATAACTTTAAACTGGCATCATCAAAGCCGTCAGCATAACATTTTTTTGACGTACCTTCAAGAAACTGGTCGGTGACAACCACATTATCATAAATGGCAGTAACACGGGGAGAATTTACAAATCCAATGCTGCCACTTCTGCTGTTATTATCTGAAAAGGTTGTTATGAACTGATCATTTACAAATATATTGTATATGGCATCCTTCCGGCTGACAGTGATTTTATCTGTAGTGCCATTAAGATAAGGGCAGGAGATGCTTAACGCTGTATCTATATTAGGTTCCATAATAAAAATATATCGTGCATCCAGAATGATTTTATAGGTATTGGATGCATTGAAATAAAAAACTATTCCGGCATTATCGTTCTCTGCAGTTCGTGTAATGGTACACGAGTAGGTGAACGTTGATGGAAGCGCTAGCTGAGTTGAAACGTAGGAAGTAAAAGAATCATTGGTGTTTTCAACTTTACATGCGCCATCAACGAATGATGGCTTATTGAAATCGCTGTTTAACGAAACCCAGTTCTGATATGAGGTTACCGGATCGGAGAAATCATCCTGAAAAATAACCGCTCCGAAAAGATGACTTTGTAAAACAACGATAAGCGTAACTGCAACACTGAATAGTTGATAGTTCATGGCAGTGTTCCTTCCTGTTAACTTTAAATGAGTTTATGCCTCAGCAATTCTAAACGATCTAAACTTATGGTGTAAAAGTAATTGTATCCGGCCAGGCCAGCGAATATCCATCAATTGATTGTGCTGTTGTATCAATTACTATTGAATATGTTATGCCTTTTTTCAAACCCGCACTTTCTTCGGAGCAAGGTTCTGTTCCTGTTGGACATATATCTACCAGAAGCCCATTAGCACCTTCCGGTTGTGCCCTTGTTAAAGTTGCAAGGCCATCACTCGAAAAAACTGACACAGAATGTTTAATTGACCAGGCCTCCATAGGATGGCTGAACTGTATGCTGAAGTCATATTGTACATTATACGATGAGGTATCGTCTACACTCATTAGACGGTACAAGGATATATACGGTCGGCTTTTAGCCATGGGCCGTTTTTGCTGGTAGGTCCATTCCTGTGGTTTTTTTGAGGGATCAACCATGATAATGATGCTGTCAAGGGGGATCACATCCAGATTCCTGATATTATCCAATCCCCCGTTTTTTCGATACAGGATGATGTCTAACAATCCTGACGGAACTCTTGGGAAATATATGTACTGATCTGGTTTTGTATTTGTTACCAGTGGTGTGCCGGAGATCCTTGCACTTGCAAATGATTTTACACTGGTGTCCATGGAGCCGTCATAGTTATCAATTATCATTGTCGAGAAATTGGTGATCTCAATATTCATTTTGGAATCAACGTATTGCAGATGATCAAATTTGTTTATTCCATAAAGGTTGTCCTTTTGAGCAAGAATCGAATATGGGCCCGGCATTACATTTACAAATCTGAAAACACCATCCTGATCTGTTGTGATGGTATCAAAGGTTCCTTCTTCCATGTAAATTGTAACACCATCATTGAGTTCAATAGTGTCAATTTCTCCAAATCGACAATCTCGGGGACCTACGATCACTGTACATGCCATTACGGGAGAACCATCAACCCTTGCTATACGTCCGCTGATATCGGGGTTACCCACATCAGATCCACCGCCACAATTAAATTGAAGAGCAGCTAATGCAAAAAGAAAGAGCGGTATCAATCTAAAGAACACGTATCCTCCCGATCATCAAACAATCTTGACTTTCTGTCTGTAAGAATCAGCGGAAAAAACTGAAAATTCAACTGATATATCTGGTCTGCATCAACACTGTTTGCTGCAATATTCAACACTTTTTTCCTGAATTCTTTCAATAATCTCTTAACATTTTGAACATCCTCTGAATTCATCCTTAAAGTGGTTCCGGAAATTTCCCGTTCATCACTTCGAAATCGTACCATCGATTCGGATGCATTCTGAATCATCTGCCGATGATATTCCAGTGCCTTTACCGACCGTACACGCTCATCGGTTGTAAGCGTCTTCTCAACCGGATGGTACTTACCATCATCACTTTTCTCAATCAACCCCAGAAATTTGAGAATCTGTATGGAATCCGCAGCTTCACGAGGGCTGATCTGCGGCACCAGTACTCTGGCGATCCATTTTGAAGAGTTCTTAAAATCGGGAAGATCTACAATCTCACGAATTACCAGGTGGTACCACTTCGATAGAATTTCATACTGCGCTTCTTCAATATGTGATGGTGTTTCAGAGTGCTTCAGTTCTGTTAACTCATTAAGATACTTTTCGCGCTCTTCCATAGTCGATGCCTGATTGAAAAGTACAAGAGTCAGAAAGTAATGTCGCTGTATCCCTTCAATCTTCAATGCACCGGCAAACCTGTTAGCCGATTCGAGACTCAGATTGCGCTTTCCATCAATGACATGCTTCAATGCCGTTGGTGATTTGAATCCTGCTTTTTGAACAATGTACCGATTTGAGAATACAGGTGTCCGTTCACGCTCGAAAGCGACACGGTCCCTGAGATATGCCCGATAATCGTAATATTCAAAGATATTCGGCGGTTTTTTTGATAATTCCTGGTTAATCATACTATAATAAGTATACTTCTTTACTGGGGCAAAAACAACCTGAGGTATGGAAAAATGTATTCGTCTGGAATACATTGCAGTGGTTGTGAACAGATGGCGGATGACTCGCTGGACTGACAATCCTGCTTTCAGAAGCCGTAGTTGTAATTGTCCGGAACGAAGACGCTTCATTAAACTACTTGAATCAGGATTATATCTGTCTTCTCTTATTCACTTCAATGTATAATTAGTTATATTATTCATAATGACCGGGACGTTGCCGGGAATGCTGTTTTATGAAATCGTCAGGAGTTCAAAAAACAGTTTGAAGCGTGTATGGTCACAATTTATAATAATCCGGAGACGCAATCAGTATTCAGATCAGGAGTTGGATTATGAAAAAAATTGCAGGGTTAACATTAGTACTGTCTCTTATTCTATCTGTTACAGCCCAGACAAAGGATGCTTACGATACTGGAGAAAAACAAAACGCCGGTATTATCGATCCGTCACGGCTCACAGTCAATCACTGCCTGAGTTTTGGAATGGGCAGCAATTCAGGCGTGTCCAGTATGAAATCACAGAGTATGTACAGCACCATGCTTCAGTACTCTTTTGTGGCTCCGGTAACAGTTCAGCTCAATTTCGGACTGCCGATTCATTCTACTTTTAATGCATCACAAAATATGAATATGCAGAATATGCGTTCCATGGATTATTTCAATAGCATGCCTTTTGATTTCAGGCTTACCTGGCAACCAACTAATAATACGAATTTTACTTTAAGTATTTCGAAAATGAACGCGTACGATTATTTTGGCGGGTACTATAGCAATAGCATGTGGAACCGATATCCTTATTTTTACCAGGATAGGGAAGAGGACTGATTTTTTGGTCCCGGTCAGTCGATTCCAGATTTCAGTTGTTGTTGGCAGCCGTTGGATGGTACTCGCATTCAAGCAGATTACCTACCTTCTGCCACAACTCCTGTGTTTTAATCGCCTGATGCTTCCTGAGACGAAATTTTGTAACGGTGCTGGCGATTGCTCCATCAATAACATCTTTGTTCATTCCATATTTTTCATCAAAATAGGTATACAGCTCAACTTTGCTGTTCCATCTGAAATCCTGGGTTCTTTTCATTATCTCCTTTTCCATAAACTCTCCTCCTGCGAATCTTGCATTTTTGTGTTGCTGACTATCGGTACATTATAGTCTACAATATAAGGATAATTAAGGGAAGATACCAGAATAATTAACAAAAAAAAATATCCTGAAGCAACATAAAAGATGTAACTAAAATCAATGCGTTATGTCGTTGAGTGTTCGTGTAATAATCGTTCGGCAGGAGATACTGCCTGCAATTTTTTCGACATCTGCACCATTCTCAACAACTCCAAGTACGGTGGAACCGGAACCGGATAACATTGCAGCCTTACATCCGGCATTGAGCAGTTCCCCTTTGATAACTGCCAATTGCGGATATTCTCTAAACACATTATCTTCAAAGTCATTGTGTAGATAACGATATAGATCCGAATGATTATTTTTCAGGCCGCTGATTAGTTTTTCTGTCAAGGAAACATTTTTTCCAACAGAGTCATAACATATTGAACTGTAAGCAGATCTGGTTGAAACTCCGAAATCCGGAACTGCGAGAATAAAGGTGAATGCTGCATTTGTCGGTACCTGATATAAAACTTCGGTCGCTTCAGAATCGAATGCTGTTTTCCCAAGAAAATAGAAAGGAACATCCATTCCCAGCTTTCTACCTGAACACATCATCGCTTCTGTGGATAAACCCAATTCCCAGAACTGGTTCAGTAGTAAAATCGTAGCAGCAGCATTGGCACTTCCTCCAGCAAGCCCACCCATCACAGGAATATTTTTATTGATCTCTATATGGATATTTTTATCTATGTTATATTGCTCTTTAAGAAGATTTGCGGCTTTCCAGCAGATGTTTTCTGGTGAACAGGGGACGGATTCAACATTGCATTCCAGTGACATGGAGGGAGCCTCTGATACAGATATCAGATCACAAAGGTCAATTTGATGCTTAATAATTGCCAGCTCATGATACCCGCAGTACGGACCGGATACAATTTTTTTTATAATGTCCAGTGCCAGAGTAACTCGTGTAAAGGATTTGATTTCCATTGAAAAATTGTCCTGTGCTTGTTAGTTGGCTGTTTCGTTATTGATATCACCACTTGGACGCGGGTTTCATCGCCCGGGAGCTTCATGGCTCGTCGGTTGAATATTGTATCAGCAATCGTCCACCTCACGTTGTGCTGGAAGCATCGATCCCTTCTCGGATTGATGTTTTCAGTTGCGGGATAGCAAATCTGGTCGTTTCAGGTTGAAAATATATTCTGCCCTGAGTTGATTGCCCCGGTTGATTTGCATTGAAGCCGGGCCGGTTATCAATGTACCATAATAATGTGTCCTTATAAAATGGTCAAAATGAAAATCAGAGGTGAAACGAAAGATGGAAAGAAGAAAGTATCCCCGAATCGATATAGATCTGGTAACGGTGGAGGTATATGAAACAGCGGAACCCACTTCAGCTATAAACTCATCAGAGATCTGCAATGTCATGAATATATCAGAGGATGGAATGTGTTTCATTTCTGATCATGCATTTGATAATAAATTGTTACTCAGATTAACTTTTTTACTTCCGGAATCGATCGTCATTATCCGGACTGATGCGTCAGTTGCGTATGTAACAAAAAATTCGGCAAAAAAGTACAGCATAGGAGTACAGTTCCGGGGTCTTGATCCCTCAGAACGTAAACAGATACGTCATTTTGTCAATAAAGTCATTACGACACAAACGCCACAAACCTGAACTGTTCAGCGATTGAAGATAAAAATATCCTTGTACTCTGTACCAGTACAATTCCTGTTCAGTACGGTTGCCAGAAATGACAGCGTGCTATTTGAAAAAAAATTGATATGGGTACTGTCCTGACGATACCACCATTGGGGAAACGATTCAAGTGAATTATAAAGTTGTGTCCGGATGATAACGTTTGTATGTGGCTTCAGTAACTCCTTTACCAGATTCATCTCCGTTTGAAGTTCCCTGAGATGCTCGACTACTTCACATAGAATAATTGTATCGTAATGTTTATCTGAAAAATCAATACGGTAGTTAAATAACGGGTCCCAGGAGTCACACTGCCAGCCCAGTTTGATGAGCGTTTTTTCGAGCACTGCATTTTTCCCGCAACCAAAATCGAGAATGGAGCCATCTGGCGGTGTGACAGAAACGGCGCTCTTCGCAACAGATTCAAGAAATTTAACATACCCTGTATTTGATTCTGTATTGTCATGCATTTCGTATCGGGCACGTTCCTGCTGTAATGTGAGATGAGAGTCTGAAGTTGTAAAGATCAGGTTGCAGCAACTGCAGTGAACATAGCTGCGTGGCGGATCCACAAAAAACGTCGAAACCGAATCGCTGTTACATAATTTACAATGCATTGACAGTCTCATGAATCTGTAAACGAAAATTGCGGCATATCTGAAGACTTTTCTGTACACTGCCACGAGGATTGGTTAATGGAATGCTGTTTAATCCTGTGTTAAGATATGCTGAGAGAAAGCCCGTGATACCTCCAGTCTTTTCAAGAGTCGCTTTCAGTTCTTCATACTCATGAATAGATGCTGGGTTTGAGTTCTCGATAAAACTGCTCAACTGTGCTTCCATGGACAATATTCTGTTTTCCACTTTCTGAAGTTCATTTTTTGCAAAACTGGTCTCTTCGGGAGTGCAGCTCAGCTCAAATGATTTGTCGAATACTTTCCGTAGTATCTCGGCATACGGTTTAAAATAATATGGTGCACCTTTTTCGCGCACGGGAATAATTCCGTATGTACCGTCGTCATTTATCGTTGTAGTATAGATATCACAGACCGCATTGGAATGATCTCCGTGAGTAATGTACGTGTATACAGTTTCCGGGGAGATTGATTTCATACACTGTTTTGTTGTACACTCAAAGCAGAAACAGGGACGTGAAGCACACTGCCCGGAAAAAATAACATGACCTGCTCCCCAGGGGCCGGTTTCTACAGGATTGGTCGGTCCGAACAACGCATAAACTTTCGATCCAAGGGCTGCAGCCGCATGCATCATGGCAGTATCACCTGTAATGCAGTATTCAGCCATTGTCGATAGAGTAAACGATTCGCGAAAACTTAGATTCCCCGCAGCTGCAATGCAGTGGCTGCCGGTCTCATGTCTGACAGTTTCGGCAATCCAGGCTTCACTTTTTGATCCGGTTATTACAACCCAGAAACCATCAATAATCAATTTTTTGACAAGTGTGATAACATAATCTACAGGCCACATCTTTGAAAGATATGCTGCTCCCGGGTGTACAAGTACACAGCGTGCACCGGCAGGCATACCAGCGTCAGTCAGGAATTTTCGGGCTGCTTCAGTCTCAGCCGGCAGTGTAGTGATTTTTCCGTGTTCAGCTATATGTTCAACACGGGCAATATATCTGTAGACATCGGTTGCATGAAGCATATTGGAGGCGCGGGAGTAGGGTATACTGTAAAGATACCTGCTCCAGGAATCGCTTATCGAATGACATCCCTGGGGCAGGAAATAACGACCGCAGATATCCCAAGAATCAAATTGTGCGAGCAGTGTTGAGATATAGGTGTGCTGGCAGAGATTAATTATACGATCGATGTGTAACTCTCTTAATATGTCAATGTGTTTTTTGAGTAGTTCTATACCATCAGCCCATTTATCCGAGTTGAGAAGATTTCTGATCTGCTTACGCGGAAAAAGATGCAGCCGATCGATGTCCGTACAATTGATCAGCCCTCCTTCAAAGCCTTCTTCAACAAAGAAGGTGATTGATGAATCCGGCGATTCTCTTTTTAATGCCCGCAGGACTGGTAATGCCATGATCACATCACCAAGATTATTCGGCAGGACAATAAGGATGCTGGTCATGTCTTTAAATGATCCCTGTTGTGCAATGCTGTTTCATCATTAGTAAACGAACGGGCAATCTCTTCTGCTGCCAGATACAAGAGTTCATCTTTGCTCAAAATCCTTTTGCCTGTAACGCTGCGGATTGTTTTGACATATTCACCAAATTCAGAAACCGGAGGCATTTCATTATTATCTGACATGGTTGTATACCTTTGCTTCACCTGAAGCCGCTTCCCGTCTAATCTGTTGTATCACCTGAAATTATAACCTTTCCGGCATCAAGTTTCAAACTATAACATACTACATTCACGCATCGCAGTAAAATAGGATGTATATTCTCTGTTATTTAAAAGGAACGTGCCATGGCTTACCAGGAAGAACGTTATACTCTGGGTTTTCCCGAAATGGATTCACAGCATGAATATCTTTATGATCTTTTTGATTCGATTGAGCCGGTTTTTACATCTGGTAACCTGTCCGCAACTGAGAGACTGGTGCATGAAATTGAACACTATTTTATATTCCATTGTGAATGTGAAGAGCATCTGATGCGGATGTACAATACACCCTCATTTGCAGTTCATCAATCCGATCACGAACGTGCACAGCAGAAGCTGCTTCAGTTTCTTGATGATTATGAGGCTTCAAGGCTTAATCCGGC
Organism: Chitinispirillaceae bacterium; assembly: GCA_016929595.1. GTDB lineage: Bacteria > Fibrobacterota > Chitinivibrionia > Chitinivibrionales > Chitinispirillaceae > JAFGIN01. The sequence goes on from JAFGIN010000168.1 coordinate 9,117, forward strand.
AGCAATGAGAATTTTTTTCACCGGCTGGCTTATGGAGCATAGTAAACTCAGTGACAGTGAGTATGTTACATGGGTGAAAGAATGCCGGAAAAGTTTCAGAGGTTTACGGAGTGCCGGAACTGACTTCGATCACATTGATTGATGCTGCATCATTTTTTGTTTCAATAAGAGGTTTGCCATAGGCGTCCCATTCTTCCATTACCATCTGCAAACGGGTCTTTGGTGGTCCGAAAATGTTAATGTATTAAAATCAGAAGTTTGATGTAAACTGTGAAAAAACTGGAAGATTTTTAGTCTCAGTCTCCTCGTATAGTATAGGTAATTCAAATGCGGGGAATTAGCCCGATAGCTGTACTATCACAACTCAATGAAGGAGACACACACATGAACAGGGCAGTTGAAGGTCCACATAATGTGAGCATGCTTTATATCACTACTCTGACACTGGTAGCGACGATTGGAGGACTACTCTTCGGGTATGACACCGCAGTAATCTCCAGAGCAATAGGATCTCTGAAAACATGTTATTCTTCCCCATCTTTATTTTCTGCTGGAGAGGGGGATCGAGGGGGTGAGGCGATATGCGAATTGCTGAGTATTTCTCTTACCAATAAAGTGAATACCTCGTAATTAAATAAGTTATTTTCAGAATAGATCTTTATATTTAATCACTTATAATGGAGGTGTCGCGGTGAAACGCACATTATTATCATTTTTTTCTGGCATCATACTCTGTTCTACAATCTATTCTCAGAATGGTACAGATTCCACTACCACTACCACTACCACTACACTGTTTGTATATGAGGAAAAAAATGAGAAAATCGATCCATGGGTGAATAGATTCAAAGATGCATTCGGTGCCGACAGCGGGAATGTTGAATTTTTGGCATCTGCTGAGATGAAAGGTAAGGATATAACAAAGTATTCACCTATTGTTATCTATGGAGTAGTTCAGGCATTTACATTTAAAGGCCCGGTCAGAGACTGGCTCAAAACCAGTGTTGATCTTTCAGGTAAAAAAGTATACCTGGTTGTAACTGCAAACAGGTGGTTTCTAAAAGATTATTTTAATCAGCTCAAAACTGCCCTGACAAAGAAAAATACGAATGTGGTGAATGCGATATCTGGTGCGACCCAGAAGATGAGTGAGGAAGAAAAAAAGAAATTTGCTGAAGGTTTTGTAGATGATATAAAGCAGTAACGCATTAAGATGCATCAATGACTGAGCTGCTTCGACTCATGAATTATGGTGTTGAGCATCCTGTCCGTTTGCTCAACAGTACACAGAAATTGCAACGGGAGTATGTGGTTGTAGGTTGCTGTTGTGAAAGCGTGGATATTTTTACCCTGGATATAAGATCATTACCTGCGGGCTCTCTTTCCTGGTGAAGATGAATATTTCAAAAAAGATTAGCGGTCAAAAATTTACGCAGATTCGATGAATATTTACGGAAGTCTTATTTATTATGGATGAGATATTCCGTAACCGATCGATATAAGAAACAATCAAATAACGCATGTAAAAGCTTTTAAAAACTGATTAAACGCAAATAATTTTCTTCTTTTCAGCCCATTCTTTACTATGATATCGGGTTCTCCCTTGTTTCCCATAACTATGCCACCTGTAAGAACGGTTTTTGGCCCCATTGCGATGCCATGTGTTTAGCCTTTTTGTTCTACGATCGGTATGGCCTGCGACAAGAAGACGGTAAACCTGATTTGCACCTCCAATTTGTACCGTATAGGTATTGCCACCAAAAATTTTAAGGTATAAATTAATATTGGATGATGTATCTGTTTATACAGACTGTTATTCACAAATAATTATATCAACTTGTGGTAATGTATGTCGCATTAGCCCTGATATTTGTATACTGGTTAAATGACCCTACTGGAGCTGTTTCGTCAATAGTGCAATCCCAAAGTCGGGGGGCACGGCTTCCTGCCATGAGATTATAGCAGTTTGAGTGATGATCAGTCGGGGGACTTAGGCTCGCTCCGTTGGGTGCTGTATAGTGTCCCGGGTTCTGACATCTGCAAGTGTGAGTTGTTCCGGCTGCATGTGCGGGATCTACACAATTACAAGCATGAGTGCCTGCCCAGAAATGGAGTCCATTATTTACAGATTTATTTGTTACGATATGACCAATCTCATGTGCCATTGTAGGTGTATGCGGAAACCTTAATGATATGTTTTTTGGCGAAGCACCACTGGTAATAAATGTCTGAAGTTTACCAAAGAAACAACAACCCTCAATTGGTGCTGATGCATCGACATCAGGATATGCCAAACCGAATGCAGATCCATAGACTGATACGAGGCCACCGGTATATACTGCCCTTATTGCGTGGTTTCTGATCTGAAATTTGTTGGCAAAAGCCTGGCGGTCATTATCATTGATAGCATTAACATCAGGATCTGAACCTAATCCTAATGGATTTGTGTTTAATACAGATGCATTAATTACATGATATTGACGGCCACCAGCCATTCGCATTTCGGCACCATTTGCAATTGCATCAGGATGCTGTTCGAAAAGTATTCGAATACCAAGGACTGCGTAGGTAAGCTCAAGCCAGTTAAATTGTTCATTAAGTTCATCCACTGTTCTGACCAGTGGAGAAGAACTGTTTTGTCGTAACACAAAAACATGCACTCTAAGTGTGCGTCTATCTGTACTGGTGAATGCATCACCTGTAATCCTAACTTCCTGACGACTTATAAATGTGGATTTATAGGAAGATCTTACTCGCGTATCAAAAACTGCAAGTCTCAACCGATAGTCAGATTCACCTCTTTTTCTTATGAGATTAGGGTATGTTCCCGCTGGTAATCCGCAATGTACCTCTTCATCCCGGTCTATACTAGTTACCATCATAATCGGTCGTATATCATAAGTCGCAGCACCAGCACTTGTCTGCGTTGCAGTGATTTGTGTCTGTCCATTGTTATTATCAAGCATGGATCCATCAGGACGAATTGTAAAGATGTTTAGCTCGATTGACCTGAGTCCGTTTGAAGATTCTTTGAAATCCATTGGTGTGCTATCTGTAAGGCGAAACCAGAACCGCCTGCTGTCGGATCCGACAAAGTTATCGGTATCACTGGCACCATTTCGGATTGGATCTGCATCAGCATTATATGCTGCATCAAATTGACCAATACCAAGGCTTGTTGTCGGGGATGCTATTCCATTAGGGGTGAAAATTTCCAGTGTCGGAGTTGCAAGTGCAACGGGTGTAACAGGAACCGCCTGAGTATAGGGAGCGGGAAGGTTGGGATGTATTTTGATATACTTTGCTTCGCCTGCAACTGTATTTCCTGACGAGGAATCATTACGCCAAACTTGAACAAAATAACGCTTGGATGGTTCAACCGGACCTAATCCTGCACGCACCGCACCATTTGGTTCCAGAACACGTTTATCGCTTTCCTTCAGTTGAGTTGTTGTACCTTCAAGACAAACACGGATCTGCCATACAGATGCGCTTGGAGGAGTATATCCATTTTCTCTTATTCTAAGGACTATCCAGTTTTGTGGACGAAGTGCTAATTGAGGATTTGGAGCCATTAGTGTTTTACCCTGGTTATTTCTGATTGATCAGGCTAACCATTCATCAAGTTTGGTACGTGAGATCGGTTTTTCTGTTGTTGTAAGAACTACATCATCCCAGTCAGACGAATTTGATCCGGACTCGATATTTTTGTATGCGGCAAAAGATATATTTTCATCTCGTCTTCTATCATTATCAAGATCAACTTTTGGAAAGATAAATGAAGCACTATGGTCTAATGACGAATTTTTTCCCCATTCAACACTTGCTTTAAGTCCCTCGCGAGCACTTATCGTTATCCATCCTCCAGCATCTGATGTGCCGCTGGTTGTCAAACCCGTTTCAAGTTTGAATACATAAGATGCATCTGGTATTGGTTCAGAAAAAACGTTGAGCAGACGAATCGAGTAATCATAGGCTTTCGCAGAGGTCATTGGTTCACGCATGATTCGTTTGAACTTTGATGTGTCGAAGAGAGCGCACCCTTTACCTGAACATTTGTTTCGGTCGGGATCACAATCGAGAGCGGGTTTCTCATCCTTTGGTTCAAAAATCAATACTTCAACGCGACGGTTGGATTCGCATTTGAAATCGTCGATATTTTGCGCTGTACGTGGGTGATATTCATTACATCCAACCCACTTCAGGTCAGATAAATATTTTATATTACTTTGAAGTGTGTTTAACCCGCCAATATCAACCCCGAGTTCCTCCGCAATATAATCCTGATAACAATTAAAGTATGCTTCCCATACTTCTTCGCCCCCTGCACCGCCCCATTCTACAATTTTAGGAGCCCATGTAGAGCCAGGACCCTTTTTGTTATATTCTTTCCGAAATTCATTTACAAGTAAGTCGTTTCCGCTATCGTCTATCTGGCCTGGGTGGCAATTAAACCCACGTGTTTCCGAAACCCATGCAAGTATCTGATTGTAATCTTTGCTTTTCATTCTATCTCGCGAGTTGCAGATCTGGGCCCACCTTTTGCCATTATTAGTGAGCAATGCAAGAATGTTTTCTGCCCGCCAGGCTGATAATTTTTTATTATAATCGAGGTTACCGGCAGTATCAGTGTGACCTGCTACAAGAAGGAGATTGTTTGGGTGTTCCTGAGCATAACGCAGGCAGGATGCGATAATTCCTACAGGAGTAACTTTTCGCTCATTTTCACTTCCAGTTCCCGGATCTTCACGTTCGGGAAGAACTACAGCACTCTCCAAACGAAATAGTTTATCTTCGAATTCGAACACGGTGATCTGATTGCTTATATCATCCAATTCTTTTGAAAGGATGATTTTGTAAATGCCACTTTTAAGATCTGATATTCCAGGCCATCGTTTCTCTTCAACATTATAAGTAAGTCGGATTTCATTCACATGTCACACCTTTGCAATGGTTGTTTAACTTTAAAAAGTGGTAGTACGACAGTGTCCAGCAATTCTATAGCACCTTTTTCAAAAACTGATTCAACCTATCTGTCAATTCCTCGCCAAAATTGGCGTCTGATATTTTAGTTTTTAGCATTGCTTTATCATCACTTCGTTTGTCTTCAGGGAGAGCAAGTACAAGAGGGAATGCTTCACAAATTCCTAAGTTTTCACCAGCAGCGGCTTTTACCTGCTCAAAAACTCTGGCGTATCCGAACGTTTCATTTTTGCGCTTGTCATCACTGCCACAACTGGTTGCGAAGTGAAGACGTTTACCCTGTTGTTTATATTTTTTAATAAAATCGAGCAGGGGTGAACAGAGAAAACCAGCCCAGATCGGGCCACACAGGATAATCTGATCATAGTGATTGATATCATTTTTCAGAGCACGAATTCCTGTGCCCGATTTCAGCACGGAGAGGAGCATAACTACAGGAAAAATCCCTATACCTGGCATGAGAGCTTCAATATCCGCTTTTGAATCCTGAGCGATTCTTTTTGCCAGATATGCGTTGTTTCCGGTTCTGGAGTAGTACACTACAAGAGTTTTCATACTGATTACCTTCTTTTGAGGATAAAAAAAATGTGTCAGGGGCATATTTTGCGGGAACTTGTAAAATAATCAGACAATACTTATAAAATAACATGTTAATTTATAAACTCAAATCTTTTTAACAGCGTTTAAATAATTATTTTGTTACTGCTCAGGTGTCAGAATGCAAATACTGAAGAGTGGGGTGAAGTAGAAGGTGATGAAACAGAAAGCCTGCAGATTCATACCTGCTGCAGGTGACTGGGTTTCAGAAAAAAATGATTGTGGCACTGATAATGCTTTCTGTTTCTGCCGGGGGGATCTATTTTTACTTTGTGACTCTTTACGGTCTGGTTTCAACTGATTCAGAAGTATCTGATCTGCATCAGGATGAGTGGAGACATTTCTCTCCGGATGTACTGAAATAAGCACATGTTAGTGGCACTACGGTCATGATTGACAGAATTTACAGCAAACGTGTGCATGAATTGTCAACATAACAAGGTGACTGTTTTACATTCAAAAAAAGTGATGGATCTTGTCAGGAAAAAAGGGATCATAACAATGATGGCAGATCTGACCCGACCTGATCCGCTGATTGAACCTTTGATGACTCATCCGGGTTCGAGAAGTGTTCCGTTCCGTACTGTTTTTGCAGGCGATAAACCCTCTGAGTCAATGGTTATAAATCTGCTCAATAAGGGTGCGCTGCTTTCTGTACTTGAACAGTTAAATAATTGATCGCTTTCTAATGGAGTGAAGAGATGTTTCCACTTCGTGATGATAATCCTACGCTACGAACATCTGTTATTACTTACGGTATTATCGTGATTAACGTGATCGTATGGATTTTTGTCCAGGGGGCTGGTTCTGAGAAGGCACTGATTAACTCGATCTGTAATCTTGGTTTGATTCCCGGTGAGTTGCTTGGTAAACTTTCCTCCGGTACCCGTATCCCTTTGAGTCCGACCGCTGAATGTATTCTTAGTGGCAATCCTGATTTTTCGACTCTGATAACCCATATGTTTCTTCACGGCAGCTGGTTCCATATGATAAGTAATATGTGGTTTCTTGCTGTTTTTGGTGATAATGTTGAGGACTCTATGGGGCGTCTGAGATTTATACTCTTCTATCTGCTCTGTGGTGTTGCTGCAGCAGGGGCTCAGATGCTTTTTAATGACAGTAGTGCTGTACCGATGGTAGGTGCATCCGGTGCAATCGGAGGTGTAATGGGTGCATACGTAATGCTCTATCCCAGGTCTCCTGTGCACTTGCTTATTTTTCTGGGTTTTTTTATTGACAAAATTATCGTTCCTGCCTATTTTATTCTTGGGTACTGGTTCCTCCTGCAGCTGCTTAGTGCACTTCCGACTGTAGGGAGTGATACTGCAGGAGTTGCATTCTGGGCGCATGTTGGCGGGTTTGTAGCGGGCGTCATTCTGGTATTTTTATTTCAGGATCGCGACCTTGTTGCTACGCACAAAAGACTTGTATTTCGTAAATGGGGCAGAGTATAATTATGAAATATGTAAATTCACATATCCATTCACCGTATTCTTTCAGCCCGTTTGACAGCATTGAACAGGCTGTTCGTTTTGCTCTGGAGGTAAACGTTACAGTCCTTGGTATTAATGACTACAATACCGTCGAGGGATATGAAGAGTTTTACAATGAATGTGTACGTTTTCACATATATCCATTGTTTGGAGTCGAATTTTTAACAGTCTTACCTCAGGACAGAGTCGAAGGGTTTCGATGGAATGATCAGATACATCCTGGAATAATGCATATCTGTGGTAAAGGGCTCAGTTATCCGGTTAATTTTCCGATCGATGTCAGAAATTCTCTTGCAGCAGTATGGAAAAGTTCACAGGACCGGATCTGGCTGATGATTCTTAATGTCAATGATATACTTAAGAAAAACAATTTTGATATCACGCTTGATTACAATGTAATCAGAAAAAATTTTGCACGCAGCATTGTTGGTGAACGCCACATTGCCAAGACTCTTTATTTTGAATTTGTTAAGAGATGGAACACTTCAGATGAATTACTGGCAGCATTCCAGCGGCTTTTTGGTGATAATGCCTGGGTCACCGATGTTGCGGATTCAGTGGCACTCCAGAATGAGATAGGTAAAAAGCTGTTATGGCCAGGTGGTGCTGCATATGTTGAAGAACGTGATTCAGCTTTTTTAAGAGAGAGTGAGGCCAGATCGTTGATTCTGAAAGCGGGGGGGATACCCTCGTATCTGATGCTGCTGGATGAGGAAGCCGGGCTTACAGAATATGAAAGTTCGTGTCAAAAACTGTACGAAGAGCTTAGTAGCCGTGGTTTTTTTGCTGTCGAATTTATCACAAGCAGGGTATCATTTGAAACTTTGAAGCGTTATGCATTATATTTTAAACGTAATGGATTTATTGTGACATTTGGGACTGATCACAACACTGTGGAACAAAATTCACTCATTCCATCAACTCGTGGAGATCGTCCTTTTGATGATGAGTTGATGCAGATTGGCTATCAGGGGGCATGTATAATTGCGGCTCATCAGGAGTTCAGCAGACGGGGACTGCCCGGTTTTGTCAACGATAACGGGGAAAGATTGATAGCAAAACCAATGATGCAGGATTTTATAAGAACAGGTGAGGAAATTATCAGGAAACAGACAACTCTGTGAGGCCTGGTGTCTAAAATAGTGTGGCAGGAATAAAAGTGGTGTATTGAAAAGGTACGTATATGAAAATTGAAGAAAAAAGATTTATAGATTTTACTCCTGAGGAAAATCGCAAGCGGCTCAGATCCGGATCGGTGCTTGCAGCAAGGGATATTCTAAAGGATCCCAATTTTGAGGCAACGATTGTCCTGATATGTGTTTACAGTGAAGAAGGAGCATACGGCCTTGTATTGAACAGAGATTCTCATATGCCATTGTCAGAAATATTCGATGGGCTTTCTGCACTTGATCTTAAACGTGAAGTTTTTATCGGTGGCCCTGTTCAGCAGAATGAACTACAGATACTCCAGATTACCGAATCGCCTGTCGATGAGGCACTCATGGTCGCGCCGGATGTGTATCTTGGCGGGAGATGGGAAAGTCCTTTTCATATGATCGAGAGTGATCCGGTGTCTACGCATCTTTTCCTGGGATATTCAGGATGGGGACCTGGACAGTTGGAAGAGGAAGTGGAGGTTGGTGTCTGGGATGTTTACAATGTCGATATTAAGAAATTGCTTTTAGAAATTGAAAAAAGTAAGTTTTCAAATAATCGGCAACTTGCTGAGTATCTCCGAACGCTATTGTAAGGGTGTGTTGTGCGATGATACCCAGACAAGGGGTTAATGGGACGAGAAGCCTGTCATATCCATAAGTTCTTTTTCTTTGATAATCTGTTCCTCGCGGAATCGCGCGAATGCATTGTCGACCATATCTTTGTTGTAGCCAGCGATTCGCGGTTCTATTTTGTCTTTGTAAAGAAATGTCATTTTCCTGCAGAAGTCCTGATTCTTGTATAGTTTTAATCTGTTTCTTAATTCACCACTAAGTCTGTTTTCCATTCCAAGTTCTTTTGCAAGTACTATGTCAAGTTTATTTATTTTGTTTGAAATGTTAAGTATCAGATCCAGCGCCTTGTGACCGTCTTCGTCAAGTGTTATAACTGACGGCAGACGGAGGCTGCCTTTACTCTGTCCTAACATTATCTCCAGAGCTTCAGCATCCTGCTCCGGAGGATTGCGAAAATAGTCTATACCAAGACCGCTCTCAATCCCTTTGGCGTGCATGTAGGTCAGTAATCTGGCTTCATGTTCCGAAAGATTCAAATCAACACAGATTGCATGAATTTTAAGTGCATCATCAAAATAATCATTCCGCTCATTTTCCTGTTTCATGGCAGCACTCCTTATTGGTAATTAACAATGTATTCTCCTGGTAATTTCAGTAAAAAATCACCAGTACAAATGATATGAGATGATGAGTGTGGTGGTTATGTGTGATCTGGTCAGTAAATTAAACCGGAGCTCAGGCAGATGGCATAGCCGTTAGTCGGGAATGCTCAAATTATTTCTGAACCCGTTATTCTCTTCACTGTTACAAAATTGAGCAAATGTCGCTCCAACTGCATTTACTGTTTTTCACAATCCGAAGCAAAGCAACTGCTATCCACAATATAATGCTAATAAATGAGTAAAACACCGAATATTTAATGTTTTTTATAACAAATGGGACTACTGTATACTTGACAATAGAGGTAGAACCTGCGTATCATATTGAATTCAAAATAGAAATAAAAAGCTGTGATATATCAGTTTCGGGAAAAAAATGGAAAATAAACTGACTGTTGCCTGTGTCCTGTAATAGTAAAATTTATTTCAGATGAACTTTGATGGCAGGCTATCACCTGCAAAAGCTACATTTTTTAAATTTAAATGAATACAAGGATTGAGGGTGTAGTATTTTCAAAGTAATTAAGATGCTTCTTCTCAAAACGATTATTCAGGATGGAGATATAATGTCTGTAATTAAAGAGTGCAGTTCCTGTGATGCTTATTGCTGTCGCCATGTCGCGGTTTCAATCGATACACCTAAAACAAAAAAAGAGTACGATACGATACGATGGTACCTGTTGCACGAAAATATCTGGGTCTCAATAGACCATAAGGGTAATTGGCTGCTGGAGATGCGGACCCCCTGCAGAAAGATCGATAAAGACTACAGATGCGCTATTTATGAGAATCGTCCAAGAATCTGTGTGGAGTACCCCCTTGAAGATGAGCTATGCGAACGGCAGACTGAGGAGCTTGCCTATAAATATCTTTTTAAAAATGAAGAGGAGTTTGAAGCATACCTTGATGCAAGAAAAATCGACTGGCGATGGAAACGGTAAATGCGTCCTACCAAAGAGACTTGAAGAAACAATGCTGATATGTACTTTAAGGGAGCTGGCTGCTTTTTCAAAAACGTAACCACCATTGCTAACTGAAGAGGGTACATAAGTCGTGTACAACCATCACAAACACATGCTTGCTATATTCGTGAGTATATTGTAAAATTTACATACTTAAATGAATGCATTATTTAATGTATCTATTTAAAGTATATGGCAAGCTTTGCCCAAAAAACAACGATAATATGCATTTTGATAAAAAAATCTTGCATTAGTAATAATTATCAAATATATTGCCACCTTTGAGTAATATGACTCGCTGAATATATTACCGCTTATACGTTTATATTGGCGTTACCCGGTTTAGCGGCTCACTTACTTGAGCTTTAGAATATCTGGTTACTAAAACATTTTTGGAAAGTTTTTATGAGACAAATACTGTTGTTTGTTTCCGTTATGGTCATTTTGTCGGTTTGGTATATATATGCTATTGAACCAAATTGTGTGAGATCTGTTATTCACGATGTAGATGGTGCATCAAATAAACTTATTTCCTCTGATTACACTGATGGGCTTGGAAGAACTATTCAAAGTAAGTTGAAACTGAGTGGCGGCAGTGCACGGGTTGTTTCAACGTTTTATGACATTGCCGGTCGGCCCATGCTGACAACCAAACCATTCAAAGATGATTTGGCAAATACACCGGACATTTTTACTCCAGGTGATTTTAGCTATATTAATAGTCTTCTTAATAATTTCGAAAATTATGGTGCAACAGCTTCTGCATATTCAGAAGTAACATATTATGACGATCCACTCTCCCGTGTTAAGCGAGCTGGTGCTCCAGGTGTAGATTATAATATTGAATCAGGGCATTTTACGTGTTCGTGGTCTTTCGGTGTGAAAAAAAATGCTACGGAAGAAGAGATATCTTTTCAAACTGTTATTGTGCGCAGTGGAATAGAAACTCCCGTAAATGTTAAAGTAAAATTGCTGAATGGTTTTATAAATGGTCTTATTCCAGTAACTGTGACTTTTCCTGCAGTTACGAGTGGCGAGATCCTTGATGGATTCTATATACATTTGTTAGGCAACCCCGTCGCTAATAGTGAATACACTCTTTTAGTTGAAACAGATCCCGACGGAAGACTGACACAGTCATTGAAAAATCCATTTGGTGAGGTAGAGTTTTCCAGGACAGATAATGGCGCTGAAAAGATAATAGCACAATATACCTATGACATAATGGGGAATATATCAAGGGAGATCGCACCCAAAAAAGCTGATGGAACTGATCTTTTGGGCGACAGTAAATATGAGTATAATAGCCTTGGGGAACTGGTTCAAAGAGAATCTCCTGATGGCACTATCGAAAAAATGGATTATGATGATGCAGGAAATATCATTACGAGAGGTATTTATCGTCGCAATGGTATTACGGAAGTATTAGATATAGAATACAGGTATGATTATGATGATCTGGGAAGGCTCATTTGCATAAGCACTCCTTACATGTATGGTGGTGAAATACATCTGCTTGAATACTATTATGATAATGCCGATTTAATCAAGAATATTGCTGATGAATATGGGATTCCAGTTGAGGCGTATAGTAATCTTGAAAATACCAATGGAAAGCTGGTAGCCGAGGTTGCCTGTAACCGGCCTTTTGGAATGAGATTCTACACTGGAAAAACATCGTATGTCGTAGATGTATATAGTTACTTCCCTGAAGGCCATATTAAGACAAAATATAAAGTAATCTCTGGTTTACCATTGCAAACGATCAAATATGAATATGATGTGCATGGTAAAAACAGTGCCGAAGAATTTACCGCTGCAACAATTGTATCTAAAAAATACTACAAATACGATGAGTATGGAAATCTTAAAGCTATAGCTCATGGGACACCTTCCAATGATGTTCTTACGTATGATTATGATCCGCAGGGCAAGTTAAAGTCTAAAGATCTATCACTGCTGTCAGGCAGCAAAACGGTATCCTACTCTTATAATATCAGAGACTGGTTTGAGTCTTCAAGTTTTAACGGTGTAAACAGGTTTTCACAAATTCTCGATTATATCGATAACGGTACAACAACTAGTTTTTCCGGGAACGTTCAGGTATCGCAGGTAAGTTATGAAAACCAGCTTGGAGATGCAAAGGTCTACAAACAAAGATATACATACGATGGTGTTAACAGGCTTACTGCTATCGATTCCAAAGATCTTGCTGATAATCCGCAATTCACCGGGGCTTACACTTATGATAATGCGGGCAGATTTAATTCAAAGCAGGAGCGATCCTCAAACAATGACGCATACGAGTATTATAAAGATAGCCAGCGGGCTACAAACCGTCTCAAAAAAGCTAAAACAACCGGTGATGGATTATACATTTTCGATAGCAGAGGAAACCTTATTATAGATAAAGAAAAAAAGATGCATATTGCTTATGATTGGAGAAATATGCCCATCAAATTTTCTTTTTTCAATGATCTTCCGGTTGGGGAAAAAACAAGCACCGAGAAAATCCGTCCTGATGATTACGGAACTATTACAATCAATGATCCCAGATATATCAATAGAGAGCCAACCTGTTATGTTGACTGGCTTTGCGAAAAAGGGGAGATCACTCTCCAATCATCAGTACAGATTTTGTATGATGCATCAGGTAAACGGGTGTTGAAAATAGCGAAATGAGCCCCAATGAGACACGCCCTCTGAATCCCGCAGGGGGAATTTGAAATGAAAAGGGGTTGGAGCTTTTGATGTAAATTTCTGTTGCTCGAGTAAAATGTGTTGCTGTAAAAGAAAATTTGAAACGATTATTATAAATGAGGCATTCAACTAAAATGAAATGTACTTACAATACAAGATCCGGATCAGTAATTCAACTGTTAATTACAGTGCTCTTTTTGCTATCTGTGCAGGTAAAGGCTGATATAGCAGTAAAAGTTTTCGCACGCGATGAAGCACTTACTGAAACAAATATCTCCAAACCGCGCATCTATATTCAGAATACCGGAGATGTTGCGTTAACCGGGGTAAAATTCTGCTACCATTTTACTACTGAAAATAGTAAAACACCGGTTCTTGAAAAGTATTACATTCCTGGTTTTAGTGTAGCTGTAATAACCTTGGCCTCCGGCTCTTATAAACTGGAATATACTCTTACCAGTACTTTGAATGTCGGCGCTACTGTTCCCGGAACTGATGGGAGTTGTGTCGGGCTTCACTATAACACCTGGGACGCCTGGGATAAAACAAATGATTTTTCAAACAACAGAAGTGCGGCATTTGTGGAAAACCAGTCGATACCAGTGTATTACCTGGGGGCCAGAATCTATGGGAATGAGCCCGGAGGCGGATCCATATCTCTACCGTCAATACCGGAAGCTGATATCAGACTTAATTCTTTCGCTCTTTACAGTACACAACAGACGGTAATTAAAGAGGGCAGTGTTTTTTCCGGCGGAGGTGCAGTCGGTTCAAATCTGTTTGTTGAAGTTAAAAATAGTGCAGTCATTCATGGTAATGTCGTGAGTGGCGGGAATGCGACACTATGGCACAATGTACTTATTGATGGTGATATTATCCTTGGAGGGTTATTAACTCAGGAGGGAACAGGAAACACTTTCAGCAGTCTCCAGGAAGGGGTAAGTGTAACCACATTGTCACTTCCCGATTATGCAGTAACAACTACAACCAACAATATCACTGTTAACCAGTCGGCAACGTTGCCGCTTGCTGCAGGTATTTATGGAGACCTCAATGTATTGCAGAATGCTACATTGAAATTATACCCGGGGAACTACACGTTCAGGAAGTTCTATATTGAAAACGGTGCTAAAGTCATTTTCATGATCGATGATTACCAGGATCAGATCGATATCTCATCATCGGGGGAATTCGATTTACAGGATCGGGCTGAACTGAAATTCAACACGTTGTCCTATGCACCATCAGTAAAGATTTATTCAAGAGATGCAAATATTCTCCGAATAGGTGTTGATGCGAAAACTGCCGGTATCATTACAGCACCGTTTGCGACAGTTAATATGTTTACCGGGGCACGCTGTGATGGTGCCATTTATGCCAAAGTTATTAATGTCGAGCCAGGTGCGATTATTAATAGTGCCTATGTTGATCCCAATAGAGATGATGATGGCGACGGGGTTCCGACAGGGATCGAAATCGACCCTGAGATCGGTACTGATCCAACCCGCCCGGATAGTTATAAGCCTGTTGCCATACCGGATAATGTGGTAATTGATAACACAAAAACGGTAATTGTGAAGTATGATTTGTCTATGTTTTACAAATCCTACTCGCAAACAAAATTCATGACAGTTATTTATCCGGCTAATTCACTCGTTAATCCTGAGAAACCTCTTATTTTGCAGCTTTTTGATCTGCCGCCGGCCGGTATACCACCGGTAAGCAGTTCTGGATATATACAGGTGGGAAAATATTTTCTCTTCAGTGGAAACGAAATTAAAACAGGCAATTCGGTTTACGCGGGAATTGTAGCACCAAACAATTCCATGCCGGGTTCATATAGCAGTGCATTATATGATGTAAGCACCAGTAACTGGAATTTTACTGATGTTGCTTTACTCCCTGATGATCCCATCTATTATTCACTGACAGTTGATGATTGTGTACCGGCACAAATCGAAGGCTTGGGGAGTGGCGGCGGAGGAGGAGGTGGTGGAGGCGGTGCTAGCAGCGGCAGGTATGCTGTTACTGCCGGGTACAAGAATACAACTGCCATTACCGGCTATTACGATAACAATACAATATTTTCATCCGGTGGAGCTCAGATAAAACTTGATTGCAAAATTGGTGAACTAACTGATGTAAGCTCGACAAATCCGGGTACAATTGTTGTCAATTACACCGACTTGTCTGGTTTAACATCGCCTCCTCCGTATACATTTACTCTGCAATATTTCAGCGAAACAGGTATTTATTGTAAATCTTCATTTGATACACCAAACGGCGGCTACAGAATAAATAGTGTAACAGTTACGTTAAATAATGCCGCTGGTACGGCTTATCCGCCAGTTGTGAAGACGGTTAATCGGGAAGCAGCCATTGGAGAATCATTCTGTATTGATATTGTCTGCAGCCAGGCAAATCTTAACAGCACCGAATCGTACAGCTTTTATAAAGCATCATCATTAGAGTTCGAATCTGCATCTCTTGATGGTGAAGGACTTATCTATCGCGATGGGACGGGTTTCTTATTCAGCTATTTCTTAAAAGATCATCTTGGCTCAGTTCGCATGGTTCTGGATGTGGACAGATTTGGCAATAGTACTATCGGTGAAGCGTTAATGTACCTGCCGTACGGTAACTCTTTCGATGTCACCGAAGTGGGACCTTCCATGACAGGTATGCTTAGAGAGAAATTCACCGGGAAGGAGTATGATGAGGAGGGGGCAGGGGGTGGAATATCTGCCTATAACTTTGAAGCTCGAATGTATGATCCTTCTATCGGGATGTTTTTAAGTGTAGATCCAGCGGGGGAATTTTTTAATTCTTACCGGTATACAGTTAATCCTTTGGGCCATGTAGATTTAACAGGGCTGAGCTCAACGCCCTACCTGAGTTATCAGGATTTCAGCCTGTTCAATACTTGGGAATACCAGACTGATTACCAAAACCACTGGTTTTCTTCAGCAGCTCTCGATTTTGGTGGATTCTTATATTCTGGAATTGGTGGATGGGCGAATGTTGCCACTAATGCTATTTTTGGTACCTTCAACTCAATCGATGAGGGGTTGTACTCTATAGGGTTAGATGAGGGAATGCAGGCAAATTTAATGGCTTGGTCACAATCAACTGCCTTTCCCTGGGATGATTTAGGTGCATACACAATAAATGCACCAAAGGGAATCGCAAATTACGGTAAAGCCCTTTCTTCTTCGTTTAAGACACCTGCCGATGATATCTTAAGAATATCAGATGATGCATTCGTAAGGTTTGATCCTACAGCGTTTGATGCTTCAATTAACGAATTGGGGATACAGTCGAGATTTTTTCAAGACAACAAAGTATGGCTTACCAAATACAGTGACATTAAAAATATTGATAATGCAAAGGATCTTGAAACAGTCCTATACAGGCAAAATTTATGGCCGAATGTACAAGGAAAGTTTACAAGCGGTGCCACCCTTCGGTTGGTTAACAATGTGGATGATGCAATTTATGCCGGCAAGACAAACATGGTGGACGGAATTCGCCAATGGCGAGTTACTCGGAATATTACACCTACTGATGCAAGCCATGTAATAATACGATTACCTTATAAAAAATAAAGGCGAATATCTTATGGAAAATTACAAAGAAGAAATACTCAAATTTTTGCCTATTAAGGGAAACATTGGCTATACCGAATATGGCAGCAAAGTTGTACCAGTCATCAAACTCTATAAAGAACTTTCTACTTATGAAGAACGGAGCCATTTCCAAGATGCGCTTGAGGAAATTTTATCGGATAAAAATGAAGAGATTAGAAAGTTTGGGGTTGATATTTGTTTAGGTTTCTTTGCTTTTAGAAAATCCTTTGATTGATTATTACTAATATCTGTAAATTTAATGTGTACTTTATATTTGGGTTTAAAAAAGATAGTAATAAAAAGCTGTGATTTAAACACGACAAGAATATTAATCAATAAAGTTATTAATATAATATCCAAATCGTTAACTGTAATGACTGAAAAATAAGAAAAATATCCAATGAAAAATACAAAACCATACATCCTGATCCTAACCCTCCTGACTCTCTCAAGCGCCTTCGAACTCGCTCTCAACAGCGGAGGCGTCGAGTGGGGTCTTGAAGGTAAACGGCATTTCAAACTCTTGAACTCCTATGAATTCTATATTGTAAAAAATGAAACCATGCGTAAAGGCTTTTCAACCGGATTACATTTTCAGTGGCTTAACCTGCGCAGGGATGAATTCCAATTGAATTTTCTCAGTGGCGCTTTTTTCAGATATTATAGTGCAAAGTATTCAAATGAAAAGAATTACGTATACCAATACGGTTTACAGGTATTTGATATCGAGCCGGAACTTAAAATAAATGAACATATGTCAATTTTTATAAGAAAGAGTATTATCAATGCTGGTCTCGGAAAGGCACAGTGGGTCTCTTTTGGTGATTATGATAGTGGAAGAGCATATTTATTTGAACTACTTTCCAGCTCAAAAGTCGGAATAAGGTATTCCTTTTAGCTTTGTGTAAGATGATTAATGCATAAAATAAAAGTTTTAACCATATTGATTCTTCTAATCTGTGCAGCTTCAGCATTCGAAATCGGTTTAAGCCAGCGCGGATTTGAGCTCGGGTTCAGCGGAAAGAGGCATTTTAAAATACTCAATATTTATGATGTGGCATTAAGCAATGAAGAATTTGACAGTAGAGTAAGTTTACTGATACAATGGATTAGTCTCCGTAAAGAAAGATTATCTGTTAATTTTTCAAGCAGTGTAGGGTTAGGATTTAACGGAGGCATACCGCTTGAAGTTGGTATTATAAATTTCGAACCGGAAATCATGATCGGAAAAAATGCATCATTTTATATGAGAGGGAGCCTGTTCGGGATGCTCTTTGAATTTCAGTCGTATGGTCTGGAGCATTACACATACACAGGGCTTATAGCTCCAGGAATCCGTGATTTGAGAAACGAGAAAAATATTATAATCGGGATACGGTTAAAATTTAAAAACAGACAATAATTACATTTGAAAAAAAATATGATATTCTATATGGGGAGAATACAAATAATGAATGTTTGTAAGGCAGTATTTATATTTTTATACATGGTTTCCATTGTATTTGCCGATGGCGGTACATCGACTGAAGATGTTAATCCGTTTAACGAGTTCATGCAGCCCAGTGGTGGTGTAAACCTGTTTTCGGGAGATGCCGGGTTTCCTTTTCCAGTGTACAGTTTAAGCGGTCGTAACGGAATGAATGTTGATATAAAGTTTCAATATTCATCGAATATATATGCAAAAGTGCGGGCCCGTAATGATATCGCTCCAACAGGTGTTATCGGTCTTGGCTGGGCTTTTGGTGTCGGTAAAGTGGTCAGTGAGCATAACAATACTGCAAAATATGATGATGATACCTATTACTGGCAATCGCCTGAGGGGTTACAGAAAAAACTGTTTGTTAAAAGCGGGAACAGCTTCTATATCGAAGATATGCCGTACTGGAAAGTCGAACGTAAAGTCGCAGATGGTCTGGTAACCGGGTGGGAGTTTACCGACAAAGGTGGAAAAAAATATTTCTACGGTAATCCTGGTGGGGCTTTCAGTACTAATAAGGCAACAAGATATACGATTTACTGTGCAACTTCCGGATATGTCGGACCAAATCTCAGCGCCTGTGCAGAACTGTACCCTTATATCTGGGACCTCGCCTGCGTTTCTGACTTGTTCAATAATAAAGTGCACTATACATATGAACAGAAGTCTGAAAGATTTGATCCAACAATGGACCTTTATTATACACGTGCATCCTATATAAAAGAGATAAAGAACCCGCAGGGAGACAAGATCGAGTTTACCTACAAAGAAAAGGATGATCCCCGTGAATATTATGGGTACCACTCCAGATATCAGAAAGCCAGCAGATATGTTGATGTATTTGAAAAAGAGTATCTTTCCGAAATGCTTGTTACCGTACAAAACAATGCGCAAAGGAAATACACGTTCGGATATAAGGTTATATCATTAATCGATGATACAAAAAATTCCAAAACACCTGAATTACGGGATTGTTTTGCAAAGCGGCTTCTAACCAGTATAAAAGAATATACGTTCGATGCAGGTAAACAAAAGCTCCTGAACGCTACCGGGTTTTCGTACTATGAAGACAAAAAAGTAAAAGGTAGTGCAGCTAGTATCAATAAGCAAAAAGAAAATTATAATTTTGGGGCACTGAAAGAGATATTGTTGCCAAGGTGTGGAAAGATTTCTTATGAGTATGAAAAACAGGAGTTGACGCTGTCTTCCAAAGGGATGTTCTCGAGTGTCGATCCTGAAATTAAAGAAATCGTGGATAATGCGGAGTATGTTGCAGGTGGAGTTACTGAAGATGGTATTGATTTCGCTGTTTTGGCATATGAAAAGACTGCTACGGACATTAAGTTGTTAATTGTATATTGGGATGGGATTGAGTGGAGAAAACAAAAATTGAATGTAAGCACAGATGACAAATATCTGAAAGCGTTTACGGGAAGCAATTATATCGTTTTAATTACAAAGCAAAACATTAGTACTGATACCTACCGATTTGGATTTAATTTTTGCAGTTACTCAAGTAAGAATAAGGAGTTTATAATAAAAAATGAAAGTATAGCTAATTCTTATCAAATAGGCACCTACATATCGGAACCAAAAGTCTTAATATCTGGAGATAATGTATTAGTTACGGATTTGATAGAAAATTATAATGACATTACATATTCACGTATAATAGGCTCGATAGGTGTTAATTTTGCACCATACACAGCAAATGTAAGGACGAAACTGTTTTCGTATAATAAAAACAGTAACAGCTGGAGTAACACAATAAACAGACTTGATTTACTATGTTTTGGAGAATTTGATGGCCCATCTGATCTTTGGAAAGATCGGAAGACTTACAGATATGATTTTATACTAGGTAATAACTATTTAATAAAATGTAAGTTCGCTGGCAATGGGGAAGACTATATAACGCAGATCGAAGAAAGTAATTTTAGTGTAACAAAGAGTTTTGAAGAATGCTGTGAAGATAATGATGTTTTTAGATGGGCTGACCAATTTAAAGATTTAGAGGTATTCAGGTTTGATGGTACCAGTTGGAATAGTCAATCATATTCTTTTCACCAGCTTGGTGGGAGACGTGTTTTTGTTGGTGAAGATTATTTTGTAATCTACTATAAACCAGGTACTTGGGCTAATGAGATTGCATACATTTACCGTTGGGATGGGGATAGTTGGGCCAGTGAACGGCATGAAATTATACATGCAAAAAATTTTGAAGTAACAACGGGTCATGATTTTTTCGCAATAGACAGGCCTATTACAAACAATCTCGATCTTTTCAGCTGGAATGGTGAAAACTGGAATAAACAGGTAGATCGAGAATATTATAATAAAAATATTGATTTCAAAACAGGAAACGATTTTTTAACCCTTCGGTATGCAAATCACAGTTTCGGACGTGGAAAAAACTGGCATTTAAAAGAAAATTTTAAAGTATGGAATAAATTTAAAAATAAGTTGGATTTCACGCACGGAAGTAACATTGGTTTAGGTAAAAAAATAGAAAAAACATTTGACGTTGGCCGCGATTTTATTGTAGCAAGTAGAAATAAAGATCAGAACAGGAATGCCGTACACGATTTAACGTTTAATGCGCTGAAGTTTAATGGTTTAAACTGGGAAACAGAGAAAATTTACAGCGAGTTCACCAAAAATAAAGAGGAGATGAAAGATCCGCAACCAAATGCCTTTGGCCAATCCTTTTATATAAAAAAGAATGCCGGAAATACAAAGGAACTGCTTTTTTATAAAAAATTTCAAAACTCATTCAGTGAACCTATCTTCGTTTATTCTGTAACGAATAAAAAGATATACGATGGATTACATACAGATCCAATGGTTATTAATTATGACTATAATATCGATGGAAATTGCTACTATAATCTGCAGGCTGGTACAGCTGAATTCGAGAAGGTAACAGTAACTGACGGCAGTGGTGGTTCGACAGTATATAAATTTATCTGTGGAGCTAACATTGTGGATGGATTGGGAAATATCACCTATAATCGGCGCGTTCTTGAAGGGCAACTTGAACAAAAGACGATACTTGATAAAACCGGTGGTGTTGTTTCAAATGAAAAATATAGTTATGGAATTGTAGATAATACTGATGTTAATGAGTGGCCGAGTGAAATGTATTATACATACAACAGTAAAATTGAAAAGACAAACTTTGGTATTGTACAAACAGTTGAAAATACGATAGATCTGGCGAATGGTGAGATAAAGGAGAGTAAAGAGACTGGAGGCAGCAGGCAACTGATTACAAAAAACATCTACCCATCTGATATAAGCTCACTTATAATACCAGAATATGAAAAGATGATGGAAAAAAATATCATCGGGTCGCCTCTACAGACGACGATCTATTCAACAAATACAGACCCGGGAAACGCTGTTTCTTCAAGTGTCAATACCTGGAAAATAAATAATGACATTGTAGTACCTGATGCAACCTATTCATGGAAAACTAAATCCGGAGTTTCTACGTATTCGGATTACGACTTTGATGTCGAAACCATGAACACTACATATGTAAAAAGGAGTGAGATCGTTTGCAGAACAGCATTTGGACAGGTAACTGAAGAAAAACTTGCTATGAATAAAAGTAAATCCAAATATCTGAGTACTGCAAATTTTTACGGGCATCAGAGTTGTTTGCCAATAGCAACAGCCAAAGGGGCACATTATACAGAATGTGCGTTTTTAACGGGAGATTATTCTGACGCGCTCGTCGCTGATGGGGTAGAGTATATCGATGGAGAACAGCAATGGGTAAATGGTAATGCTGCTATTGTTTTGCCAGTTATACAACATTTTGGCGAGCAGGTACTTGCGTTAAAAAATGCCAAGTATATCCAGAAAAAAATCGCGGGTGCAAATCTGAAAGGAGATTATATTTTTTCCGCCTGGTGTGTTGCTTCCGGTACAGGAACCGGGCATAAAATACATTTGGATGCACTCAAAGGTACTTCGAATGATGATATTACCGGTAGCTTGAAAACTGGTGCATTTGATGTTGTAAATGGTGAATGGAAAAAGGTTTTCAGGGTAATCACTGCAGAACAGATTAAAACATTGCCGGCAGGAAGTGATCTCACTTTGAAAATTACAGCGGAAACGGGAACTGAAATTAATGTTGAAGATGTCAGGTTTTACCCAAAATCTGCATTGGTAAAAACATACTTTTATGATCCAAGGTGGAAATCGAAAACTGCAGAAGTAGACGAGAACAATAACCCATCAAACATAACAGAATATGATACATTTGGTTTTGTTGAACGCACTAAAAAAAGAAGCGCAACTGGTGTCGAAACACCGATCCAGACCTTTTCCAGAACCTATATGAATTGTTTCCCGGAGGAATCACCAAAACTCGGTTATATTATTGTAAATACTAGCGTTGTCAAAATTGAAAATGGCGTTCCCTCGTATATTAATTTGAATGGTTCTAAAAGTGCAAAAGTGGTTGCAACTGCAGAAAATTTGAACTCTACAATAGCAATAAATGGGGATGTAAGTAATGAGCATACTACATCTAAAGAGATTGAATTGGCAAGTGGAGCGAATGGGCCGGTTGTAGTGTCGGTAATTGAACCCAACGGTGATCTTTCGACACCAGGAACATATAAGGATTACTATCTTTATATCAACAATCCACGATTATGCGCAAATCTCCAAAAAGAGGGTATTGTTGATGCATATTCAAATTCAATTGTTTTAACCGAATTTAACGGTTTACTTACAATCATTGCAGCCGAACCTGCACGCGTAACAATTAAACAGTTAAGCAGTGGGATATGGCAGGATATTCATAACCTGACTGGAATTTATTCGAAAGTAAAAGCGACTGTGTATAACAGCAATTTATTCATTGGGATGCTGGATGAAGAAAATGCAGGTAAACTTAAAATGTACCAGATAACCGGGGCTACAATAACAGATATAACTTCAGATATATCTACAGCAAGTATTGTTGATTTCTCCCTCACAACTAATGCCAGTGGAGATATCGTTGCAGGTTTTATAGCCGATGAAGCTGAAGAACTTACTGGTACAGCTGGTGATGAACTGGTGGAAAAAGCATTTGTTAAAGTGTACAATGGCGCACAATGGGGTGCACTAGGTGCTGACCATGGAAAAGTATCTGAAGCCGTTACTAACGAAATCTCACTTGGGAGAAATAGTTCCGGAATAATTTGTTCATATTTGATTAATGACGAATTGCAGGATGGGATTGGGATAAAGAATTTTGCAAGTGGTACCTGGAATGCTTATGCCGGCGGTACTGTTACAAATGCAGCAGTTACAAATCATGCAATGAAGATTGACCAGAGTGGAAAAGTATTTGTCTCTTTCATTGCCTATGGTGATTTTTTCACCGAAACAGGATTTAATCGGCTTGATGGCGTAAGTGCTTTGCGTGTAAAAACCTTACAGAGTGGTGTTTGGGTTGACGCACAATCCGGAAAGGAAAATATCTGCTATATTAACGACAAAGACAAATATGGATTCCATGTTATAAATTCTATTCCCTTTTTATTCTTTTCCAATGAATCAAATGAAAATGCTGTCACAATTATCAAACTTGCTAATACCGGTTGGGAACCTGTTGGAAATTACACGGCATTGAAGATGGGTTCCACTATTCAGGCGTTTTACAATTCCGGTTCCTCTACAAAGTATATTGTACATAAAAATGAAAACAGTGGACAGTTTGATCTGGTAGAAGATGCTGGTTCATGTGGGAATGTATTTTTAGAAAATCTGCAAGTTATGCAGAATACAGCAAATGTTGTTCTTTACCCTGCATTTAATTCATACACCTATAATTATGATCTGATAGCTAACAGCGCACAGCCAACATTGACCATCAGTGGTGTGGCAAATGGATCTAATGTAATAAGCATTGATGGCGATCAAGTTACTAACAAGAGTATTTATATAGATGGAGATAGTAAAAAGATCCAGATTGTCGCTACATCTCCTGATAACCTGGTTTCAACCACCTATACACTTACTGTTACAAAAAGTAAAAGTTCGTTTGTATCCTTGTGTGGATTTGAAATTATCGATAACAACGGTGCTGCATTGGGTTTTTCACCAGCATTTTTTCCTGCAACTCATAATTACACAGTGAATTCACTCTCCTCTGCCCAGCGTTCTGTTCGCATAAAACCACTTGTTAACGGGAACTATAATGTTCTTGTAAATAATCTTAAAGCACCTGGCAATAAGTTTTCATCTCCAGTTGGTTTGGAGTATGGCAATAATAGTGTAACCCTTGCCATATATGCAGAAGATAAAGTGACAAAATCTGAATACAATATAGAGTTTAACAGAGCAGCACCTTCAGATGTTAAATTAAATACATTATCACTTGCAGGGCTTACTCTTGACAAGACGTTTAGCAGTAATGAATTTTCATATGTTGGTACAGCTGCTAATACACAGCAAACATTTAGCTTCAGTGCCACTACCACAGCGCAGAGTATTGAATACTGGTATAATGATAATGTTACTGGGCAATTATCGTCTGGAGAAAATTCCGGGCCCATCGGGTTAAGTGAGAGTATTAGTTTCTTAAAGCTGAAAGTCCATGGGACTGGTCTTGAAACGGCGAAATACCTCTTTAAACTTCAGAAAGAGCCTGCTAACAATGTAAAACTAAACGCAATAAATATTTATGATCCGGCGAATAATCGGATTGGTATTAATAGTTACAATCCGAATATCACAGAGTACTCAATCAGCGTACCTTTTAGTATAGATAATCTTAAGATAGCCCCGCAGAAAGCAGATGCAACATCAAAGCTATATTACTGCGAAAATGAAATGACTACATCTGATATTACGGGTGCGATTGATATTGGAGATAATACGTTTAAGTTTGATGTAGTTTCCCAGGACGAAACCAGTAGAGCCAGCTATAAAATATTTGTTCTGCGAAACCAGGATATTCCCCTGTCGAAGACATCGATTGCAATTAATACACTTAGCGGTATGGAAGATAAGGTGAAAAATGTCCCGATACGTATTTCACGTTCCTATTCTCTTAATAGTGTGGAATCTTTTACCTATAGTGTAACAGGTGGAACTGCGACAAACGGCACTGATTTTATCTTAAATCCCGCTGGCAGTATAACACTGGATCTGTGCGATGAATTTAAAGATGTGTATATTAACATCATAGATGATGCCGCAGCAGAGAACGATGAGACTATACAAATATCATTTTACAATTCTTCCGGTACGATGATTGACAGAGTAAACTATACAATCCTGGATGATGACAAAGATAATACTGTTCCGAATGTGACAATCACTACTCCAACACCAAATTACTATTTTTGGACTCCATCAGCTGTTATTTCTATAAGTGGTACAGCAAATGATAATGATGGGATTAATCGTGTCACATATACACTCACCGGTGCTACAACAGGGAGCGGGAATGCAACAGGAACAACAAGTTGGAACATAGCTCCGTTATCCATCAATATGGGCTTTACAACAATTACTGTGACTGCAACTGATAATATTGGTAATGTAAGCTCTGATATCTTAAATGTCACTCGCAGTGCAGAAACTGGAATCCGTTATGTACGAGCAAATAATGGAACATCCGGAGATGGACATTCATGGGTTTCTGCATATAATCGCCTGCAGGACGCATTAGAGGAAGTTCATACTATTGGAAGTGTGGTAACTGAAATAAGAGTGGCTGCTGGTACCTACTATGCTGACAATGGTACAGGTTTGAAAGACAAATATTTCGACATATATCCGGCTAGTCCCAATGTTAAAGTAATAGGTGGCTTCCCGGCTGATGGAGGAGATGTATCGCAACGGAATTGGCGAATTAACCAGACTATCCTTTCTGGTGATCTTGGAGATAAAGATCCAAATACCAAAGATGTATGGGATGTACGGGCTGATGGGACATATGAAATTAGAAATAACGAAGATAATTCCAACTTAGTTGTTAAGGTAACTTCGGTAGGTATAGACGATCTTCTTGATGGTTTTATTATCACTGGTGGAACAGGTACTACCCATGAAAGTGGTGGCTTACAATATACCAGAGCCGGAATGGCAACTATTTATACGATTAAGAATTGCAGATTTATAATGAACACTGGTTTGGATGGCGGTGGGGCTGAATGTAGCAGAGAAACAGTTATAGAAAATTGTGAATTCATCCAGAACATCGCATATCAGTACGGAGGTGGGCTTTATTCACTTTTAGGTAATATGTCAGTCAGAAATTGTTTGTTTCATCATAACTTCGCAGGTTTACTTGGAGGGGGAATTTTTTTAGGGGCGGCAGAAATAATAAATTCTACCATTACAGAAAATAAAGCTTATCTTACCGGAGGAGGTGTTTGCAATAGTTTATGTGAAGGCTTTGGAACAAATTCTCTTAAAAACTGTATCGTCTTTAACAACTTTAGTACAGTTAATACGATAAACCTTCATGATGAATTCTTTAATATGTACCCTTATATTGATGATACTCCAATTTACCAGTTAAGATTAAAAAATTGTGATATACAATATGTTAACGATTACGATCTATCTTACCAGGTTAATTGTTTCGGTGTTTTTCCTGACTTAAATACTTTATACGGTTTGAATGCAGGATCAATTTGTGTTGATAGAGGAAATTCAACTTTCGTTCCTCCTGGAATAGTTGAAGATCTATATGGGAATAGCAGGTTCGTTGATGGTGATGGTAATGGTTCAATTCGGGTTGATATTGGCGCAGTAGAAAAACAATAGTTTTTAAAGGAGTGTTAAAATGAAAGCAGTTGTCTTACTTGTATGTATCTTTACCGGCATAATATATGGACAGCCAAAATATATACCAAACGCTGAATCGCCATATTCAACATGGGAGGCTGAAAGCTTATTTGTAAATACCGATCTGGAGATAATAAATCCCGACAAACCTGTAAGAGTAAGGATATCAAATTGCAGTAACAGCAGTTTTGGACGGATATTCTGGCGTACTAACGATACCAGTAAAAGCCTTGAATTATTATTTACTAAAGACTCAAATTGTACTAATACGACCGAAATTACTGGTTTACAAGACAATAGTAATTTACGTTTTGTTTTCTTCGTAGATTCTGCACAAGGTGGATCAGTTTTTATAAAAAACAAAAAATTGTACAGTGGAACAAAAAATAGTACATTATTCCCGGAAAATGATGGCTTTAAAAATGGCCTTGTTGCGACAGGTAAGGTTGGTGAAGACGTTGCTGAAATAGGTTTTGACAATGGCATCGGTGCTTTCAGCGAATTGCATCTGGTAATTACAAATGTGAAAATTGTTAAATAATTTCATTTCAAAATACAGTAAAAAATTTCTTTAGCAAATTCACTGAACAAACTATGAACGCCAAGGATGATATTGATACATGAGTTAAAAGTGAAATTGTGTCTGGCAGGCAGAGAGTATGTGCTTTTAATTGTGATTTTTTTATTTAACATCATACAAATTCCCAAATTATTTATCATACGATTTCCAGCCTATCATCATATTTTCCCACAATAAA
>JAFGIN010000169.1 GCA_016929595.1 Chitinispirillaceae bacterium
ACCATTCACCATTCACCATTCACCATTCACCATTCACCATTCACCATTCACCATTCACCATTCACCATTCACCATTCACCATTCACTCAGCCCCTCCCCGCTTCCACCTGGTCAGCGTTTTTTTAACCAGCTGTAATATTCCACAGCCATCCAGTTATTTTCTCCATATATTATAGGTTTATAGTAAAGATACGTTCGCTGTAGTCTTTTAACTTTTCCGGGTGTTGAATGTACCTCAACCAGTTGGTACGAAATACTACTTATAATATTTGCGGCAGATCTTGCCTTTTTTTGTCCATGCACCTATTTTTACATTACATTATTATTGAAGTCATTTAAGTCCTGACAGTTACAACTATATCAGATTCAAAGCATTACGAATAAATTAGATACCTTATTGAAGGGAGAGAGTATGTCTCGAAAGTTTCTGAGAAAAAGAGTTTCAGTACCGATCGCGGCTGCCTGCCTGGCAGTGACTGCCAGTTTGAGTGTAGCTGATGAGAATAAGTTGATTACCTCAAGTAAGAACAGCTTCTGGCAGGAAGGCACAGTTACCGAAGGAAGCGGTGGGACCACGATAACAGTAAACCCAAATAGCAATGGTCAGAAATGGCTGGGCTTTGCTGGCTGTTTTAATGAAGCAGGCTGGGATGCTCTTAATAAACTCAGTGACAGTGATAAGGCAAAAGCACTAAAGTTACTCTTTGATAAAGAGGATGGAATAGGATTTGAGTGGGGAAGAATCCCAATCGGCGCGAGCGATTATGCTCTCAAACGTTATAGTCTTGCTGAAACCGCAGATGATTTCACGATGCAGCATTTTTCCATCGAACGCGATAAGAACTATTTAATTCCCTTTATCAAAGCTGCACAGGCACTTAAACCAAATATGCAATTCTGGGCCAGCGCCTGGACCCCGCCTGCATGGATGAAGGAGGGCGCGGACCCGAATTCTAACGGTTACGATGGGGGGATGATGAAAAATCAGCCTAAGTACCTTGCTGCAAATGCTCTTTATACTGCAAAGTTCTGTGAAGCATACAAAGGTGAAGGTATACCGATAAAAGCTGTTTGTCCGCAGAATGAGCCTGGATATTTACAACACTACCCAACTTGTGGTTGGGGGTTTTCACGAGGTCTCGATGATAAATTGACTGGTAGTGCGAATGCTGAGTATTTTAGTACATATATAGCCGACTACCTCAAGGACACTTTGAAAGAACGTTCACCAGAAACCGATATCTGGCTTGGCACGCTTTCAAATGGTGATACCTATGATGCCTATTATAACGGTACTATATCAAAGGCAAAGAATATAATAAAAGCAGTTGGAACCCAATGGAACAATTCCCCTAAGGTTGCCAAAGCAATACAGGATGGATACATTACGATCCAGACTGAGCATCAGTGCGGAAACTATCCTTGGGCCAGTGGCGGAAAAGTTTCAACAATTGAAGCAGCTAACGAAAATACCTTCCTACCGAATTTTGCACCAAACAACTATGCGTATGGTATAGAAAGCTGGAAACTTATAAAGAAATGGATTGATGTAGGAGTTAATGTATACAGTGCATGGAATATGGTTCTTGACACCGTAGGTAAAAACCTTGACAAAACTCGAGAATGGCCCCAAAATGCACTTTTAGCAGTTAACACACAAAGTAAAAAACTTAATATTACCCCCTATTACTATGTGATGCGACACATTGCACAGTATGTAGACTCGGGTGCAACATATCTGAAACCTTCTGGTAACGCACTCGCATTTAAAAATCTTGATGGAAGTATAATAACTGTTGTATATAACGAGAACACCAGTCAGGCACAAACAACAATATCTATCAGTGGTGGTAAGAGCTATAAGGTAACAATCCCGGGCCAAGGCTGGGCTACTCTTGCTATCGGATTAAAAACAGTCAGCACAAAAGAAAATGCACGCAACCAGTTTAACTCCGTAAAGAGCATCAAAGTTACCAGCGCTGGTGATGCGTACAAAGTTTCTCTTCCCTCCCGCGAAAGTGGCCGGGTTGAATTGCTTACCATCTCCGGTCGGGTTCTCGAAACCAGAGCAATTCCGCAGGGCTGTAGCGAATTGTCGTTCTCGAAGAACGCTTCGTATTCCGGTATGATGCTTGTCAGAGCGATATATGGTGCTCAGACTTTGACTACACGTCTGTTTAATGCGCAATAAGCGTTTCTTTAGTCCCGATTAACAATCGGGACTACATTCCTGCCAATGGGATTTTCTTCTTTGGATGAGTGTTTGCGTTCACCTCGCACCCTGCATTTCCTTCCCTATTGTTAAGTATGGAGAAAAGGGAGGAACTTGAATAAACCTCGAAACTGGTGCATTAAGAATTTCAGATAATTTTTTCGCAATCTCCTTACTTATCCCTCGTTTCCCTTTCTCCATTAAAGAAATATCCTGACACCGAAACCTGTGGTTGTTGCCTGACCATATCGCGAAATACTCCGAACATCATCAGATATCTTCCTGAGATTTCTTAAAATGCTTATGAACATCCCCAGACATCCTTTATACATTTCAGAATATCCTCCGATGATATATGGTTTATTATTAGAAGTTCTATTGTTTTTTTCTGAAACGTAGTCGAAATCTTTTTAGCTGTAATTGAATATCTTACGAACTTCGATAAAGATCATCAAAAGAATTCAGTTGATCTTCGACACATTCCGTGACATCTTGCAACTATCTCCCGGGATTTTTTGTGATCTGAGAGTTATTTATGGATTCTACATAATACATAGCAGAAAACATCTACTGAAAAGACGCCCATGGCAAAGGGAGCCGGCCCGATTCGTAATCGGGACTGAGGTGTCTCTTAACGTAAAGTTTGAGAATATGAGACGTATTTCTTGATCCATGCTTAAAACTAACGGGGATAGTATTTTTTTATTGACTTTCAACCAAACCAACACATTCAAAACTCAAATTTTTTGAGAGAAATTAACATATTAAAAGCAGGTGACACCCATCACCCAGTTTACAGGATTATTTGTTATTTCATGTTTCACGAAAAAAAATTTATTCTTTAATGCATCGTATACCATAGCCAAAATCTGAATTGGCATCATTCATAGGATGAAGCCATGATCGAGAGTATTCCATCTTGGCAATACGGGTTTCCTTTATCCACCAACAGGCAGTATGCATATAGGTTTGTTCCCCATTTAAATTCATTGATCCATTTGACATCGCAGAAAATCCAGTTGTATTCATAACACCATCCGCACAGCATTGCTCTAGATTAAGATGAAAGTGAGCTGGATCTAGTAAGAGGCAATCATAATTGGCATCAAAAAGCGCAGCCCATTCTTCTTCGGTAGGAAGTCGCCAGCCTGCGGGTGGTAATGTCCCTGCCTGTACACAAGCCCAGTTATACAGCATCCCATACACCTTATTGCTTTCACTGTACTCGGGCCAGGCGTATGCTCTATCATAATAAGTCCATCCATCTGCATCTGTAGATTGAGTACCAATTCGACTACCATCCCGATATCTCGTAGTTTTAAGATTCTCCATCATCCAGATCTGAGTCCCCATCCTCACCTCATGATACACATTTCCATCAGCATCTTTGACCGTGCTCACCGAAAGTGTTGCACCGCTGTTTGCGCTTCCTACAGGATTTGTCACAACACATGTATAGGTTCTTGGGCCAGTTATGTCGGTAGTAGTTAATTTTGAAGTCGTATAACTCGCCCCGGTCTCTCCTCCGATTGGCGTCCCGTTCAGCTGCCATGCATAGCTCAACTCCGCCCCTGTTGCGGTGACCGAAAAAGTTACCGAATCATTTACCGGACATGTTTTATTTGAAAGCGTAGATATCGTGGGTACATTCATTCGCCATTTGGCATATAGAACGACATCTACACTTCCCATTTGGAAAGTCCCTCCACCTGTGTAACTGGTTCCAAGTGTATCGGCCTGTGTATTCCACCCTGTAAAGGTATAATTTTCTTTTGACAAACCGCTGCTACTTAAAACTGCGACAGTGCTACCGTTCGGGTAGGAGTTCGGATCAACAGGAGGGGTTCCATTCCCAGTATTGACATTATACGTAACCTTATAAACACTGGTCCATTTTGCAAATACTGTGATGTCTCCTGTTACTGTTGTTGTCGCAAGAAATGGTGATCCGCCTCCATTAATACTGGTAAACCAGCCTCCGAAAATATGCCCTGTTTTTGCAGGCGCCGATGGCAGTGTTCCGACAGTCGTTGATGGGAACGTTACTGTTTTTGCTGCAGGGGAAACGTGTGTCGTTGCCTGTTGATCATCAAAAGTAACAACATAGCTATTTGCAGTCCACTTCGCATATAACGTATCGTTAGCGGTTACAGTTCCTGTCGAAAAGTTCCATTGAGTGGTATATGCCGTTTCTGTATACCAGCCGCCAAACGTGTACCCGGTCCGAACCGGAGCTGCAGGTTCGGTAACTTTACCACCATGATCGATGGTCTGAGCTGCAACTGCGCTTCCCTCCATGGAATTGAATGTGACGGTATATTTTGCAATCGTCCATTGGGCATACAATACCAGATTGGCATTTCCCATTTCAAAGGTGCCCCCACCAGCATATGCAGTACCACTTCCATCATGCGCATTGTTCCAACCTGTAAATGAGAAACCGGGTCTTGCAAGTGTTCCGGTATTACCTTCTACCGTAACCATTGTCGATGCTTCATATTTATTCGCATCAACAGGGACGTTTCCAGTAGTATTACCATTGCCGTTATACGTTACAGTAAAGGTTGCATTTGTCGTCCATTGGGCGTATAGTACAACATTTGCGCTACCTATCGCAAATGTACTCCCGCCGGAATACATTGGACCGCTTCCGTCTGCCACAGTATTCCAACCGATAAATGTTGCACTCGCTTTAGAGAGGGAACCGGAATTATCTTTCACGGTTACCATTGCGGATGCGAGATAGTTATTTGAGTCTACCGGGACATCACCCCCTGTATGTCCATTGCCATTATATACTACTTTGTATACAGGCATTGTCGTCCACTGGGCAAACAGTACAACATCAGCATTCCCCATTTGAAATGCAGTTCCACCAGTGTATGCAGTTCCTGTACCATCCTCTTTTGTATTCCACCCGGAGAAGGTGAAACCACTCCTTGTACAATTTCCGGTATTTCCCAGAACAATCACCTGCTCGCCACTTTGGTACATTCCTGAATCAACAGGCAGGTCACCTGACACATCAGAACCCTTCTGATACTTTACAGAATAGCCGGATCCCAGATAATTAAAATAGAGTTTTCGTGATACTGCGTTTCCAGTTGCAGAGGAATCCATTGCAGTTATGGTAACAACGTTGATATCACCTCTGGTAAACCCTGTTATTTGAATGGTATAATGGCCATTTATCAGTATAGGTTGAAAAGTCTTTGAACCCATGCTCGCTGAAACGGATGCCACACCGCTGGGATCACTGCAGAGAAGATCGACTGTAAAGGTATCTGCAGAAATGGCTGCATTTGTATCCGATGGTGACACAAGCGTAATTGCAGGAGGTGTTATATCTTCTGGAATCTGCTCGACACCATGTATTGTAATCGTTGCTCCGATTGACGGGCATTGCGGGGTGGAGTATGGGGTAACTGTAATATTTTTCACTCCGGGTTTCAGAAATGTATGCTTTATCCAGACAGTATCCTTGAAATAGTCTGACCTGAATGTTTTACATATTGTATCAATAACGGTATTCCCATTGTCGAGAACCTGAATGTTGACAGAATCGAAATTCGCCGGAAGATACAGTGCAAAACCAATCCCGATCTCTTTTCCAACTGAATCGACAAGAGCTCCCTCGAAAATTTTTGACGTTGAGGACATCAATACAACTGAAGCATTGGTTTTATCGGGAGATGAAGGAGAATCAAAACCAATACAAAAAAAATGTAAAGCTAAAAACGCTGTCAGTACGGAACCGGATAGCAATCTTAATGCACTCTTTTTCATAGACATTTTCCTCCACATGATGAGATTATGGGTATATTGCAGGCATCGAGTCGCTGAAACACATGCAATGTATAACAATTTGGACAAAGTTCACTACTAAAATAATAAATAAAAATTGAAAATGGAGAAAAATAATTCTTCTACATTACAGATGATACAACAGTAATTGTAACGGTAATCATGCGGATCTCATTAGATGGTCAAAGGATTATGCCTGACACGACCGGAAGGTCCGGGTAGGTCTTGCGAAATGCATGGATACCCCCTGCACTCGTTTTTTTTCGGGATTACTCTGGTACTTTATTTCTGCCGGGTAAAAACAGCCATCCCGCTCGAGAATCAGATCAACTTCAGCTCCGCCATGGCTTTCAAGGTCTCTCCGAAATAAAACAGGCCACGATTGCTCATGGCCTGTTTTATTACGGAGAGACAGGGATTCGAACCCTGGGTGCAGTTCCCCGCACACACGCTTTCCAGGCGTGCCCCTTAAACCAGCTCGGACATCTCTCCAGAGTATTTTTATTTCAAAATAATCAAATAGTTTTAGCAAAAATCAGGGAATGACTTCGATCCATTTTCTTCTTTGCCATCTCCATTATCAGAAACAGCCACTAAAGTTGCTATTCCTGATAACGGAGAGGCAGGGATTCGAACCCTGGGAGCCAGAAATCCGGCTCAACGGTTTTCGAGACCGCCCCTTTCAACCACTCAGGCACCTCTCCCCGGTATTCTTAATACTATCTGATTTTTAAAAGAACTTTTTAAACTTAACCGTTTTGTACCCTTATTTCGTTACTAACTAAAAAAATAAGGTTTTCTGAAAATATATGAAAGACGCAGTAGAAAGCAAGGATAAGAGAAGTGCATTTGATTAAACGACTGAAACATTCCCGGAATGCAGACGCACAGCATGTGCAGCTATTACAAGGTAAAAGAATGCCTTTCAATACCAGGTCTCATAAAATTGTTAATTTTGAAGTCGGTTATTTTATATTTTTTGGATTGTTGTGTTAAAATAATTTCAGTTGAGAAGCAGTTAAAAAGATGCCTTTATCAAAGATAAAAAAAACAGAACAGATACAGATTCGCAACGATGGGTCGTTGCGGCTGGCAGTCGTTTCCGACACACATTCAACTCCACACCCTCGTGCTTATGAACTAATTTCAGGATTGCATCCCGACGCGATTATCCATGCAGGTGATGTTGGTGAATTCAGCGTCATTGACAATCTCTCTGCCATTGCTCCGGTCTTTGCAGTTCGCGGTAACATAGACCTTGCATCACTGTCTCTGCCGGATACTCTTCTACTTGAGATTTGCTCCGAAACGGGGCTGGTCCTGCGGATTTTAATTTTACATGTGGGTATTTACGGACACAAATTACGTTCAGAAGTCTTTAAAATGGCACGGGCTCAAGAAGCATCTCTTGTCGTATGTGGACATTCGCACATTCCTTTTATTGGAAACGATCGTGGAATCGCCGTTTTCAACCCCGGATCTATCGGTCCCCGTCGATTCGGTCTGCCAATCGTATTCGGGATACTTCAACTGGATTCATCCGGTGCGCGTTTGAGTCATATCGATTGTGAAACAGGCGAGCCCTGGCATCCTCCCTGTCGTTGAGAATGACCTCAATAACCTTGTCTCTTTTTCTTCTGAATTTTGTTTGCGGTATTCTGACGCCCTGATAGAATTTATTATTTTACTCAACAACCAGTCTGCAAAAGGATATAGCAGATTATATTATTTTTGTTACTACTCAGGAGTCAGAATACAGTATTTAGAATTCAGTAGGAAAAAGACCATGAAAGAGCGTATTTTTATCATAATGTAATGATTTACGACACGTTTTTTTACTTTTTTCTCTAATTCTGACTTCTGACTTCTGACTCCTGAATTCTGAATACCTCCTGAGTAGTAGCTTATTTTTTGTTACATCACGTCAGCAAAGGACCTTTAATGAAATGCCCGGTATGTGAAACAAGCACATTTGCCCACAAAGATCTTGAACAAGGGTTACACGCTTTAACATGCACAGTATGTGGAGGCAACTGGATAAACTCTTTCCAGTACTGGCTCTGGAAAGAAAAGCACCCGGAAAATCTGCCCGAAAAAGAGAGCTGCATTACATTACAAACTTCAGATGTCATAACAACCAAAATCTGCCCCGAATGCAATAAGATATTATCCAGGTATCATGTTGGTCACGGAATCTCTTTCACAATAGATCGCTGCGAGCAGTGCAGAGGAATCTGGTTTGATGCGAATGAATGGGAAGTTCTTCATGATAAAAATCTCCATGATGAAATCCATTTCATTTTCTCCAACCACTGGCAGAAAGCGGCAAGGGATGAACAGATGGAGACGAATCGTGAAAAAAACCTAATGAGGATGATCGGTGCAGAAAACATGCCTCGGGTTAAAGAGTTCAAAAACTGGTTGAAAAACCAGAAAGAGCATTCGACGATTATCGCGTTTCTTTCAAATTAGAAAAAAAAGTTACTACTCAGGTATAGTCATCAATGTTTACGTGACACTCATGTTGATCCTGTTTACGGGAGAAACATGAGCTTTTTACGTATCTTAACCTTAGTACCCATTTCATAAATATACTCACGTATACCTTGCTCTTTTGCTCTCTATCTTTGTCACTTATCAGTTAAATACTGCCAGGTAGTATTCGCCTTCCTCGTTTCGCGCGATAGAGAGAAAAATAACGGCGTTCTCCTGTGACCATATTTATGAAATGGGGTACTTAGTGTAATGACATTGCCATTGCGGTAGATCCATAAATCAAACATTTCCGGCTGATCACTCCTTTTTCCGGAAATATGAGTAAAAAGCAGCTATTATATTACATGAAGTTTGAATAATTCCAGAGAGGGGGGGAATCTTAATGGAAATGATCAGAATTTTCAGTACGCTCATACTTTTCTATACGTTTTTCTGTGCAGCAGCGCAGGCTCCTGATATCTCAATAACAGGTATTATCACCGATGGGCGCAACCCCGTTGAAAACGCAATCGTTACATTGGTGAAAGATTCACGGTTTGCCGATACGACCGATTCCAAAGGTGCTTTTACCCTTTCGAATAAGACTGGTATAAGTAACAACACTGTAAGGAATTCTAAAGAGAACAACTTGATATTTCTTCGAGGAAACAGGCTGTACTTTTCGGTTCCAGATGGCATATCAACCAGTGATGTGATGCTCCACACTGCAAAAGGAAGGTGTATACAAAAGTATTCACTCGGAAAAAACAGATCGGGATCACCATCAATAGAACTGCCAAAACTCTCAACTGGCTTATACTTTATATCAATTTCTTCAGATAGAACTTCAATTATCCGGAAACTTATTGTTACCGCAACAAAAAAGTATCTCTGCGGAAATAGTACAGGCAATTTTACTTCAACAGGGATCAATCAGTCCGGCCAGACCAGTACCGGAGTTGATCAGATTAAAATCACTAAAGAGAATTTTCTTACCAAACAAGTCGATATTTCATCATACAAAATCGAGGACCTTTCGATATTGTTCGAGCCGGAGAGTATTGCGAATGCGACATCACTCCACAAGCGATACAGTAATTTCTTCCACATCGGTGCTGCAGTTGACGGCAATTCGTATAAAGATGCTCATGCAAGCATCTGGAAAACTCATTTCAATTCAATGGTGTGCGAAAATGAGATGAAATGGACTGCACTGCAGCCATCATCCGGGAATTTTCAGTTCTCTCAGGCTAATGCAATGGTAAATGCTGCCCGAAGCAGCGGCATGCTGGTCCGCGGACATGTTTTGTGCTGGTTCGATCAAACCCCTGACTGGGTCTTTCAGGGTGCGTCCAAAGAGGTACTGTTTGGACGCTTGAGAAATCATATCTCAAAAGTCATGAGTGAATTCAAGGGTAAGGTGTACGCCTGGGATGTTGTCAATGAAGCGGTCATAGGCTATAACGACAACGATCAGGATGTCGGAGAAGATCTCGGTTCACTGAAGCGCTGGGGGTATCGCAACAGCAAGTGGTATCAGATAGCCGGTGAAGACCACATTTTTGAAGCGTTCAAAGCTGCCCGGGCGGCAGATCCGAATGCAAAACTGTTTTACAATGATTTCTGGAATTATCTTGATGGAAAACGCGAGTTCATCATATCATTTGTTAAAAAATTGAAAGAACAGAATCTTATTGATGGTGTCGGTCTGCAATGCCATTTGAATATAAGCGCGGCACAGGAGAAAAAGAATAACCAGTCCGCTTACCAGACTGTCGATAATCTCGAAAAAGAGATTAGGGAGTATGCAGCACTTGGCCTTGATGTACATATCACAGAGCTTGACATATCTATTTACACAAGAGATTACGTCTCTGATGATAAATCGAAGTGGTACACCAGCCCCGATTTGAACGAAGCGTATCAGGACAAACTGGCGAAGCGATACAAAGAATTTTTTGATATGTTCCGTAGAAATGCTGATAAGATACAGAACGTAACATTATGGGGTATCTCAGACGACAATACCTGGCTCTCGGAATTTCCATCAGGAAGGCCAGATCATCCACTTTTGTTCGATAAGCATCTCAAGCCCAAAAAAGCGTTTGATGCGATTATGGATTTTTGAGAGAATGATGATATGTTTGCTTACATTGTGAACACATTGCCTTTACAAACAAACGACTCCAACATCCCCAGGTACTCGTACTTCATGAATTCATCTCTCTGCACCATTTCTATCATGCCGCGCCAGCTGGTCCAGAAAGCATCTGCGACGTTATCCCCTAAAATCAGTGGTATGAACTCTTCCCGGGCTCCTGCGACAAAATAAATATCAGTAAAATTATTATCAGTTCTGCTTCTTTCTATTTTCGTGAATTTATATGAAGCCAGATTCAGGCCCAGTTCCTCACGGGTTTGGCGCATTGCGGCATCAACACCCTCTTCACCACAAAAGGCGCAACCACCGCTTACAGTCCATCTTCCAGGCATCCATTCGAGATGTTTTGCCCGTTTCTGGATTAGAAAATTACCATATAAATCTACTACCCATGTGTGAACAACGAGATGATATTCGTTTTGTCCGAGTTTTGTACCACTTTGTACAGTTCGACCGGTTTTTCTACCGTGAGCATCCAGTACATCCCAGATTTCCATCAATTACTTTCATATTGTTTTAAATAGACACTTTGATATGATGACCGCAGCTTGAAGCGGAAACTGAAAAATTATACGGAAACCAGTGGGTTATTATTGTCCCGGATCATAAGCAATGTATCACAACAGCATAAAAGTAATGGAAGGTACATACATGCCGCTTGCACCCGGATTGAAAAAAAAGTATACTCAAGAGCAAAGAACCATGTATCCGTCATGATAACAGAACAGAGAGCTATTGTGAAAAAAATTAAACTCAGGGCAATAACAGTATCTCTATTAGGAATTGCATACTTTGGAGCTCATACAGTCAGCGCGGAAGTCGTTTCAAAGGAAAAAATGTACACCAATGTCACCGTGACACGAGACATTTTTTATCGATCGGCTATAAACTATCAGGGAACCACAGATTCACTCAAACTGGATCTCTATGCACCAGAGGGAGCTCCGGACACATTGAGACCATGTGTTTTACTCTTACACGGAGGAAGTTTTATCACGGGTACAAAAACTGACACCCTGATGACCACATTCAGCTCCGAACTTGCATTACGTGGATACATCGCTGTTTCAATCGATTACCGCCTTGGTGTAAACATCCTTGACATTGCCGGATTAGAAAATGATTTTAATCGTGCACTATACAGAGCGACTCAGGACAGTAAAGCTGCACTGCGTTTTCTGCGGGCAAACGCATCCCAGTATCGCATCGACACAGCGAATATATTCTGCGGCGGTTACTCAGCGGGTGCTATCACAAGCGCTCATCATGCATACATGAATCAGGCAGAAGCCGCTACCAAAATCGACACTGCCGGCCTTGGTTTACTTGAAAGCGGTGAAGACCTTGACAACCCATCATCATTCAAAGCTGTTGTCAATTATTGTGGTGCCATAGGAGACACGAACTGGCTTGATAGTAAAGATATTCCGATTATAAGTTTCCATGGTACAGCAGATACAATTGTTCCCTATACAGAGGGAAACGCATTCAAACTGCCTGTATTTCCATACCTTTTTGGCAGCGGAACAATCAACAGGATTCATCTGCAACTTGGTATAGAAGATTCGCTTTACACAGCACCTGGTGAACAACATGCACTGTCGCTTGCCACAATCGCCATGTCCATTCTGAAGGTCTCAGAGTTTTTGTACAACCATGTTAACCCATCAAATACCTCAATAAGGAATCGTGAACCTATAGTATTTAATAAACGTTCGCTAATGATACCATCAAAAGCATCACTGTTCAGTTTAAATGGAAGGCAGCTTTCTTCGGGAACAACACGTATTCTCCCGGGCATTTACATTAAAGACGATGTAAAAAATTCCGTCAGTAATAAGAAGCTCATTGTGAAAGTGAAGTAGTAACAGCACATGCCTGTACAACAATTATTGACGATGTCATAATTATCCGCTTGGTAGTTATCGGGGTCGCTATTGGCATCGGAATCGGGAATATCCTTGATTACGGTGCTTTTCAATACCGATACCGACCCCGAAATGAAAACCCTATCATACCTGTTCAGACTCAGACGGAACCACCATCTCAATTCCATATGTTTTCAACACATTCGAATAAAAGTCCAATATAAATCAGGTTAATTGCAGTTACTACCCGTAATTATTAATGGATTATGCCATCAACAGTTCAGGCCATACATCTTAACACAATTTGTGTTCATTGCAAACCCGCAAGAATAATATGGAAAAAGGAGTCAATTATGGAACATGAAAAAATTAATTTGAATACTGCCAGTTATGAAGATATCAGGCATTTACGTATGGTAGGAGATACCCGTGCACATTTTATAATTGATCATCGTCCTTATAAAAACTGGGATGAAGTAAGAGAGAAAGTTCCGGGTGTTTCTGAAGGCTTGATCGACGATATCAGAAAAAGTGGTGGGGTGATCGGTTAGTGATTAGTGATTAGTGATTAGTGGTTAGTGACTCAGGCACCAGCCATTAGTCACGATTATGTTCTGTCCGCAGAGCAGTCAATGTAGTATATTGAGAGAAAGTTTTGCTAAGGGTATTTTTAATTTTTCATTGATTACGAGACTATGGAAATGCCGGATTTTTGCAACCAGAATACACAAAAACAACAAGCTCGCAAACGCTGCGCATTGAAAAATCGCACATCATGGGTTACTACCCTCAGCATTATCTGTGAACTCTCATTTTTAATAATACTTTCCAGCTGTGCATCAAAAACTATTGGTTATGGTCCATCCCTTTCACCGATCGACCAGAACATTCAAAAAATTGCCATTGTTAAGCCCGACATCTGTTCCTTTGATGTATCAGGTGGTGGTATACCGGAATTCCGGATCGACTGGAGTACTGAGGCTGAAAAAAACATTTCTGATGTCATGATGGCGCAACTCAAAAAGTTCAGGTATGAAGGTATTGGCATTTCAAATATTGACAGTACATTACGAACGGATACGCTTACTTCTTTTGTAAAACATGTTTCGGCAGCAATTTCATCTAACCTCTTCGGGGAAGGTGCGTTTTTGCCACAAATAGATTCATTCAGTTACTCTGTTGGATCATTGAGTGGTTTTTGTGATTATTTGGATGTTAATGCACTCATGTTCGTCTTTGGAGCCGATGAGCACTATAGCGAGTTGCGAAAAGATGTCCTTAAAAGATCTGCATCACTTAAAACCGCCAAATCGATGTTCTGGTCGATACTTACCTCGATACTTCTTGGGGGTGCTACATACAGAACATACACGATGAAACCGGAGCAGACGTTTTTGTGCTGTATCGTCGCAGACCGCTCCGGAAATATCATCTGGTTTAAGCGCTATTTGAGCGCTGACGGACTTAACTTATCATTGCGATCTGATGCTGAAAAAGCAGCTGAGAAAATTGTCGCCGGTTTCAACCGCAGGAAAAAACAATGATGTACCGTTTTTTTTTATTATTCATACATTTCATCGTTGCAATACCGTTAATAAGTTATGGTGACAATTCAGAAACTGCGCATAAAGAAAGTATTGTCTATCAAACAAAAAAGTTTGAAGAATCTCTGGAACGCGCAAATGCCTTTTTAGAGGATTCTACCCTGAACCTGTTTCTTGCATCAATCATTAATAAACTCTCTGACAATGACAGTTCCAATGCGTCTTTACTACGGGTCCGCATATTAAAATCTTCAACGTTTAACGCATTTGCAGCACCTCATGGAACAATTTACCTGTGCACCGGACTGCTTGCCAGATTAAAAAACGAAACGCAGCTCGCGGCATTACTTGGCCACGAAATGACTCATATTGTCAACAATCATTCATATCAGAATCTGGTAAATGCCAAAAAGAAATCACTTTCTTCAGCCAATCTTCAGTTCGGTCTTGAACTGTTCATTGGATCAGCAGCTTCGGCAATAAGCAATGTAACACTTAAATCAGCAATAACTGGTTACACCAGAGATCTCGAACGTGAAGCTGACAGTGCAGGCCTTGCAAGAATGAGAAATAACGGATATCAGACAACAGGATTTCTCAATCTTTTTACCATACTGAAAACACACGTTGAACGCTATGACATTAAAGAACCTTACTTTTTTGCAACACATCCGGCCATTGAAGAGCGTATATCAAATTATTACACATTAACAGGCCTCAGCCCTGTAACAGAGACATATGTTGAAGATGAAGACAGGGAATTTGACGGAATTCTCAAACCGGTGTTACTTGTCGATGGAACCATGAAAATCGCAGCTGGAGATTTGAGCACCGCAGAAGAAAACTTTTCACGTATTCTGAAAGCTGATTCATCATGTTCTGATGCACTATGCAATCTGGGTACAATTACCCGATTACGTTCGGGAAATGTTTTAAGCGAACACGTTGTAAAATGGTATCACCGATCAATGAGTTTCAATTCAAACCCGTTCTCATCACAGGCATGTTGTGAACTTGGCATGTACTATTATAAGTCCGGAATAGCAGACAGTGCCAGCTTCTATCTGGAAGCATTTCAAAAAAACAGCCCCGGTTCCCCATTTATACCATTAATTAAGGATTACCTGAAAAAATGTTTAAAATAATTCTTTCAGTAATCAGCATTTTTTTTCTGACATTTTTAAGTGGTTGTTCCAGCTCGTGGAAAATTACAAAAGAAACATGCAAAAATCGATATTATACATTTAACCCTCCACAACGCTGGATGATCCAGAAAAAAGATGCTGTCACCCTGCTCTCCTCTCACGGCACAACCATCAACAGAATTCTTCTTCTCAGACGGAGTATACTGGAGCCACTGCCATATACTCTACTGCAGATTAAACCGGATATGCATCCTCACGAACTTGCTGAAATTATATATTCAAAAGCTGTTGCTGCCCCAGGAGTATCAAATGTCACTCTCAGAGAGATTGCCCCAGCGATAATTGATACCAGACCAGGAGTAAAATGCGTGCTGGATTATCAGATTAACGAAATTCTTTTCACTGATGTTGTGTATGGGTTCATTAATGATTTTTTTCTTTACGAACTTAGACTCA
Source organism: Chitinispirillaceae bacterium (assembly GCA_016929595.1). Taxonomy (GTDB): domain Bacteria; phylum Fibrobacterota; class Chitinivibrionia; order Chitinivibrionales; family Chitinispirillaceae; genus JAFGIN01. The sequence continues at coordinate 15,666 of JAFGIN010000169.1, forward strand.
GTTGTACCAGACGGCACTATTTTAATGAAAGCCTCGATCAGTTCGAATCGGTTGTACGGAGTTTCAGATTGAGAAAATAGCGAGTCGATCTTCATTGTAAAACAACAATGTTTATCGATAATTTTTATCATTATCATGAGGAGCCTGTGGCACTCCAATCGTCGTAACATATGGAAATACTACACTTTTTGTTACTGTTTATATTCTGTTTACCCCTCCCGGTTTCAGGACAAAATGATTTTTTCCTGCGTCTTGGGGATTCAGCACTCACACTCACTCAGCAGACAGTAAATTACGATCCGCAGTATGTTGTAATCGGTTATCCTGGCGGAGATGTACCTTCAGACAGGGGCGTGTGCACTGATGTCGTTATCAGAGCATACCGCAAGACCGGAATCGATTTACAAAAAGAAGTTCATGAGGACATGAAGTACCATTTTAAAGAATACCCGAATCTCTGGGGACTCAAAAAACCGGATAAAAATATTGATCACCGGCGAGTTCCCAATCTGATGGTGTTTTTTAAGCGGCATGGAACAGTAAAAAAAATCACCGACAACCCTGCCGATTACCAACCTGGGGATATAGTCTGCTGGGATCTTGGAGGTGGGATTACCCATATTGGAATAGTGGTTAATAAACGTTCTTCTGATCGCAGGAGGTTTTTGATAGTACATAACATAGGCGCAGGACAGGTTTTAGAGGACGTTCTGTTCAATTACCCAATAATCGGGCATTACACCTATCGAAAATAAAAGGGTGATTGTTCGTCCATGATCAACTTTTGTCGTGACTATTCAGTTGGTTACCCTTTACCGGTTTTACACCTTCTAAATCCCCCGCAGGGTAGAACTTGGGGGACAAAAATCCCATGCAGCACGTCTTTAAGTCCCCTTACGCGGGATTTAGGGGGCATACCTGAATAGGTACCTTTTATCTTTCCTTTGGGTTTTGTTCAGTTCTAAATTATTTTCTTCATGAAATTTCGGCTGGTTGCATTATTTCAAAGTAGATTCTACCTGGTCCTGTGCAGAGAAGGCTGTTGCAGACGGCACTGGCTCAGGTACAATCTTTAGTGGATAGTACAATTTAACCGTAATTAATATTGCTGAAACAGCAGAGAGGGAAAACTATGATTCGGGTCGGATTTATCGGCTGGCGTGGTATGGTAGGTTCTGTGCTCATGGAAAGAATGCAGACCGAAAAGGATTTTAAAGGATTTGAGCCGGTATTCTTCTCAACATCACAGGTCGGTGCCCAGGGACCATCATTGGGTTTTGAAGTTCCTCCGCTTCAGGATGCCTATGATATCAAAACACTGTCAGAACTTGACATCATCGTGACCTGTCAGGGTGGTGATTATACTACCGAAGTATATGAGAAGCTTCGTAATGAAGGGTTCAAGGGATACTGGATCGATGCCGCATCGACTTTGCGTATGAAAGAATCGAGTATTATCGTTCTTGATCCGGTTAACCGTGATGTTATCGATCGGGGGCTGGGAACTGGTGTTAAAGATTTCATTGGTGGAAACTGTACTGTCAGTCTCATGTTGATGGGGCTTGCCGGACTGTTCCGCAGAAATCTGATTGAGTGGATCTCATCAATGACCTACCAATCCGCATCAGGTGCCGGAGCAAAGAATATGATCGAATTGATACAACAGATGGGCACACTATCCGATGCAGCATCACCGATGCTGAAAAATCCAGCTTCAACAGCTTTGGATCTTGATCGTGTAGTAACAAATGAACTCCGTAGCGAATCATTTCCCACAAAAAATTTCGGTGCCCAGCTTGCAGCGAGTTTGATCCCCTGGATTGACAAGCCCATGGAAAATGGTCAGACCCGTGAAGAGTGGAAAGGGTTTGCGGAAACAAACAAAATTCTCGGTACAAAAATGCCGATCCCTGTTGATGGAGTCTGTGTGCGGGTCGGCGCGATGCGCTGTCACAGCCAGGGGCTTACGATTAAATTGACTAAAGATGTACCTATTGACGAAATCACCGCAATGATCTCTTCAGATCATGAGTGGGTAAACGTCATTCCAAATAATAAGGAAGAAACACTCAAAGAGCTTACCCCCGCAGCGGTTAGCGGTACTTTGACAGTGCCGGTTGGGCGTCTGCGTAAAATGGTTCTTGGTCCGCAGTACCTGGCGTGCTTTACTGTAGGAGATCAGTTACTCTGGGGTGCAGCAGAACCGGTACGCAGAATTCTGAAAATCGTTCTTGAGCACATGGCTGGCTGATTGTTTTTCTGGTACAATTTTTTTTTGGTATCTCTAAAAGGCCGGTGTACTCCGGCCTTTTTTATTTAGCCTCAAAGGATTTCTATACATGTGCAAGTAACAGGTAATTGTTAATGCAGTTGCATCAGAACTCACTAAACAGGATAATTTGATTGTTTGTTAATCGCGCGCGTTTTAATTCCATTTGTTATGCGTTTTTTAACCTCATCCCCCAACCCCTTCTCACCTCGACAGGCTCGGCGCATCGCCTATCAGAGAAGGGGAGTTTTAACCTGAGCATTTTACTATGAAACATATAAAGAGTACATTTTCGAATTTTATCATCTTGTTTCTATTTCTGCTCTCTTCGATAATTGTTTTTACTATTACAAATAAGAAATTTTATCTTTTTGATCTCCCTTATATAGGAATCTCTCTTTTTACAGGAATGTCTCTTCACTCATTTCTACGCGGAAGAAAAAAACAGATCGGACGGCGGATTTCACAATTCCTGGTCGGTTGTTACTTCATGTTTTTTCTGGCCATTTTTATTAAAGTCAACATGCAGATTGAAGGATTCTTTTTCCAGATTTTTTCAGGATTTTTCGGCGGTGCCTTTATTCATTATTCAATCGCTAAGCTGTTCGGACCACTTTACTTCAACAGAGGCTTCTGTGGCTGGGCCTGCTGGAATGCGATGATTTTTGATCTGCTTCCCTGGAAAAAAAGCAGTGGAAGAGTTCGCCACCTTGGCATAATCAGGTATCTTCATCTTGCGATTATTGTGATTATGGTATCCCTGTTATTTTTCAAAGGTAATTATTCGGTGCAAACCGGCACTGCAGCCTCATTAAAATGGTTTATCATCGGTAATATTTTATATTTTGGAACCGGAATCGCCCTTGCATCGATGCTTAAAGATAATCGGTCATTCTGCAAATACATCTGTCCGATCCCCCCGATACAGAAAGTACTGTCGCGATTTTCTGTTCTTAAATTCCGAGTTGATCCGGAAAAGTGTACAAACTGCGGTTTATGTGAAAAAAATTGTCCCATGGATATTAAAATCCTTGAGTACAAAAACGCCGGACAAAGAATCAAATCAACAGAATGTATCCTGTGCAATGCCTGCTGTGACAGCTGCCCTTCCGGTGCGATTTCTTTAAATTCGGGCATGGATATGTGCACGGAAGAGCTACTCTATTACCGGAACTATAATAAAAAAAGCTCAATAACTGAGTAAAATACACATAGTGAAATCATTCCATTCACCAATATCCGATGCCGCCCGGGGGTGACCCAATCTTATGCCTTTAGCCCCATATAATATGTCTTTTATTAATTCAGATTGCACCTGGGCGGGGAACACGTGAATCTGCTTAAAGAGTAGATTTATTCACCTACAGAGGTTTCTTGTCTGATTACAATTCCCGTAACCTGCGATATAAGGTAGATTCGCTGATTTTCAAAATTTTCGCGGCTTCAGTGCGGTTTCCACTTGTTAACTCAAGAATAGACCTTATATGTCTCTTTTCTATTTCATCTAGTGATAATGGTACATTGGTACTGTTTTTTGAATCTTTCCTTCCGGAAATCGCTTTTGGAAGAATATCAGGTGTTATGACACCGTCAGTACAGAGAACTGCAGCATGTTCCAATGCGTTTTCCAGTTCCCTTACATTTCCCGGCCAGGAATAGCTGGTCAGAACATCAACCGTCTCCGGTGCAAATCTCAACGCTGGAATTTTCAGTTTTTTTCGGAATTGATCGAGAAAATATCGGGCAAGAGGAAGAATATCCTCCTGTCGTTCACGTAAAGGAGGCAGGGCAAGATGCAGAACCCGTAAACGATACAGAAGATCTTCGCGAAAAGTTCCGTTCTGTACAAGAAGATCAAGATCACGGTTGGTTGCCGAAATTACTCTGAAATCAACCACCTGCGAATGAGTTTCACCGACAGGACGTATTTCTTTTGATTGAAGAACTCTGAGGAGCTTTACCTGTAATGATAATGATATATCACCGATCTCATCAAGAAAAATAGTTCCCTTGTTTGCAGCTTCAAATAACCCCATCTCGTTACTTTTTGCACCGGTAAATGCTCCCGCCTTATGTCCAAACAGTTCATTTTCCAGAAGCGAATCGGGAAGCGCAGAGCAGTTTATTGCAATGAACGGGTACTTCTTTCTTACTGACATCGCATGAATTTGACGAGCTATAACTTCCTTACCGGTACCTGTTTCTCCGGTGATAAGTACTGTCGTATCAAATTGAGCAACCTTATTTGCAAAATCAAGCACATTGCTAAACGCCTTACTTCGCGTTTCTATGCCAAAGATTTCACCCTGCTTCAAAACTGCTTTAAGCTGTTTATTGTGCAACAGTATCTTCTGTTGCTGTTCACGAATACACTCTGTCAGCGATTCAATCTTGCGCTGAATATCTGCGGCATGAAAAAAAGAGAGACACGTCTCCAATTCTTTACCCCAGCTATCGGCATCTTTTCCGATGAATATACAGCTGGACATCTCTGCTCCCTGGCATTGAACCTCCCTGAAATAGATCTCCCTTCCGAGGCAGTATGAAGCGTACCCACTGAGGTACCCTGCCATTGCCCAGCAGATCGGAAATTCAGACTTTCCCATCTCTACGCGATGCTGTTCAACTTCTGAAGAATCAGCACATTTCAGTTCCATTATTAATCGTCCGGTTCGTTCGTCCAGATGTAACTCTGTAATCTGCGCATAAGCCATACCGGTGATTTTTATGAGCTCTGGAACAGCTTTCAGTAATTCTACACTGTTTTCCCAGGTGAAAAGACGTTTCATACCGGCACAATCAGCCTGTCCCCAGAATAATCCCTTTCTGGTGAGAATGCGTTGCGCATTGTTTATTCCTACGGACTCAATAAGATCTCTGCGAAACTGCCCCAGAGAAAGAAGGTCATGTATGAGGAGACGACGCCCCTGAATTCCCACAAACCCGGGAGAGAACTGAATCAATTCAGCAATATTAAGATTATTAGCTTTCATAAGTAATTACTGTCACAATGACAGGGCACGCCTTTCAATTTGAATGGTTCTTGAAAGAATATAGCCGTTTTTTCAATAAAATACAAGGATTCTCTTGAAACAAAAACTGGCACGTAAATAGCGTAATAGTGCACATCTGAACAGTTTTTGATTCTAAAGGTATCAATTATGAAAAAATTCTTTGAATCTAATTGCACTGCATGCCTTCATGTCCAGCCAGTTCTTCACGTCTGCAAAAAGGCAATCCTGCATTTTGGAGAGCAGTTGTCAGATTTTGATTTTCAACGTTTTTATCTAAATACCCTGAGCAGTCATACCATCTATTCCTGGATAGATAATGATCTTCTATATGGTGCATTTACAATAATGTTCCACTTCTTATTCAAGAACATTGATCCGGACAGCTCTGTTTATTTGAACATCGGAATGAAGGGAAATAACACTTGTCAAATTCTTATTTCATCTGATTATCCTGAATTCAGCGATGAATGCGAAGGGCCACTAACTTTATCGTCAGCCGATTTTCACATTACCGATATTGAGAGTTTACAATACATTATGGAGATGCATGGTGGCTGTATACTGCTCTGGCGTCATCGAACAACACACAACTATATCTTTGAAATCAATTTCTTATGTGTTTGTAAAAATGGGGACACTTAATGATTATAATAAACAAATTATTATCATTCGATAAACACTTAACTCATTTTCCATTTAAGCTTCGGTCCAATCGTTTCAGTGCAGTCAAATGAAAAAACTTTTCCATTTCAGTCAGGAGTTGTCATATGCAAAAATGTAAATCATTCTCGAAAACAATGCTGCTTCATCTGATGCACAATACCGTTTTCAATACTCTTAACAACAAACAGCTTATCTCTTTTTTTGAAAATTCCGGCTATACTAAAAAAACCTTTGAGACTGGAAAATCGATATATGAAAAAGCCACTATTACACGGGCAGCCGAAATTGCTACTGAGGATGAGCTCATGACGTGTGAAGAGCAGGTGCTTTCACTACAACAAATGATCAGGGATGAATATTCCGCTTTTTCACAAGCTGCAAGAGAATGCTTTGGAAGAGAAGCTCTCGAGATGCTTGGCCTGCAGAAGACTCTGCCCCGTTCAATCAAAAGCTGCTGTGAATCCGCTATAAAATCTTTTTTAAAAGTAAAGGAACATCCGGAACTCTCAAGTTATCTGTCCCGGAAGGGATATGACGAAAGCAAAATCAAGTCAGCGTTGTCATTAACAGAGCAGAATGAACAGATACTTAAACGCATCGAAACACTCAAGGCAGATCTCTTAAACTCAAAAAAGGAGCGTGAACAATCATTCAAACTTGTTCAGGAATGGCTCCGGGAATTCGCATCACAAAATTTGTCTGCATTACAAAATCAAAATAGCCTTCTGGAACCGCTTGATGTGGAACTCAATGCACTTGTCGCCTTTGCAGACAGCAGCCGGGATGCAGCATAATAAGGCCAACTATAACTGAAACATTTAATATACAGGGGAGAAAGAATGGCAGAAGCATTTATCGCCAAAGTTGAAAAAGGAGTTGTGCAATTGTATCGTAAAAGTGGTGAACGCGCACGTGTTATCTGTGGGGGTGCTGTTAATGCGACCGTCAATGACGATGAGGTCGTCGTACAAATGCAGGGAGGACAGAAAAAGATCTACAGTGTTCGAGGCTTTTTTAAGCGAAACGGTTAAGACCGGTACACTATTACCCCAATAATCTAAATCTGAATCATGATGAGCTGATACTATCAGATCTTTTTTTCAATGTATAGGGTTTAACAAAAGTGCGTGCCGTTATTTCTACAAATGTCGAACTCGCCCGCTAAATCCCCCGTAGGAGGACTTTCAACAAAATCAAATGTCAGCTTAAACCTCGGATACTGTGGTGCACTGGCAATTGTAACCGATGGTGATAATGCAGGTACTCTTTATATCGTTAACGGCAAGGACAGGATTGTACGCGTAAAGCCTTGGACCGGAAATGGCAGAACAGAGGGCTGTTAACAGTCATCTGTACTTTGGGGCCGGATTTTTCCGCCCCGAAGTTTTTCTGTAAGTCGAAAACAGTTAAAATGTGCATTAATAAAGACGACCGGATAAGAATGTGGAACCGATATGGAAAAGCTGCTTGTGCGGTTCTTCCGTTTTGATCGCAGTTTGTTAGGAAAATAATGTCGTGCGGCATGGGAAACTGTACGGGATCTTTATGCATTTATAGTTGACGGTACTTGCGGGATTCCTGCCACTTGTGATGAGCTTGTCGAACCATGATTGGAGCTATAAGCTGGTGATAATGAGTTGGTTGCCGGTAATCCTCGAAATTTTGAAATATTTGAGCCACTGGATTTCATTGCGCAGTTACTCAACATATTCCAGATAAGGGTGAACATTCCCGAAAGTATTCGGGAGTGGTATTCTAATAAGAATCGTGGGTTGCGCAAAAACTCTGTAGCTGCCACATCGCCAACACCGGATATTGCTGATGCTGACTGGGAAAAACTGGAGCCGGAATCGGCCTACGTTAAAAAATGCCGCTTGAAGCCTGTGGTGAGCGAAGTCGAACCATGGGCTGCTCTTATCAAGGCAGTTTATGAAGCCTGCACTGAGCGGCGTCGAAGTGTAGATCCCTTGAAGTGTCCGAAGTGCGGTGGGACAATGATGGTTCGACCTGGCTCACCAACCAAGATTATTTCATTCATTGAAGATGACACCACTATAAAAAATATATTAAAACACTGCGGCAAGTGGAAAGAGTCATAAAGAAGCGATTGGCAGTTGGCAGTTGGCTGTTAGCCATTAGCAAAAAATTGATATGCAAGTTAAAAAACGGAGAGGGAACATGAAAAAGTTCATAGATTTTGAATTATTTGAGTGAAAAATAAAGCAGCACATGAAAATTATACCGGGTTTTTTTGAAATTTCAAGTGACAGCAAGAATCAGTTTAACCGCTTTAATTCAAATTCAATGAATTAGGATGCAAAAAAAAGTGATATTGTCTAAATTCATTGACAATAAGACATCTGTTAGATGGGTAGAGGACGGGGACGGAGTTGTTTTATATGAAATAAAACAACTCCGTCCCTTAAAATTCACAATCTCTCTGTTATTGTTTTTTTTATGTGGATATGCATTTGGTTGGTATGAGAATACTCATCGATTCGCATATCGCCTCACCCCACTTCGACTCAGCTCAGTGACCGCCTCGATCCCC
>JAFGIN010000170.1 GCA_016929595.1 Chitinispirillaceae bacterium
CCGCCTCCATCCTTGCGCCATCCTCTCATTTCCCTCCCATCGCCTCTCTCCACTTGTGGAGAAAGGAAGCCTATGCGTCATACTTTCTTTCCCCCCCTCCATTTACTTATAGAAAGGGGGACCAAGGGGGTGAGGCGAACGAGTTCATAATTCATAATTCATAATTCATAATTCATAATTCCTCCTTGTGATATACTGCTGGTAAAAATATGGTTTTTACTTTGACATCATCCGGGTATTGCTATATAATTTTTTTCACTGACTAAATTACTACAACTCGGAGATATTATGAAAGCGGTCATATTAGCAGGAGGAAGAGGAACAAGGTTACGGCCCTATACAACCGTAATTCCCAAACCATTAGTTCCGGTTGGAGACAAGGCGGTTCTTGAAATACTACTTGACAACTTGCGTATTCACGGAATAAATGAAGTTATCATGTGTGTCAACCATTATGCAGAACTGATCAAAGCATATTTTGGTGATGGATCCAGGTATGGCCTTAAGATTGGTTATTCACTAGAAACAACACCACTGAGCACGGTTGCGCCTCTCAAGTTGATTGAAAATTTACCGGAGCATTTTCTGGTGATGAATGGTGATCTATTGACGGAAATGGATTTTGCAGAATTTTTTAATTACCATTTAAAGCATGATTCATTACTGACTGTAGCAACATATCAGAGAGATGTTCATGTCGATTTTGGGGTCATTGATGTAGATAATGATTTTAATCAGGCTGTTGAATTCAGGGAAAAGCCAACGTACCATTTCAATGTTAGTATGGGTGTGTATGCTTTTAACAGAAGAGTTCTTGATTTTGTTCCGGAAAACCGTCCCTTTGGTTTTGATAATCTGATGGCGACACTTCTAAACCTCCAGCAGCCGATAAATGTGTATCGTTACGATGGGTACTGGCTGGACATAGGCAGGCCGGCAGATTATGAGAAAGCAAATGCTGATGTAGAAAAAGTAGAAATGAATGTGCGGAATAATTTTAGTACTAAACTAACAGAAGATATTGACATTGCAAAGTCAGTACCTGCAGTAGAATTTTAAACAGTAGTAATGGCGCGACTTGTAAAGATGAATATAAAAGAATCTTCATGGAAAATACCCTTATTTGATTTGAGTTTTGATAATAAAGAGAAAGATGCTGTAAACAGAGTTCTGGACAGAGCCTGGCTCACCATGGGACCTGAGAACATAGCATTTGAAAAAGCATTTTCAGAATACACCGGCAGTTCCTATTGTCTGAGTGTTAATTCCTGTACGGCAGCACTTCATATGGCGGTTCTTGCTCTGGGATTTGGCCCTGGTGATGAGGTGATTGTGCCAAGTCTGACTTTTGTCGCTACCGCCAATGCCGTTCGATATACCGGTGCAACACCAGTATTTGCAGATGTACAAAGTGCTTCATGCCCGGTTATAGATTCCCGTTCAATCGAAAAGGCTATTACAAAGAATACACGGGGAGTCATTATTGTTCATTATGCCGGGTACCCATGTAATATGGATGCCATAATCGAGGTCACCCGAAAATACAATTTGAAATTGATTGAAGATTGTGCTCATGCACCGGGAGCTAAATGGCGTGGAAGAAGTGCTGGCACATTCGGTGATTTCGGTTGTTTTTCTTTCTTTTCAAATAAGAATCTCTCGATGGGTGAAGGAGGAGCGGTTCTGACATCTACGGAAGATAATTATGAAAAATGTAAATTTCTGCGATCTCATGGTATGACAACATTAACCTTGGACAGACACAAGGGACATGCTTTTACTTATGATGTCGTAGCTGCCGGTTATAACTACCGTCTTGATGAAATGCGGGCGGCGATCGGGCTTGTGCAGCTTGAGAAACTTCCGGAGATGAATAAAAAAAGAAAGCAGGTGACGCAAACGTATCGAAGCTTACTTTCTGCAGTTCCGGTTGAGATTCCTTTTACCAGGTATGATCAGGCAGAAAGTGTTGATCATATCATGCCGGTGTTTCTTCCTTCTGGAATTGATCGGGAGAAAGTAATGACCAGTATGAAAGCTCAAGGAATACAGACAAGTATTCATTACCCGTGCATACATAAGTTTACTGATTTTCTGCAGTATAAGCATGATCCTCTTCCTGTTACAGAGGACTTGAGCAGGCGGGTGCTTACCCTGCCACTCTTTCCGGGCCTTACTACGGACCAGATAAAGGCTGTTGTCAACGCATTGGCTGGAGGCCTGGATGATCAAGCGGCTTCTTGACATATTAATATCATCTCTTGCTCTTGTTATTTTTTTGCCGCTTTTTGCGGGTATAGCACTTCTGATAAAGTTCGAAACACCGGGGCCTGTCTTTTTCATGCAAACCAGAGTAGGTCTGAACGGACGGAAATTCCGGATGTTTAAATTCAGGAAATTTGGCTGTGATGCACCCTCTGGACCTGGTGTTACCCTGGTGAAGGATCCGCGTATGACGCGGATGGGTAAATTTCTGGAACGATTCAAACTGGACGAATTGCCACAGTTTATTAATGTGCTGACCGGTGATATGACTGTGGTTGGACCGCGCCCCGAAACACTACAGTTTGCAAAACATATTAAAGGTGCAGACATGGAAGTTTTAAGTGTAAGACCAGGCATATTTGGTATCAATCAATTAATCTACAGACGTGAAGCAAACCTGTTTCCGCAGGACACCGATCCTGAAGTGTTTTATATCAAGGAACTGATGCCGCTGAAAATCAGAAATGATATACAGTATATCCGCACTGCAACGGTATGTGCCGATCTGAGCATAATTATTAAATGTATATTCGTTGTTATTGTAGAACCATTTATCTCAAAATGGCGACGGCTCACGCGGTCGCAGGGTTGTCGTTCTCCTGAAACATATTCTATTAAATCCTGATTCTGAATATAACCTTTTTAATAACTAATTCCGGGCAGGTATATTATTGTTATGGTAAGTCATTCCATTGAAGATACGGTAATAGCAAAGATAACGGCACGTAAGAGATCTTTATTTACAGAAGATCTTGAGCTTCATAGCATCGAATTACTGTCACTGGTAAGAGACTCATCGGTACTGGTAATCGGTGCTGCCGGGTCGGTCGGAGGTGCCTTTGTAAAGCAACTCGCGCAATTTTCACCCAAAAGGCTCCATCTGATTGATATCAGTGAAAACAATCTGGTTGAAGTGGTCAGAGATCTGCGATGTTCAGATATTGCATTGCCTGATGATTTCTGTGCTCTGCCTGTAGCTCTTGGCAGTATCGAAATGGAGTGCTATCTTCGAAATTTTAAATTTGATTACATCCTTAATTTTTCAGCATTAAAACATGTCCGTTCCGAAAAAGATCCATACAGTCTCATGCGAATGTACAATACAAATGTATATAACGTGCATACGCTGCTTTCACGGCTGGCTGAAGATACCTGTTGTAAAAAATTCTTTTCAGTTTCCTCTGATAAGGCTGTCAACCCCTACAGTGTGATGGGGGCAACAAAAATATTTATGGAGAGGATTCATCTTCTCCATGCTGGACGTGTACCATTCTCTACCGCCCGTTTTGCCAATGTGGCATTCAGTGATGGAAGTCTGCTTCACGGATTTCGCTTACGTATACAGAAAAAGCAGGCGATAGCAGCACCGACAGATACGAAGCGATATTTTATTTCGCATGAAGAAGCCGGGCAGTTGTGTCTTTTATCATGTTTTCTGGGCAAAAACAGGGATATTTACTTTCCTAAACTGGACCCCGATGCGCATCTGGTTCCTTTTTCTGAGATTGCAACGCTTTACCTGAAGGAGCTTGGCTATGAACCAGAAGTTTTTGATAATGAAGATGATGCACGTAATGCATCTTTTCGATTGAATACAGAATCGAAAAAGTGGCCTTGTTATTTCTTTACCAGCACGACAACCGGAGAAAAACCTTTTGAGGAATTTTATACCGAAACCGATGTTGTTGATACTGATTCATATAAATCAATTGGCGTTTTGAATCAGCACAGTACCGTTGAAAGCAGCACAGTCCTCAATGCTCTTGAAAAAATGGAGGCTATAAAGAGGAAAACGCAATGGTGTAAAGAAGAGATTGTCGAAGCGATTCACACAGCGGTTCCCGAGCTTTTTCATGTAGAAAAAGGACGCAATCTTGACCAGGGAATGTGAGCGTATTGCGGCATTCCAGTTGGGCCTCTCCCTTTTCAGGTATCAGGTTTTACGCAGTCATATTTACATATATATATCGTCTACCGCCCGATTCTGAGCGCCACCACAATCGACGCAGGCAATCATCTCTCTCCACTCGTGGAAAAGGAGCAAATACCTGCGAAGTAAATACCCTTATTTGTTCATTACAGGAGAATACACGAGAACCTCCGCAATGTAAACCTCACCCCCGA
>JAFGIN010000171.1 GCA_016929595.1 Chitinispirillaceae bacterium
GATGGGGTGAGCGAGTATGCATATCTTGATGGTGTTACTGATGATCCGGTGACACAGGGAACCGTAGGAACAATACCACCAGAAGCGAAAATGTTGTGTGCAGCGACAGCACAGTTGACTGTAGGACATGCTTCCGGTATTACTGATGCCGGCTTTGTTGTCAGCAAAACAGTAAACGGCTACTCCCAGATTTTTGATGATATCGTGATGAACTGGAGTAGTTATTCCGGAGTAACCGGTTACGAAAGATTAGCTGAAGTCGAAAAACGAGCAAGAACCGAAATAAATGCAGGCACGGGCCTGATAAAAGAACGTCTTTCTCTTGTTAATCGTGGAACGATTAACACCGCAACACCTGCAAACAACTCAGTAAATAAGCCTGATACCGATTGTGTTGCATTTTTTGACGGGTATTCGAGAGTAGATTTACAAGTTTATTTGCCGGCTTACATTGATGGTCAGTTTACTGCAACGGGAATTAAGATTTCAATTCCTGACAATTTAACACTTTACACATAGGATCCGGCTACTAACGATTTTTTTCAATTATTTGACGGGGGTACAAATAGCAGTATTGTTATCAGGACCAATACAGATGTATTTGAAACTATCGTTGAAAATGGTCTCTGGTGTAAAGGTAAACGGCCTGCTCTGTCACCAGAAGAGGCTGAGTATTCATTTTACATCTGCATTGTACCTGTAATTATTACTAACGGATGTCCTATACAATCGCTGCCGGTTGCAGGTTTGAAAAAAAGTTTAAGTGCACCGGTTTTGCTTCCGATGAGCACACCCAGTGGTTTCATAAAAGACAAAGTTAATGAAATTTTCAATGTGTTTGTTGTTGATAAAAGTGGTGAACTGAGCAGTAATGTTACCAATTACAGTAATCTTATGTTACCTGGGCAGAAAAGAAAATGCGTTTACAATGAAAAGGCTAAACTGGCGAAAAACAATACCATTTCGATTTCTTACTGTGCACCTGAGAATACTGTAAAAATTGTAGATGATGGTGGTAGCAGTATTACCATAGAAGCGCTTAACCCAAGTGCGTTTGAAGCAGTTGTAGTACGAGCCGTCGAGAAAGATGTGAATGGAAAAATCTGTCGGGCTTTCGAAAAGAAATTTACAATATTTCAATTCGGCCCAATTTCGACAGGTACCATTGCGCAGGCTGGAGATGACGGTATTGTTGATATCACGTTGCATCCAGCCAATCTTGTACCTTCTGGACTTACCGTTAATGCAACTGTGCTGGTGCAAATAGGTGCTAATTGTGTTCTTTATAACAATAAAGGTGAACAGTTATTACCAACTGAAAATCATCAGGCTGTTAGCGGAATACGATATGAAATTATACTTTGGGATGAATATGTGACAAAATTTCTCGATCCCGGCAATCCATCAGGTAAATGCAAACTGCAAGTAAATAAGGGGTCAACTGGTTATTTAAAAATGGCATTTTTTCCTTTTGGTGAACTTGGCGGGCACCTCACAAGTAATAGTGAAGGTTTGCCGCTTTACATGGTTGTGTTTCCTGTAGATAATCTCTATGTTCCAGTTGGTGAAAATGTTGAGATACCAGTAACAGCATATCTTGTAACTGGTGACGGTTCAGAGTGGGATAGTCCTGATGTGACTGCAAGTGTAGCATGGTCTCCTCTAAGTTTGAGCTCTCACCCGGTTCCGGGTGGAATACCCTCAGAAACACCAGTCACAAAAAACGGTTACTCTGAAATACTTTTTCCAGTAGTTAATAATTTTGCATCAGGTAATCCTACCTATCAGGTGAATGCAGAGATTACAAATTATACAGTGTCGGGAAAACCAATCGATATTGGAACAGTTTCGGCTTCTTCCGGAGCGATACAATTCATACCGGGAGAGCCTGCTAAAGTTGAATTTAATAATACTAATATATACTTGCGTGCAGATGGTAATCATACTGCAACAGTGAGTGTAACTGTATATGATCAGTTTAATAATCCTGTTTTTCTTCCAGCAAAGACTACATTCTCGATTGATGGTGATGCTGATATTATATCAGCAGATGAACAAACTACTAATGGAGTTGCATCAGTTACTATACAGGGTGGTATTACTCCCGGTTCGATAACATTAAATGTCGAGGCTGGTAATGCACACGAAAATGTTGAAATTAACCTTCACCCGATAATAATAACCATAAGTCAGGTTCCTACACTGGATATTTCCAACAGTGGAAATTCAGTTACTGTGACTGCAGATGTACGTGATGATTTAGGGCAGGCCTGTGATGGGGCAACTGTTTACTGGATAGCAACAAAAGGAAAATTGGATAGAGCCAATAGTACTGTAGCTTCTGATGGGTCAACCCAAGTAACACTGGGGCCAGATTTTGTAAGGCTTGGGTTTGATGCTCAAAATCGTATACAGCCATCCACAGGTGTAATTCGTGCTGCAATTGGTGATCAAATCGGAAGAGTAAATACTGGTTTTGAATGGAATGCCAATGCGAAACTGGTGGTACGAGTTGAGAACCCGATGCTTGCTGTTGATGGAACTGATGAACGTAACTTTACAGCTGTTAGAGTTGATGTGCCAACTACAATAACACTTATTGATAATTTAAGTCCTGTAGGTAGTGGCAGGGGTGATGTTATAACCCAGGGGAAATACTGTACTAAAACTAAGGTACGTGTTTGGGGGATATTAAATGATGTAATACAATTGAGCGGTATCGGGATGTGTGTGTTTAAGGAGGGGGAGGTTCCTCCGGATTGGTCAATCTGCCCAATTGCAGCGATTATTCCAAGTAGCTCTCCGTCAAGTTCATCTATTCGGTTAAACGATAATGGCGATGGCTGGGGATATTGCGAATTTTATGTTGGAGCTGCTTCTCAACTTGGTACTATTTATATGAATGATCCTGGAAAACTTTACCAAAGTACATTAACCTTCACTTCAACTGCGGTTCCATCTGACATTGTAATTCAGCATTTTTCGGTTGCGCCTCATAAAGCTGTTGCTGTTATGCAATCAGCTGTTGTTGCTGCTCTTACAGGTGAATCTGAAGGTGCTGCTGGAGATGTTACGAATTTTCTTATCGGGTGGGCACCTTTTTTTCCTGATATTCGAGATATAACAATTGAAACCGGTAAGAAGTTAACTGGGCAGGGAGTTGATAATTTTAAAGTACAACTATCAATGTTAGGTTTGTCCATTGATGTTGGTGTTGCATCATATGTGCTAAATGGGTTTATTGTAAAAGTAAAATCGATTTATCGAAAAATCGAGCGATTAAAAAACAATAGTCTTTTGAGAAAATATTTAAAGGAAATGTATGATCAGGTTCAGAAAAACATTAAAAATGGTGAAATTAGCCAAGCAGAGTCTTATGTTCGGGATAATATTGTATTTCTGGATGATTTAGATAAAGTTGCTGACATTGAAATGTTTGAATCATTAATAGGGGCAGGGAACCGTAGACGTTTCGACAATTTGAAAAATGCTGTATATAAGTTGAAACCGATACGAGCAAATTTTAACTTAATGACCAAGATTGAACAACTTGCCCGAAGTCATGGGGAGGAAATTGCAATAAAATTTGTTACTACTCAGCACCCCTAAGATACCAGTTATAGTGATCTGAAAGTAAAAAATACCACATGTTGACAAATGTGACTAGACAAGCAC
>JAFGIN010000172.1 GCA_016929595.1 Chitinispirillaceae bacterium
AGTCACTTAGTCACTTAGTCACTTAGTCACTTAGTCACTTAGTCACTTAGTCACTTAGTCACTTAGTCACTTAGTCACTTAGTCACTAAATCGTCTACCATCCGTAGTTTTAACGAAGGCTGGCCTCGGGCGTCCATATTCTGTTATATCTGAAACACTTTTCCTTGCAATTAACAAACAGGTGTTTCCAATAACCAACCGCTACATGGTTCCAGCAGCAGAATTCAGGAATGCATCCGATTGAGAGCGGAGCATAAGGAGCGCATTGTTGCAGCTGTAACAGTCGTATCGTTAGCCGCACCGGATTTCCGAATATTCCCGCTGTTAACCTGGATGTATGCAGTGACTCCTTCTGGATTATTGTTTGTGGTTGAATACATACTAACCGTTATTGGTACCTTATCCGACCTTACGCTGTTCAAAAAGGTGATAATGGATTCGTGAATATTTCCGACGTCCGCCTGCTCTTCTGAAATATCGAAATTACCATACGGTGTCTGAAATTTGAATGATCTCCATGGTTGCTGCGGGGACTTGTTTTTTATTGCTGTTGAGAATTCGAATGTTTCGAGAATCCGGTACGGCCCGGGTACATTGAAAAACGTTTTTTTAAAAATTGCCCCGATTTCATCAGTCGAAAGTTCTGCATTGGTGAGAGATGTCGCATTTTTAATAGATTCGCCAATCTCAGAATGCATTTCACGGGGTGCAGAATACCCATGATACTTCTCAAGAATATGCGCAGCTCCGCCTTTTCCAGATTGACTGTTGATTCTGATTACCGATTCATCATCTCTGCCGATATCTGCCGGATCGATAGGAATATAGGGGATGCTCCAGTACCCGCCATGTGACTGGTGATATTTTATCGACTTGCTGATAGCATCCTGGTGCGATCCGGAAAATGCTGTAAAGACAAATTCTCCTGCGTAGGGGTGACGGGGTGGAATGGTCATCTTCGTGCATTCTGAATATATGCGCGCCACCGCAGATATATCAGAGAAGTCAAGGCCTGGATCGATCCCTTGTGTGTACATGTTAAGAGCCATTGTTATAAGGTCGGCATTTCCGGTACGCTCACCATTTCCAAAGAGCGTCCCTTCAACCCGTGATGCTCCGGCACATTGCGCAAGTTCTGCTGCCGCCACAGCACAACCACGATCATTGTGGGTATGGACACTGATAATGACATTGTTCATGCTGCTGAATTCTCTTGACATAATCTCAATCTGATCCGCATACACCTGAGGTGGGGCGGCTTCAACCGTTGCGGGAAGATTGATAATGACAGGTTCATCAGGTGCCGGATTCCATGCTTCAATTACTTTATGACAAATATCTATTGCAAATGGACATTCTGTCTGGGAAAAACTTTCGGGAGAATACTCGAGGATAAATTCACTCTTCGAGTTTCGCGCGATCTCCCGTGCATATGTTATACCGTCAACAGCGATCTGAATAATCTCCTGGCGTGATTTGCCAAATACCATTTCTCTCTGTGCGGGAGAGGTTGAGTTGTAAATGTGTACTATGGCGCGTTTCACCCCCTGAAGCGCTTCAAAGGTTTTTTTGATAAGATCTTTTCGGGATTGTGTCAACACCTGAATGGTTACATCATCCGGAATGTGGTGATCTTCAATAAGCATCCGCGTAAATTCAAAATCCTGCCGTGATGCAGATGGAAAGCTGATTTCAATCTCACGAAACCCGATTTCGGTGAGCATTCTAAACATCTTCAATTTGGCATCAGGATCCATCGGGTTGACAAGCGCTTGGTTGCCGTCCCTGAGATCGACACTACACCAGGTTGGCGGTGTTGTAATTCGTTTGTCGGGCCAGCTGCGTTTTTCAAGAACAATCTGCGGAAATGGTGCATATTTTGACATGTTATAATTCCTTGTTAAATAAATTAAAAAAGCCCGCTTTTCTGAGCGGGCTTTTGAATACTGTATTAGAATTTAAAAGTTATCGATCGCTCAGATTACATAGGAATAGATGTAGTAGGTATAGAGGCAGGGATAGTAATAGTGAAGCAGACGGAACAGGCTGTTTTGCGTTTTCAATCACAGTGTGTTCAAAAGCATATCTTTTTATCGGTTGAATGTTCATACTTTTAATATTATAAAAAAAAACTGAATAAGCAAGCTGAAAATTTTATTTCTACTCTGCAGGAAAAAATAAAGAATAAGGGTATGCACCCGGTTGGAGTAATTTTACCATTAAAACTCAAATCTACTCAAATGTAATAAATCGCCTCCGCATATTTTCAAATTTTCTTCCCCCTCTCCATTTTTTTATGGAGAGGGGGACCGAGGGGGTGAGGCGGTATGAGGATATCGCGATATCATGTCAATGAAGTGAAAACTCAAATGTAATAAATCGCCTCCGCATCTTTTCACATTCACCTCCCCCTCTCCATTTTTTTATGGAGAGGGGGACCAAGGGGGTGAGGCGATATGAGGATATCGCGATATCATGTCGATGAAGTGAATACTCAAATGTAATAAATCGCCTCCGCATCTTTTCACATTTTCTTCCCCCTCTCCATTTTTTTATGGAGGGGGGGACCGAGGGGGTGAGGCGATATGAGGATATCGCGTTATCATGTCAATGAAGTAAAAACTCAAATGTAATAAATCGCCTCCGCATATTTACACATTTACCTCCCCCTCTCCATTTTTTATGGAGAGGGGGACCGAGGGGGTGAGGCGATATGAGGATATCGCGAAATCATGTCAATGAAGTGAAAACTCAAATGTAATAAATCGCCTCCGCATCTTTTCACATTCACCTCCCCCTCTCCATTTTTTATGGAGAGGGGGACCGAGGGGGTGAGGCGATATGAGGATATCGCGATATCATGTCAATGAAGTGAAAACTCAAATGTAATAAATCGCCTCCGCATCTTTTCACATTTACCTCCCCCTCTCCATTTTTTTATGGAGAGGGGGACCGAGGGGGTGAGGCGGTATGAGGATATCGCGTTATCATGTCAATGAAGTGAAAACTCAAATGTAATAAATCGCCTCCGCATCTTTTCACATTTTCTTCCCCCTCTCCATTTTTTTATGGAGAGGGGGACCGAGGGGGTGAGGCGATATGAGAATATCGCGATATAAGAAATAATCTTCGCAAAAAGAGCACGATTAATGAGTTAACCGGTTCACACCGGCTTACGCGAAATGTCAACTCTTCGGAACAGCGCTTTTACGATAAGAGTCAGCAGATACGGATGTTGTATAAATTGCGGTAATCGGCGTAGCAGCTTTAACCAGACGGTTCTTTTAAAGTACCCGTGAAGTCGTTCATACATTCCCTGCACACCCGATTCAAGTTCTTCGGCACTCATGTTCGCCGGACGGAATACGGCATTCGACCAGCCATAGTCAAGTCGTGCGGTACTGAGCAGCCGATTTTCACGTTTTAATTGTTCATAGAATTCGGTTCCGGGATATGGTGTCAGGATGTAGAGGCAGACATCATCCAGATTGATTTGCCGTATCACCTTCTCCGTTTCGCTGAAGATCGAAGTATCGTCATTGTCAAATCCGAACATGAAAAACCCCAGCACCAGTATGTTGTACCGGTGAAATGCCTTTACCACCTTGCTGTATTCTTCAATCCGGTTCTGGGCGATTCCTGCGGAATGGAGTGATTTCGGGTTGACAGTCTGGAATCCGATCTGAACATGGAAGCATCCTGCATCCGCCATGGCGGAAAGCAGTTTATCATTACCGGCAATATTGGTCGGAGCCTGAATGGACCAGAGCTTTTTTAGTGGTGCAATCTTTTTGCAGAGCCGGATTACGTACTCTTCATCGGCGAAAATGTTATCATCAACGAAAAAAATGATATTCTGCCTGAGGCTTTTAAGTTCCTCGTAAACAAGGTCTATGTCACGAATACGGTGGCGATGCCACGGAACATTGGGGAGATAACAGAATTTACAGCTGTTAGGGCACCCCCGGCTTGTCTGTACGGTTGCTATCCAGTAATCCTCCCTGAGCAGGTCGCGTCGCGGCAGAGGAACATCATTCATATCGGTAGGGTGTTCCTGCTGGTACTTTTTTTTGAGAGTTCCGGATTCGACATCCCTGAGCACATCTTTCCAGACATATTCAGCCTCACCCTGCACCACAGCATCGGCATGTTCCAGACACTCCTGGGGTAAAAGAGTCGGGTGAACGCCTCCGAGAATCACCTTTGCACCAAGTGAACGCCACCGGTCGGCGAGTGTATATACCCGCTCCGATGTGAAGGTGGCGGTGGTGATTCCCACCAGGTCGAATTGTTCCTCCCATGGTACCTCTTCCCAGTCGTTGTCACAAAGTCGCACATCATGGCCATCAGATAGTGCTGCGATCACTGAAATATGCAAGGGCGTGAATTTAACCTCTTCAAGGAAGCGATAGACTCCTCCGTGGACGAACCATTTCGGTTTTATCAATAAAATTTTCATTTTTCCAGCTTTCTCTTAGGTTTCAATGGATCGACGATTTTATGGATCATGATTGAGAAGAGGATCAAAAAGGTAGTAATACGTCCCACCATTCCACCAGCGAAAATATCACGCCATGGCCTGTGGGTTGCGACAAACTCAAGGAACAGCCGCGTATTTGCACAGGTTTCATCCTCATGTTCCGACTTTTCCTTCACAGAAGATGGTTTGAAAAAGCAGGTTGGATCTTCCCCGAAGCAGTCTCCGGAGGAGTAATACGCAAGTGCACGGCATCCGCCGCATGAGGTCCTGTAGCGGCATCGTCCGCATGAGCCTTTGAGGCCACGACTTTCTCGTAATGCACTGAGGACTGGATTCGATCGATACAGTTCGGAAAGCGGGGTTTGTTTCACATTGCCGCACACGGCTTTAGAGTCCAGAAGGTGTACACAGGGGGCTACATCTCCCTCTGGAGAAATTCCGATGAACCCTCGCGCCGCCTGGCATCCGAGATTACCCAGAGATACTCCAAGTTTTGAAAGAAGTGCATGCGTTGCCCCTGACGGTGCAAAATAGGGCGCATAACTTACATAGTCCAGAGGGTTGCCGCGTAGGACCGGGTGGATGATGTTTTTCATCTCCTCGCTGCTGAACATGAGATCTCTGCGGTGAGCGGCTGCGCCCCGTGGTACAAACGGAGATCTGATCATCGGAATACCGCGCTCTTTAAGGAAACGGCTGGTCTCTGCCAATGTGTCCAGATTTGCGCGTGATACGGTGACAAGAACAAAATAGCCCACACCCGCTTCATCACACATTGCAGTACACCGCAGCAGCTCCTCTTTACTACCGGGTCGACTTCTATTGTGCACCTCCGTATCTACCGAATCAAGCGATAGACCAAAGGTGACTCTTCCCCGACAGGCGTCTTTAATCCGGCTGATGAGCGTCGGTTCCAGAAGAGTGCCGTTGGTATTCACGAATGAATACAGCTTGCGGGAGGCTGCATAGTCGAGCAGTTCGAATGCGTCACTTCTAAGGAGAAATTCTCCTCCCGAAAAGGCAATTGATCCCGTGGGACAGATTTTAACGACCTCGTCGATGACAAGAGTTTTCGCCTCTTCAGTTGATAGTGACGGGGGAGCCTCGGATTCCATTCGTGTCATACATCCGGGACAGTTCAGATTGCAGTTTCGGGTAGTTTCAAAGTAACACATGAAAAACGGTAATTTATCCACTGAATACCTTTCATTTATAATAAAATTTCACGTACATAAACGGGAAACCGGAACAATTTTCAGACCAGATAGGAAGTGCGGAGCCTGAAATGTACGATCAAAAATCATAGCATTTGATCACCGGAAAAGCCACATGCTTTTTTTGGGGGGGTAATATGCATCAGATTGTTCGATGGGAATACGATTTTTGGCAGACTGATATGAAGGAACGAAGGTAAATGCAGTGATCCATGTCGATTGGTTCGAAATGTGAGTGGTTTGTTTTTTTGTTAGTATCAGACACTGGAGATGCACTTATTTACCAGCTGGTTAAAAAAAAATCTCATTATAATTAATGAAATATGGTGAAAAAAGGACCAGGATGATGGTTTCTCTATATTCAATAATATGTCTTTGTAGAATTATGGTTGATGACTTCTATTAACTGGTCAATCCGAATTCTTTCGCTAATTCTGCATTGGTTATCCAGCCGATAACATCTCCGGTTTCATCACCAGTCTCGGTTACAAAAACATCCTGGCAATTGGGTATCTTTTTCATTTTGTTTTTTGTATCAGCCAGACTGTCCGATTCTTTAACGAACGCAATTGCCTTTATTAATTGATTGTATCTTTTATCGTCAAGAAAATTTGATAAAGAGAAGGTGATTGTATCGATGTTTTTTGTTTGATAATCATATAATGCTTCATACAAAAGTGATTTATGAATTACATATTTTACCCGGTTGTTTTTTAAAAAGATAGGTACTCTGGTTACATTGATATCTTTTAAAAAATTTACAAGGTCAACAATTTTAATATTATCAAGACTCTTGGGACTGTCATCTTCAATTTCTTTTACCCTGATGTCCCTACGCTTGATCATCACTTTTTGGGCTGTAACGATTTTTAATTTGTCTTCAATTGATAATAAGTTCTGAGCTTGTCTACTAGCAGCTTCAAAATTTTTATTCGAGTAATAATACGCTACGACAGCCCCCACCCACGCACCAAGTAGTGGAAGCGTAATATCGATAACACCTTTCCAGTTTTTCAGATATTCATTATCACTATCAGTTTCCCTGTTACAAAAAACTGGTATGGCTGTAAAAGTCAATAACAATAGAATATAAAACATCCCACCACCTACAATGCAGTAAGCCAAGGTGGATTTGTCGTTATTGTTGCTACTTGAATTCTGATTATTCATTCAGTTCGACTCCCCGGGTTGAAAATTAACGTTGAAGATATAGTCTGATGATCAATAAGTTAACGACGAGTAAAAAATGTCCGGGATTTATTCAATATGCTTGTAGCTGTCCTATTTATACATTCGCCTGCAATCATGTATTAAAAGGCTTTTTTAAGCAAAAAAAATGCCAAGGTTTGCGTCTTATCATAATGAAGCAATTGTAGAGTGATACTATGGTTGTGATATTTTTTAATAATTAAAAATAGAGAAAAATTGCTGGTTCATGATTTGCACGAAGAAATGCTCCATAAGAGAATTAGAGAATAAAAAAGAAAAGAATCACTGGTAAAAAAAATATTCTCATTAGGAGAATGTTCATGGGCAGGGGTTATGAACACAGACCTAGAATTCTTCTGGGGGCAGGTGGGAAACGGTCTAACCGTTTAATGGAATGGATGGCGCAACGGATTATTGAAGAAGACCTGGGGACAATTGTCAGGGTACAACTTGACGGAATCAATTCTTCTCAAATACTATTCAAAAATCTCCTTGAACAAAGAGACCGTTGTGATTTCGCAGTACTGTTTTTAGTCAGCGAAGAAGATGGTACTTCAATTGATGTTCTCAGGGAACGGATGATTTTCAGTACAGGGCTATTTATCGGGAATGCTGTGATGCAACCCCGCCGGTGTATCACTGTGAGTTCTGTACCACTCTGCAGTTTTTTTTTCCCTATTTGTGATGTAGCGTTTGTGCCGATTAAAGAACCGCCGGGCTATTATATATACAGTAATCCTGAAACTGAAGACTGGTGTGACACAAAAATACGCTCGTCAATGAAATCAAAATTGTCAGGGGCTTCAGTGAGGAGACAATTTTCCACGTTGACGATAAATACATGAAAAAATTACTAAACGAAAGTATTGATGAATTGTTCAAACTGACCGGTAGTGAGATATATCAAAAAGTTAAAAAATTGCTTAAAAGATTGATAAAATAAGTAAACTGAGAGAAATTTAACCAAAGATTTTTACCGGTACAGGTGGAGACGGTTGATCTTTGGAATAATAAGCAGTATCTCCTATTTTAAGATTTTGCATACAAAACAAAAAAATGATCCGGGGGAAGTAGTATGGATAAGATGCTCTATGGAAAACCCAGAATATTTATCGGTTCCAGTGCCAGAGCATACGAACTGGTTAAATGGCTGGCAGAACAGATTAGAAGTCATGATTTTGCGGTTCCGATAGAATGGAAATCTGGTGGTTTCGCTCCCTCGAAGAGTACACTGGATAATCTCCTGGAGCAGTGTAGAACGTGTGATTTTGCGGTAATTTTTTTTACCAGAGATGATGATAAATTTGCAAAACAGCTAATTGATTCCAATCCCACTCAAATTTTCAAGGGACCAAGAGATAATACCATTTTTGAAGCTGGATTATTTGTTGGTGCTCTGGGGCTGGCTCCGGAACGATGTATTCTGGTAAGTACAGTTCTTGAATCAACTCTTCCTTCAGATATACGGGGAGTAACCTACATCCCTATTGATGAGCCACCGCCGGCAGAACCTCCCAATAACCGGATTCCTGAGGATTGGTGTATGGAACATCTTCAGCAAGTGCTGCAGAGTGTAATATTGTCAGTAAAACAATATGGTGAGCTGTTAAACAGGCCTGTTTTAAAGGTGTTGACTAAAAGTCAATTGGCAGAGCGGCAGCAGGTCGGAAAAAATTGTCTTGAAAAATATGACAAAGTAGTTATTACTTCATCGGAGCCCGAAGAATGTTGCGACTATATATTGGCGAAGTCGGTTTGCAGAAATATAAAAAAACATGTTTATTATGATTATCATTTTTTGTTTAGTAATCAAAACAGAGAAAACGTTGCAAGTCAATGGATAGATCTTATCAGAATACTTTTAGCAATGATTTTGATTTTAGATAAGGAATACACGGAAGGTGATCTGAAAAAAGACAGTGATATAAATGATATTATTAATGGTTGTATGGAAAAAGATGAAAAAGCTGTTGATGATGCAATAAATACATTAAAAGACCAGCTAAGATTCTTTATACACAAAGACGATCAGCCATTTCCGGTAAGAGTGACGGTTCATAATTACAGTTCAAATGATAAAGCTGTCTGTTATCTGAGAAAAAATGATTACTACGTAGAGTGGTTTAATCATAATGAGGCACAGATGCCGATAAGGTTGCTTGGAAAATTAGAACGCGTGGATGACCGCGTTTTTCAGAATTCTGAAAAATTTAAGCTTTTTCCTGAAGAATATTCACAAGATTGCAATTGTGATGAAATGAAGGATGCATTACAAACTGCATCGGAAAATATCGATAAGACCATAATAGACAGAAAAGAAATTGATAATATGATACATGTTTTAAAAACATCAAAACATAAAATTGCCTGCAAAATGAGTTTAAGAGATTTAAAGAGTAAAATAAAAGATGTAAATGAAGAAAAATGTACTAAAATAATAATTAATGAATTGAAAAATTTGACTAAAAAAATCGTGAATGACTTTAACCAGACAAAAATAACCTATAATGAAATCAGGGAATCGGTACATAAGGCATTTTTAGTCGAAAAGATTATTATAGAAAAATCTAACAAAATAATTAGAACAGTAAATGAAAAAATAAGTGATTTAAAATTAAATGACATAGATAAAATTAAGAAAGCTGTTGAAAATGCATATGAACAAGAAATAAAAACATTCTCATGGTTTGATACAATAGAAAAATTGATAGATGAGGAAGTAAAAATACGAAAAAAAGGTTTAATGAATATTAGTGAGGCTAAAGAATTTGTTAAAACAGCACTTCAGAAATCAAATACTTCACCGTTAACAGTTAGTGAAATTAAGAAAGTGATAGATGATGCAGCTGGGGGTAGAAATGAAGCTATTTTTAGTGTAAATGAAATAAATGATCTGATGGAAATAACGATACAAAGTAATAATGAAAAAAATACATTAATCAATGAAATTATATCTTTACTGTTGGATCAAGAAAAAAAATCATGCATCAGCGATGATGATCTTAAAAATATGATAAAAAATCTGGAGAAGAGTATTATAAGTAAGGTATTAAAAGAGAGTGTTATTCAAAAAATTACAGATGTTTATTGTAAACAAAAATGTTATATGATCGATATTCATGATGTTACTATTTTATCAAACGATATGATAAAAAACACAGCTCTGCAAAAAAGTGAAAATCAGCTACACGCTTGCAGTCTCACATTGCTGCATAATATTGATATTCAGATTAATAAGGAATTCAATACAAATATAAAGATTAGCATATCTGATATTGAAAGATTATTTGATAATGTGAGCAGTAGCATTAATGAAGAAAATCAATTACCTATACTGTTTGAAATTACGGATTTTTTAAAAAAACAAATTCAGAATGAAATTGATAAACAAAATTATGAAAAAAGTAAAAATGATAATCTCGAAGGAATGAAACTGAGAAAAATTCTGATGGAAAAAATTACCACATTATTTTCTGATTACAAATTAAGAGAAAAAATCAGAGATCTCTGTTTTGGGGTTGAAGACACCAAAATAAAATCAGAATGGAGAAACCTCCTGTTGAAAACGTATGGAATAAAAAAAGATAAAAATATACTTTCGGTTATTGATTCAGTTTCGATAAATTATGATAACAAAAGATGGGAAATTGTAGAAAAAATAAAAGACATCGATGATGATACGCTTATTCCGGTTTTTTTAGATAGTGATAGAAAAAATGTAGTTGTTAGTAAAAAGCAATTGGAAGAATTCATATGTGTCTATAATGATAATTATGATGGAAAACATGATGGTACCATTAATTTTGATAAATTAAAAACGATAATTGAACGGTGCAATATTAAGCAATACAGATTGATTGTACCGGAATCAATGGAAATTGAGACTGCAATGGAAATGTTGAAGTCTATTCCAACCGAGGAAGAGTATTTACTTGTAACCAAGGATGGACTAGAGTCACAACCGGGAATCGGATGCATTCAAAAATCAAAGTTATTCGAAATAATTTAGAACAAAGTATAAATACATCTTTTCAAGGAGAATCGATGGTTGAAAAAATCTCAGGGATACCAAAAATATTTATCGGTTCGAGTAACAAAGCATACGAACTGGTAAAATGGCTTGCTGAGCAAATCAGAAGTTATAATTTGGCAATTCCAATAGAATGGAAAACCGGTGGTTTTGCACCATCCAAGAGTACTTTACAGAATCTGATTGATCAATGCAGAGTATGTGATTTTGCGGTATTATTTTTTACACGAGATGATAACAAACTATCAGGTGGAGATCAAACCGGAAACCCTTTGGACATATTCAAAGGACCAAGGGACAACATGATATTTGAAGCTGGATTTTTTGTGGGTGGGCTGGGGCTTCAACCTGAACGTTGTCTTCTGGTTAGTTCTGTTGAAGAAAGGACACTTCCTTCGGATTTAAAAGGGGTTACTTATATTAAAATTGATGAGCCACCGCCGCCGGAACCACCGTATAACAGACTTTCTGAAGAATGGTGCAGAGAGCATCTTCAGGGAGTATTGGAAAGCGTTGTCTATTCTGTTAATAAACACGGCGAATTTCTGTATAGGCCGTTATTAAAAATACTGACAAAAAAGGAGCTTGCCGAAAGAGAGCAGGTTGGAAAAGATTGTCTGGAAAAGTATGATCGTGTAGTATTTAATTCTTCGGAACCCGAGGATCTGTGCGAGTTTGATCTTGCCCGGGCTATTGCCGAAAATATTAAAAATTTTGTCTATTATGATTTTCATTTTAAAATCAGTGAAACAAATTATGAAAATGTAGGAAGTCAATTTATTGATCTTATAAGAATTCTCATGGCAACCTATTGTATTGGAGAAAAAAAGTATTCTGAAGGAGATTTGAAACAGGAGAAAGATATAAAAGACTTCCTTTGTTTAAAAGAAAACAGGGTTCTTATTGAAAGTGCCATAAATGATTTTAAAAAACGGCTGAATATTTTCATTCATAAATATACACACCCCATTCCATTCAGAATTTCTGTCCATAATGTGAGTTCATTTGATCGGGCAAAATGTTATTTGCGCCATGGGGAATTTTATGTAGAATGGTTCCTCAGGGATGAGGCCCGGGAAGCGATTGATATACTGAAAAATAATGAAGAAGAAGAAGTGGAGTTTGACAAAAAAGGAAAAATCATTCAAACAACAGATAATTTTGATCTGTATAGTGAAGAGATTACTGAAGACGTTGCTAAAAAATTCCGAAAAGACCCGAATGGTGAGATAAAAAAATTAATCGATGAAAAGATAAATGACTATAATCTTAAGAATATTGAAGATAGAAGCAAATTTATTAAAATAATAAAAACACGGTTAAGGACAATAAATAATCATCGAACAGATTTAGAAAAGAAATTGCGAAAAACCTTAATGAAAAAAATTATCGATCTGTTCCCGGATGAACTCTGGGCACAAATAAGAGAATTGTGTTTTGGAAATGATATAGATTTTGTCATGGAAGAATGGGAAAATATTTCAAAAAAGGGCAATGGAAGTATCATAGAAAAAGGTGTCCTTAGTGTTATGAAAAAAATTAACGATATTCATATAACTGATACGGTGAATGGGGCATGGGAAAAAATAAAATCATTACCGGGAAAATGCCCGGTTCGTGTATACGGAAAAAATAATGATACATTCTGGGAAACTGATAAAGAAAAACTGGAACGCAGGAAACAAAATGATGGAAACAAAAAATTGGAAGAGTTGAGCATAGACAAAGATAACATAAAAGTAATTGATGATTTTTTAGATATACTGCCATTATTTGAAAAAGTATCAGATGAAATTAAGAATTCAAAAAGTGATAATTTACCACAAGTTAATGAAAAGATAAGTAACATATATGATAAGTTAAAATTCGTAGTTAGTAAAATGTCAAAGATCTTTGAAAAGTGTGAATATATGCAATCAAAAAAAGATTCTTTATCGAATATGCTAAAAAAAATAAATGGAAATGTATTTCAGTCCATATATATGAAGATGTTTCAAAAAATTGATGATTTACCATTTATTGAGCCAGAGATTTTTACTAGAATACTGAAATCAAAGGACGGTGAAAAAGAAAATGATGAAATAGACAATATGAGTGAGTTGTTAGGAAAAAATATTGATAACATTAAAGAATCATTTGAAATTTTGAGATATTTGCTAGTACATAGAACCGAAATACTGGCAGAAATTCAAATAGTAGAAAATTGGGAGGATGTACAGAGTGATGCAGATTTACAAAATATGATACAAACAATGAAAGATTTATTATCGTATGATATTTTACTAGCACCAGGAGAAACCGATGGTCGGAAAAATGATTATTCTGTTGCCTACATATCAAAATTACAGAAAGTATCATTTGCTAATAAATTGTTCAAATCGATGCCTGATTGTAATTGTATTGTAATTACTGATAATGGTAAGAAAACAGAGAAATGGCTGGGTGTAATAGATAGAAACGATCTATTGTATGCGTATGAAAAGAAATGAATGAAAATAGGGTGCCTTAAATTAAGGGGTTTTGTTTTTGATTTTGTGATTAAATAGTATCTATTCAAAATATTGTAGAAAGACCCCGTCCTATACTTCGTCCCGAGTACGGGCGGTCTTTTAATGTGAAATACTCAAATTACGCTAATCTGGCAAAAAGTGGGAAGTTTTTCGAGGTGTTGAGCAAAAGACATTATAAACAGATACTAATTATTATTGTAATTTGGCACTGTAAATTCGCTTAGGATTCATTTTTTAATCGTAAACAAAGCTGCTCTAGTTCATTTTCACACTTTCTTATAATGCTTTCACCTAAAAGCTTGATTGTTCTTATATTGTCATGGCTCGTATCATCCATATTTTCAGTTTGAGGAGGCAACACCACCTGAAAACGATAGTAACTCTTTGGTGATTTGTATTTTAAAATTTGATGTAGCTGATAATCGACCGTATCGCTGACTCCGTCAAACACTATGTCAAGAATTGGTTGAGCCCAGTTCGCAAGACCCCAGCCTTTAATTTTATGGTAGAGTAAAGGATTTGTATATTCACCAGTGCCGATTGAAACCAGCAGAATGTTATCACAATCGGGATTTGTTTCGATACATTCGGCATAAGCACACATTGCCGGGTTATTGGCAAATACGCCACCATCAACCAGCGAGTAATATTCATCAGGTTTCATGGCATCAGTTAAACGAGCAGGTTCAAAATAAGTAGGAGCTGCCGATGTGGCACGAGCGACATCGGTCATTAGGAAATCGTAAGAATCTTTGTCGGCTTTATCTCCTTTTGTATATCTGCTCTTAAAGAACCATGGAATTCTTCGTTCGGTTTCATATGCTGTGATGATTACATCTGTAAGCACATCAGAAAGCATTGCACTACCAAAATAATCTTTTAAAATGTTATTAATACCTTTACATGGATATTTCTCATTTCTTATACCACCAACACTAACAATGTCATGAGCAAAACTGGACTGAAAGATATGTTTCCCATCCCGTTCATATATACTGATAAGATCCTGAGCCGAAAATTTTGGTCCACTTTCATCGGGTACGGTTAAACCTAATGCAAGGATTCCTCCGGTGGAAGTTCCAGCGATAAGATCGAATATTCTGCAGATTGGTTTTCCCACTTGTTTTTCAATTTCCGATAGAACTAAAGCGGGTATTATCCCTCTTATTCCACCGCCATCAATTGAGAGGACTTTTTTCAGGCTCATTTAAAAAAATCTCCTTCCTAAGTAAGAATGTTTTGCATTATACTAATTCTGAAGATTACCCTTAAGCGTTCAAGTAGTTTTCTCTTTATGGAATATTATCCTGTGTTAAACTTGATATATATCTGTTCCACTTAACAATGAATGAACACTATAATCAACATTTGTACTTATTTCATCCACATGCAAAATTCTTTTTGCAAGATCTACATTTCAAACCAAATATGATGAGTAGTGTGCAAATTTTAATCCAAACTTAACAGGGATTGCGCTATGTAAAATTGTAAGAGAACTCAGGAACAGTAATGGAGAATGCTGACAGGTAGTAAAAGAGATGACTGTGATAATCTTTTACTTCAAATCAGTTGCTGTAATCAGATATTGATTTCTCGCATTCAACTCCATGTTCTATTTACCAGGCCAACGAGAATGTGACAAAAAACTTATCATTAAAGCCGTAACAACTGGAAATTCCAGTTATCGAAAGACTGTTAGTGCTTAGCATCGTGATCAGTGGAAGGAACATTTGAATATCTGTTGAGTGTAATATCACGTGTTTTCACTATAACAATTAAATGAGAATGTTATTAAGATTTGAAAAAATAAATTTTTAAGCAACTATTTGAAACTATCGTGAAGTAGTATCATTTATATATAGATTAATACTTACATTGGACAATTCCTTATGTTGCCAGCATCCTGGCGCTAAGTAATCGTCTTGATCAGGTTACATATAAGTCATTTTTAGCAATCAGTGGGGGAGAAATGTTTAAAAAAGTGATTGTAATGTTCGCTAGTGTTTTGATTGTTGGAACAAATTCATCAATTTTTGCGATGGGGGCTGGTTCACGGATCACGCTGCCCGGTGGTAAGAAGATTTTTGTCTGCGGGATGAATCTTGCCTGGAAAAATTATGCCAATGATGTTGGAGATTCACCGCTGGATGCACAGGATGAAGACTATTACAATAAAGCATTTAAAGCTGTCGCTGATTCGGGCGGGAACTGTATGCGCGTCTGGCTTTCTACTGATGGAACAAAAGATCCTAAGTATGGGAGTAATGGGCTGGTTACCGGCCCAGGTTCTCAGACTATCGCTAATATTCAGAAAATGCTCAAGATTGCTCAGAAAAACAAAATGCTGCTCATGCCTGTGCTGTTGACTCATAACTGGGTTAATAAAAGTATCAACAATACTATTCTCGAAAATAATAAGAAAATGTTAAAAACCGAGGAAGGTTTAAAGGCGTACATTGATAACTACCTTATACCTGTTGTCAAAGCAATTGGAAACGATCCAAGTCTCATCTGCTGGGAAATTTTTAATGAACCCGAAGGTATGGTTGATGGATGGTCATCACCGAAGAATACGATCACTAAGGAGCAAGTGCAGCGTGCCGTAAACTGGATTGCCGCTGCGATACGTACAGAAGTGCCAAATGTACTAATCTCTAATGGGGCAGTTACCATCGGTACAGTCAGCTGGTATACAAACTCAGCACTTAAAACTGTTGGCGGTAAAGAGAACGGATACCTTGATTTTTATATGGCACACTACTACGGATGGAACGGAGTAAGTAATTCACCATTTACAAAAACATATGCCGCACTCAGTCTGGATAAGCCACTTGTTATCGGAGAGTATGCCTCTACAAGCTGGAGTCCATCCGTTAAGGATGAGTTACAGGATGCTGCGAATGTCGATACCCTGATGACCTACCTTCAGAAGGCGGGCTATGCTGGCGGACTTGGCTGGCAGTATCAAGAGGACGGGGGAGACCCATGGATGAAAGGCTTCCCAACATTTGGCCACTCAATAGCCCAGGCATTCAGGGCAGATTCCAATTCAATCAAACTGGATGGTGTCAGTTCCAATACATTTACCGTTATGGTAGCTGCAGGAAGTGGCGGAACGGTGCAAACAAGTTTGACAGGGCAGATTGAACCGGGAAAAACGGATACTCTGACCGCAAAGGCAAATGAGGGGTATGACTTTACAGGGTGGAGTGGTGACACGACCGCAGCCGATCTGGTCCTTATCTTAAAAAATATCAGCAAAGACTGGGTACTTCAGGCGAATTTTACTCCGAAAGCTGGAACAAATCTGATTAGAAGCGGGGATTTCAGCGATCTCACTTTCTGGGGTTTCTATGCAGCGACCGGGAATACCGCAGATGTAAAGTACGCAAACGGACAGGCGGATGTAACTGTTACCAAAGCTGATACACTCAATTACAATATACAGTTGTCTCAGGGAAACCTGAAACTCGATTCCGGAGTTACCTATGTAATATCCTTTGATGCCTGGTCATCAGAAGAAAGGAAGCTGTTTGTTGGATTGTCAACCATGGGAACATGGCATTTTCAGGGAGGAGAGGAAGTAACGTTAACCGATAGTAAGAAAAAATTCGAAATTGAAGTTGAACCTGACTCAAGTACTGTTGACGGCGTTATTCAGTTCAACTGCGGGAAGTATACATTACCGGTACATGTTGCTAATGTCAGCATGGTCAAAAAGACTGGTACAGCAGTCAGACAATTGCAGAGAAGAGTTGTTACCGGCGTTTCTTTTGTACGAGCTGGAAACCTGCTGCACTGGACCAGCAGGTCAGCAAATGCTCAGGCGTCTCTTATAAGCCTTTCCGGAAGAGCGGTACAGTATGCGAAGGCAAACAATGCGATAAATCTAGCTCATATCCCCGAGGGTATGTATCTGCTTGCGATTAAAGCCGACGGCCGTCTGACGACATTTAAAATTGTCAAATGATGATTAACGGTGTCAGAACAGGATTATAGTGATTACAGGATGGACAGGATTTATAATGAAAATTTTTCAGAAAAATCCTGTCAATCTTAAAATGATAGCAATTTTATAAAAAACACACCCACGATTACTTTATTCTGGAAAACAATCCACATTAACACTATGATAATACTAAATAAGGGAATTTACTACCTTTCACCCTGCAAATGAATGCACTTGTAAACATTTCACGCCTCGCCCCATAGCGGGGATTTTATGAAAATTAAACCCCCTCCAGAGGAGGAGAATTGTCGCGGCACACTTCCACTCCCATGGAGGGGTGCCCATCGGGCGGGGTGGTCCGGGATGCCTGGAAAACCTGCAGTAAACTAAAAGGGCTCCAGCGTTACGGAACGTTACAAAAAATACTCCAATTCAGACATTAAAGAAGGTCCGACAACTATCAAAATGAAAACATGGTACTATTACCTTTAAATTTTATACTTTTCGGATTTTCTTTTTACATTTCATTGTACGTTTATTATTTTCATAATGAACTTTATCCAATTGGTACATTATAGCATTGTGTTTCAGCGACTCGACACTTGCGGAATACCCAAAAATCTCATCACCTGGAGGAAATTGTCTATGAAAAAGAGTGCATGTTCAGCCTTTGGTCCAGTCCTGGCAACAGTTTGTGCCTTGCATCTGTTTTGTATTGGTTTCGATTCTCCATCATCTCCCGACAAGACCAGTGTGTCAGTTGTATTTATGGCATCAAATTCAGAGATATATCAGAACGCACTTGTCGATTCTGTTGGTAAAGAGATCCGTGTCGGTGCTGCGCTTTATCTTCCTGAAAATTTCGATTCTGTAGAGATTCGTGTCCTCGATAATGGAAGTACTGTAACAGATACCGTATTCAGAACATTCAGAACGGACTATTTTAAAGATACCGTCTGGATATCGTACACCTTTCTGAAACCCGGAGTAAAAAATGTCACTGTGACTCCATTTGTTACTCCCGCACGTTCATCATTGGGAGCAACAATTACCATACATGGTATCGAGCCGACTCCACGGGATACTATTACTCCCGTTCTATCCTTAGTTACACCACCTGATACAAATGCAACTATCACGACAGATACATTTACGATCGATCTTCAGTGCAGTGATTCCAGCGGTGTGGCATCAGTTTCTGCGGATATGGGTGCAAAAACATTTCAGGCTACAATGAAAAACGGCCATTATGTGATACCGATTACCGGGTTTGCCAGTGGAGAGATCAATGTCGTTACCATACATGCAACCGACTCTTCTGCAGCCGGAAATACTATATCCCGAAAACTTTATTTCGATTATCAGCCGATTACACATCCGGTAAAGTATAAAATTGTCTATAATGGCAATGGAAATACGGGTGGTACTATCCCTGTCGATTCGAATACATATGAAGCATTGGCTACTGTGACGGTAAAAGAGAACACTGGTGCACTGGTAACATCTGGTTATTCATTTACAGGTTGGAATACTGCCGCAGCCGGAGACGGAGCGCTGTACGCTGAAGGTGCAACATTTATAATGGGATCCGCTGATGTAATACTCTATGCTCAATGGGCAGTAAACAGATATACCGTTGCGTTCAATTCAATGGAGGGAAGTGTGGTTACATCGCAAGCGGTTGATCATGGCGGTAACATCACAGAGCCTGCTGCGCCAATTCGTACCGGTTATATATTCGGGGGCTGGTATGAAGACAAAACATATGCCTCAATCTGGAATTTTACAACCGGAACAATTGCCGCAAACGATACGTTATATGCAAAATGGAATGCTGCCAGCTATACGGTTACGTTTGATGGTCAGAGTGTTGTGACCAATTCGACAATGCAGGTTACTTTTCCAAAAACAACAATTGACACATTACCCGCTCCAATTGCGAGCGGCTATCGATTTGATGGCTGGTACACTGGTAGTAATGGCGGTGGATCACCGTTCCTTGCGACAACTGTGGTGACCAGTGACATTACTGTGTATGCAAAATGGACACATTTATACAGGGTCACCTATGATGTCAACGGTGGTACAGGCACGGTGACTGTTGATCCTAATACTTATCAGAACAGTAATACGGTAATGGTTTTGAGTGGAAGCGGTTTATCAAAAACCGATTATACGTTTGCAGGTTGGAACACCCAGGCTGATACTCTTGGGACCAGTTACAATAGCGGCGGGCCCTTAATTATGGGCAGTGCAGATGTTACCCTATATGCCAAATGGCGTATGAATGCTCCAACGATATCTGCGCTGTCCAGTAAAACCTGTCCGGTCAATGATTCGGTTACATTTTTGGTTACTGCTACCGGTTTGGATTTGAGGTATACATGGCATATGAATAACTCAGAGATTGAAAATGCAAATGGCGCGAGTTATACTACATCAAAATTGACCGCTGATGAAGTATCTACTCCAAGGTCTTACAAATGTGTTGTGACCAACCCTGCAGGAAATGCAAACAGCAGCGCGACACTTTCGGCTAGTACTGTCAGTGATATCGAAGGTAATGTGTATCACGAGGTGAAGATCGGCAGTCAGATCTGGACGATGGAGAATTTAAGGATGACAAAGTACATTGATGGGACTGCGATACCACATGTAATTGATAGCTCAGAGTGGACAGGATTGAGTACACCTGGTTATTGTTTTTACAATAATAGCACATCTTTGGTAGAGAAGGAGAAATGGGGTGCATTGTATAATTGGTATGTGGTGGATTCGTTAAATCCTAAAAAGGTGGCTCCTCCAGGGTGGCACATACCGACAGATGAAGAGTGGACGATCCTGGAAAATTACCTGATTGCAAATGGTTACAATTGGGACGGTACAACCAGTGGAAACAAGATAGGTAAAGCGCTCGCAGCAAAGACGGATTGGAATACAACAGAAACTACAGGTGCTGTTGGCAACGACTTGAGCATTAACAACAGTACTGGTTTTTCGGCTCTTGCGGGTGGTTACCGTCAAAGTAACGATGGTGGTTACTACCGACAGAATAACTGGAGTGGCTGGTGGAGTGCTACGGAGAATAATGAGACAAATGCATGGGGGCGTCGACTATTCTCTGATGGTAAAGACCTCGGCAGGAGCCCTTGGGATGATAAGAAAAAAGGTTCCGCTATTCGACTTGTGCGGGACTGATTATTACTTTGTTTGAACAAAAATTGCTAACAAGTAAACAAATCGCAACATTTTGAGAAAAA
The DNA here is from genome assembly GCA_016929595.1 of Chitinispirillaceae bacterium. GTDB lineage: Bacteria > Fibrobacterota > Chitinivibrionia > Chitinivibrionales > Chitinispirillaceae > JAFGIN01. The sequence goes on from JAFGIN010000172.1 coordinate 20,653, forward strand.
GAGACCCAATACATAATTGTATGTCAATAATTTGAAATCCGCTATTCTTCGATAAAGTATAGTTAACAGGACAAACCTTTCAGGTCGTAAAACAAATAACAGGATACAATAAATGCCAAAGACATACATCACAAAAGAAAACGAAACACTCGCCAGCATTGCTGACAGATTCGGTTTACCTTCATGGAAATACCTTTACCAATTAAATAAAGAGATTATCGGGGATAACCCGGATATACTCAATGAAGGAACTGCACTTAAAATTCCGCAGGCCGAAGAATCCAGCGGGTATCAATTGCTTCTGGATAAAGGTGCCATTCCCGGATCTTATACCGGAGGACTCAGGTACCAGTATCCCTGGGTGCCGGTATCTTTTACAATTGCAAATCCTGATGGTACGGTATATAAAGAATTTGATGAAAACGGCAATGAGAGGGCGGAATTTGCCAAAAAAAAGAACTACGAAATCAGGGACGCAGATACCGGAACCGTACTGGCAAGTGGAGAAATAAAAAAATCGGAAGAGATCAGTGTGTTGGTTCCCGATGTAAAAAGAAAAATGTTAGTCGTTGATGGAATCAAGTATCAGCTTTGGAAAGAGGAGAATAAATAATGTCATCAGGTATAGCAGCCCGTGTTGTTCCGGTTAAGTATACACCAGAGTTCCCCGCGAGTTTCGTGATAGATGGACATTCGCATATTCAGAGCGGGGTGACTGCTCCATTGCCGCTGTTATGGGATCAGGTGCCGGCAAAAATTCAAGCGCCGCGAGAACGTATTGCGGATGCCCTGAGTCTGATAAATAATAACGATGCAGGAGAGATATCCAAAAAAACGATAGAACAAACTGCAGACCGGCTTGTAGAAGAGATCAATTCTACGTATAAATGTTCAAAATTGCTGGAACAGAAACCATATAAAGACGGAATGACTGTTCAGCAAAAAGGTGAGGAATTATTTACCGGGAAAAGGCATCTGTTTACACCTGTGATAATAATGCCCATGGATATGGATTATGCTCATATAGCAGGTTTTCCACCGGAAAGTTCACCAATTTATCATGAAGATAGTAAAGATAGCACTGAGATGGTTGAAATTAAACAGGGTGAAAGTCTCGATGGCGCTGTTTTTCTTGATGGAGCATACTATAAAAAGGAAAAAAAAGGCTCCGTAGAGCGTGTGATCTATTATGAACGCAAAGATGCTTTTGCTGAAGAAAACAGAGGTTATATTATTGATGTTTCGGATGAAAAACCGAATCATGTCTGGAAATATCAGGCGTACAAGAGACAATTTGAAGCCACAAAAACTGCAATCCTGAAATATCCCTGGCAATTGATTCCGATGTTTCACTATGATCCCCGGCGCTGGTGTTATCCGACAGGCGGGGAATTGGAAGAAGAAAACTGGACACATGGTCCGTGGGATTTTCCCTTCAAATATATTGCGACTCTGAAAAATTCCGGAATGTTTATCGGTTTTAAAATGTACCCGCCATTGGGGTACAAACCACTTGACCCCCGTCTTCCAGATCTTGAAAAATTCTATGAGCGCTGTGAAGCTGAAGGCATTCCGATTCTTACACATTGCTCGCCAGGTGGAGTGGGTACCCATGAAGCAAAATATTATTATAAACTTGATAAGGTAGAGCTGACAAAAGAGACGTATGAAACTGTTTCCTGCTCGTATAAACCCTGGACACCTATTGGGTATTTTTATAACGAATATGTACACCCGAAAAACTGGCGTCCGGTTTTGATGAAATTTCCCAAACTTAAACTCTGCCTTGCCCACTTTGGCGGTGCTGAATGGAAAGATGTCGGCATTGCATCGGACTGGGTAGAAGAAATTATTAAATTGTCCGATCCTGAAATCGAACAGGGGCACAACGCAGCAGGGCCAGTGCATTTTGAAAATGTGTATACCGACGTTTCCTGCTACAATCTTAAAGATAGCAGTACGCGAAAAAATGTTGATGAACTTTTCAGGCAAATGCGATCGCGAAAAGTGCTTGGCCATATGAAGGACAAAGTAATCTTCGGGGTTGACTGGTATCTGTCGCTGGTTACCGGTGCTCCCGGATACCAGGAGTATGTTGAACTGTTTTTCGATACCATGGATGGATTCGATGAGTGGCAATGGTACAGGAGCACGATTGTTAATCCAGCGACGTTTTATGGATTGGATAATTCTACATTGTTGAAAAATATGGATAGTGCTCTAGCTGATGCGACTGAAAAGAGTAGGAGTCAGCAGGAAGGATTTGAACGCATAAAAACCTTACCAGCGCAAGTAGAAAAGATCCGTAATGAACTTGCAAAACTATAAATTGAACAAGAAGTAGAACAATGAATTTAAAAATGATAATTACATCCGCAATTGTTTTTCCATACCTGGTTCTTTTTGGATCAGGGTGTTCAGGAACAGAAGATGCAAAATGTAAACTAATACTACAGGAGATACGGACAATGGTTGATACTACAATAATGGATTATGGCGATTATGATATCATGCTGCCTCCATCAATGTATGCTCAATGGGCTGAGATGGATAATGTTTTTGCAGTTCCGAAAGATAATATGGTCGGCACCAATGATCTTGACAATGCTGTAAAACTGCTTGAGTTTAAAACCGATGGAGAGTTAAAGCAGCACATTGTCAAAAAAGATTTCATGGAAGAGGTTACCGGAGCATACTATTTCAGGTTCATGCCGGTCTGGTCGGAAAAAGAGATTGCTTATGCCCAATCAAAAGGGTTTTTGATAGTAAATATTCCAGAGCAAAAGGTTGAAATCCATTCTATCAGCAAGGGGATATATACCGGCGATATTGAGAATGCAGCAATTTTAAATGCACAACAGAGATTGTTTGTTCTGGAAATCGCTCCACATGCGGCAGATGGGTTTAAAAAAATTCTTAAAACAATCAGATTTGAAAATAATGCATATACAATACTAAATGAACATTACGCAGGGATACGAACAAATGTTTATACAGAGCCCTGGTTTGTCTTCCAGAAGAAAATATTCACCTACAACGACAGTACAACGAAACTTGAGGTATTTGATGAGAACTTCAATACAACCAGTCACCCCCTGGCAGAAGCATTTAACCGTAACAAGGTAGGATTCAGATGTATGCAGGAGATTGTAATTCATCCTAAATTGCAATTTGCATTGATAGTCGAACGAGGTAAGCCCGCAACAAAAGAGCAGTTGGCTTCAGCGCGAGCGCTGCCTGAACCAGAAAACGAAAAGGCCGTTGATATCATTTACGATGAAGTAAAAAGACGTAGCCTTTACCTCTTCCGTTGGAATGAACCTGACGAAAAAAAACAATTAATTCCTGTTATTTCTGTTGCCGGTTCAATCTGGAACAGGTATAATCCTTCAAATGAATATTCGCATTTAACCTTCTCACCTGATGGTAAGTGGCTTGTATTCAGGGATGGTACCATGCGGGGAAGTAATACAGACAGCGAAAGAAACCCCGTATTTGTCGCAGTTCCGATCGATGAGAAAAAGCCGCTGTTTCTTGGAAAGCCGGTTAAACTCGGCTACGCGATGCGTGATGGTGCGCTTGAACCAAAAACCACCGCATGGACAACCAATCCTACTGCTTTTGTCATGTGTGATGGTAAAGTACTCTATCGCTGGAATTTTGACAGATATACCAGGTCACAAAAGATTAAGATGCCCCCTGGAGCAAAAGATCCATTTCAGTAAACCTGAATGGTGGCTTCGAGAGCCTCAGCCACCGGTTTTAGTAATGAGCCTCAGCCACCGGGTTGGGTAAATGGTGGCTTCGAGAACCTCAGCCACCGATTTAGTAATGAACTTCAGACCCGCTGCCTGAGGCTCTCGAAGGCAGCGGGCCAAAAATGTTCAAAAAAGGGTTTAAAACAAAGAAAAAGATATAACAGAAATTTCGAAAAGGTGTAGATATGAAAGGATGGATGTATATCCTGAAATGTTCTGACGGAACTTATTACACCGGCAGCACCAATAATCTTGAATACCGTTTAACCCAACACCAGAATGGTGAAGGCGCGAATCATACAAAGAAACGGTTACCGGTTAAGCTTGTTTATTTTGAAGAATACCACCGAATTGACGAAGCATTCAACCGGGAAAAACAGATACAAGGGTGGAATCGTAAAAAGAAAGAAGCGCTGATTAATGGGGCAAATGCGTTATTACCGGAATTGGCTGTTGCTTATCGGGATAGGAATGGTGGCTTCAAGAGCCTCAGCCACCGGTTTTAGGTAAATGGTGGCTTCGAGAGCCTCAGCCACCGGTTTTAGGTAACGAGAGCCTCAATCCCGCTGCCTGAGGCTCTCTCGAAGGCTGCGGGATTGAGGCTCTCGAAGGCAGCGATTACGGGGAGCAACTGAAAGAGGAAGAGATGCTGAATCAGGTGATTTTTGAGAATTTGACGAGGAGAAGGTTATCCCTGCAATCCCTACTTTTCGCAACGAAATAAAACCTGATTATAAAACAGGTTCATCAACATTCGAAAAAGCATTCACCCAAATAGAAGAATTCGAGATATTGCTGTAGGTCTCGCGAATTCTGCCCTGCAACCTTGATGATCACTTCTTTGATGCATTTGCGGCATCAGGGCAATTGTTGCGACAGGGGCTACTACAGTTCGTAAACCGGGACTACATTACAGTAAGCAAATGCTTTTATCTGCAATTTCCTGCATGCATGTATCTATTGAATGTAAAAATACCCGACATCATCAGGTAATTTATTACAAATAAAAAGAGGTTACATTGTGAGACGGAAAGAGTGAACTAATGATTTAGTAGTCCGGGGGGGGGCAGCCCTTTAGAAAATCTGGGAAAGATTTGAATGATGTTTATTCTTAGTATAAAAAAGGAAAGGGGATCTTGCGATCCCCTTCCTCTACCAGGTTTTCACCTGATACCCCATCATCATCACACACATCTGCCATTCTTCATGGCATAACACCTGCCTTAATAAAAAAGCAATGAGTGTGCCAATTCATTAAAACCGGAAAAACGGCTATTCTAAGAGTTAATTACGCTTTTTTATTTTCATACATTTTTTTAGGAGTATAAAGGAAATGCTACTTTCGGTAAAAATTACCTAAATGAGCATAAAGTTACTATCTGATTTATGTTAATGAGGTTCTGGAGTACATTTAAATATGGCTCGCAATAAAAAGTAACCTGATTCCAGGAGAATGCACATTGCCGTAGCGGATGAGAGATAGAGTGGAAAAAAACTCCATGAGCCAGGGCATCTTTTTCCTGGTAACTGTTCTTTATTTATTACTTTGAAATCTGTCTGCGTTTATAAGAAGTTGAAAATAAACGAAATACAACAGTTTGTAATTTTTTTCAAATCGCTGATAAATCAGGCACGAATATTGAATAATTAAGCGGATAAACTCAAAGGAACGGTAATGATTGAACATCTTCTGAACAAAACCAATAAAAATGTCCTTTCACGTGCGATGGACGCATCGATGCTGCGTGCCCGAACCATATCCAACAATATCGCCAATGTTACCACTCCAGGATACAGAAGGGTTGAGGTAAGCTTTGAGGAGGAGTTGCGAAACGCTCTCGATAAAAAGAATTTGAAAGGCTCTCAAACTGATGGCAGGCATATAGACTTTGGAAGGAAGTCGCTTGAGAATGTTCATGCGGAGGCGTATCATCCCTACGACCCGTCTATGGCCAGTGGTGTTAATAATGTAGATATCGATATGGAAATGGCAAAGCTTGCAGAAAATCAGATCACCTATAATTATCTGACCAAATTTTCACAGGGAATTTTTAAAAAACTGAATGCATCAATTCAGAGTAAACCGATTCAATAGAATAAAACGGAGATAGTATGTCATTGACAGGAATTTTTTCGGGGTTTAAAATCAGTGCATCAGGAATGCATGCACAGCGTCTTCGTCAGAATGCTATATCATCAAATCTGGCAAATGCCGAAACGACCAGGACAGATAAGGGTGGTCCATATCGCAGGCAGTTTGTTGTTTTCAAAGCAGATTCTGAGCAGAGAGATATTCGTCTTTTAAATGTTGAACCTGAGCTTGAAGGCAGTTTGACTGATAATGCACATCTGCCGGTGCCTGATAAATTCACCAGAGATGAACGATTTTTTGGTAACGGTGTCGGTGTGGCAGAAATTCGTGAGGACAGCAGGCCGCCAAAACTTGTCTATGATCCTTCACATCCTGATGCAAATGAAACAGGATATGTTGAAATGCCAAACATTAATATTATTGAAGAGATGACTGATATGATTGCTGCCACGCGTGCATACGAGGCCAATGTAACGGCATTTAATGCATTAAAATCGATGTACATGCAAGGTTTACAGATTTGATTTTGACGTGTGATTTATTTTTTGTAACTATTAAGGTACGCTCCCCCCTAAGTCCCCCTGCGGGCCCCTGCGGGGGATTTAGGGGGTGTAAAACCGGTAAAAGGTATACTACCTGAATAATTACACATGTTTTTTAAATACGATTGATATGGAGATTGGATTCAAATGAATACATCAGCAGCAGGGCCAGCAGGGGGCAGTGATGCCTGGATCCGATTCATTCAACTGGCGCAGGAGGCGCGATCGAGGAATGCTGGTTTGTCAACTGTTCAGAAAAAGAGTATGGTTGAACCGGCGATTCCATTAACAACAACATACAAGCCAACCAGGACATACAAACCATCGGGTTCGCTCAGTACAGGGTTTTCCCAGAGTGCTCCCAATGTTAAACAGCGGATTCTTGGTGGACAATTTGACACATATGCATGATAATGATACAATTACATTTCAAAACACATCCTCAAATGGGGAAGAGATATGAATGAGATTAATTCTATTGGTCCAGTAGGCGGAAATAGTGGGATTGAGCGGAAAAAAGGTCCGGATTCTGTCTCGTCAAATGGTGTTTCGTTCAAGGATACCTTGAAAGGACTGATGAATGATGTAAATGAGATGCAACTTAAGGCAGATGAGTCGATACAGAAAATGGTATCGGGAGAAATCAATGATGTTCATCAGGTGATGACATCGGTGGAAGAAGCAAATACAGCCTTTAACATGATGATGGAGATTCGCAATAAAGTACTTGATGCTTATCAGGAGGTCATGCGGATCAGGTTGTAATTTGTATATAATGTTGCGGGGAGAAGTAGATGTCAGAGTTTTTTAAGCAGTTGATCGTTCAGCTGACTGCGATCTGGGTCAGATTATCATTACAGCAGAGAATTGTGACAATTGCACTTATTGGCCTGACATTCCTTGGAATGACCGGACTTCTTGTCTGGTCACAAAACGACACAAAAAAGGAAAATGGTTATAAAATACTCTATAATGATGTTGAAGTAGATGATGCCGCTGGGATTACTGATCACCTCCAGAAAAATAATTTCAAATATAAAGTAGAAAATAACGGGCGGACAATACTGGTTGAATCAAAAAATATTTATGAAATCAGAATGTCGCTTGCGCGGGAAGGACTTCCTCATAAAGCCGGATTAGGGTATGAACTGTTTGATAAAACTAATTTCGGAATGACTGATTATGTTCAGAAGATCAATTCCCGAAGAGCAATAGAAGGAGAACTTCAGCGCACGATTGAGGGACTTGAAGAGGTAAAGAGTGCGCGTGTACATATTGTCATTCCAGAACCGACAATTTTCCTCGATAAACAGCAAAAAGCGAAAGCTTCAGTGGTTGTAAAATGTCTTCCCGGAAGAGTGCTCTCGAAGGAGCAGGTACGAGGCATTACTAATCTGCTCTCATCAAGTGTTGAGGGATTGCGCTCAGGTGATATCTCTGTAATTGATTATAGTGGAAAACTGCTTTCAAATCCTTTTACAGACAACGATGAAGCGATAGTCAGTTCTCATAATATGGAATTGCAGCAGAATGTAGAGAAATATCTTGAGGGGAAGGCTAATCAGTTTCTCGAGAATGTCCTTGGACCATCAAAAGCCTATGTTAAAATTGCATGCGACCTTGATTTTGATCGGGTGGAGAAAAATCATGAAAAATATGATCCGGAAAGCAGGGTTATCCGTTCTGAGGAACGAATTGATGAAAATAAGAAAAACGCTCCGGATGGTGATAATACAAGAGAACGGTCTCTGTCAAATTATGAAATTGACAAAACAATGCAACACATTATTCAGGAAGTGGGTAACATCAAACGTCTGACAATATCAGTGGCGGTTGATGGACGATATAATATCTTAAAAGACGGCAAACAGGAGTATATAGCCCGAACCCCTGAAGAGTTACAGAACATAGAGGATATCATAAAAAATTCGGTAGGTTATGATCTGACCCGAGGGGATCAGATATCGGTGTCGGCGGTTCAATTTGATAATGAGTTTCTGCGTAAAGAACAGGCTGAAATGCAAAAGCGTGAGCAGTGGGATTTCTGGCTGTCAATTGCAAAATATGTTCTGGGATTCTTTATTGCAGTTTTGTTCATATTCTTCCTGAGATACCTGGCAAAAACTGTTTCTGAAGCAATGAATCCTCCCGTCCCGGCGCTGGAGCAGTTCGGGTTTGAAGAGCCGGTAGAGGAAGCGATGCCTGAAGATTTGAGAAAGACTTCTGAAATTCTCGAACGCGTCGAAATGCTCACACGTGAGGAACCTGTCAATATTGCCTCAATTATACGGCAATGGCTCATGGAATCTACTTCCAATAAGAGTAAGGCAAATAAACGGTAAAAGTTTCATGATAAAAATCTCCGGCATCCATCATTATCATCCATATATCATTGAAAATAACTGAAATAACGATTTTTTTCTATTGAAGAGTCTATGCTGCTTCTGTATAATCCATACTGAAACCTTGAGTTGTGTAAAAGATGACCTGAGTTGCAAAGTAGAAAGCCCGCCACGGGGGAGTGATTGCGAACTGTTCATCGACAAAATTAAAAAGGCAGTTGAACGTCTATGGCTGGTACAGATAACAAAAATCAGGGTAAAGGTCAAAAGACTGGCTTTTATAAAGAGAGCTACGACAGCTCAAAAAAGAAATCTAAGGCTATCGATATATCAAATATTCCCGGTCCGACAAAAGCGGCAATCGTAATGGTTGCTCTTGGCTCAGATGCTTCATCGCAGATTTTTAAAAATCTTGAAGAACTTGAAGTCGAAAAGTTGTCAACAGAGATTGCACGGCTGGATAATGTCTCACCAGAAATTCGTGAAGCTATCCTTGAAGAGTTCCATAATATTGCAATCGCTCATCAGTATGTATCGCAGGGTGGTATTGATTACGCACGGGAAATACTTGAAGCGGCTCTGGGTCCCCGAAAAGCAAAAGAAATTCTTGAAAAAGTACAGCAGACAATAAGAACGACCGGTTTCAATCTTCTGGAAAATATAGATCCAAAGCAGATTGTAAATTTCATACAGAAAGAGCATCCTCAGACGATCGCTCTTCTTCTGGCCCACATGGAACCAAAGAATGCTGCACCAATCATTTCTGCATTACCGCAGGAGTTACAGGTTGATGTTGCGACCCGCATTGCGACAATGGAAAGCATATCACCCGAAACACTTGACCAGGTTGAAGAAGTACTCGTGAGTCAGATTAAATCGCTCTTTGGGGGAGATGTCTCCGAAATCGGTGGCATCAAAGCTGTTGCTGAAATGCTTAACAGTGTTGATAGAGGAGCGGAGAAGAACATTCTCGGTAATCTCGAAAGAGAAAATCCGGAACTTGCCACAGAAATCAAGAATCTCATGTTTGTCTTTGAAGATGTGCTGCTGCTTGATGATCGTTCCATGCAGCGTGTTCTTAAGGAAGTTGACACGAAAGATCTGTCAATGGCTCTCAAAGGCGCTTCAGAAGAACTGCAGGAAAAATTCTTCAGAAATATGTCTTCACGTGCATCTGAGATGATTCGTGAGGATATGGAATTTATGGGGCCGATACGGTTGAAAGATGTTGAAGAGGTGCAGCAGCGTATTGTCGATGTTATTCGCAGACTTGAAGAAGACGGGGAGATAATTATTTCCGGTCGTGGTGGTGACGAAGATATTGTTGTATGAGGTGTAAATGAACGGCAGTAAAGAAAACCCGGAAAATGTATCTTCCATTATAGATAAAATTCTTAAAACCAATGATCCTGCAACCGTGGGATTAAGACGTATTATTAAGAAGAAAGCTGATGAAGGCGCAGATTTTCCAGCCCGCCTTCCCTTGATAGAAACTTTTGACGTTCCGGGAAAATCTAAAATTTTATCTGAAGATGAGCGACGCATTCTTGAGCTCGAAAAAATAGTAATGGAACTTCAGGATAAGCTCAAAAGGCAGCCCGTTGAACAGAAAGCCGCTGAAGAAGCAGCTTATAAAAAAGGAACAGCCGAGGGCATGAAAAAGGGAATTCAGAAAGGTGCTTCTGAAACCGCTACTGAGTATGGAAAGAAAATCGATATACTTCAGATGGAAATTGCTACATTTTTACAAAATATAGAAAAAGAAAAAAAAGACTATTTCATAAATTCAGAGCACATTCTTTTAAAATTAGCTCTTGAGATTGCAGGCAAGGTTATCGCTACAGAGGTTTCAAGCAATCAGGAAGTTATTCTCAAGGTACTTAACAAGGCACTGTCGCATATAGCAGACAGGGAACGGATTGTTATACATGTTTCTCCGCAGGATTGTACCCTGGTTTCACAAAGAAAGGATTTCTGGAATACAATTACCGATAAGCTCAGTAATATTGCCATTTCTGAGGATGCCAGGATAGAAAAGGGAGGATGTCTTATTGAGTCAAATTCCGGATTAGTTGACGCTCGTCTTGGTGTACAATTTGACGAAATATGCTCGATTGTTGAAAGTGAATGGGAGGGCGCCCGTCAGGCAGTCGATAACGATATCGATATTTTTTCTGAAGGGGATCATCAATCAGAAGGATGACTGCATGTCTATAAACGGGCATCTCGAGAACTACACTGATCTGGTCGCGCATAGTGAGACCATGAGGGTTAGTGGGAAGATAACGGAAGTTATAGGACTGCTGATTGAATCGACAGGTCCTTCATCTTCGGTAGGTAACGTGTGTACTATTGAGAGAAATGGAACCGTTCTTGGGAGAGCTGAGGTTGTAGGGTTCAGAAAAAATCAGACGTTGTTGATGCCGCTTGGGCCTGTCGAAGGTATACATCCGGGACTTATTGTTTCGGATACAAAGCGGCCGCTGAGCGTTAGTGCAAGTTCACAACTTCTTGGAAGAATTCTTGACGGGTTAGGTAATCCGATCGATTCCATGGGACCCATACCAGCTAAAAATCTCAGGCCTGTATTTTCAAAAATTCCAAATCCTCTGAAACGTAAAAGAATTACAGAGCCGTTTCAGACGGGTATCCGTGCGATTGATTCACTTACTACATTTGGAAAAGGCCAGCGAATGGGAATTTTTGCTGGCAGCGGAGTTGGAAAAAGTGTACTGATGGGAATGATGGCGCGTAACTGTAAATCTGATGTTAATGTGATTGCGCTCATTGGTGAACGGGGAAGAGAGGTACGGGAATTTATAGAACGTGACCTTGGAGAAGAAGGGTTGAAACGATCTGTAGTCGTTGTTGCAACTTCTGATCAACCGGCGCTGATACGATTGAAAGGAGCAATGGTAGCTGCTTCAATCGCAGAATTTTTCAGGGATGAGGGTAAGGATGTTCTACTGTTTGTCGATTCCATAACACGTCTGGCTACTGCACAGCGGGAGATTGGATTGACAATTGGTGAACCGCCCGCGACACGTGGATATACCCCGTCGGTGTTTTCGGTTTTACCGCAGTTCCTCGAACGCGCCGGAACTTCTGATGTAGGAACCATAACAGGAATTTTTACCGTTCTGGTTGAAGGCGATGATATGGATGAACCTATTGCCGATGCTGCCAGAAGTATTCTTGATGGGCATCTTGTACTTTCACGCAAAATTGCGCACAGAAATCATTTTCCTGCAATTGATATTCTGGAAAGTGTTTCCCGTTGCATGAATGATGTCATCTCTCCTGAACATCAGAAATATGCGGCTGCAGTTAAAGATGCGATGGCCATTTATCGGGAAAATGAGGATTTGATACAGATTGGAGCGTATGCTGCAGGAAGCAGTGATAAGATTGATAAATCAATACGTTTACATGAGCCGCTTCAGTTATTTCTGCGACAGGCAAGAACTGAAAAGGCTTTACTGAACGAGAGCGTTTCCAAACTTAAGGAATTATCAAAAATTATTGGTGTGGCGTAATGAAAAGGTTCAGGTTCAGACTCGATGTATTGCTGGATATACGGAAAAGAAGGGAAGAGAAAATAAAACTAGAACTGGCTATGCAGGACAGGGAAATTATAACGTATCAGGAGAAATTAAACGGTCTGCATGAGGAACTGAAAAAACTGCAATCTGATGAATTGATGCGCAGACAAAGTGAGGATAGCATCCAGTTTCTGAACCAGTCGGTGGCCTATAGATATGTTTTAAAAAATGAGATGCTCAAAACGGGCAGTAAAATGGATGAAATTCAGGAGACAATTTTTCGGATTCGAAAAAAACTGGTATCTGCAACAAAAGACCGTAAAGCAGTTGAAATACTCAAAGAACGTCAGAAAAGTGAATGGTTAAAGAAATACAGGACTCTGGAACAGGGCTTTATTGATGATATTTCACAAAAGAGATCCTATCAATGAATCGATAATGCATTGGCGATGGTTTGTAAAGACTCTTTTTTTTATCGCATATGTAGGTATTATTACAAACACATTTTCCGGAACCTATACTAATTCATCATTTACAGTTGTAAAAGATGGAATAAAGGATTCATCACTTGATTTCAACGGTACACTGCAACTAGCAATTGAACATTTCACCGGAGTAAAAATCTACGGTGATTCTATTCTGCCGTTATACCCCCTCGCAATGTGCCCTGATGTGATCGCTGCTTCAAAGGACACTTTTTCGGTTTTTTATATGGATACAGCAAATAATGCTGTAAAAAAGCTTGATATTACTAATATTGGAGGCACTCCAACTTCGCTTCCAACAGCAAAAGTAATGGATGCCAATACGACCAACAATTGTTATCTTCATGCAGACAAAGGAAAAACCGGTTATCTTGTTTCAATAGTAAATAAGGCTCAGGATAATCAACTGGCGCTGCGGGTTGGAAATGGTACCAGTTTTAAGGATTGTGATACAACAATCTCAAAAAGCGGGTGGATGTTTTTGTCTCAATGCCACATGGAAAGCGATACGTTTCTTGTCGTCTACAGTATAGACGCAACCAGCATTAAACTGATGAAGCTGTTTTCAAGCGGAAGTGTCATCGATGTAATTGATATAATAACGGTATCAAATGATGTATCAGAATCATTGAAACTCTTGAACTGCAGTGTTGTATCTGATAAAAAGGGAGGAATCCTGGTTTTATGGACAAGAGGTGTTCCGGTTGGAGACAAGACGATATATTACAGATTTTATTCAAGAGATCTCTCAGCTATTCAGGGTGGTGTTCTTACCGACAATGTTGGAGACAAAATTTTCTATTATTACGATGACTCTCCTGCTGCTGCTCTCGATTCACTTAAATTTGCAGTCGTACACTGGGACGGAAATGGTGTCGTGATGGATATTCTTGGCATGAACGAGGGTTCACTGTCACGGGCGACATCACGGATTGTCAATAGTACAGATGTTAAATTTGCAACCATTTCAACAGATTCAAATGGGTGCATTGTTGCATACCTCAGAGATACTACTAATAGTGAATCTGTCGGGATCGAGGGAATTCACTATGATCTTGAAGATGGTGTTCTCACCAATCCATCCCATTACCAGTTATCAGATCCCGGTAATTTGAAACTTAAGGACAAATATCACATTGTTGTAAATACTGCCATAAACAGTGCCCGACTGTTTGCTTCTGTCTGGAGATATTCTGATCGGGTTCAGGGGGCTATCTGGGCTGAGCTAGGAGTCAGGTATAGAAATGGTTTCTGGATTTCAGATGCTGAATCTTTAAGTGTCAACAATGGCGATTCGATCCGTTTTCATCCTGCCACCATGAATGTAATCAACTCTGTGTCGTGGGATATCAATAGCTTCATCAGAACCGGAGCCAGTAGTAATGAATGTACAAATTCATCATGGGTTTCATTAGTTGATGACAATGCTCTTTTACAAAACAGGTCTGTCAACAGGTATTTTCAATATAAAATTCAGGTAAAAAGGAATTCAATCGGGGATTCAATAAATACACCATCGATTTCATCAATAACAATTCCATATAATATTCAGCCGCATATCACCAGTGCTGATTCCATCAAAACTGGTAATGGTACATTTAAGTCGATGATTTCGGGAGATACTATACATGTGTTTTCACGGTCTGATTCGGTACGTCTGAAGATAACAGTTTACGATCATGATCCATCAGAAGTACTGTATCTCAAAACTTCATGGCCTGGAAATGGTCTCTTTGAGCAACTCAGTGGTACCGTTCCTTTGACAGCCTCTGTTTTTTTATCTGCAGCGAACCGCGATACTGTAGCTCAGTGTACTGTATCTGTCCGTGATTCGCGGGGATGGTATGCGAAGCCTCTGGTGCTTAATTATAAAAGCAGAAATGCTTTACCGGATCTAACCGTCTCCGGGATAATTAATTATGCGGCTGGCAGTGCGGATACTGTTACAATTATCGATAACCAGCATTTTTTTATTCAGGAAACGGATTCGTTACAGTTATTATACTCGGTATCTGATATCAATGATACCGGCAGGGTTATGGGCTACATATTTAATGTACATGAAAACGGATTTTCTAAACTTGATTCAACTGGAGAGGATGGTGCCGGATGGTTTCAATTGAGGGGAGATACACTCACACCCTCTTTTCATCACCAGTATCAGATAGCTGCAATTGATAACGATACCTCCAGTCCTCTCAATATTTATGTTCATGTTAACCACTCACCGGTGATCAGAAGTGTTATTGTTGATGGTACCATTCTGGGATCAGGGGATACGGCACATACTAAAATCAGCAAGATGATCACCATTGAAGTTTCGGTTCATGATACTGACTGCTATTTTGGTGATACTCTTACCTATCGATTAGTACTACCAGATACAACAATTTCAATAAAGTCTCATCATGAATCAGCTTCTTTTCAATGGATTCCATCGCAAACGGATTCGGTAATAACTGTAGTTGTAAATGACAGGTATGGAAAAGCGGACTCCATGTTTTTCTTTCAGAAATACCCATGGTTTGAAAGTGACCGTCAGATTTTCAGTGATTATTCTGATGCTCTGGATACACTCTCGAAAATGATATCATTAATTATATCCAGTGGACAGGGCGATACAGTTTTATTACCGGTGTTTAACAATGGCTCAGATACACTTACGATTGAATCGGTACGGGTACAAAACAAAAGTAGTAAATGGTTTAGTCTTGGTATCCCCTATGATACCGGAACATATAGTACGAATGGTGCATCAGAGGAGATATTTGATACACTAAATATTGCTCCTGGAACAAAAAGAGTTTTTCAATGTTTTTTTACAGCCGATTCTCTCAGTGGAGACAGTATACTTTCTGATACCATTGCCATTATTACAAATGATTACCCGCACTCCAGTATGTCAATACCTGTACGGCTTGAATATAATGATTTACCACGAATCGTATCAATAAATCCGGATTTTTCTGCAAGTAATCCCTGGCATCTTTCGAAAAGAAAAGCATCAGAATCTGTCTTTCCACCTCACGCGTCAATTTGTATTCAGTTTTCCGAACCAATGGATACCGTTTCCATACAGAGAGGACTTACTATTTATAGCAGGAGGGATTCGATTGCAGGCAGGGCTGAAGAACCGATCCGGACGAGAAGAGAGTGGAGTCAGAATTATACAAAATGTTACTGCTTTGCATCATACGACAAACCAAGTGCAGCGTTTTCACTGTTTCCTCCGGAAAGCCTTTTTATTCCTACCGATAATCTTGCTATCAGGCTCAATGGAAATGTGACCGATAGAGCATCGACGCCATCAGGGCCCAATGCGCTCGATATTAACATGGATTTCAAAAGAAACAGTGCTTCTGATGATACAACGGTCACCATGAATGTAGATAGTATCTACTTTAGCGTTTTGTCAATATCACCAATACCATACGATACGCAGGTAAAAGTAAAACCTGTTATTACCCTTACGTTTTCATCGGGTGTATACAGTGCAAGTGTCGATAAATCATTGAAAGCAAACAAAACACTTATAGTCAGATCGAGATATAACGGTGGGGAGCAACTCGATTTTGATTCAATTTCGGTTGATAAAAACAAGGTGTCTTTTTCTATCGCCAGAAAACTGTTTTATTGTGACAGCCTCTGGTGCAGGTATAATGCATCATCAATAAAAAACAGTCTGGGGTTCCAGTCTGATAACAATGATGATGGCATTGCGGTATCGATGTTCGATACTTCCGATTCATCAGATGATCTTTTCTGGTTTTACAGAATAAAAAATATCCATATTGTTTCCCACACACCCGAAAAGGATGACATTATCAAAGAGATATCTCCTGCAGTGACCATACATTTTGATGACGTTATCGATGAATCGGTAATTGATACTGATACTTCAAACAATAATATGAGCTTCAATATAGTGTCCATGTACGAATCAGGCTTTTGCTCATACAAAACGATAACAATCTTAAACAGCGGTACGACGGTAGAAATTCAGCCGACAAGAAAATTTTTCAGCAGAGACTCGATACATTTTACTTTCAATGGTTTTTCGAGGAACTATCGTTACAAAAACAGCAGCAATCTTCCTGGTGTTGATAGCCTCGAAAATTTTGACAGGCTTACATGGTCTTTTTACACTGGTAATACCGGTTTTTATACTTTTCCAAACCCGTATAAACCTGGGAAAGATCCCAGGCACTGCAATGCCCATGGTCCCTGCGGAATCTGGTTCAAGAATTTTCACGTGCTGAAAAAGGGGGTGAACGACCTTATTGTAAAGGTGTATTCAATGAATACTCACCCTGTTTATAATAGTCAGAAAGCAGGTGATGTGATCCATTTTGAAGAAAACAGCGCCAGATATCTGCCGCAATGGCTCTGGGATACGAGAAATACAAAAGGTGAGCTGGTTGCATCAGGACTGTATTTCTATACGGTCTCAGACCTTAAAAATAAAGTCCTTACAAAAGGTAAGATCATGATTGTCAGGTAATGATGGGGCCAGAAGGTAATAGTAACTGAGTAACTGAGTGACTGAGTGACTATGTAACTGAAAGTATCTTCTTCACTCTTCACTCTTCACTCTTCATCCTTGTGCTACTAATTATTAACAATCATTCCGGTAGAAAAAACAATCATGAATGCCAGCCATAAATAGAGAAGAATGTTATTAAGTATCTGCTCTGAGACCGACTGTACTTCCTGTTTTGCAGTATTTATCTTCTGTTGCTGTTTTACATGCTTGTAAATGGAGAACAGTGTCCAGACCAGAAATATTATGCCGGTGATTTTTGCAAGAATTGCTGAAAGATCCATCTTTAAACCTGCCTTTTCTCACTTTCTCTGAAATGAGTTAATTGTTGTTGGGAGAACTGTTTTCATCACCTGGAGGCTCTTCAAGTGTGATTTTTACTGCTGTGAGCCTTCGATGGGCTATTTCCATTCCATTCCATAAAAGGGCAAATTCATAATTTCCTTCTTCTGGAAGTGGAAGACCATTAATATTTCCGCCGATTTCTACAACTGCTCGTCTACTATCCGGCATTTTTACATCCCATGGTGGAAGTTCCATGGAAAAAGAGCCACCTTCTTTTCTAAAGACAAGTTGCGCAGTTCCATCGGCGGCAACATCTGTAAGCGCTACATAGACGGCACAATTCCCATGTTTTGATGGAAAACTGGGACTGTTAATCGAGCTGAACGTACCGGAGAGGATACTTTTTCCTGTATGGGAATCTCTGTAATAATAATCGCAGATTACCATTGCTGGAACTATTGGTTTCATAGGAACATTTTCCAAACATTAAAATGTAACGATTTCAAAATCGGTGCGACAGAAAATATAATGTCCGACTTTAAACAATGTCCAGAAATACCATCGAAAACTTTCAATGTATCTCTATTGCTACCCTTCGGAGCGATCAGAACAGACTATTAATACAATTTAATATGTAATTTTTAAATATTCTTTAAATAGCTATAGTGTTTTTTATTTTTTTTTGTATATTTCTCTTTAAGGCCTCTCACAAAATAAATGGGCTCATAGACGTGTTGGATTCAATTATAGTTCTTTATCGTCATTTATCACAATGCTCAGGTATGCCATTTATTCAGTGAAAGGCTTTCAGACACAGGAATACCTTTCGACCTGGAGACCGCGTACCTCTTGATTCAATATCCTTGCGGTTTACAGGTTACCTGCAGTTCGGGTTTAATCTCTCGCAGTAAGATTGTATAGAGCGAGGGTTTCATTTCAGATTTCCGGAGGCCTTTCATGAAGGATGTGATTAAAGTTAAAAAAGAGATACTCTCTACAACAGTTACTATTCCAGAGCTTGAGCGTTTTATTGGTAAAAATGCCGAAATTACAATATCTGTCGAAGGAGAACCAAGCAACAGATCTCAGCTACGGGATCGGTTGATGAATGGAGTTGCTTATTTGTCTGGAGCATCATTTCTTGACGCTGAGTTCAGAGATCGTTTCGATTTTAAATAAAGTTCAGGTAAAAACTTCGTCTTTACGTTTATTCGGCTGCAATAATCAAATATTGGACACCGGTCGCATCGGGGATCAATTGGGAAACAGTTGTTCTGTCCAAATGAAACGAAGTATGAATTGAAGGTTGTCCAGTATTTTTCCGGTAGTGATCGTCTTAATTCCATCTCTGTATCAAACGGGGTCTCAGTCTCCAGGTAGCCCAGACGGTTAAAAATTCTGTGAACGTGTATATCAACACACACTGCCGGCTTGTTGAATGCCACAGCAACCACTAAATTAGCAGTTTTTCTACCGACTCCGGGGAGTATCGTCAGCTCATCTACTGTTGAAGGGATAGTTCCACCGAATTTTTCCTTAATAACACGTGGAAGCTCCTTAATATTCTGTGCTTTTGTCCGATAAAAACCAACGGGATAGATAATTTCCTGGAGTTTTTCGATGCTCAGTTTTTCGATATCCTCAAAAGAGGTTACTTCTTTGAAAAGTTTTTCAGCCGCTTTTGCAGTAACATTGTCTTTGGTTCTGGCACTCAGAATAGTTGCAAGTAAAACTTTAAATGGGTCATGAGTCTGAATCTCTATCAGTTCAACAACCGGAGCACGATGTTTACTGTACTCGCTTTTGAGCACGGCGTAAACGACATCAATCTCGGAACTACTTTTTTTCATTCTTTTCCCGGAATACGTCTCGATATACCAACGGAAATCTCTATTTTATTGGTATAAAAATTCAGTGGTTTGTTAAAGTCCTTAACTCCGGGATTAATCCACTCCTTTTTCAAACGATGACCGTCGGAATAGAAATAATCATTTCTGCTGATGATATATGAAAAGCCGAATTCAACGAAGTTCTTTTTTGATAACGCACGGATGGTAGTGAATCCAGCCCTGAATGACAGTGCCGCTCCAATTGCCGATTTGTCATCAAGGACAGTATTGACAGCTGATCTGATGGAATCCATACGGATACTCTTTCCGCCATGATCGATATCATTGTTGATTTTGACAATTATCGATGAAAGAGATATGCCTGCGGTAAAATAACTTCTGTCAACACCATCAACTTTGAAATATTTTTCAGGAAGCTCAAATGAATAGTTTCCTTCAAGAGACAACGACACAGATCTTAAATTCTGTTTAATATTGACCGTTTCTGAGAGAGTGTCGGTCAGCCCCGTGATGATAGCTTTCTGAGTTTTACCAATATATGCAAATGAGAGCAGCAGTGTCTTTTTTCCTGTTTCGGATATTTTTGTCAGACAGAGGCTAACAGGTACTGATATATTGTAAACACCCGGAAGCTCCTTTATCAGGTATTTAATTCTGGATGTATCGCTGTAGTGGTACGTAGAGACGGTTGAATCAGCCATTTTAAATGAGGTGTCATTGAGAGAAAAATGTGACAATGAATCCGGAAGCGCCTGTTGCCATTGATTGACCAGTTCAAAACTGCCAATAGTCCATCCAAGGCTGATTCCCAGCCAGGTACCGTTAAAATCGATTATGGAATCTTCTTCAGGTTCGATATCTGCTGATAATAGTTTTGAAGTTGAATCGACTTTTTGAGAATCGGTATCAGTTGGTAATCTGCTCTCCAGAGAATCATTCAGAATGGATATCGTGGTGTCCGGATGGGTGGATACGCTGCTGGTATCACTGGTCATGAGTGAATCGGGAGACACTATGCCTGCGGCTTTAATACTATCGTTTTCTGTGTTGAGCGTATCTGAAGTCTGCGAATATACGGTGCATATCGGGAAAAGTACAAAAGAACATGCTATACAAACAAATGAGAAAAAGTTTCTGGAAAAAATCATGGTAAATGTCCAATGTGATCTTATGTCAATTCATCTCGATTGCAATAAATGTGTAATCATCATCATAGGATAAACGGGAGAGTTGATTACTTATTGATGTAAAAGCTTTGACAAAAGAATGGTTGTTGTGATTCTGAAGTATGCTGACAAAGCGTTCATACCCCAGCATTTCGTTATGTGGATCTTTTGTGTCTATAACTTCATAAATACCATCAGTAAATAGAAAAATACGGTCTCCATTTTCAAAGTGTATGGTACTTTTTTCGAAGGTAGTCTCGGGGATTAAACCAATAAAAGTACCATTTGAGCGCAATTCTATAACAGTGCCGTCCTTTTTGATAAGCACCGGTATAGGATGTCCGGCGCGGCTGAATGTAAATGTCCTCTCTTCTATGTCGATAATTCCCCAGAAGCAGGTTATATAGTGACCCGTATGAATGTTGTTAATAAGATCGTTATTGATATTTGTGAGCAATTGATCAACAGGCATCTCTTCCTTGCTGTGATTATAAAGGGACATTTTGGAAATAGTCCCCACAAATGCAGCCGCAAGCCCATGGCCCGATGCATCACCGATGAAAATTCCCATGCGGTTATGAGAAAATTTTATGAAATCGTAGATGTCACCACCGACATCTGTAACCGGGTGATACGACACAGAAATAGAGAGACCATCCATTTCGGGAGCGTTTTTAGGTAGTATTCCCTGCTGAATAAGCCGTGCCAGACGAAGTTCATCCTTGATATTTCCCTGTGCAACTTTAAGATTCTTCATGGTCTTTGCAAGAGAACGGTTCTTCTTTTGAAGATCATCTTTTAACTTTTCAAGAAGGGTGATATCACGGATATGTTCGATAATTGATGGTTCATCATGTTCCAGCGACAGGGTAAATGGTGAAAATGTTATTGACACAACCCCTTCTTTTGACGGATGGTGAGAAAATTCGGTGATCTGACTTTCTTTTGTGGAAAGTGACTGGTTCAGAAGGCAATCGGTACAGGGTGAGGTCCTCTGACGAAGTACCATGTAACATTTTTTACCTATTATCTCATGAAAATCCTCTTTGACAATAGATGCATAGGATTTGTTAGCTCTTTTAATGATATAATTACCTGAAATAACCGCAAGGGGATCATCGATCCCATCGATCATTTCCTGAAGACCTATTTTACTCTTAATAATAAGATGCAACGGATATTTTTTATATATCACAATGGCTATTATTAAGGCCACCAGCCCTGAAGACGCTATAACTACAAGCATATCATCCTTTCGGAGAAGGAATACGTGCCGCTGAAGAGCGGAGATAATTAGGGTGCAGGTCTATCTCATTGATCCATGCACTACTGTCTCCAAGTACTGAAGCTCCTGTTGAAGCACAGAAATAACCCCGTTTAATAGGAAATGTTTCAATAGGGAGATGAATATTTATAGATGAGATTGATGTAAATACAGTGCTTTTAGCATATCCCATTGTATCAGTGACAATTACCGAATCAGGAAGAATTGATTGCATAAATTCATCTTTTGAGCATACACAATCTTCTGAACGTCGTTCAATCTTGCCGTTGATACATTCAAAGGTTGCCTGAAACACATCTCCATTTCGCGCATCGATGGCAGCTGTAATACTACCAGTATGTGTTCGCGCAGCATGTGCGAGTACATGAAGTGATGAGACAGGATGCACGAGCGCACCATTGGCGAATGAAAAACCCTTTGCAAACGCAATGCCGATTCTCAAACCGGTAAATGAACCCGGGCCGCAGGTTATTGCAATATGTTTAATATCTGATGGTAAAACATTATTTACAGAAAGAATATGCTCTACTGCCTGTGAAATGTGCTCAGCGTGAGAGTTTTTTACATATCGCGAGTATGATGCGACTGCATGTTCGTTTTTAAACAAACCAATCCCCATATCAACCGATGACGTATCAATTCCAAGCACCCAGCTCATGAAAGAACCCGTTTCTTCTTTGCCAGTGCACAGGTAATAAGAATGTCAAGAAGCTCGGAATAGGATCCACCGACAGCTTTGAACTCTTTTGGCAATAAAGAATTGCTGGTCATGCCGGGAAGAGTATTGGTTTCCAGGACGTAAAGGATGTCATTACTGTAAATGACATCAGTTCTGGAAACACCCGAACAACCTAAAACCCGGTGAGCTTTCAGTGCAACATCTTCAATGCGTTTTCGAAGCACAGTGTCATCCGGTGATGGGCAGATCTCTTCAGAGGCATTATCGGTGTACTTGGCTGTAAAATCAAAATAACCGGATTTGGGACGTATTTCCACCGGAGGAAGTGATCGTACTGATCCATTAGGATATTCTAAAACGCCGCAGGTGAATTCAACACCGTTGACCAACGATTCGACAAGTATAGATGGTGAATAGTCACTGAGTTCAGATAGCATCAGCTCCAGACTTTCCAGATCTTCAGCTTTGCCCATCAGCCTGCTTGAACCCGACTGCGGACATTTTACAAAACAGGGGAAACCATGCTTTTGTGCCAGAGACTCAACCGTGACTTCCGGATAATTTTTTCCGTAAACAGAGTAGGGGGGAACCTCAAGACCGCTTTGTATATACATGAACTTTGAAGCAATTTTGTTCATGGATAATGCACTTGAAAAGACATCTGATCCCTGATATGGAATGCCGATCGAATCCAGGTATCCCTGGAAAACACCATCCTCACCAAAACTTCCATGAAGTGCCAGAAGTGCCATGTCGCACGATTTCCATAATTCTTCTGATGCTGTCGGGTGATAAGGGCCTTTAAAGATGATAGATTTCGATGGATCACCAAGATCTGATGGTGAGAGCTGAACCAGAGCAGCATCTTTACACCAGAAAAATGTACTGTCGTGTGCAACGACAATGATATCGAGATCGTATCGATTCTTATCAATATGATTGAATATTTCGTAACCTGTTTTAAGTGACACTTCGTGTTCGGCAGATGGACCGCCGATAACGATACTTACGCGGGGTTTCATAGACTTTTTACCTTTATTTTCTTTGAAACTGTTTCAACAACTGATGCTGCTGCCACTCTGAACTGCTCTCTGCTGTCACGCTCACGAATTGTCACCGTCTGATCTTCAAGCGATTGACTGTCGATCGTGATGCAGAATGGCGTACCAACTTCATCCTGACGTGCATACCGCCTTCCGATAGCCGCTGTATGATCATAGAATGACTTTATTGAATTGTCAAGAAGTTCTTTGTAAATTTTTTCCGCCATCTCCGGCATGCCATCTCTTTTCACCAGTGGCAGGACCGCTGCTTTGATTGGAGAAAGAGATGGATGAAGACGAAGAACCGTACGTGCATCTTTCCCTTCACCCTCAACGTCATAAGAGTCGACAAGAAATGCAAGTGTCGCTCTGTCTGCCCCTGCTGCAGGCTCAACAACATAAGGGAAATAGTGGGACTTTGACTCTTCATCGAAAAATGCAAGGCTCTTTCCACTTGCTTCTGAATGACGTTTAAGGTCAAAGTCGGTTCTGTTGGCTATACCTTCAAGTTCACTCCAGCCAAAAGGGAATTTGTACTCGATATCAGCACAGGCTTTTGCATAATGAGCAAGCTCATCCTTCCCGTGTTCTCTCATGCGAAGGTTATCTGATTTAATGCCATGATTTTTATACCAGTTAAGCCTTTGCTCCTTCCAGTAATCATACCACTGTTCATCTTCAGTGGGGGGAACAAAAAACTCCATCTCCATCTGTTCAAATTCACGTGTTCTGTAGGTGAAATTTCCAGGGGTAATTTCATTGCGGAAGCTTTTTCCAATCTGAGCAATACCAAATGGCGGCTTTAGCCGTGATGACTGCTGAACGTTCAGGAAGTTTACAAAGATTCCCTGTGCGGTCTCCGGACGCATGAAAACTGTCGCGGACTGATCTTCAACCGGACCCATGAATGTCTTGAACATCAGATTGAATTTTCTTATTTCAGTTAATTGACCACCGCATTTCGGACATTTATCGAGGTTATCCAGATGATCTGCTCTGAAACGGCTTTTACATGCTTTACAATCTACAAGCGGATCGGTAAAACCGGCAAGGTGCCCTGATGCCTCCCAGACTTTGGGATGCATAAGTATCGATGCATCGATACCGACGATGTCTCTGCGGTTGGTAACCATCGAGCGCCACCATGCTTCCTTGACATTACGCTTGAGCTCAACGCCAAGAGGCCCGTAATCCCAGCAGCTGTTTAACCCACCATAAATTTCACTCGATTGAAAAATAAAACCACGTCGTTTACACAAACTGACGATTGTACTCATGAGATCCTGACTGGGAACGGCCATTTGAAAAAATCCTTTGAATGTTATTTATACAATAGTAATAATCGTTAATGTAAATAGAATCCGCTTGTTATTTCAGATAACCGGCATTTGAGAGATTGTCAAGCATTCTCTCCCGGATCGATGACGATGTATCGGTTGAGAACTGAAGACCGGTTATCATTTCGTATAGCTTAATATATCTCGACGAGAGCTCTGCAATCAAATCATCAGGTGCTTTTGGTAAAACAGCATCTTTATACGGATCACAGTGATCCCTGAACCAGAGACGCAAAAACTCCTTATCAATATTTTCCGGTTCCATGTTCTGCTCAAACCGTTCACGATATGATGAACTGAGCCAGTAGCGAGATGAATCCGGGGTATGAATCTCATCAATAAGAAGGATATTCCCCTGAGCATCCAGACCAAGTTCATATTTGGTATCGACAAGGATCAGTCCGTTTTTCGCCGCCGTTTGAGTTCCAAACTCAAAAAGGGCAAAAACAATCGATTCAAGTTTTTTCCAGGTAGACTCATCGATAAGCTTTCTACTGAGTATCTCCTCAACAGATATCGATTCATCATGAAGATCAGATTTTGTAGTCGGCGTTAAGATCGGTTTCTCAAACTTCTGATTTTTAACCATCCCATCAGGCATACTATTTCCGCAAATAGTTCGTTCACCATTGCTGTAAAGTGTCCATGCTGAGGTACTGGTTGAGCCGGTGAGATAACCTCGGACAACAAATTCAATCGGAAAAACGGAG
Source organism: Chitinispirillaceae bacterium (assembly GCA_016929595.1). GTDB lineage: Bacteria > Fibrobacterota > Chitinivibrionia > Chitinivibrionales > Chitinispirillaceae > JAFGIN01. Next base: position 46,309 of record JAFGIN010000172.1, read on the forward strand.
CATTTTTTTGCAATGGTGATGTTTGGATCAGGAGTCGCGATCAGGTGGTTCTCTACTATGTGACGGGTATTCTCAAACCAGAATGCACTCACCTGATTTAGCACCTGACCTTTAAATGGAATACATGCCAGAACACGGTCAAAAGCACTCTGACGATCGGTGGTGATAAGCATCAGTTTATCCCCTAAATCGTACGTATCACGTACTTTGCCCTTTTTCATACCCGGAATATTCAAAAACGAGGTGTCTTCAATACAATTAGAAAGGTTTTGCAGTATCGTACTTTTCTGAATCATTAAAACTCCATGAGAGATTCGGTCCTGAAATAAGATGACTACTAAAATAATTTCTTTACGCTCAGATGGGTAGAGATAAGTGGGGAGACGGGGAGACTAAGTGACTGAGTTTGAGAATTGAACGGCGATTAGCGAACCGCGAGCGGGGGATATGGACGCCCGAGGCCAGCCTTCGTTTAAACTACGGATGGTAGACGATTTAGTGTGGGTTGGTGAGACTTGTGGTACGCCGTAATAGCAGTGATCCCACACTTTGAGGCATTTGGTGTCGCAGAAAGGTGTTAATCGCTGGTTTCTTTACTTGCGCATTGAATCGGACAACGATGGGTTCAACGCGATAAAGCCCACTTTTTCTCCCCTCGCCATGCTTCCGAGGGGTTGGGGGTGAGGTTTACATTGCGGAGGTCGTCGCTGGGCTATCTTCCCGGAAACATACACACTCAAAGAGATCGTACATAAGAAATCGTCAATCGCTATACAAAAAAGATAAAAAATATGCTTCTAAACAATTAACCTGTTAAGGACTGGACTGTGAATGATGTGGGAAGTATTTTTTGGGGATTACTACTCAGCAGGTATCCAGTCCGATGATATCTTTGGCATCAAAGGGCACATAATGAAGTTTGAAGTGAGAAGGGTGAAGTTTGAAATTGAAAAAATTATCCTTCATCCTTCATCCTTCTCAGAATGAGGTGCTTATGAACAAGAGAGATTTTCATGGTTGGTTCAGCCTGTTTTTAATGGCTTGTGCTATCTCGATTGGAACGGTTACCATTTTTTTCCAGTCAATTCAATTTGCTTTGTTATACCTCGCTGTAGCCGTTGCCGGAATTGCATTTGTTCTTTTTTCATTCTGTTCTAAATGCCCGTGTCGGGATAATGCCTGCAGACATATAGTATTTGGGCCTGTTGCCGGGAAACTTTTCAAACGACCGGAGGAGCCATACTCATTTCCCGATATTGTGTTGACGACTATCGGGATCGCATTTATTGCGATGTATCCACAATTCTGGCTTGTCAAAATGCCACTTTTAATGATAGCTTTCTGGGTGGCATCTATAGTACTCGTTGTTGAAATCATCACAAATATTTGTAAAACCTGTGATAATATTTTCTGTCCAGGGTATGTAAAGGGATGAAAATAAAATATGGGTAGTTACTTCGCAAATACTTGCTCCCTTTCTCCACAAGTGGAGAGAGGGCTGGGGAGAGAGGCGATTGCCAGCGGTGATTGCGGTCACGCTCAAAGACGGTAGACTGTTTTTGATTCGATATTCGATATTTTTGGCTTTTGATTTTTTTTACCACTGATAAAACCGCCACGAGGTTTCCTCCTGAAGATGTTACAGCTTTCACCCGGTGCGGGGGTGACACGTTCGGCAACGCTCAGTGCACCGCCCAAAAAGAAGTCTTTAGCTTCATATCTTTTTTAAATTGACACTTTTATGTAGTGCACATTTAAAAAGGAAATCAAAAGCAGATACACTCAACAACAGCAGAAAATCATATAGAAAATGTTAAAAATTCATATATCAGTTCAAGGTTTAATTAAACATCATTCTTCTCTGTGACGACTACTATTTTATCTGTATGATGAAAAAAATTCTGGTAATTGAAGATGAGTCGTCGATTGCTGACACAATCGTCTATGCACTGAAAAGTGAAGGATTTGAGCCTTACTGGTGTGCAACAGGGATGGATGGTCTTACCCGATGCAATGAAGGGGACATTGATCTTATTATTCTGGATATAGGACTTCCTGATGCAAGTGGTTTTGAGATCTTAAAAAAAATCAGGGCAACCTCGAGCCTGCCGGTGATATTTCTCACCTCACGAAGCAGCGAGCTTGATCGTGTTGTGGGGCTTGAGATTGGGGCTGATGATTATGTTGCAAAACCGTTCAGTCCGCGTGAGCTGGCTGCACGTGTTAAAGCCGTGCTGCGCAGGAGTGCTCAGGTAAATCATGTTTCGAATTCAGAACCTGGAAAACCATCAGATACTATCGTTGGGACAGAGGGAACAGCTGCACCTTTCAGGATTGATACCGAATCGATGAAAATAACCTATTTCGACCAGATTGTCGAGCTGACAAAATGCGAGTTCAGGCTTCTTGCTGCACTGATTGCTCATCCGGGGAGAATCTATACCAGAGATGCACTTAAAGAACTGGCGTGGGATGAGCCGGAATTCAGTCTGGATCGTACGGTTGATACTCATATCAAAACGATAAGAACAAAGCTTAGAGCAGTACGTTCAGACATCGATCCCATAGAAACCAGGCGCGGATTTGGATACGCGCTGAAAACATCATGGTAACAATTCGCACCCGTATCATTACTGGGATGCTTGTCATTGTCGCTGTAGGGTTTTATTATCTTATAAATTGGGTGGTTGATGATCTTCGCCCGCACTATGTGAAATCAATGGAGGAATCCTTAGTTGATCAGTCAGTGCTGCTTGCATCAATTGTTGAGCAGGTGTTAGACAACAATGTGATTGAGACCGGGGTACTTCGTGAAGCATTCAACAAAGCAAACCGGCGGAAATTTGATGCTGCAATTTACGACCTGGAAAAAAAACGGATGAATGTCCGGGTCTATATTACCGATAATAAAGGAATTGTCCTTTTTGATTCTGATGACGGGATGGATGAAGGGAAAGATTATTCGCAGTGGAATGATGTTTACAGAACATTAAGAGGTGAGTATGGTTCCCGAACGTCACGTAAAATTCCCGGTGACCATTCGACATCAGTGCTCTATGTTGCAGCTCCGGTAATGCAGGATACATTGATCGCAGGTGTCCTTACTGTATGTAAACCATCTGGAAGCGTTGCATTCTTTGTTGAAAAAGCGCAGAAAAAGATTATCATGGCTGGATGTATTATCGGTTTCGGGGTACTTATTGTAAGCATTGCGCTTTCAATCTGGGTGACATCACCGATCAAGCGTCTCACCAGTTATGCACGGGCTGTACGTGACGGAGAACCGGTGAAGCTTCCACGGCTGGGTGTCTCCAGTTATCTGGGGCGAAGTGAGGTTGGCCTGATGGGGAAGACGATTGAAGAGATGCGTCAGACGCTTGAGGGAAAGAAATATGTCGAGCAGTATGTACATACCTTGACACATGAAATCAAGGGGCCGATTGCTGCAATACGTGGTGCTGCCGAGTTGATTGATGACACTATGCCAGCCGTTGATCGCGATCGTTTTCTGCGAAATATTCATGTTGAAGCACAGCGGATGCAGTGCATTGTCGAGCGGCTTCTTGAACTTGCTTCATTGGAAAACAGATCCGGCTTGAGAGAAAAGGAAGAGATCGATATGAGTCTTCTGATAAATGATTGTGTAAAAACTGTTACACCAGCCTGTGATGCAAAACACCTTCGGTGTGAAGCCTTTGTTTCGGAAAAAATTACTATACCGGGTGAACGTTTTCTTATGACACAGGCAATTCTCAATTGTTTACAGAACGCAATCGATTTTACTCCCTCCGGGGGAAACATTTATGTTACCCTGGAAAAGGTTGAAAGTACAGTACGGATAATCATTGAAGATACCGGCAGTGGAATTCCCGATTATGCACTGGATAGGGTGTTTGATCGGTTCTATTCACTTTCACGACCCGATACCATGCGTAAAAGCACTGGTCTGGGGCTGAGTCTTGTTCGTGAAGCGATTGCATTGCATGGTGGAACTGTTTCAATCGGAAACCGCCAGCAGGGTGGAGCCCGGATTGAGATTATATTGATTGTCTCATAATACAATGCACAGGAGTTTACATTGTGGAGTCGGGATCGGCGAAATATAAATCGGGCATGCCGCGCAATATTTCGGGGTCGGGGTCGCTATCGGTATCCGAATCGAATTGATACCGATACCGATTCCGATACCGATTCCGATACCGATTCCGATACCAACATCGATACCAACATCGATACCAACATCGATACCGACATCGATACCAACATCGATACCGACATCGATGTGCCATGATAAACAAGAGCAAAAAAGTCAAATTACATGGTTTTTGTTGAAAATACGGAATGAAAACGATCGCTTATTGTAGTGAAGAAAAAACTGAGACTGTGAAAAGAAATCGGGCATGTCGCGTAATATTTCGGAGTCGGGGTCGTTATAGGCAATACTGCGCCAAGACGATGATTAGTATAAATTTAATCTAAAATCTTAAAAACCTGCGCCCAAAGAAGACCCGCATTCATACCAAAAAAAAGTAAGAAAACAGATACACTGTTTATGAAAACTAATATATTTTACCAATCCCGGATACGACACAAGTGGTGCAAAGCATGTAAATCTGATTACGGTACGAAGGGAAAAATGTTCTGTAACTATGAACAATTTTCTTATACCTAAAAGGAGTGCTTATGCCTACCACAAAATTACAACTATTATTTTTCATGTCTCTCACCGTTTTATTATCCGTTGTTGCTTTTGTTAATTATAACATTGCAATTTCAATGGGTTCCATGACAAATCAAGTATTCTTCTTATCTTTAAAAGAAATTCCAATTGAATTTTTGTTTGCTTTTCTAATTCAATTTGTTTTTGGTAATAAATTAGCTACAAGGATGGCATTCAAGATTGTTGATCCCAAAACTGATAAGCCACTATTTATTATTATAGCTATTGCATGTATGAATATCTTGATTATGTGCCCAGCAATGAGTTTTATAGCTACAGTAATACACAATGGAATAAATATAAATTTTATTGCCAATTGGCTTCAAAAAATGACTTTTAATTTCCCATTTGCATTTTTTATTCAGATTTTTTTTATAGGACCAATCGTTCGTAATGTTTTTAATGTGGTTTTCAAGAAAAGTCTCTCAACAGAGAATGTTTAAAAAAAATTATTACCAAAACATATTTTAGTGGATGCACCTCCTTTGCTACAGTAATGTGGGCGCATGGTTTTAAAGAAAATGATTTCCAGATTGGCGCAGTACAGCCTATAACAGCGGCAGCCAGCAATACATCTATAAAGCTTCGTTTCACTACGCATTACAAATGTACTACTGGCGGTGAAGCGACCCGGAATCGGAATCGGAATCGGAATCGAAATGACATTGATACCGATAACGACATTGATACCGATACCGATGTGTCTTCATAAAAGATAGTTACTATTGAACCTTAATTCCCTCAATAACGCTGCATCCAGTACACTTCATACCACTGCCATTCCTCTGGATCTGTTGTCCAATGCGCGTAAATTGCAACACCTTCAAAATTGTCTGAGTTATGCCTGCTCTTTTCCAGCGCCGCACGAATACCCGGAACCGCAGTTTGGATATTTTCAACTCTGGGATCATGGACACTGAGATTATCACTATATGAAGGAATTCCGATCATCAGTGAATGATTCGGAAAATCGGCTGTACATTCAAGGAGTTTTTTTGTCTGCATGCTGATTGATCCCGTATACAATTTTTTTAATTTAAGGCAGGTATCGTACCCCATCAGAACAGTCTGATCTGTAAATTTCATGCAGGCTTTGTAGAAAGAAGCTGTCCAGAAATATGTTTTTACTGGCCAGAACGAACATTCAAAGGGCGCAACTCTTCTTGTTGCATGACTAATAAAAAATGGCTTTTTGAATGAACTCCTGAGCTCTTTTAAGAGTTCAATATATCCGGGGTGAAACGATTCTAATGGTTCAATGTCAATATGTATGCCTTTAACCCCCTGAGAATGAAGTAACTTGATTGTGGAGATCAATGAGGCTCGCCAGCGGGGACTTTCAAGGTCGTATCGTCTGACATCACCGCCAATCCAGGGAAGAAACCGAATCTCAGGAGCAGCATTCTGCAGATCATTGAAAAAACGTGCAGGTTGATCAGCAATACTGCCATCAGGTAGTATTGGGCCAGCATGAACAAAAACAGTTCGAATACCATATATTCGTAACTGTTGGATAAAGAGATCACGTTCCAGGATAGTCACACTGTCACCACTTTTTACTGCTTTACCTGAAAACCACTGATGCCCGGCCCAGATACCATTTGTTTTTTTATCATAAGAGATCGTACTGGATGGACCGGGCTTCCAGAGCCAGTATACAATTGAAAAAATGAGAACCAGGCCTGAAAGAATATAACCTGCCCAAAGTAACTTTTTCTTTTTAAGATGTACTATCATGAATGCCTCCATTGGTCGGGATTTAAAATGTGGTTTACTGCTGAGTACCCCGTTTCATTGAACATTAATAATAATACAAAAGAAGATTGAGGAGTCTATGAAGCCGATGTGAAATCTGTGTGAAGTTCTGAGGGTTTATTAACTGTCTTATATTATTAACAAAGTTTTCATTTCGGAGTCGGGGTCATCCCGAGGGTGGGAGAGAATCTGTGACTGAGTGACTGAGTGACTAAGGGAATAGGGAATAGTGAATAACCCGCGTAGTGGTTGGTTACAGGACACAAATGAAGTGTGAAGTTAGAAGTGTGAAAAGTTAAGTATAAAAATGCATTTTTTTTATAATTCATAATTCATAATTCATAATTAATCAGTGAGTTATGTAGTTGAGCAGTAGTAAAAAAACTTAGTGGTTTTTAAAATATGTCAACGCGAATGAACCTGTACGAAGAAGCACCGATGAGATAATTGCTGTAGACAGCCTGGCTCGACGGATTCTCCTTCCTCTGTAGTAATCACCGTTCTTATTGTTGTTTACAATCGATTGATCTCTGTAATCTTTGTTATAGGAGTACAACTGATACGCTGTTCCAAGTACAGCCAGATCGCTCAGTATACCAACAGAAAAGAGCGAAAATCCGGGTGTTTTTTCGCCAAGAATGATCTGGCCTGTGCCTGCAAATGCAAGATTTGAAATTGATGCAATCTTTTTCTTTTTCTCCCATGTACGATAATTACCGGAATGGTTCTTGAATGATTCAGTAATTTCCATTTTTGCTCCGGGAATCAGATTCAGGTTCATCTCTATCGGTTCATATGCCCAATGAGACAACTGAAGTTTATAGGTTCCGGGAACGATCGATGGGAAAATGCAGGGGGTTTTACCGATGTCTCTGTCATTCAATACAATGGATGCATCATCGGGTGCTGACTGGATACTTAAAGCCGCAGGGTGGGGGGCATATTGCACCACATGTTTTGTCGTATCACCGGGATGTGCTTTTAATCGAAAGTTTCGTGAGAAAAACCCTTCCCGCTCGATACTGAGAACATGTTCACCCGGTGTAACCATGTAAAGATTGGAAATGTTTATGTCCAAGGGTACTTTATCCAATGAAATCCTGGAATTATCTGTTACACCTTCGATGCGAATAAATGAAACTTTTTCTGGCGTCAAATTAATTTCCGCTGTTTTCTGGCACATCACATTGACCGTGTCGTACGAAGTAAAGTATCCGTCATTGATTGATTGAACTGTATAGATACCCGCTGGTATCGAGTCGAGCTGAACCGGAGTGACAAATTCACCAAGCGAACCGATAGAAACATTTAAACCCGGGACTGAGCTCAGAACTCTCAGAGTTCCAAAACCATCTTTAAGTTTTACAACCATTTTTTCTAATTTTCCCGAAACAATTTTCACCTCTGATGAACCAATTTTGTTTCCGGAGTTTACCGCAACCGAATAGCGACCGGGGTTGACACCTTTAATTGTAGCCGGAGTTTTAAGTGGTGTTTCGATGCCATCAACGAGTATGGTACCATTTTCCGGAACCGATTCGATAAAAAGAATGCCCTTTTCCTTTTGTATTGTTAGAAATGAGAGCGTTGAATCGATACCGGATAGCAGCTCTTTAGAAAATTCAGGAATTTTTGAAGAGATAAGGTCTTTGAACAGGACATCATACTCTTTAATTTTGGCATAAATAATCTGATCACGCTTTGTATCGACAATCCGTGCAGAGAGCGCTATAATACTACCGGCTTTCGATACTCTCCCCGTCAATAGATAGTGATTTTGCTGATCTGATACTGCTGCAGGTACGGATTGGGTGGACGAGTCATCAAATACAGCTCCGAACTGATGGATCGTGACAGCTTCTCTGGTGACTTCAGAGCGTTCCAGTATCCGGTAATGGGATGATTCAACAATTGATGAGCGAAGTTTATCTGAAACCATGACAATCTCATTGGTCTTTAACCCGGCACCCTCAAGATCGTTTATTACAAGGCTGATAGTATCATTTGGGGATGCTGTAATTACCTTGGATACTACAAGTAAGAAGAGGACAATTATGGCAACGGTGCTTCTGATCATAGGTTTTCCAGTTTAAAAGATTGGTATAATGACATACAAATGTCCAATTTCGAAAGAAACCGCAATTCAACCTTAACACACTGTACAGTTAATTTTTACCAGTTCTGCTTTATTAACTTGGGGCTTAATAAGTGTAATATACTTATTACATTCAGGAGAAGTAACCAACTTTTAATTATCTTTCATGTAACAATCTGTCGTTAGTGAACGTTACAAAGGTCATTGAAGAAAGGCATTATGAAAATTAACTATCAGAACCTCTTAAAAGCGACCATTTCAGCCGTACTGGTGTTTATCATCATTGATGCAGTTGTTGAATATATTATTCTAAAAGTTACAGGTGTGTCGCTGCTGTCATATTTTGAGCAATCGCAAGATCAGCATTACGGTCCACGATTTCATCTGTTCAACCTGATTATATTCACTCTTGAAATGGTGCTGGTGATGACATCTTATGCTGCAGTGAGACCATTATTCAGATCAAGGGGTTCTGCAATCTTTGTCTGTGCCTGCTTTTTTATATGTTTTATCGGACTGTTTTTGTTACAGCTGATTAATCTGGGTGTTTATCCGATGAAACCGGCATTGATTTTTTGTGTGAGTACACTGTTTGGTTTTCCTGCGGCATTATTTGCTGGTGCTGTGGTGTATGAAAGATAAATATTGAATAGGGCTAATCGGGCTATCTGCAGAAATGCAGGTGGCTTCACCCGTATGCGATCTGGACCGGAAAGAAAATATTTTTCTAAGCTCCCCATCTATGGCAGCAGAAGCGGCAGAGTTGTGTTTCCTGATTTGTCGGCGTCGAACACAGGTGTACTACTTTCAGAACGGTGATGTCGTTTTCAATCTCAGTCCTGCTTAAGTTGAGAAAAAATGTTGAATTGAACGTTTTTTACTTTCATCGCTACAAATATCTGTTCTGTTCGTTATTGCACAAATATTTTGAATAAGCATTACAATCATTAAAGACAGGTATTTTTATGCGTTCTGTACTACGCTGGTTCATTATTCTGCAATGTTTTTTATTATGTGGTGTATCAGCCGTTTTTTCCGGGGAGCCGGAGATATTTCTCTGTATTGATTCTATGATGGTACTTAAGAGATCCACCGGAAAAGATCCGGGAAAGCTTGTTTATGGATATGTTAATGGGCAAAAAACTCCCTGTATGAGTGAACATGAACTGCGCGTTACTCTTTCCCGCGCTCAATTTGTGAAGGATAGTTCAGGTATAGCGGCCCAGCAGCAGAAGACATTTTCACGAAATGCCATTTTTCGGGGAGAGAAAAACCTTTCCGGTGCAGACCTCCGTGGGATGGATCTTCAGGGCATCGATCTTTCGGGAGCAAATCTTCAGAACGCGCAGCTCGAGTCGGTCGATTTACGCAATGCAAACCTTTCCGGCACAAATTTGACTGGTGCAAACTTGAGATCTGCGTATTGTAAAAATGTCAATTTCAGCAATGCTGATTTTACCGGAGCAGATCTTCAGGGCGCATTTTTCCAGAACGCCAACATGAAAAGTACCGATGGGCTTTCCATCGAAGTTTTATGTAAAACCGCTACACTCTACCAGACATTGCTTGATGAGGAAATGCTTATGGTGCTTGAAGAGAATTATAGGGCAAAACTGGAAAAACCACGTGGGGGATGGGTTCAAAAAGATTTTAATGCTGCACCTGATTCTTCAGAGCCAAAGAAAAAAAAGGCCAGAAAATCCAAACGGTAAATTATTTGTTATCCTGTTAAGCAATCTGTGTCTTTCAAAACAAAGCATCCTATGATCAACCGCCAAGGGGGCTATTTGCCATTGGCTATTCACTTAGTCACTCAGTCACTTACATGGTGCTGCTCCCGCCATCGGGGTGACACATTCGACCAGCTCAGTGCATCGTCCAAACAGAAGCATTTAGCCTCATTGAAGAGAGAAGTGTGAAATTGGAAAAAGGCATTCACTCTTCACTCTTCACTCTTCACTCTTGACGGATTACATTTCATCGCCGACGTTCAAAAAACGACTGAACCTCACTGAAAACCTCTCGCCTTATCGAAAAGGGGTATTTCAGGAGATCTTTCAACTCTATGATTGAAACGTACCTGGGATTGACAAATTGACGAATCTGGGAAAGCGGAATGTTTGCAGGGTTCTTGAGGAGTGCGAGTGGAACTCCTGCATTTGCCTGGCCGGTATGAAGCTCGCGGGTTATGGCTATTTTTTGTAGAATGAAACGGGAATGGCTGTTGTAAATGATACGTTCTATAAGGCCTGGTGAGTTATATACCTTGGGATTTTCAATCAGGCGCGCCAGAAGTGTGTCATTTTTCAGGCAGCGGCTGACCATCTCACGGATAGTCAGTTCTCCAGACTCTCTGAAATCCCTTGTGCACATATCCTCTCCGGTAAGGTTGACAAAGGAGTTTTTTGTGAAGGAGCCTGTAATGGTGGTTCCATTAATTTCTGCCCCGCTGTTATTGAGATACTTTTTAAGTGCAGGTAGCGCTTCTCCGGCATCAATAGAAAAACCATCTTTCGTGCAGTGCTCGAGTGCCAGAGCGATCCATGAGAGTGGATTGGGATCATTCTTTAAAACTGCCCTTGCTATTGTTGCTACCGCTGCAAGATACCGTGCAGGAATAAGCTTGTTTCGTTGTGCGGTAATAACAGTGTTAAAAAAAGCAAGCTCAGGTTGTTTTCCTATCTGTTGTAACCACTTTTCAAAAGCGTCAGTTTTCATGGATAGCTCTAATGTAAGGATTGGTGCACCGGGCATTTTATCTTTTTCGAGCAGGTCAGCCAGATCGGTGATTGCTTTCGCGTGTTCATCACAGAAAGAGATCACTGGCAGGAGTTGTACCATCTTTTTCATGTTGTAGGTATCAGCATTTTCTGAGATCCAGAAAGTGCGGGCCCGAAGCGCCTCTGATTCGCATCGGTAGAGTGTGCTCAACTGTTTACGGCGAAGTTCGCCGGGATCCTTTTTCTCCATGAATTGTTGCAGCCATGTGTTTATAACGGATTGGGCGATCTTCAGAGTTTCAACATTCTCTACCGGTGATGTATCAGTCAATTTTTTTACAAGATATTGTTCAGTCGTTGAAAGCATTCGGGGGTGGAAAGTGTTTCTGCCAAGTAATCGTTCAAGACGATGGAATCGTTGAATCGATTTCATGAGTTCAAAATCAGAAACGCCTGTATCGAGAATCGAAAAGAGGATATACTCTACCATTTTTTCGCTGGAAAACTTTGAATCAAGCAGTTGGCAAAGTAGTCCGGCTGGAGGAAGGTGCTCTTCAACGGCTCTGAAAAATGAGGCTATTTTCTTCGAGCCACTCGAGGTGTCTTCAGATATGGAGAGTTGTTTAAGTAATGCAGAAGCTGCCTCATTAATCTGCATTGTCGATCCCTTTAAATAAAAAGTGAGAAGTGTGAAATCTGGTATGCCGGATCCTTCCCCCTTCACGGAACATCATTACCAGGCAGCAATGATGTTGATCGATGAAGTGTTGTGGTTCGAGAAGAGATACCTGACCGTCTTTGTTCATTCTTCGCCATTTCGACTTCACACTTCTCACATAAAGCGGCTGTTTTAACCTGATTTGTGAAATTGTGATAAGGTATGTAGAAACATTGTATAATAGAACGGGTTGTAATGCAACTGAGGATTTATGATTGGATACAGGGAGTTTAGAAATAAAAGCGCTCTTTAGCGTGCCCAGCATTTATTTTTAGATAGGCGGGGTTGTAATGGAGTGTTGAATTTGCTGCGTTTCGTGATAAATTGATGGTTTTTTGAAAAAAATCACGGATCGATCATGCATTTGAGACGATGATTGTATATGACAGGTAAAATATCCTGTCAGAATACTGAACAATTCCTGATTTCCTTTGAATAACGATCAAATAGAGAATTTATTGAGATGATTCATAGGCCCTCTGCTCTCCAGTTTTCTGAGTACGTAAAAGCGCTCTCTTCTCCGTGGGTACTGGAACATTTTCTTTCTGAATCTGAGGCTTCAAGAAAGGTTGTTTCATCCAATGTGATTGAGAATGCGATTTCAGAGTTCATTAAACCCGAAAATCTTCAGGCGCGATTTGATGAGCTTGAGCTTTCGGAACAGCTTCGATGCGCAGTAATTTATCTAACCGGGAATGTTGGGTTGCTATGTGATCGTGATGATCCTCTTGAGGACCCATTAGTGAAATCATTCCTTGTTTATGCTGCTTACAGTAACGAAGGGGTAACACGTCTATTCGGTTTTGATGAGTTCGAGGAGAGCCTTTTATCCAGGATGATCAAAACAATACTGCGTAGCAGCGTTGTGGTTTCGCCGCTTAATTCAGCGCCGCAATGGAAATATCGGCCGCTTAACGATCTGATCATCGTTGCATCAATGGCAGCACAATCGGAATTAAAGAAGGGGAAAAATGGAAAGTTTCCCCGAACCGCCATTATTAAACTCAAAAAACTTATTGATACATACTCCGATTCGAAATCCGACACTACCGATTTCATTACACGGTTAATTATCGCTTACTGTAAATCTAATGGTGTTCTTCAGGAATCTGAACTGGAAATCATGTTTAACTCCGAGGCAATGATTAACTGGATGAATCATGATCTGGAGTTCAGATTGAATGAGCTTAAGGAATTTGCCATTAATGCGCATGGATCATGGCGTCTGGATTTTGTTGATAGACTTATAGAAGCTGCTGAAGGCAGCTGGATCTCATTGCGTATGTTTCCCGAAAAGGATCGTCAGGATGCATTCGATGCAATAAGGGCACTGAAATTTGCCGGTATTATAGATTACCAGACTCAGGACGAGATGGTTATTTTCAACCGTATGAAGTTATTTTCTGTACCCGATTCACAGGCAAGTCCCGTAGTCGTTCAGGCGGATTTTACAGCGGTCATACCAGAGGAGTCCGATCCGGATGAAATTTTTCATTTCTCTCAGGCAGGAGAGCTACAGTCTCTGGATAAGGTCTTTAAAGGGAAGTTAAATAAGGATATCCTCTCCAATTCATTAAGCCGTGGAATTGACAGTGACCATATAGTCGAGTGGCTGCAAAATCATCAGGCACCTGCAAATGTCATTGAAACGGTTAAGGAATGGATACGTGAATTTTTCAGACTATTTATCACTGAGAGGATGATGCTTATCAGTGGAGAGATGAAAGTCAGTCGACAGATTGAATCGTATGCACCTTTAAGAGCATATCTTGAGATTATTCCTGCCCAGAGCGTGTATCAGATAAAACGTGGCTGTGAGGATAAAGTAAAAGAGATTCTAAGCGGCCTTGGCTTCGATTATCGTCAGGCGGGTGAAGAGCAGATAGAATTTCAGGCAGAGCCACGAATCGATGCCGGGGAGTACCTGGAATTTGCAGGGGCAAAATGGAGACCGGTTACTGAAGTCCGCTCTGAAGAAAAAAAGCAGATGAGTGCGATGAGGGGAACAAAATATGGTGAAGAGCTTAAAGCTCTTGATATTAGTGAAATCATACATGTGATCGATTATGCTGTACTTACCGGTAGAAATCTCATTCTTGACTATGAAGGCAGCCCGTATCTGAAACCTGGTGTATATACTGTACTTCCGCTGTCATGTCGTAAAGGGATGGATCCAATCCTTGAAGCAGAGCTTTTGCGAACTAAATCAAAAAAACAGTTTTATGTAAAGAAAATCAGGAAAATTGGAGTCGCATCTGAATGAGTTCCGGATTTGTACATCTTCACAACCATACTGAATACAGCTTCCTTGATGGCGCAATAAAAATCAAAAATCTCGTAAAAAGAGCTGTCGAGTTCGAGATGCCGGCGCTTGCCATTACCGATCATGGCGGCCTGTTTGGTGCTGTTGAATTTTATGAAGCATGCATGGGTGCAGGGATTAAACCGATTCTTGGATTTGAAGCATACGTTGCACCAAATTCCCGTTTTGACAGATCGTCAAGTAAAGATGAACGATCATACCATCACCTTATTCTTCTTGCTGAGAATAATGAGGGATGGAAGAACCTGATGCGCTTAAGTTCTATCGGGTATCAGGAAGGGTTTTACTATCGTCCCCGTATCGATCTTGAGGTACTTCGTCAATACAATAAAGGAATTATTGCAACTTCTGCATGCGTGGCGGGTGCAATTCCCCAGGCGCTGCTTGAAGGGAACAGGGAGAAGGCGCGGAAAATTACTGAAGAATATATTTCAATTTTCGGTGCCGATAACTTCTTTTTTGAATTGCAGGATCATGGTATCGATGATGAAACTGTTGCGTTTGGAGAGATGATACAACTTGGAAGGGAGATGGGCATTCCATTTATCGTTGCCAATGATGCACATTATCTCAGGCGTGAAGATGCGGTTTCACATGAAGTGCTGCTCTGTATTCAGACTCAGACAACTATGGCAGATCCAAACCGGTACCGGTTTTCATCCGATCAGATTTATTTCAAATCGCCGCAGGAGATGGCTACTTTATTTCCGGAAATCCCTGAAGCGATGTCAAACACGGTGGCAATTGCTGAACGCTGCAATGTATCGGTAAAGATGAAGCCGCAGCTGCCTCGTCCGGAGGTTCCTGAAGGTTTCGAGACTCCCGAAGAATATCTGTGCGGACTGGCAAAAATGGGTTTAAAGGAAAAGTATGCTGCTATAACGCCCGTTCTTGAAGAGCGGATGGAATATGAGCTTGGGATTATTAATTCGATGGGCTTCGCAGGATACTTTCTTATCGTACGTGACTTTGTGATAGCTGCTCAGAAAATGGGTGTCATGGTAGGATGCAGAGGTTCGGCTGCCGGAAGTCTTGTTGCCCATGTGATCGGTATAACCAGCGTGGATCCGATAAAGTTTGATCTTATCTTTGAACGTTTCCTCAATCCGGAACGTATATCCATGCCCGACGCCGATATTGACTTTGCAGACCGTGACCGGTACAAGGTGATCGATTATGTGATACAAAAATACGGGCGGGAAGCGGTTTCTCAGATTATCAATTACGGCCGTATGAAAGCAAAAATGGTTGTCAAGGATGTTGCCAGAGCGATGGCGATACCAGTTGCTGAAGCCAACAAACTTTCCGGAATGGTAAATGAAAAGGATCTTGAGAGGTCGATTGCTGCAAATGCCGATCTTCAGAACACCATTAACAGTAACGATCAGTATAAGGAGCTTTTCAAGCACGCATCAGTTCTCGAGGGTTTTGCACGTCAGGCAGGTATGCATGCCGGCGGTGTTATTATTGCTCCCGGTGATGTTGTAAACTGGGCACCGCTTTTCAAGCAGCCCAGCTCCGATATTCTTATGACCCAGTTTGACATGAACTACGTCGAGAAGGTCGGTCTGATAAAGATGGACTTTCTTGGGTTGCGTACGCTCACTGTTCTTCAGGAATCGGTTCGTCTCATTCGGAAATATCATGATATAGATATTGATATATGGAAAATCGCTGATGGGGACCCTGAAACATACGAATTGTTTGGCAAAGGTGAAACAACCGGGGTTTTCCAGTTTGAATCCCAGGGAATGCAGGATTATCTCAGAAAGCTCAAACCGACTTGTGTTGAAGACCTTATCGCTATGACAGCTCTTTACAGGCCCGGTCCTATGGATAATATCGATACCTATATTCACCGTAAACATGGGGTAGAGGAGGTCGTATACCTTCATCCAATGCTCAGTGAGATTCTTGATGTAACGTATGGAGTTATAATATATCAGGAACAGGTGATGCGTATTGCGCAGAGAATGGGCGGCTTTTCACTGGGACAGGCCGATATTCTTCGTAAAGCAATGGGTAAGAAAAAAGCCGATGTTATGGAGGAGATGGGGAAAAAGTTTATCGAGGGTGCTAAAGAGAAGGGGATTGATGGGAAAATCGCAAAAGATGTGTTTGATCTGATGGCGAAATTTGCAGAATATGGATTCAATAAGGCGCATGCTACGGTGTATGCACACGTTTCCTATCAGGCCGGGTACCTTAAGGCACATTACCCTCTTGAGTATATGACCGCCAACCTGACTTCGTGGATAGGTAATCAGGAAGGTTTTCTGGTTATGAAAAACGAGGTGGAGAGGATGGGTATCAAAGTTCTTCCGCCAGATGTCAATCGCAGTGAGGATGAGTGCAGTATAGACAATGGAAATATCAGGCTTGGGATGGGCGCGATTAAAAATGTAAGCAAAGGTGCTGATGAGATTATTAAAGCGCGTAACGAAAAAGGTCAATTTACCTCCATATTCAGTATGTGTAAATCTGTCGATCTTCGTATTGTGAATAAAAAATGCCTCGAATCGCTTATCTCCGCCGGGGCTCTGGACAGTCTTCATGGTACACGTGCGCAACTGTGTGAGGCTATCGATAAGGCAATTGAATATGGTAGCTCATTTCAGAAAGACCGTCTCAGCGGTCAGTTTAATCTTTTTGAGGACCTCTTTGGTAATTCCTCATCCGGAGAAGAAAAATCGGTAATTCCAGAACCACCATTACCAACTGTTGAACCCTGGCCGTACAACAACCTTCTGCAGCGTGAAAAGGATGTGCTCAATTTTTATGTCAGTGGTCATCCTCTTGACAGATTTATTGATGAAATAAAAGGCTTTACTACGATAACAATGACACCTGATAATCTCACTGCGATCAAAGACAGTGCAGCGGTCACGGTTGGTGGAATGATTACCAGTTTGAAAACCCACACGCAGCGTGATGGCAGGCCGATGGCGTTTCTGGAGCTTGAAGATTTTGATGGAATGATCGAGCTTCTGGTATTTGGTGATGCATACGAAAAATTTCGTCATCTTCTGGCTGCTGATTCAATGGTGCTGGTTCATGGCCAGATCAGTAAACGTGATGGTGAAGACAAGCCCAAGCTTAAAATCGATAACTGTATCTCTCTATCTGAGGCTCGGGATAAGCTGGTCAGAAGTGTGCATATCAAATTGAAAACACAGGGACTCGAAAAGAGTTTCATTGAAGAAATACGTAATGAGTGTACAAAAAGTAAAGGTGAATGTTCTCTGATTCTCCACCTTGTTACCGGAGAAAACAATAAATTCAAAATCAGAGCAAAAAATTGTAAGACTGCAGCAAACCCTGAACTGATAAAATCTCTCCGGGAAAAAGTTGGAAAGGAAAACGTATGGATCGGCAAAACAGCGGCATAACAGGCAGTTCAAAAATAAGGGGGCTGATCGCTGTTGTATGGACTATTTTCAGTACAACTATTTACGGGCTAATATGCATTGTTGTCAGCTTTTTCTCAAGGAAAACGGCAAGATTATTTGTACGGTTCTGGAACGATCAGATTCTCGGGGTAGCGGGTATTAAAGTCATAGTAAACGGTAAAGAAAAACTCGACAAAAACAAACGCTATGTGTTCATTTCAAATCATCAGAGCGGACTCGATATTCCGATTCTTTTCAAAGGTATATCTGAAAATATCTGTTTTATCGCTAAAAAAGAGCTGTTTATGATACCGGTGTTTGGATGGGGACTCTACAGCACTGGACACATCTGGATTGACCGGGGAAATGCACGTAAAGCTCACCGATCTATTGAAAACGCCGTAAAAAGGTTAAAAAAGGATAACGTTTCACTAATACTGTTTCCTGAAGGCACCAGAAGCAGCGATGGTAAAGTCGCGCCGTTTAAACAGGGCTCCTTTTCACTTGCACTTAAGGCAGGGGTAAGTGTGGTACCCGTTGGAATACGTGGTGCGGTCGATCTTCTTCCAAAAAAAAGTATATTCGTGAATCAGGGAACAGTATGTCTGGATATATGTGATCCGGTTGAGATTACACCTGATATGTCAAAGGCTTCTCTGGCAGAAATGTTTCAGAAGATTATCAAAGAGACGGTGGAGAGATAGCTGGAACGTTCGTCAATATATCTCTTTTTCTTTATTCGGTATTGACCGGGAGGAATTCCGGGTAGAACGGAAATTAGTGACTGAGTGACTGAGTGACTAAGCCAATAGCAAATAGCCAATCGTAAGCTGCCAATTACATCAAACAGGTCCGTACGTAATCTTCATTGATAAATAATATTAAATGAAATGCTGACAAGTATCTCTTTTGTTAATTACTTGTTACTCGAAATTTCAGAATTGTAAATAGTAACAGATTCCTTAACCATACCCTTACTTTCGCGCGCCTTTTAATCTGATTTTGAATCTATTCAATTGCGGTTAATGCAGTTATTTCGACTTCTTAAAGTTGGGTAATCGTTCGTATGCGTAATCCCATTTAGAAATAAAAACAATACTACTATGAGTTCAAAAGGCTTTAAGAAAATATAAATGATGTCTGCAACAAACTTATTCTTGATTAGTGATGCTATTAAAGGTCCGATGAAATTATAAATCAATCGGAATATATAATGCAAGAGAGAATGTTTAACCATTAACTCAATTTCAAACAATTTGAATCTGATCAATTGTTTATTAATGAATTTTCCAGTTTTATTACATTGGTAAGAATGAACAATAGAAGTGTGCCCTTTTGATGCTGTTGAGACAATAAAACAATCATCAAGGTGCTCTGGTAAATGATAGTATTTATACTTAGAAAAAGAAATTGTTAAAAACCCAAAAAAAGTTGCTATGAAAATGGTTAAAGGAAAAATGTAAAAAGATGGTTTAATTATTCTAATTTCTTTTATCAACTTGTAAAAAATGTATCCGAACGCAAAAGTATAATAAATTAGGTAATTACTGTACGAGTATTCATGGTATAGTACATATAAATCCGCAATATTAATAAATAGACCAATAATTACTCCGCCAATTACCCAGTCAATACGTTTATCAAAATTAATACTACGCTTTGTGTCATGAAAGATAGATATGAAAAACCATAAAAGCAGAGGAAGTTGAATAACAGATGCTTCAAAATACAAATTAATCCAGGAACATGAATCCTGTGCTTTTGGTTCAATTATTAGCAGTGGAAGAAAATGAATTAAAAACGGAATTTCAACGATAACTACAATTTTCAGGAAATTTATAAAAAATAATTTTGAATCACTATTATTACAATTTTGAGTTATTAGAATAGTAACGTAAAAAGGAAGAATTACAAAAAATAAAATCGAAAAAAGAAGGAATGATATCATTTTGAAGTTATAACTCTTTTTAGTGTTTTATTACTTTCCCCTGAGCACGTTTTTTTCATGAAAAAATGGCCGTATGTTTCTACTTATGGACCGCTGCATGAGTAAAGTTGTTAGTTCTTCTCAATCTTCTTATGGTTCTCATCAAAGAGTCCAAAAAGTATACTGTTGCCATTCTTAGCTACTTTAATTCCACCAAATCTTGCTCTGGCATACACGTCTGCATCACCTTCTTGAAAAAAGTAAGATTCAGAACCAATACTAATATTTCTTTTATGTCCGTAATATTTGATTATTCTTTCGTTTTCCGATAGAGGTTTCGGTTGTTTCTGAAATCGAATTTTATTTGCAACATTAAAGCTGTCTGCTTTAAAAACAATGTATCCACGTGATGGAATACTTTTTGTACCCGTTCCACTGGTGATTTGATAATTCAGAATCATATAGTCACCCTGCATTATGGACCTTGGGTCCACAGGTGCAAGTCTGAAAAGGAATGTTTCTCCGGTATTGAGTAAATCTTCACGACTTTTAACAGATGTCCCTACCGCAAAAAACACGAGCAAGACAGAAATGCCAAGAATGATTTTTACAATATTCATTGTATTGCAACTTTCTTTTTTAATTGTCCGAAAGCAAAACCAATTACTAAAAAAAGAATTCCAGTTGTCATTAGAATCAAAGATTTAGTCAGAAGGGTTTGCTGCAAGGAATAATAGAATGATGTAATGAATGTTGCCAGGAATATGAGACCCAGTGTAAGTAATGCGCGGTTACTTTTTGCGAATCCGAGAATTATTATTAAGGCAGAAGAAATGACACCAGGAGCCTGAATAGTCGGGGCGAATAAAATGGCTGTAACAATAATCACTATCCAAAAAGGTTTTTTGCCAATCTCTAATGACTGACAAAGAAACTTATGAAGAATAAATGATAGCGATAGAAATGTAATCAGGGACGAGACATACCAATGATTGATGTTTACTTCAAAAAAATTGTTGTTGATGGACAAAACCAATGTTAACAACAGGCCTGATACCACACCGTATGCAGTCGGCACATAAAAATATCGTTGCTTTTTCAACCAGATTAGTAAGGGCAGTTCATTAGTCCAGATGAGTACTGATGCAATCGTTAATCCGCCGATTAAGAATTGGGTAGCTTCAAATATTGGGCTATTCCATATTATCCCTAACAAACATGCAGGCATAAGAATGACAGATAAAAATTTCTGGGTATAACTTTGTGCAAATAGATAAATTAATGTTTCGATAATCAGACCTGCATAGCAAACAATTTTAATCTCATGCGTTTTGCTTCCAATCCCAATGCCAAGCAGCAATTGCCCAAGAATCGAGAGAGAAAGACTGAATGCATCAATAAGATGATTTCGCTTGTTGGCATATGAAATAGCAATACCACTTACAATAAAAAGGCTTCCAGTAACAATCATGGATTCTCCAGAATTTAAAAGCTGTGCTATCAGGAGAAATCCCAGGAATAGTAAGGAACCAAACCATGCGCCAAAAATTGTAATAATCTTAACGAACCAGGGAACATTTGTCTCCGAATCAATTGATAATAAATTGGACTCAAGAAAGCTTGAATATAGCTCATATCTATCTTTATCCAGTTTAGATTCATTAAGAACATCGATTATTTTTTTTGTAGATTTCATACTCGAATTTTCCATGCGTTATTGATTTTTATGAGAATAAATGCAGAAGCGATTGTAAGTGCGATAATTATAAAACCACCCATGAAAAATATTGAGGCGGCATCAAAGTTACTCGCCTTTAAAACAGCTGTGAATATCATTGCAATAATGCAAACGCAAGTGGCAGCTATTGAAGACAGGTCGTATATTTTGCGAGAATAAAAAAAGAAAGATGCGGCATAACTTCCAATTGCAAAAAGAAGGCATATGACATGTCCAAATTCTTCAAAATCAGTTACAATGCCGACAATACCTGCAACTGTCATAGAAGAAATCGTAGCAAACCCCAGTATACGGGGAAGCCACCGGGAATCAAGGTGGTGGATTTTCCTGAAACTAAAGTATTCATAAATAAGCAGCGCAATGGTATCTACGAAAAATAAAGATATAAATGCAAGTGGATCAATCCAATGCCGTAATATCTGTCCAGCATATAGAATTATTGCCGTGTTGATTAGTGCTATCCAGAGAAACCACAATGGTTTGAAATTTGAAATAAGTGCGATTCCTGTAATTAGTACTGCCCAATTTAGAAAAAGATCATAAGCATTAGCCCCAGTTTGATAAATTTGTCCAAAAACTGCAAGTAGGGAACCTGTGAATATTGCCACAGCTAGCAATGAGAGTTTTGTATGAAATTTATTAAAATCAGAAAGTAACGCAAGTATTGTTGGTGCAAGAATCAGTACGCTGACGATTGAGAGCTTTGCAAATTTATGAAGTTCGCTCCAATTATAGGCGAAAAAGAAGATTACTCCTGAAACTGTAAATAAAATACCAAGAGATAACACAAGTTTTGCGATAAATGAAACCCATGCTTGTACATTGGGTTTGAATCCTGCTGTTACATAAAATGAAGAAAGCACATCCTCCGACATGTGCTCCATTGTCGCAAGCAAATAGAGGACTTTACGTGAAAATATTTCATTCTTAATCGAATCAAGCATAGTAAACTCTTTTCCTCTTTTTAAATTTATGGATTTGAAAGAATTTGTTTATCTCTCTTATTGTTAATTATCACTATATATTTTTTCGGAACTTTGTACTCACATTTGTATTATGTAAAATTTCCCAGATATATGGATATATTTTGTGTTTCATTAATAGTATTTTCTTTTAAGATTTATTACGTATAACGGTTAGACTATTGCGAATTTACCGGGTAATTCGTCGAAGGACAAGCGAGGCTTATAGTTGTCTGTTGCTGGCCATTCTTGTCTTTGGGCGTTCGTTCTATTGCTTTTCGTAAATAGCGATATAGTAAAACCCAGCATAAACTTCCTTGAATAAAACTTCCTTCAGATTTTGCCGGAGATATTCTGGTACATTTCTCCCCAAATCTACACCACCACCTAATATGCATGAAATTTTCCAAAACGGGTTCAGCATCAAAGGCAAAGAAAGATACAAATAGATGTTTTCATTTTTACCTTCTTTATGTTTGTTGGTTTTTTACCCGATAATAGTAGGGTAGGGTGGTCATGTGCGGTACCGACGGATTCGGCAGCCGTGTCTCCGGAATAACATAGTGTAATTCTTATTTCTGCAGCTGTATTCAAGGCTTATTATCTTTGCGTGTCGATTCAGAATTGTTAGTGAAAAAGGGTTTTATCTTTTCAAACAACTTTTTATACAAACCTGCAATCTGTGTTTCAATATTGGAATTATTAAAGGAGGTTAAAGAGACTTTTCCATTATATAAACACTTGTTCGGTTGAACAGAAAAAATAGCACAATAACTATCCATAACCGTTTTTAAGTCTTTTCCGTTAGGATATGCGACAGTAAAAAAACCTGTGTTTACACCTACTAAAATGCCAAGTGTGGTAAGCGCTACCGAAGCTGCAACTGACCCTGGCGCAACACCTTTAGATTCCAATAAAGAATACCCATAAAAAACCACTATATATTTAATTTTTTCCGAAGCAGCCAAATCCCAGGCCGCATATGGTAATGAATCGGGATTATTAGTAGCGTTAACAGCTAAACCTAAAGTAATTCTTCTTGTTAAATCAGAATTCACCGTGTCCCAGGAATATTCATTCAATGTAATGTTGTAATCAACAAACTTTTTCATAATTTTATATTCAGTATTATCATAATCATACGCTTTACTGCCTTTTTGAAGCAATTGTAAATCGGCGACACAGTAATGAATTTGAGATGAGGAAAGGTCTTTTATATTTTGATTGGTCAAACCGATAGAATGATTAATTTGAGAGACTGCATTTGCCTCAATGTTATTATTTATGTCAAAGACAATGTCATAATTCCGTATTGAAAATCCTTTAGCCTTAAAACTTTTAACATTTCTCATTTTTCTAGTCGAATCGGTTATCCCAAATTGAAAGCAGCCATATCGATCAACGCCCTTTAATTCTAAAAGTGGAGATTTTAAAACGGATATTTCAGGAAATTGGATAGTAGTGTCACCATTGGGGGGCATTATCCCATATGGAGTTTTATTATAAAAGATGTCATAATCTCCTTCAGGAATACTCCGGATGCGGACATTATACACTATGCTGCAATTCATCAAAGAAATTACAGCTATTGATATAAAAAGAAAGAATCTATTACTCCTGTTAAAGTTAGTTTTCCATTTTTTCATTTTTTCGGTGTGCTCTTTCTCATCTATTTATCAACTGTCTGGTAAATTTTTTCAATATTCAAACTATTAGCCATTGCTGTAAATATTTGATAATAAGATCCTTTTAAATTATACAAGTTGTGAAGTGATTGCCCATTTCTTCACATCTGCATGTTTCTAAAACAACGATATTGGAAGCATCTATGATTTGTGAAATACTAAGCGAAATTTTGTAATTTTTTTTGTTGATTTTCCTCTTTAGTGCTCAGAAGAGTCTCATTTATTGGCCTATCGAATAAAATTGTTGCGGTCATAAATGTTTCCAATTTTTTAAAAACTTATAAAACTTCCTGCAGGTAGAGTTAAATTCATCCTGTTGTAATTCTGAAAAATCATGAATCAAAGGTCCTTCATTATTATCAATATTATTCAATATCATTTTTAATGCAGGAAGTTCTCTGTTTTCTTCATAATCATTAAGCTCTTTGATTATGTTACCACCCAATACCCATAAATTGTCAATGTGCTTATTAATGGTTTTGATGGATTGTCCTTTGCTTTTTATTTCGTCAATAAATGGAATCATATATTTTATTATCTCTTGGCCATAAAGAATATCCTCTTTTACTCCTTGCCATGATCGTGGCCATTCATTTATTCTATCATCTTTTGTCTTCATAATTAGTAATTGTTTTTTCCTGTCTTTGTGCCGTCTTCATGAATCGTTGTGCCTGGAAGTGACTATTTGAAAGCGTAGGCTATTCAAAATTGCATTCCTGGCATGGTTTTTCCAAGATGTTTTTTTCTCTTACATCTGGAACTTTTCGCGATAATAATCATCAGCCACTACCAATTCGTGGACGGCGCATAAACCAATCTTTCAATCAGTTTCCATTTTTCACTCCGTTTCAGAAGCGTAAGGTATTCATTCTTCGATTTTTGATATTGTAGACGCTTTGGATTACAGCTGGTACCTATAAAGATCTAATAGTCAAGTCCTGAAAAAATCGGGAGTGAGCTCGCGGTAGTGGACCTGTCCTCCATAGCTTTATGCGAAGGAGGAACACCTGATCGTCAAGGTACGTCCCAGTACCTATCCTATTTATTAACAAGCGGCCAGAGGTCGCAACAACGGGCTCGGGCACAGATGCTGTTTGTGAAGCGCAGCGGAACAAATGGCATATTGACCGTGTTATGCGACCGTTTTACTGCCAATTTCTCCATGCGCGCTCCTATTACATTTTTAAAAATTTTAATGAAATCCCAAAAAAAATGTTAGGTTTATTATAGTTAAGTTTGTCTTCAGATGGCAAATATTGCAAACCAAACTCAGCATTAACCATTAAATAATGTGAAGTAAAAATAATTGTATTTATTCTTTGCTCTCCACCTATAAATAAATTGTGTGAAATAAAATGCGACATTAAGTAAAATTCATCATCTAATACATAATTAATTTCATAACCTATGTAGTATTTTTTTCCAATGATGGTTCTTAAACCACCGAATTTATTGAAAGTTGAAATAAAACCCTGGCCTCCAAATGCAAGCCAATCAATTTTGAAGAGTTGCGTCGTAATAGCACCCTGTATTCCGATCTCTGGAATAAACATTCCCGAATCGTTTTTAGCTAAAAGACCTATCCCCAAAATTTCTATGTCATTAATGTCGGTTATACCATATCTTAAATTAAGACCGATCGCTTGAATACCTGTATTAGTTTGCCAACGTGGTGAAATTTCATATTGACCTTTGCCTATTGGATTAGCACCTCTAAATAATCCCATCGAAGTAAAGCAACTATTTGTAAATAACACAATAATTAACACAATAACGAAATTAATAGTTTTTGAATTCATTTATTATCAATATCACTCTTATTTCTTTTCCGCGCGCATTCTCTTTTGCAGTAAAATGTTACATAACGTGCTGGCGCTGTTATTGGATGTTTTTAAAACTGCATTCTTCTTGCGCCGCATTCCTACACTATCTGTCTCAAAAAAAATGGATTTGACATCAATATTTAAAACAAATTCTGCATTTGAAGAAAAAATTATGGTGAAAATAAAGATTAAGCTATGTTTAAATTTCATAATAAATCCGATAAAAGATTTTTACATTTACTATTTTTGAATCTTAAATCATTTTTCATGGCTCCAAACATTGCATTCAACGGGTTGCGCCACCGCTTGCTGTAATGCGGAGTCTTCGTAGCTTTATTTTAAGGTACAGCAAGCTGGTGCTGTTATGCATAGTGTTTGGCGATCTCCTCAGCCAGACCAGGTGTTGTTTGAATGCATACGAAACAGTCTCTCGACGATTCCGGAGTAAGACGATAAAGAAACCTTTCTGACAGAAGAGATTTATCCTTCATAGGTACGCTTACTGTAATCACGCGATTTCACCTCAAGACGAAGTTTATCCAGCAGTGCAGCGCGCTCACTTTCCGGCATCTCCTGTTTACTGCCGCAAGTAGCATCGTTCTTATTATCGATAGCGGGGAGGCGGTTACTTTTTATGTCAATGTTTCCTTTATGCGATCCCTGCTCCATGAGAGGCTTACCTGTCTTAAAGTCCCCCTCCGGGGGATTTAGAGGGCGAGAGATTCAGGCGTTGCAGTGATCCCCGAGCTCGGGACGAACTGGGAACTGAGATTCGTCCATCTTCACTCCTCTTCAAGAACAGTGTATAAGGTAAAAAAGACAGAAAATGGACCACGGGGACAACGGAACTATTGCACACAGTCACTTAGCCACACAGTCACTTTTTACTCAAAAATCCTGCTAATCCAATAAATCCGTCAAATCCTGGTACTCCTTTCCCCCATCACGTCCGGAAGCCTCAAAAAAACGCTTAATTTCACCCGGGGGACTGGTACAAGTAACTAATTTTCGATTGAAAAAAAGTGGCCCTCGAGTGTACGCGAACTTGTATATGGACTGATGTAACTATTACAAGATAAGTTAAGCGACATCGGAGGTCAAGAGTACCGGGGGGTTAAACATTGTGCTTATGCAGTTTTATATGTAGATAACAATAATGGAATGGGGCAAAATCCGGTTAAATACTGGTGTTCAGAGTTGGATTATTTATTGCGAACCAATTTTGTAGTGGTGCTTTATATCTATCGATACAGGTTAAAAAATGACACGATCTACAAAAGAGGTATTCGAGAGTCACCTTTTGATGACGCTTACCTGGGATTATGAAACGGACATTTTAACCAACTACTCGAAGGAGTGTACAATTATAACCTCCAAAGGAATTTTCTACGGCCATGAAGGGCTCAAAAAGGCTCAGGAGTTGTTAAATCAAAAATTTGCCGAAGCTGATTATTTATACACCACAAAACTCTGGGTCGGGCAAATGGCTTTTCTGGAATGGCAGGCGTTGGCTGATAATTACTACATTGATGATGGAGCTGAAACATTCTACATCCATAATGGTTTTATTTGTGCACAATCTATCCATTACACTGTTCGCTCACGGTAAAATCGAATTTCCCCTTTCGTTTTTTTCTGATGTGTACATGTCAAACGTTGAGGTCCGCTCGAGTATTTCTCCAAATCACAGGCACTGTTTTAAACAAGCTATTTGTGTGCGATGCAAAAGTCTGCAGGCCATTGTTCCCACTTAATAGATCTCTCACCAGAACGCAGGTGCCTGATATATTTAAGTTTTATAAATCCAGGTAAATAAACTGTTACTACTCAGGTCCTCCCGACACAATATTTACGAAGCAAATCGTGTTGATCCCGCAAGAGGCGTGAGAAACATGAGCGATTTTCGCACTCCGCTCACCCTTCGACAAGCTGCTATGATGA
>JAFGIN010000173.1 GCA_016929595.1 Chitinispirillaceae bacterium
GATTTTGCCGAAAGGCAGGCAGAACGGGAACAGGCGATGACCATGAAAGACTGGGCAGAGCATTTAGATAAAATCCTGACCATGAGCGGTGAGAAATTACTACAGGGGGCGGGCTCTATAAGTCACGATACTGCTATAGAAAAAGCCACCACAGAGTATAAAAAGTATCAGCAAAAAACACTCAGTGAGGCTGAACAAAATTATCTCGATAGTTTGAAATCATTGGAAAACCAAAGCAAGCTTCTCAAGAAAATGGATGAAAAACCATGATAATCAGAAGATCGAAGAGGCGCTCTGCCCATCGCACAACAGCGTGTATATGCCATTGCTTCGCAACTTCACATACCCGCCAAACGTTGTGCAACATTCTTTAGCTGTTTTAAAAGTAAAAAGGGCAAAATACTGTCTTTATAAAAGATAATATTATACGGCATGTTCTTCAGAACGTTCCCAAATGAAAGGAATGTCCGCGTAGATGTATGTGGATGGATGGTTTTCACTGATACAATTACAGCAAAGTATGATGAATTGAATGTCCGGTCAATATTCTTGATTGTTAATATGTAACAAGGGGAATCAAATGAAATGGCTAATCCGTCTTGTGACGTTAATTATTACGATTCATTTACTGGGATGCGGTTCCTTCTATTCCGGACTTAACGATTCCAGTCTATACCGTGGACTGAGAACCCTCGATAATCGACTGACCGGGTTGGACACTTCATCTGCATCACAGAAGATCATCATTGCCGCGGGGTATCCGGCCGGGCACATCAAATCAGGAAATGATTCGGTCACTGTATTGACTTTGGGAAAAGCCATATATAGTACCGGCAACAATTCGTCAACCTATACCACACAATCTTATGTAACAACAGGTTCAGGTTCGGGCTACTGGAAAACTCAAATCCATAAGACTTCGGCGACCCCGGCATCTGTATCAATCGAACCGACTAAAGAATATTTTGTTTACAACTCCAGGTTGCCAATATTGAAAAAATTCAGGCTCATACCGCCCAAGATGGTGCCGTGTTTTTACTGTTTTACCGGTGCAACCTCCCCTCTTTCATTGGAATACAACAATAAAAATATTCGTATAGTATCTCCGTGTACACAGGGAGGGGATAAGGTTCCAAACTCTACGGAATGTGAGATCATGATAATGCTACCTTCTGCCGAAGGGTTCAATCTTCCAGAACTTCCCGTACATTTGAAAAATATCAGTATTTCACCCGCTCTCATTATCAATGAATATTATTCTCTTGGACGTCCCTATGCAAAAGTACCTAACGATCTTCGATTGAGTATTGATGTACGTAAATCTATAAAATTATATACAATTCTTTCATCCGGATATTCAGGAAATGATGATTATCTATCTAAAACCGATGCTGCTCGCATGCTTGCCTGGTTAAAAGCATATAACTTAACCGTGAAAGCACAAAATTATTTTTCAGGAAAAAACACTCCTTTTTTCTGCGCAATTGACAACAAGGATATTCTTTTTAAAAAGAGAACCCAAAGGGCATATGAACTTTATCTTGATGCCGCGGGTTGCGATTCCAATTGGAATTACCCCAAGGAAAAAGCCTCGGAAATGCAGCATAGCCTGAGTGACAGTTCAAATAGTTACTCTGTAAAAACCACATCAACAAAATGGTCGAAGCGCAGATGGCGAATAGGAAACAGTATACGATTCAGCGGGTTGATTACCGCCGGTCGATCCGCCGAGGCTCAACAGAGAAAAAGGCAATATCTGCCTACCCTATCGGGAGCTTATTTGCTTTCCAATGATCTGGCACTCGAGATGGATTGGCGTCCCCTTGATATGGAATTGAAGACCACCGTATATGGAGAAAGTTACTCTTTATTTCAATTTGGCCGATTCGGCATTGGTTTTCGCTATCAAGCCCCCGTGCGCCTTCAATTCTGGAATATTGGGACACGCCTCTGCATCAGTTCGAAACTGTGCCTTGACCAAAATTCAATTACATTGAATGGAGGCTACGGTACCGACAGTACTTCCGGTGAATACTACGGCTTAAAGGGAAAAGCTACAGCGGTTTGCGGGGACGTCGGAATGGGTCTTATAATGAGAAATTCCTTATTTGAACTAAGTTTTCCCTATTGGGCACTTGAATTGGGGTATCGGTTTGGCCGATTCACTGAATTCAAAACAATGTTTCATGGCAGGGAAACTGTCCTGCATTCCGTAAATGATGATAAAAAAATCGGTTTTGATCCGTCAGGTTGGTTTATTACTATTGTCACTCTTTTTTAAATCTGATGTCATCCGTATATTGATAAATGGATTTATTAAAGTTGTAAACATTTTCTATTGAAGTAATATACTCTAAACTATTAGGTTCAAGATTGGGGACCTAAAGAAACAGCTTAAGAACGATGCACAACAAATGGTATAAGCTCCGTCGCGTTGCTCCTCCGGGCTTCGCCACATTTTGCTTCCGCAAGCTCCAGCAAAACGTCTCATACCCTCGGCCGTTGTTGCGGCCTCTGGCCGCTTGTTAATAAATAGGATAGGACAGGGACGTACCTTGACGATCCGGTGTTCCTCCTTCGCATAAAGCTATGGAGGACAGTTCCACCACCGCGAGCTCACTCCCGATTTTTTCGGGACTTGATTATTAGATCTTCATAGGTACCAGGGAGATGTGCGTGCTGTAATCC
>JAFGIN010000174.1 GCA_016929595.1 Chitinispirillaceae bacterium
CGACCGCATCTTAAGCAAATCCCGCTTGTCATTTCGACTCCGCTCAATGACCGGGTGATGCTATTTTGGTATTCTAACAATGTAGAATTAATTGCCGCTGTAATAATATAAACTGGATCTACCGGTAAACATTGTGACAGTCGTCACATCCAGTCATTTTTTTGTTCCAGGTTCACCGGAAAATCGCGATTTATCTATAGCTTTCATATAGGCTGCTTCCATGGTGACCTTCCCTTCCTGTACCAGACCCATGAGATAATCATCCATGGCGATCATCCCGAGCTGGCGACCAGTCTGGAGTATTGATGCAATTTTGCTGGTTTCACCGGCGCGGATCACCGGGGGGAGTGCAGTTGTGTAGAGTAATATTTCAAACGCTGCATACCGGCGTGTGCCATCAGCGCTTCGTAACAGCTGCTGAGCAACAACCGCTTTTAAAGAATTTGACAGCTGAGTTCTTATCTGGTTTTTTTTCTGGGCAGGAAAAGAATCGATGACCCGGTCGATAGTCTTTCCGGCAGAGTTGGTGTGCAACGTACCGAAAACAAGCACGCCCGATTCTGCAGCTGTCAACGCAAGCTCGATCGTCTCACGATCACGCATTTCACCAACCAGGACAATATTGACATCACTTTTGAGGGCTCCCTGAAGTCCACTCATAAACGAGATGGTGTCAAGACCTACTTCACGATGTACAATTACCGATTTCTTTGATTGATGAACAAACTCGACTGGTTCCTCTATGGTAATTATCTTCTTCTCAAAGTTACTGTTGATATAATCGATTATCGCTGCAAGCGTCGTTGATTTTCCACTCCCGGTCGGTCCTGTAACCAGTACAAGGCCGGATTTGAGCGCTGCGAATAATTTAAACACTTCAGGCGCGTCAACCTGTTCAAGTGTCAGGACCTTTGATGGGATTACCCGAAAGACCGCGCCAAAGCCATGCGCCTGTCTGAGATAGTTTGCTCTGAACCGCGCTTTTGTTCCCATCGAATAAGCAAAATCACAATCACCGCTGCTAAGATACTTTTCCCACTTCTGTTTATCAGCGATCTCTTTGAGCAGTGAGGTAATTTTTTCCTCTGTTAATGCAGGATAATCATCAACGACTTCAAGTTCACCATGCACTCTGCATTTGGGAGGCTGTCCTTGAGCCAGATGAAGATCTGAACCGTTTTTATCAATCAATATTTCAAAAAGGGTATCTATTGCTGCCATTGTTAATCCTGATTAAAGAATGTGCGAAGTGTAACGATGTATCTCATTTCACGCTAATTGAACTTTTAACCATGCTTCGTGATGTTGCTTCCTCCTGCGATATTATCCCCTGCATCGCAAGCGCACGCAACGAATCATCGAGTATCTGCATTCCGTTAGCCTTACCTGTTATCATCGCTGTCCCAAGCTGGTGTGCTTCGTCCTTGCGTATCATATTCGCAACAGCCGAATTCACAATCAATACCTCATAGGCTGCAACCATCCCGGTACCATCCATTCGCGCAATAAGCTGCTGAGAAATAATTCCCCGAAGCGATTCCGAAACCATATTCCTTATAATCCCCTGCTCCTCAGGAGGGAAAGAATCGATCAGGCGATATATGGTTCTTGATGCTGAAATGGTATTCATGGTTGCAAATACCAGATGCCCGGTTTCTGCGGCTGAAACCGCAAGCTGCATCGTTGATAGATCTCTTAGTTCCCCAACGACAATTACATCCGGATCCTCACGCAATGCTGCTCTGAGCGCACTCTCC
This sequence comes from Chitinispirillaceae bacterium, assembly GCA_016929595.1. Classification (GTDB taxonomy): domain Bacteria; phylum Fibrobacterota; class Chitinivibrionia; order Chitinivibrionales; family Chitinispirillaceae; genus JAFGIN01. The sequence goes on from JAFGIN010000174.1 coordinate 1,758, forward strand.
TGACTTTGAGTGTCTTTACCGATTTCACGCTGTGTCATCTGTGCCATTTCTGGTGTATAAAGATACTCGATGGGTGATTCCAGTGTGATGACATGTTCCTTGCGATGCTGGTTGATCATTTGTACCAACGTTGCCAGTGAAGCCGATTTACCACAACACGTTGGCCCGGTAACAAGCACCAGCCCCTGCGCCCACTCGGTCAGAGTTTTACATGATAGCGGCATACCGGTTTCCTCAAAGCTCATGATGCTTTTCGGTATACATCGTGCAGTAACATCCCACCCGAAGCGCTGTTTTATAACTGTTACCCGAAATCTCCCTGCCTCTTCTCCATCGTATACAAATTCAATGTCCCCGCTGGAGGTGAACTGTTCAAACTGTTCACCAGTAAGAATCTGTCTGACACATTGTTCTGCCTTCTCTGATGTCACGATGGTATCTGTTACCCTGAGCAACGTACCATATTTACGTACAATCACAGGATTGTTCACCGAAAGATGCAGATCTGATGCATCAAAGTTTCTGGCAAATGAAAACATCTCCTGAATTGTATCTGTTATGCTGATATCTGCAGATATTACACTCTGTGACGGTTCAGGCTGCTGATCAGAAACCTCAGCAATCTTCGAGACCGAATTTGATTCTTCCCTCTGTGTCTTCAAACCAGGCTCCACTTGCCTGGTAACACGGTCTACCGGTTGAGATTGAGGTTGAGACTCAGAGGGCAGCCTGGGGGCCGAAGTCTGGTTGAGATATTCGACCATTTTTTTGTAGATCGGTTCAGGAAGGAGGCCACACTCAACCAGTAGCTTTCCGATGTCACGGGTTGGGGAGATGTATGGCCACATACCCCGCACATGATCCACAGTTGCGAACTTCCTGGAAATGATCAGATTGGCAAGTTTATTATTATCAACAGGTTGCTGAATTTGCATTGTATCTCATTTCATGTCTGTTCTTCATTGTACATGAAAGGAGATTGCATGTCAAAGTTTCAGTGCTACTTTTTGAGCAACGCCAGTTTGCATCCAGGCGTCGCTCGTTGAGCAATTTTTTCACTACCAGCTATAAACCATTATCAAATTACCAATCACGTTCACCGATCAAAAAAAGTTACACACTTTTTTCTTGCTATTTTTTCGATTTAAAGATACCATAAAAAAGGAGTTAATAGTTTTGCAGGCGGTTTTTACTGCTCCGGGAATGTAGATGAAGAGCGATAAAAGCCGAATTGTCACTCATGGTTCAATCGTAATCCCGCCATGAGTGTTTTTTATTTTAAACATCATCACGTTCGTGAAACGCGATCTCACTTTCCTGACCATACAGGTGGCTGAACAGATCGCTTGAGTCCTGATCATCGGCAATAACCAGCTCACCATCATCGTCTTCAATGATTAAACCGTCAATATAGTCAAACTCTTCATCTGTCTCATCAATTTTCGGATCGAATACCTGTGGTGTCAATACCCATCCTTGCGCACCATATTCTGTTGTATTTTCAAATGACACACAATCGCCAGCAAACTTTATTGGTACATAGCTGAAACCACGCTCAGTAACATCTCTTTGAGAAACAGCATTCTTATCAGAGACAATTTGTGGAGGCACCGTTGCAACCGCTATCTCATCGTCAAACTGTTCCGAAATCTGCGATTCGGCAATAACCAGCGGTTTTCCGCTCCCATAAACGAGATTTTTGCGAATAATGCAACTGGTTCCCGGCTCGACTCTTATACCGCAGTTTCGTGTCTGTGTTTCACCACTGCTGTTTCCGCAATTTACAAACGTATTATTTTCAACAAAAAGATTCGATGCTGCTGCCAGCTGTTCTTTACCAGAGCCACAGACGGTAACCGCTTCTGAACCTGTACCGATAATACAATTATTAATTACGGTATGCCCCGAGCCGTTTACACGGATCCCATTACCGCACCTGTCAATTCTATTACTGTCAATGACGGTACTGCAGCCGGCCATTACCCTGATCGAATGGTTACGGCAATTGCGGAGCAGATTACCGCGAACCAGTGTATCTCCGCATTTAACCAGCAGACCATCATTTAAACAATCATCGAAATCGTTGTACTCGACGATATGCCCATACTGACTGACTGTGGAGTTACTGCTTCCAACAAGAATTCCATATCCGTATTTCTTTATTGTATTTTTGCGCAGAATATGATTTTTTACAGGATCGCCATCGTCCAGGTCCCCCTCAGAGATCATCATTGCAACAGATTCACCTGCTGACTTTTCGAGAATGGCATCACTGGTTTCAAAGGTACAGGATTCTACAATATTATCATTTCCGCCTGAGCCACCAAAAAACATGGTGCAAGACGCCTTCCCCGCGCTGCCGCACTCCACAAAGGTAAGATATTCAAAACGGTTGCGATTACACTTTCCGATAACCGACAGAGCCCCGTAGGGAGCATTTTTAAATGTCAATCGACTAATAATCAGATCTGATGTATCATAGAGAAACCAGCAACCACCGATAATCTGCACCAGCGCATCATCATCTGCCGTGATTCTGATCGGCTTGCGAACTGTCCCGGAAACCTGTATTGTCAGATCCCCATCATAGATTCCCTCTTTGAGAACAAGCGTTTTCCCCGGCTCCAGATGCTCGAGCGCAGCATCGATGGAACTATAGGGCTGTTCCCAGGTCCCATACTCATCTTCTGCATATTCGGGGGAAACCCACACTATATCAGAATTTTCTCTATCAAACATCTAATCTCCTTCCCGTTTCTACGGGAATGCTATGAATATGAAAATTGTACAGACGTGCGGATGCACGATCATTTTACGTTTCTTTTCCATCGCCTTTTTTGATAATTTTTGAAACCCAGTTAACCAGATCAGGGGTCATGTTCACAATTTTTGTAACAATCGGATCCATGTCGGTAAGAGAGTGCACCTGAACCTTATCATTAATAACTGATATAAAAGCAACAGGGGTAACGGTAATTCCGCCTCCGGTTCCTTCTCCTGAGCCATATGATGCTTCTTTACCTCCGGATGCAGCGGCAAATCCGACTGATACCCGGGATACAGGAATTATCGTGGTATCCCCGGCAACGATGGGTTGCCCGATAACCACCTCTGTTTTGGCCAGATACTGAATTTTTTCTAAAGCCGCCTGAATCACGTCCGTCAGTGCCATGGTATCTCCTTATAGAATCGATTCACATCTCTGTAATCCTGAAAATCGTCACAGGTTGACGCAGTTTTCATTACAATATCAGGTAAAATATATCTGATGAGGAGATGAATGGGAATTTTTCAGCAAAGAAGGCCCACTTATTCTGCCCTGAAATTTCTATATACATAGACTTCCATATCTGCAATCACCTATATTTTCTATTCAGGGGTCGACAAAAATTTTCACCTCTTCCCCTGACCAGTTTTTAATTCAGCTTCCCGCTTTAAAAAGGGGCTTTTTGTTACAATGTTTCGCAGGAATATGACCGGAAGGCTAAGGGTCTGTACGCACTGGCGTTTAAGTCATTTTTTTTTCTTAAATTTGCTCACCCTGAGCTGTGTACTCCCAACATTCTCAGAAATTGTCATAACCGAACTGCAAAGGGATCCTGCCGGTTCAGAATCATCTCTATGCGGAGGCCTGAGTCATGAGTTTGTAGAGATAACAAATTTCGGTCCCGAGACCCTCTTTATTTCAAATCTTTTTATTACTGATGGAAATGAATCTGACTCAATTATTCCCTGCAACGCCGCTAACAGTGCCCACCAGCATTGTATCTATGGCAAGCGTTTGCTTACCCCCGGTCAGACAGCCCTGATTCTTGATCCGGACTACCACATTGCGGCAGACTCGCTCAGCTGTACGATGAAAATAGCCGACGGAACCGTTCTCTGGCAATGCGGTGACAACGAGATCGGAAACGGCCTTGCATCAAACGACGGTATCATCATCTACAAGGGTACCAGAACCCGGATAGACACTGTCATCGCAGGAGCATTCGATGGTGAAGAGACACTGCCAAAGCCAAATTCCGGGAAGCTCGTCTGTACAGTTGATCACACAATCGAAGGTGTTTCAGTTTCTCCGCTTAGCTGCCTGCGTTATCCAATTGTTTACCAGAACAACATATCAATTTTGTCCCCGGGCACATTTGAGAATCTCTACAACGGATGGGTACTCGATTATTTTTTTGACACAAAGAGACAAGCACCAAGAAGCGTGATCTGCACACTCATGATACGACCAGTTTTGACAAGCCACCTCGAATCATCAACCTGGACCGTAACCAGCACTGCCGGATCATCACGGATTGTTCTTGCCAGTGGAAAGGTGCAGCCTCAGTATAGCACCCAGGCTGTTGCAATCGAATTACCTCTTGATACGGTACAGTATAGCCTTACGGCAGGTGAATCGATGCGTAACATCGATATTTCAGTACTATGGACTCCTGCTGCGTCACTGAGGTTCAATGAACTGTTTCCAAGAAGTATCGCCGGTACCGAACCCGAGTGGTTCGAGATTGTAAACATTTCCCCGATGGTCATAAATATCGCACAATGGCGTGTTGGCAATCTGGAAAACTCCATCGTACTTACATCGACTCCGCATTTTCTTAAAAAGGGTGCGTACTGCATTTTTACCTCGGATAAAGACGTATTCAGATCACGCTACCCGCATGTCCCTAATGTCATTCAACCATTACAATGGTACACACTCAACAATAACCGGGACACACTGTATCTGTTTAATCAGGCAGGAGTGCCGGCAGATACAATCAGCTACAATTCTCATGATTTCAAGGACTGGAAAAACCAGTCACTCGAGCGTGTAGATGCATCGAAGAGCGGATCTGTTTACAAAAACTGGGATAGTGCAGAAAACAGTACCCCGGGAATACCAAATGGTGCCAGCAGCTGGAGAAATACTCCATCAATTTTTATCGATGCCGGCCCTGTACCATTCTCACCAGATAATGATGGGCGTGACGATTTTTACAAAATAACCTGCAGAATTCCTCCGGAGCAGTTAATCAGCATTTCGATAATATCATTTGGCGGCAAAGTTATCAAAACATTCAAAGGACCCTCTCAACCCGAATACCTCTGGGATGGCCGGGACTCACGTGGCAGATTGCTCGACAATGGACCTTTTTTCGTGATAATCAACATAGATGGGAACAAAAAGAAAAGCGTCATAAGAAAAAAGGGTGTTTTATGGCGATAACCCGTCTGTACCTTTTTTCTATTATCCTGTTTCCGGTAACAACCATTTTCGCTCAGGATCCCTTTCCTGAGGGGTATTTTATGGCATGCCAGGGTACGATTTTCCAGGACAACTGGATATCATCCCGTGAGCCCTGTTGCTCAGCTCTTCTCTGGAATGATTCTGTACGGATGGGTATTTCAGGGGGCGTCATCTCCTATTACGACAGGATGGATAACCTTTCAAACAGATCTCTTTACCGTGTCTCCGGAGGCGGCTGGATATCATTTGACAATCTACGTCTGAACTGTTCCATTTCCCAGCTTGAAGCCTTCAGCATCTATTTCGAACAGAATGCCTTTTTGTCAATGGGTATACGTATTTACAAATCAGCTTCAGTCAGCCTCGACCTGAACGGCTGTCACAATGGATTGCACTCATCAATGGAAGAACGGAGAACCAGAGGTGATCTCGGACTATCAGTGCTCTACAGATTCAGAGCGGTTCTGGTAACCGGGTCTCTCTCGAAGGTAACAATTAAAAAGGCTGGACGCCAGATGAATGCAAACGATCTTACCGCAGCATTTGGCGTACATACTAAATACGGCAGGATTGGAGCACAGGGGGTAACAGTGTCAATAATGCCCTATACAAACGAACCAGTACAGTTAATTATTGGTGAGGAGTTTCGTATTACAGAAAGAATCGGTATAAACGCATCATTTTCAAGTAACCCGTTATTTATCGGTATTGGATTTTTCGCAGGGTTTAAAAACAACGATATAAGCGTGAGTCTGGTAAACCATCCGGACCTTGGCTGGTCACGAGGGTTCTCCATTGCACACTGCAGGTAATTTATCTATACTTTGGTAGACACCAATGATCTACACCATGAGATATAAGGAGCATTTTTTCTAATGAACAAAGTTAAAAGTGTTGATCGAAAAAAAAGAACAACTTCATCCGGATCAACGAGCAGTAAAAAGAAGCTCTTCGTTCTGGACACCAATGTGATGCTTCACGACAGCTCATGCATTTACATGTTTGATGAACACGACATCTCTATTCCTATTACGGTACTTGAGGAACTGGACCAGTTTAAAAAGGGGAACAGTTCACTTAACTATCACGCAAGAGAAGTTCTCCGATCTCTTGACGATTTGAGTGCAGATAAGATTTTCAATGGCGGTGTTTCCATAGATAAAGGAAAAGGCAAACTTTCCATAGCACTGGAACGAAGTTTTCACAAAGATCTTGTCGAGAATTTTTCGACATCAAAACCGGATCACCACATTCTCAATGTCGCTTACTCATTATCAAAAGAGCAATCCTCACGGCAGGTCATTCTGGTTTCCAAAGATGTAAACCTCCGAATGAAAGCCAAATCGATTGGCCTTCTTGCGGAAGACTACACCACTGACCATGTAAAGGACGTATCGATGCTTTACAAGGGGTTCCGCACTGAAGAAAATGTCCCTGAAGATTCGCTTCAGAAGCTCTATACCCCTCCAGAAACCTTTGATGCATCAGCAATCGTTACAAGCTCACCATTTCTGCCAAATGAGTTCATGATTTTACGCAACACTAACCGATCAGCACTTGGCATGTACAATGCATCCGGAAATACAATCCAGAGGGTCGATAAAAACAGTGCTTATGGAATCGTCCCCCGCAATGCTGAGCAGACCTTTGCACTCAATGCGCTCATGAATGATAATGTCAAACTGGTGACAATTTCTGGAAAAGCCGGAACGGGTAAAACCCTTCTTGCACTTGCCGCAGCACTTGAGAAACGACGCAATTACCGCCAGGTCTTTCTTGCACGACCAATCGTTCCACTCAGCAATAAGGATATCGGATACCTGCCAGGTGATATTCAGTCTAAACTTAACCCCTACATGCAGCCGCTTTTCGACAATCTCGGGGTAATTCAGAATCAGTATCCGGAGACGGACCCCAAACATAAAAAGATAAAAGAACTTCTTGATGAGCAGAAATTACTGATCGAAGCATTGTCGTACATACGCGGCAGAAGTCTCGTGAAGATCTATTTCATTGTTGATGAAGCCCAGAATCTTACTCCTCATGAGATTAAAACTATTATTACGAGAGCTGGTGAAGGTACAAAGATGGTTTTTACCGGTGATATTTTTCAGATCGATCACCCCTACCTCGACAGCCAGTCCAATGGTCTGAGTTATCTGATCGAAAAGATGCAGGGTCAGAAGATCTATGCTCATGTCAACCTTGAAAAAGGTGAACGCTCCGAGCTGGCAGATATTGCAAGTACGTTGTTGTAGAACAAAAAAGAAAAGGGAAGTTTATCACTTCCCTTTTTTCTTCACCATATTTCGAAAGGTCAGAACTATTTTCTTTTTCTTACGAAGAATGCGCCTGTGAGGCTTGTGAGGCCCAGGAGCATGAGAGAGAGAGAACCAGCCTCTGGTACATCACGGACAGAAACTGTATACTGTTCAATTTCACCCTGCAGTGTTGAATTCGGGTTGGTGGCTGTAAAGGCTTTCCAATCCTTTGCTGTAGGTATAGGCATATTTTCATACCTAACCTGATTGTTTGCATCAATATAAGTGCTAGTATTAGCAACAGGATTTCCATCTTTTGTATTGAGCGCTGCCAGGTCATCACTGCACATCGTCCGGGCGGTTAATGTGTAATCACGGGCACTTTCGAAAGTGTATTCGAATCCAATTGAACCAAGATAGGTTAATTTGCTGAGATCAGTGATAGGATTTTGTGAGTCATCAAAAACATTTCCATCGTAATAAGAAGAAGTTGTCGGATCCCACCACCATCCAACAGTTTTCGAATTACCATTTGATGCAAGTGCCCAGTTACCCTTTGCCATTTCAACATCATCAAGCCAGACTTTTGCTACATCAGAAAGGTGAGTTCCCTGGAATTCTTTGTAGATTTCTACTTTGAAATCGACAGTCTGACCAACTGAGAATTCAAGACCGCTAGACAGGTTAAGCCAACTGGAACCATCATCAATTGAATAAAAAACACCATTGTTTGATGATCCGGAAGTAGCGATAGTCTCTTTACCGATACTCTGCCATTTTGTTGTTTCGTGAATTGGAGTTGCCTGAGACATTCCAATAAGGGTTAAACACCCAAGACCTACTTTCAACATTTTACCTTTTAACATAGATACCTCCATTTTACTGTTACATTTGCGGTATAGTTATTTTTAAGTTCGACTACACTATATGCAAATAACTTGCCAATCAGAGCAACATTCAGTATAGTGGTATCTAATGTACCTCAGTTTATAAAATCATTCATGACAAACATTGTAAAACATTGATATTAGTTAAGATAAGAAGCAGTCATTTAATTAAATCTGAAATCGATAGAATACTACTCATTTTAAGAACATTTAATTACCAGTATCATTAAGCATCTTCGTGTAATGATGTTAAGAATAGTGTCGAAAAAATTTACACTCATTTATTAACACTGCCTTCGTGATCAGATATGGTTACGATTATTTTCGCTTACCATGTCGTTCCCCTCCACATTCTCCCCTTGCCTTCACCCAAAAAAAAACATATATTATAACACCTTGTCCGGAGGAATAGGATAATGGTAATCCAACGGTCTTGAAAACCGTCGTGCGCAAGCACTTGGGGGTTCGAGTCCCTCTTCCTCCGCCACTTTTTTCTCCCTTTTATCATGAAGCTGCACTCGGGATAGTCAACCCTTCCTTAAAACGATATCCTACTCCCCGTACTGTTTCGATATAATGACCATAATTTCCAAGTTTCTTTCTGAGCCCTACAATCAAAACATCGACAGACCTGTCGGTTACCGGATAATTATCACCTCTTACCGATTCGACTATCTGATAGCGTGTAAATACCCAGCCGGGTCTTCCTGCAAGAAAGTGAAGTACTTTAAACTCTGTGTAGGTGAGCTCAACAGGCTTGTTATCGATCAACACTTCATGACGCCCCGGATGAATTGACAGGCCGCTGACAGCCACAGGCGTATCCTCACTTATTGCTGAAACAGGTGTCCTTCTCAAAACCGCTTTAATACGGGCAAGGAGGATCTTTGGGCTGAACGGCTTGACAATATAATCATCACTTCCCATCTCCAGCCCTGCTACTATGTCTGACTCTTCTCCCTTTGCAGTAAGAATAATAATCGGAATGTTTTCTGTCTTTTTATTATTCTTAAGCTTCTTGCATACCTCAAGTCCGTTTAGACCGGGAAGCATAAGATCCAGCAGTACAAGATCGGGTGATTGTTCATAAGCTTCCTCAATCCCATCCTCACCGCTCATAACCCCTGTCACATGATATCCATCTTTACGGAGATTATAGGTGATAAGTTCAAGAATGCTCTCTTCATCTTCAACAACCAGAATATGTTCACGTTCCATTTAATCTCCTTTACATCAGACCAAAATACAATTTCTGGTATTTGCAGCCACATTATATCTGTTATTTATCTCAAATATGGACAATATTCGTTAGAATGCGGTTAGAAGATAATTAGAATCATATAAAAGAACGCTCCTGCGATCACGGTTCTGAAGATCGCTCCGGCGCTTCTGTTGTATCAGCGGGATTTTCAAAACAGTTTCTGCACCCGCGTAATTTTATGTCTTCAACTTCCCATCGCGCCCTTGCTTCAACAGTGTCGGTAAAAGTGATAAACGGCTCTGGTGACCTCCAGGGTATTAATAACCCCTGATCCGGCTGGCCATTCCCGTTCTTGTCATTGAACACACTGACAGCACCCATCCCGGATGGAAGAGAGTCAAAAAAGAACGTTTCTTTATTGGTTGACTTCGAAACATACCGGTTTTTTTTGCCGAACAACTCAAAAAACCACTTTTTATTATCTTTCATATCCCTGATCACACACTCAGCTTCTCCGCTGATACTTACAGCCATACTGTCTGAATTCAAAGTCCTGAATTTCAGCACAGCAACAGTATCCGCAGATGAGGTGTCTTTTGCTTTGAGATGATTACCAGAGATGTCATGGCCACTCTTGTCAAAAAGGTACAGCATGTACAAAGCATCCAATTGCAGCGATTTTGACATAGTCAGAACTGAAGTGTCACGGTATCCCGGCGCTGCTTTACAGTACACAGTATCACCAAGCGTATCCGCCAGAAAAAGCAGAGAATCCAGCATCACCGGTTCAGACCAGACAAGAGAGATCGTTTGATTGTTTTCGATTGTACCAGTAGGAAACGATGATTTAAAAACTGGTTTGAGCGTATCCTCCCGATCGGTTGAATTAAACACCACAGTATCACTAAAAACAACAGTATCAAAAACCCTGCTGACAGAATAGATACATCTCCATTGTGCAATTGAAAAGGGAACCGCCGGAAGCAGCCCAAACTGTTTTCCACTTCCAAACGGGATATATTGTGCGTCCATTCTTTCTGAAAGAGTATCCGCCACATACAGACCTATTGACACATTAAACACAGTTGAGTCAACAATCTTACTCCACACTCCAAAAGCGACCGTTCTGTTCTCACCCTTGATAGATGTGATAACCGGAAAGGCAGTATCAACACGTGACCGATAGAAATTGACCGTATCCCCATAATGTGAAATAGTTATCACAGAGTCCACTGGTGTAAATACAACTTCGTTCTTTGCATTTGGAGATGCATTGATATAAGCTAGTGCCCTGTACCTGCCTGACTTGATAAAATCGAACTGGTATTTCCCCAGTGTGTCAGATTCGATTTTATACGCCGCAGAGGCATTGTACCCGGAATCGCTGAATCTTTCATTACGAAAAAGCGCAACCTGGTATCGGCCATTTTTTGACACCGGATCGATAATACATCCGCTAACCACACCACTGTCCAGACTGCTACCCGTTGAAAACACCAGTGAATAGGATGTCGGCAATGAATTTCCATGAAGATCCTGAAGATTTGAAGAAATAATTACATGATATGTCTGTGAGTCAGACAATGCTTCCAGCGGGATTACCTGAAGGCGATTTTTATTTATTGAAATTTTGTGTTTGAGAGGGGGATATATCGAAACAAGGTTGTTTGTTTTTTTAGCGATCCATTCTGAAAAAACCACCTCGATTTTTGACTCTTTTGAGACATTCAGCGATGATGGCGCAGGGATAGACATTTTAATTTCCGGCGCGGCCTTATCTTCAGGACCACCTCCGGGAGATAGCTGCTGTGCACAAGCGACCAGCAGGAGACAACTGAACAGTACCGGTAAAGATCGTTTTTTATGCATGCGGGAAAAATACAACGTCATACAGGCTTCATCAAGATGAAAACCCACCAGGCAAGATTTTGTATTACCTTTAAAACCATTGTATTTTAAAGAGTCGTTTAGATTTACCGCAAATGCACTATAAAACCTTTTTTCCATTTTTACAGGGGTATTAATGATTAAATACAATTTCGCAATTGAGCGCCTTGGCTCAACAGATATTCCATCACCACTTGAACTATCTCGTGAAATGAATGATCAGATCGCAAATTTTGTAAATGATGACGAATACATCGTTTACGAAACAGAAATGCATCCTGGTGTAACCATGCAGTATTCCAGAGAAGAGCTGATGGAGAAAGCGGGCCCGCGTGAAATGTTGTACTTTGACCCCGAAAAAGTGCATGCTGCAATTGTTACCTGTGGCGGACTCTGTCCCGGTCTCAACAGCGTAATACGGGCTATTGTCATGACTCTGTGGTATCAGTACGGGTGCAGACAGATTTCCGGTATCCGATATGGATATCAGGGTTTCCTTAATGATGGCACGTTAGACAGTATTCAGCTCGATCCTGATGTTGTTGATTCTATTCACCGTCGTGGAGGAACAATTCTCGGGTCTTCACGCGGGAATGGTGAAAAAACGGTAGAAATAGTTGATACAATCATAAAAAATAACATCTCTGTTCTTTTTACCATCGGTGGTGACGGAACCCAGAAAGGGGCGCTTGCAATCCAGCAGGAGATCAAACGCCGGGGGAAAAACATCGCGGTAATCGGCATACCCAAAACGATAGACAACGACCTGAGTTTTGTTCAACGCTCTTTTGGTTTTGAAACCGCAGTCGCTAAAGCTGTGGAAATCGTTGCAGGAGCACACATTGAAGCACACGATGCAGTCAACGGAATAAGCATTGTCAAACTTATGGGCCGTGAATCGGGCTTCATTGCGGCTCACACAGCACTTGCTGTCAACGATGTCAATTTTCTTCTTGTCCCGGAAGTGCCATTCGACCTTGAAGGAACTAATGGGTTTCTCACTCACCTTAGAAAACGTATTGAAAGACGAAAACACGCGCTTATCGTCATTGCGGAGGGGGTAGGACAGGATCTTTTGGCTAAAGATGCCCCACTTGATGCATCAGGAAACAAAAAGCTGGCAGATATCGGTTATTTTCTCAAAGAAAAGGTTCGTGCATTTTTTAAAAACAGTAATATTCCTGTTACTATACGATATATCGATCCTGGATATATCATCAGAAGTGTTCCAGCGGAGCCTAGTGATGCCATCTACTGTGCACGACTCGGAGCAAATGCGGTTCATGCTGCAATGACTGGCAGGACAGGGATGATTATCAGCCAGATGAACAATCAGTTCGTTCATGTACCGATCACACTGACTGTTTCTACAAGAAATAAGATCAATCCGGAGAGTTCCCTGTGGAGAGATGTTATTGAAGCTACCGGCCAGCCACCCCTGATGACCAATACCTGAGCTGCCAGGTGTTGGGATTATTTGTAATATTTTGGGACGCTGAAACCATCCCACGATCTGATCAGTCTGCCGATGCGGTTCCACCGGACCTTTAAAGGCAGCTGCCAGGTTGGTATATCGCTATCCCATGAGAAGTAAAGAATGAAAGCCTTCGCCAGAATGTAATTATAGTTTAAATATCCCCAGTATCGGGAGTCTTTTGAGTTGTCCCGGTTATCACCGACCATGAAAAAGTTATCAAATTTGACCTTATATTCATTTACGGGCTTTCCATCGACATAAAGTACATGTTTAAATTCAGGGTTTTGATCCGGGAACTGTGATTTTATATAACGGAAATAACTTTCAAGCTCTGTCCAGTCATCAATATTATAAATAAAGAAAGCTTTTGACCGACGTGTAGCAGGATCTTCATATCGAAGTGAACCATTATGAAGATCGGACATTGTAGTCGTTTTACCATAAAGTTGAAAAGCTTTATCATTTGAAAAAGTTCCGTTAAGATACAACTGATACTGAGCAGTAACTTTCGCTCGCGGATTTTCCTGATGAACCAGATGTTTCATAAAAAGAAATTCTCTTGCAGGAAGCGTTAACGGCTTACAGACATCACCTTTGGCTGGAATACGCAGTGGCTCGAAATCAGATACAAACGGTATTTTCCCGTTTTGAATATATTTCCCTTTTGGGGGCATGATAAGTTCTTTGCCATCAACAATAATCTTTTTCTCTTTAATCTCTACAACTGAACCAGGCCCGGCAACGCACCGTTTGATATAATCTTTTTTATCCGCACCCGGGTATTTAAAAATGATAACATCACCAGCTTTGGGCTTTGATAGTGCAGGAAACCGCAGGCTAACCCCAAGGTCCTGAGAAAAAGGAACAACTGGTGCACCGTAGATAAATTTCAATCCAAGAAGAAAATCCCCGACAAGAAGACTGTTTTCCATTGATCCTGTGGGTATTTTAAATGCCTGTATTACATAGACGATAGCAATCAGCGCCATGATAAGGGCAGATCCCATCTCTCGTAAAAAATTAAATATACCTGCTTTTTCAGATCGTCTGTTTTTCTGATTCTGGTCCAAAATCCCCCCATGAGGAAATAAATTAATTCGGAAACGATGGAAATATATTTCATCTGAAAATAAAAAACTACTCAAATCAGACAAATTCTTTTTTCTTCGCCCCTTGAGAGACATCATTTGAACAGTATTAGCAGTGAAATAATCTGTCTGACTTACGACTAATGGTGAAAATGTTTGTGCCGGATTTTCTCTAAAACAGATCGCTCAGGGTTTTTGATTACTCCGGAAAATTGTGATTGCAGTAACAGTTATCGTTGTTTTTTGTGATTTTTAGCCGCCAGAGCAAGATAATTTTTAAGATTGAGGCTGTCGTTTTTCTCATAAAATGTTACCGAAACCGCTGCTACAACCGCCAGTGTCTCATTTCCAATAACAAACATTTTTGAATCAAGATCCGATTTCACGCGATGTGAAGCAGTATGTGCAGCATCATAATCGGTCATTGACATAATAACAAAAGCTGCACTCGTAAAAGGCTTTCCCAATGTTCCTACAAGATCCGTTTCTCTCAGGCTTTTTTTTACCGTTGCAAAAATCTGCGGTAACAACAGATCCACTTCATCACTGTGAGGTTCACGGAAAGAGTCATTATTACCTATCTGACTCACGGTTATCATCATTGTGGAAAGAGGTATTGTATAGCGTGCCTGAAGTTTTATCTCTCTGTTGAGAAGAAAAAGCATATTATTTGATGAGAGTATATTGGGAGGCAGATTACCGGTTTTTCCTGATGCGACCTGCTCGGTAAGCCTGTTAAAAAACAGATCTATACGCTCATGGCTATACCCTTTGGTTTTGAGTGCAGAGATCAGTGTATCACGAGTCTGTTCTGATGCAAATGTCTGCCCGAAAAAGGAGGTGATTTTTGCGACAGCAGAATCTGCAGCATTACAATCATCCGGTATAACTGTCGATATCCATTGATCTGATGCCTGCCCTACAAGCTGTTCGAACCTTGACGAGAGCTGTTTCTGTACCTGCATCATAACATTACCCTCGACTCCATACGATTTCATTTTCTCAACCAGCTGCTCTTCAAGTCGTTGTAACATCGTTCGTAAAACCTGATTTCCCTGCGGGCCTTCAACCTCTTGCCTATCAAGGGCAAGATCAGTTGAAATTTTTTCGATATAATCAGTTAAAAGCGTCGAAAGATAGGTATCATCACTGTTAGCACCCTGTTTTATTTCGGCAGCTAAATAGATCAGACGGGCAGCTTCTGTCGGCTGCTCCCTGATTGCGGTGACAATCTCTTTTACAGATACACCTATCCCTTCTGCAGCCTCGGTGAGTGAGCCGGAAAGCATCTCACTTTGAAGATCCGCGTCAAGCAAGGTAACCAACTGACAATAATCACTCAGTGGCATCCCCAACTCAAGAAGCGCATTTTTCAGGCGCGGAAGAACCCGTTTGAGTTCATTGAGATCCGGCAGCATCCGCAGCACAATCTGACTGAGCCGTTTGAGCGAAAGCTCTCCGTTACCATATTCTTCTCTGACAAGCTTGACAATAACATCAACAGTCAGACTATCGACCTGTGCTGTTACCGGCTCTGATGCAGCCAGAATGCGTCCAGTTGCTTTTTGTATCTCAATTGCTTCCGAAAGATCATTTTTCAATTCAAATACAGCATTGAGCAGAAGATCGAATGATGGTGGACGTGAAGAAGTTATCTCTTTGCGCAACTCACCAAGAGCATCGAGTGTCGATGTTGTATTTTCCGGGTTTTCAATTCCCGTTTTCAACAGTGATGCAGTCTTCTGCGGTTGCTCTATCAATGAAGATAACGAAACAATTGCATGAAGTTCCCTGATTGCCTCAGGACTAAGGCCTTCGCAATTGTTTCCAGGACCATTACCTCCTGTGTTATCATCAATTATCTTAGCATCTTTTCCAATGACTGTTTGATCATTTGTAATCTTCCCATACCGGATATAGTTTAGACGGATTCCCCTTGCTCCTGCACCCCTCATCTCCTCAATTACCAACTCGATCGTTACATTTTCCCGTGTGCCCCCTGTAATTCTTATTAATGATTGTATATCCTCCAGCCGCACACCATGATCGAATGTTATCGAAACAACCCCTGTTTTGATAAATTGAGAAATTATTCTCTTTGTATTTATTATCTTGTCAACACAAATGTCTTCAAGAAAAAGGCTATCCCTGTCATAAACAATCGACAATGAATTTACAGTAGAAAGTGCAGATGTAAGTACCGCAAAAAATGGTTCAGCACTCTTTTTTGTTGTTGGATGGTCTCCTCCGTACATTAGTGCGCCATTAAAAGCGACATTGAACAACCGTGCAAGCTGTTCGAAGGTTTTTATGTCCAGACCAGTACTGCTGGATGGTTTCTCCATATAAAATATCCTATTTTATAGCCGGTCGAACATTCTCCAGATCCAGTTTAAAACCGGAACAGGACTGATAGCGGTTCTGCGGATCAGCTGCTACTGCTTTAAGAATTATCCGTTCAAGCTCAGGAGAGATGGACGGATTGCACTGAGATGGTCTGCATGTAAAAAGCATATCAGGATCCTGGCGTTTTATCGAAAGTAACTGATCTGATTTATTCGTCTGAAGAGGAAGTTTTCCAGCTAGAGCTTCAAAAAGCACTATTCCCGCAGAGTAGATGTCCGAACGGCGATCCGGAACCGTCGAAAGGATCTGTTCGGGAGACATGTAAAGAGGTGTTCCCATAACATAGGATGACGAATCAGTTTCAGCAATTGCACTGTGCGCGATCCCGAAATCAACCAGAAGAGGCCTGGTACTTCGTTGCTCTATGAGAATATTACCCGGTTTTATATCCTGGTGAATAACCCCCTCCCGATGAGCATAATCGAGCGCATCGAGTATTTTTATAATTATATCAATTACATACCCTGCCGGAAGAATCCGCTTTGATGGTATCGGATTTAACTGACTATGTTTTATCTGTTCCTTAAGATCTTCCCCATCAATTAACTGCATCATTAAAAAGAGGAGTTCATCAGTCTCTCCCATATCAAACACGGGGGCAATATTGGGGTGATTCAATACTGCAACAGTCTCAGCTTCATCACGAAAACGTAATTTAAAAAACGGTAAAGCCGTGTTGGTTTTCGGAAATATTTTAACGGCAATTTTGCGTTTTAGTGAGGTTTGAAATCCTACAAAAACAGCACCCATTGCACCGCGGCCAACTAGTTCGACCAGAGTTACCCCTTTTATCTCAAGGCCGATATAGCTCGATGTATCAATTTGTACTTTTAATGCAGCATTTTCTGACATACCTTGATTGTATTGTTCAGCCTTAAAAAATGCAACTATGCAATGAACGAAACTGCCGTACTTGACAACGAAGCTGAACTCGACCGGAATCGTACGGTTCAGGTTTGAGATTGTAAAAAAAAAAGCCCTTCGTCTCTGAAGGGCTTTTAATCATTTTTCTATTAACCCGGATTATTAACTCATTTTTAAAAAATCTTCAACAGTGTTGCATGTATTAAGATTGATTCTTAAGTTAATGATATCATCCGCTCCAATTACTTTCTCCCTTGGAGGCCTTCCAGCCAGAAATGCTATGTAATCGGGTCTGAGTACATTTTCAAGTTTTATTGATCTCTTATCAACTATATTCTTCTCATCCATAGCTGACTCCTTTCCATTTGAAACTTGCTGCACTGCAAATTAAAGCAATTCGTATGCCATTTCTCTTACTATTGCCATATACTTATGATCCTGCACCCTTCACAATGATGCTTATATTAGAAACATAGTATCTACTCTTCAATAAATCAATGTTATAGATATTAAATATTTTCTTACGACAAAATTTATTTTAGAGTGATACCGGATAGTAATGTATCGTTTTACATCAAAAACCAACACAACTGTAACAATTTAAAACAGTTCAGTAATCTTATTGATATGGAATTGTAATTCGAAACACCGTTTCGTTACCCGGTTCAGAATCAAACGTCAGTTCCCAATGATGATCTTTTATAATATTATATGAGATAGAAAGCCCAAGACCTGTACCACCGCTGTCCCGTTTGGTAGTGAAGAATGGATCTAAAATATGTTTTCGATGCTCCAGTGCAACGCCACTCCCCTGATCGCACACCTCAACAACAACCTCTTTGTTGTCCGGATTATTACAGGAAACAACTTTGATCATCTGCTTTTTGTCGGTCAAAGCCTGACATGCGTTAGTGATCAGATTGATTATCACCTGTTCAACCTGTTGAAAATTGCCGTTTATCTCAGGGACAGTAGCATCAAGATCCACCGAAAAATGGTTCGTTGACTTTTTAATCAGGTTATTCATAATGATGATTGATGTTTCAATAACATTGTTAATATTGAAATTCTGATCCATACAGCCGGAATCTTTCCTTGCAAAGTCCTTTAAACTCTGTACAATTCTCCGGATTCGCTCAGCGCCTTCAGTTATGCCGGTGATCAGAGGTTCTATATCAGCCTTAATTTCATCAAAAGACAAACCGGTGATAGTAAAACTCCCATGCATTTCTGTATATTTGTTTAATATCGGAATAAGATCCTTCCAGAAATCCAGAAGGTTTGTACTGTTGAGAAGTATGAAATTATTCGGATTGTTTATCTCATGGGCAATGCCTGAAACCAGAATACCCAGAGTAGCCATTTTATCTGCCTGAATGAGTTTTTCCTGCTGACGTTTGTTGAGATTTTCAATTCTTTTTCTTTCAGACATCTCTATTTCAAGCTGTTCGATTGTCCTCGAGAGCTCTGCAGTACGATCCATTACCAGCTCTTCAAGATGGTTGCGATATTCATTCAGTTTCATTTCTGCATCCCGAAGATTGGAGATATCAAGGACTATTCCTCTGCGAGCTTTACAATCATCATCCTGCATATCAATTGGTGATGAGTAGACGATCGCGGGAAAAACCGTACCATCCTTTCTTAACATATTCAACTCAACGGATGCGACTTTACAGGAGCTATTCTCTTTAAGAATGGTCCTGGCCTTCTCATGATCATCCGGAGCGATGATATCAAACAAGCCCATACCATTATTCAACTCACCCCTGGTGTATCCAAAAGTCCTCAGCCCCACATTATTAACAAAGGTAAAAACCCCTTTCTGATCTCTTTCATATACCGTCTGGGGGAGGAATTCGATCAACTCTCTATACCGCTGCTCTGCCAGCCGGCGGGTTTCTTCGGCTACTTTCTTTTCTGTAATATCGATGCCGCAGGAAATGACAAATTCGACCTCCTCATTTTCATCCAGCAGAGCTGTCGTTGACCATGATATTGTTTTTTTCTCCCCTGGACAGAGTTCCCATTCACTCTCCCACCGATACGGGAATTGTCCGTTAATAACAGTATTAAAGATTTTCTGAACTTTGATATAGTTATCCGGTATAGTAAAGAGAGTGTTCAATGATCTGCCAACAAGTTCTTCCCTGGTACGTTTAATGACTTTTTGAAACGTGGTGTTCACTCGTACAATTATACTCCTCCGATCAAAAACAGCTACCATAACATCAGCATTATCCAGGATTGCACCTACAAAATCCCGTTCGAGTTTAAGTTCATTTTCCGTTTTTTTTCGTATAACAATCTGCTGCTGAAGATCATGGTTAATCGTTTCAAGCCGGGAGGTATGCTCCTTGATCTGGCGATGAAGAAGCAGATTTGACTCAAAAAGTGCAAACGATGAACCACCGCCATCAGTACAGTGTTCAACACGATTCATCAATGCTTCATTGATCTTTCGTAACCGGCAACATTCCTCTTCGAGCTCCCTGCACCGCAGTTCAACATCAATACTATCATTCACCTGACAAATCTCCCATTACAACGCCAGAAAAAGTTTGATTTACATGAAGAGAATTACTCTGCTCCCCGTAGGTACAAAAACCAACAGTATTAAATCTTCTGAAAATATTCCTGATCCGCTCATCAAAACTGAATTCTCTGCTCTCAAGCCGCCGCAGAATACAATCGAAACCTAACGTAAAGAGAATCTTTCCAACCGAGGTTTCAGCCTGTGTCAAACTCTTTTCAAGTGCTTCACACATGTCCTGTCTTCTTGCGACACGCAGAACTACCCCCTCGTCGATAGCGCAGAAAAAAGTAAGACTCTCATCAGCATTGATTTTTTGAATCGAACGGACATGGATATCTCCGCTATGACGTAAAATAAGTGGATAACGGGAAAAAGATGCCGGGCCGAGTTCATCAGATGGAACACCTGTGATTCGGGAATATTCAAGAGCCGCAGGAACTCCGTTAATTTCTTCGACAATTCTCTCGTTTGGTCTTGCCTTTGTAATCACAAGACGTGTATCAGTAGCTGAAAAATGTTGTGACTTAACAATTGAAAATGGAAGTGCAGTCGAAAAGAGGCAAAAAAGAGCAGCTTCAGACATGAATTCACCATTTATCAATATACTGCATCTATTAAATTGCAAATCGTCACCGGCAGACCCTCCGATAACAGGTATATCCGAAAGTGCATTTCCAAACGTTGCTGCAATCTGCTCCTCCCTGACACTAAGCCCATCTATCAATAAAACCCCGAAAAAATTGCGCTCAGGATGGAACTCCCGATCGTGTTGAATTACATTCTTTATCTGCCCTATCGTCTGTTGGACAGAATGCGGATCTGGATTACGGATGCAAGTAATAGGAAATGTACTTACAGAAACAGCATCGCCGCTTAACGAAAAGCCACAGATGGAACTATTCTGATATCCATTATCCGTAATCTCACCAGACGTTGTACAGCAGATCAACGGACCACTAATTTTTTTTTTGATCTGCCGCCTGATACTATCAAGATCATAGTGTGAAGATAAAAATAAAGCAGTTACCGTAGCATCTGGCATCCCGATCTGCTCAGCCATTTCCTCAATCGCTTTTTCAGGGGCTCTTTCGGTTGTCGCCCCCTTCCTGAACTTGACTCTCATTACTACTCCTGAAAACACCCAACCGGAGAAAATATGAGTACATAGTATACTCATCTTTTCTCCGGTTTTTCCGGTACATAGTAAATATAGAGCCAGCTGAGCTGGATTGAAAGAGAATTCTACTGAACTTCGAAAGACACAATAAAGGAACGCTGCTGTCTTTGCACCTGCAAAATCACCGCCTGCCCCTTTTTCAAACCTTTAGCAAAATTACTATACGCACGCTCATCAGGAATTGATTGCCACTGCTTCTGTTCGGTTTTCACCCGAACGATTACATCTCCACGACGAAGCATTGCTCTGCTATCAGTCACTTCCGGTGAGATACTGGATACCACAACACCTCTTACATTTGCAGGGATATTCAATTGCGTCCTGATATCATCTGTTAATGTCTGTACACCAATACCGGTTTTATTTTCAACATCACTCCGTTGCGGATGCGGTTGTTGTCTGGATGGCCCCTCAGTTGTCTGTTCTGATGCACGATCGGCCGGTTTCAGTTTTAGAACGACCTTCTTTCCATTTCGAATAACGGTGACAGAAACCTCCTTTTCCGGCTTCAGGGATGCAATTATATTTGTTAAATCATTGGCATTCTCTACTTTTTTTTCTCCAACTGCAATAATTACATCTCCTGTAAGAAATCCAGCTTTTGCCGCAGGTTGTCCGGGGGGTACATCAACAACCAGGGCGCCCTGCGTTGATTCAAGATTCAACGCTTTTTGGATTTGCTGTGTTACTTCCTGAACAGAAATACCTGCATATCCTCTGATAACTCTCCCCTCATAGATCAGATCCTCCATTACTTTTCTGGCCATGTTAACAGGGATCGCGAATCCAATACCCATAAATCCACCGGTCTCACTGAAAATCAGTGTATTGATACCTATCACAGCACCGTCAACAGTAACCAGAGCTCCGCCTGAATTTCCAGGATTTATAGCGGCATCGGTCTGAATAAAATTCTGATAGGTAAGCTCTGCACCAACCCGTCTACCCAACGCAGAGACAATTCCACACGTTATTGTCGAAGTCAGACTGAACGGATTTCCAATTGCCCCAACCCACTCCCCAACCTGCAGTTTCTCGGAATTTCCAAGAAAAGCCACAGGTAGATCAGATGGAACGTTGCCGGTAATTTTTATTACCGCCACATCACTTAGAGAATCCAGACCCGCTATGATTCCCGGAAAAACTCTATTGTCGGAGAGCTGGATCTCTATCTCCTCAGCACCTGCAACAACGTGATAATTTGTTAGAATGTACCCGTTTTTAGAAACTATCACCCCGGAACCAAGCCCCTGAATTCTTCGTTTCTGTTGCCGAGGTTCCTCTTCAGGGGCATCAAATCCAAAAGGATCACGATAAAAAGGATTTCTGTAAAAAAGAACAGTATCGATTCTGGTCGGAATTACCGAAACAACTGAGGGTACCACTTTTTGTGCGACCTTCACAAACGCCTGCCTGAACGGTTCAATCACCTGAGAATCAATTTCAACCGGTGGTTTTTCTACGCCAAAAGCTATACTGCCACGTGCAGGACGATTATTCTGCTGTGCCTGAGGAGCACAGAAAAGCATTGAAGGAACTATAATAAAAACAAGTTGTAACAAACGATGCAAATAAATTGTTTGCGGTACCATCAAAATTCTGCTCCTTGATAGTTGTAATCGTTACTATTAATTATGGAAGGCAACTCTTATACCTGCCATTTTAAAGCAAACAGAGTTGTGGAATTGCTGATGCGACTTTTTATTTGACATGGTGTTAGGCAGTTATTAAGTTTCACTGATAAAACACGGAGCATAAATTACAGTCGAAAACAGGCACTCACGATCTGTACAATTAAAAATGTGGCTATGATTTTTTTAATTGCATATCAACGGATCGTATCTGGCTACTTCTTTCTGAAAAAAATGCCCCGAAGTAGCTTGTTGTATCTGTCTTACGTGTGCACCATACGGAAAGAAAGAGAGTGATTTTTGTGAAATGTTTTAAAGTTACCGGATGCAGTGAGGAATTACGAAAAAATTGCCCGGCCTGGACCAGCTTCGAAACAGACAGTCAGGCGATGGAAGAGATCAAGTGCTGGGTTATTAAAAATATCTACCATCCTGATCAGAAACAGCAGCTGGCAAAATGCAGAAAGTGCGCTTATTACATTCAGCTCAATAAAAACAGTATTTCCAGTGATACCAGTAAAGTTGCAGCAATTATAAAATGCACAGGTTCACTGAATAACGACAGAACCCGTGCACTTGAAAAAGTATGGGATACAGTCAAAACCAGCGGAAAACTTTTTTTCATCCTGGACTTTTCTGAAGTCACCAACATCTATTCCTGTGCAATGGGAATGCTTGTAAGAATTTTTAAAGACATAGAAAAACTCAATGGCCACCTTATACTTTCAGGAGCTAATCATTTTACCCTGAATATTCTTAAATCGTTCCATTTTGACGAAATACTTCAAATGGAAGCAGATATCTCTGATGCTCTCGGTACAATTAATGAACTGATTCATCAGGAAGAGGAGGAAAAGCGTCTCAAAGACGAAGCTGAGAAGGAAGTTGAAGCTGCGAAAATCGCTGCGAGGAAACGTGCTCACTGCTGGGAATATTTCAACGATTACAATCCCAAAAACGCAACTCAATGCAATGAATGCTTCCGGAAGATCACTCAAAACACTTCTCCCTGCTGGATAGTGGATGGGTTCATTGAAGGGATCTCATTTCAGTTTGTCTGTGAAGAGTGCCTGGATTGCAGTTACTATCAGGACCACAAAGATACTGTGGACAATCCCGGCCTGATGATGGGTAAAACTGTTTCAAAGGCAGATTCTCCGGCGTAATCCATTCTGACTTCGTTTTAAAAATTCTCTTTTTCTTCAGGAATGAGAGGGGTACATTTACATCCTTTACTCTTGTCATGTAACTACACGAAACGCTACACTTCTGTAATTCTATTTTAAAAAGTTGCTCATTTCGCAAACCTTCTCCCATTTTTTTTCCACTAACGGGTCAATCACAGATTGTTAACCTTGACATCAGGCCGGTTCTGTACTGCATAAACAGATATTCTATTTCCATTTACTGCCTGCTTTTGTTACGCAAATTTCGTTTTGTTATAAACTGATTTAAAGGTTCGCAAATAGTTTTTCAACCTAAAAACTTTGGGGGATTTATGTACAAAGTATCATCACTACTTCTGGTAACGATTTTTTTTGCCAGCACACTTTTCTCGCAGGAGAATCTGATCCGTAACGGGAATTTCACCGACAGTACGGGTGCACACTGGTCACTCGAATCGAACGGGGCTCATGCAACCGGGGCTGTTTCGATGGGTAAGTATTTAATTTCCATCGAATCGCAAGGAGCCGGGCAATCTTCCCCGCAGTTAGTCCAGAGAAACCTGGAACTTGCAGCTAATGAAGGGTATCTGCTCAGTTTTAAGGTTAGCGCCAGCGATTCAGGAGCAATCAGTGTATTGGTTGGGGGAGACAATAATCTGCTTTTCACCGATTCTGCCAATGCTATTGTTTCTGTCGGCACATCAGTGAAAACATATTCGACCAGTTTTTTTGTTTCAAAGCAAACAGGCAATGGACGAATAATGTTTAATTGTGGTGTATCAAAGAATCTGACCCGTATCTCGATCGACAGCATTGTTTTAGTCAAGGACCCCAAACCAATTATCAGAGTAATTCAACCGGATGCAGACACACGCTGGATTGCAGGAACTGAACGTGAAATTGAGTGGCAGAACAGCGGTATACTCAATAAAATTAAAATATCTTTTTCTTCAGATAAAGGTGCTACATGGAACGCAATTACACCTGAAGCAACGAATCAGAAAAGTTTCTGGTGGCATATTCCTGCAACAATTTCAGGGAATGAGTGCCTGATCATTGTTAGTGACAGTTCAGGAACCGTTGCTGATACAACCGAACCATTCAAAATTGTAACACAAGGAACTATCGATATAAAGGAGATGGTAAAAAATGGTGCTTTTCTGGACTCTACCGACTGGAGGTTAAGCACAAATGCTCCGGCACGCGCAAATGGCAGATATATCAATGATGAATACGTGATTTCTGTTGATACTGCCGGTACAGCAGCGTGGCAGGTTAAACTCGAACAACCTGGATTCACACTTGAAAACGGGACAATGTACCGCTTTTCCTATGATGCCTACGCTACTCATAACCGTCAAATCTTTGCAAATGTCGGTGCCGATAATGGCAACCCGGCATGGTCGGTATATGGCGGTGATACAGCGGGAGTAAACATTACGACAGTCAAAACCAAATACAGCCATACAATCATTATGAAGTATCCTACTTCCGGAAATATCAGAATCGAATTCAATTGCGGTAACGACACCGGAAAAGTCTTTATTGATAATGTCAGTCTGATCAAGCTGGAAAATGCGAACGTATTCATTTTCAACCCATCAATGGGATCGATTCTCAAATCAGGCTCAAAATTTAATATTGAGTGGCATGCCAAAGATGTCAGCACTATCGATCTTGAATTCAGTTCAGACAATATGGTGAGCTGGACAAAAATATTTGACAAAATAGATAATCTCGGAGTTGTATCATGGCTGGTGCCGGACTCAAGTTCAGAAAAATGTTTTATTCGTATCCGTAACGCCGCAAACGATTCGATCATTGGATCCAGTTCTCAATTTGTTATCAATGCATTCGGCACCCCTGTAAAAACAGGTGAACTAGTGGTCAATGGAAGCTTTACCAATAATCTTCAGGGATGGAAAACAAGTTTCAACAACTCTCAGGGTCAAACGTCAGCTTCAGATCAGTTATTCAAGTTAAGCGTATCGCAGCCAGGTACCGATTATTCCTCAATCATTCTTTCACAATCGGATATTCCGGTGCTTAAAGATAAGGAGTACACCTTTTCTTTTGATACATATGCCAATGGAACCCGTTCGATGAAAATCAAAGTTGTGCTTGAAAATGATTCCGTTGCCGCAGTTGACACACTTATCGACCTTCCCTCGGTATCCAGACGACTTGAATACAAATTTACCGCTCCCCGGGATGCCATAGCGCGCATCGAGTTTCTTCTTGGAGGGTCACGAGCCAGCGTTTTTCTTGACAATATTAGTTTTTACACAGGAGAACTTCCTCTGCATACAACAACAGCTCCCCGATTCGTTCACGCAAAAGAGCGTTTTTCAGCATTCTCTTCAGGAGCAGGTATGATAACATTTAAAAATTGCAATGCAGCAAACGGAACAATCGCAATCTATTCTTTAAAAGGTGAATTGATTCAGAAACTTGCATCTGATGTGAAACAACTCCGCTGGAATGGCCGGACTATCAGCGGCAAACATGCAATCAGTGGTACATACATTGCCGTATTCACCGCCCCCAAAATGCAGCAGTCCTGCAGATTTCTGTTAAAATGATTATTTCAGGCAAAAATCATTGAAACATAAAAGCGCGGTTATACAATCGCGCTTTTTTTACAGGAATTTCTTATTCTGGATTCTGGATATCTGAAGTTGTAGCATAATTTATTTTCAATTCTCACGGATTCATGGGACGATCAACTTTTTATAAGGACTGACTGTGAACCGGATTCTGATAACAATTATTTTACTTGCCTGCAGCAATATTTTTATGACCTTCGCCTGGTATGGTCACCTACGTAACCTTGCTCACAAACCCTGGATTATCGCAGCACTGGTCAGCTGGGGAATCGCCCTTCTTGAATATCTTCTTCAGGTACCCGCGAACCGTATCGGGCATACCATCCTTCCAGTCGGGCAGCTTAAGATCATACAGGAAGTGATCACACTTGCTATCTTTGTCCCTTTTTCGATATTATATATGAAAGAAAAATTTACTACAGATTACATCTGGGCAGGGCTTTGCCTGCTTGGGGCAGTGTTTTTTATTTTCAGAAAAAAATTGTTTGGTACATAATGAACGACCCTTTCGACTCCGCCGCAATGACCGTTCATTCTATTATCGGTAATACTATTTTTTTAAAAATCGCTTATCAAATATTGAAAAACCGTTTTGTACAATGTATACTTACTACTTACTGAATTTCAGTAGAGTAATTGTGAAACCCTTCAAAATTGAAAAACAACCCGACGATATAACCTGCGGCCCAACCTGTCTCCATGCTGTCTACTCTTATTATGATGATATTGTCCCGTTAAGCGACGTCATTAAAGAGGTCCCATCGCTGCAGACAGGAGGTACTTTAGCAGTGCTGTTGGCTTGTCATGCGCTCAAACGGGGTTATGATGCGCTTATGTATGTATATAATCTTCAGTTGTTCGACCCAACGTGGTTTCAGTCTGCCAGTGCTGATATAAGAAAGAAGCTCTCAGAGCAGCTTCTTCACAAACAGGGTAAAAGGCTTACCGCTGCCACAAACGCTTATCTGGAGTATCTGGATCTGGGTGGAAAAGTGCAATACTGTGATCTTACTCCCGAACTTATTACCGGTATTATTAGAAATGGTGCCCCTATTTTAACAGGGCTCTCAGCTACCTACCTGTACGATTGCGCCAGAGAACGGGAACTGAGTACACACAAAAGTATCTATGATGATATCCGCGGGACACCAACGGGGCATTTTGTTGTTATCACCGATATAGAATCAGACTCTGACAATGTTCATATTGCCGATCCAAATCATGACAACCCGCTGTTCAGTAATAGTTATTATACAGTCAAAATGCAGAAGCTTATAAACTCCATTATGCTTGGGATTATCACTTATGATGGAAATCTGCTTATAATTCAACCTAAGGAATCGATATGAAATAACCGGACCATTCTCACTTGTCTTTGTACCGGTCTCCTGCGTGGCAGCCTTGATTTTCGTGATGCTTGTGCAACAGCACCTTGGAACCCAACAAAAATCCTGAGTGATAATTGGCAACTTTATTCCATAGCGACTCCTAAAATAAGAAAGAAATGAAAAAGTTCATTGTTACTACCAGAGAAGAAGATTTTACGCTGCAGCTGCCCGAAGTAGAAATTGTAACCGCAAGAGAATACCTTACCGATCCGAGGTTTACCGAAACCAGGAATGCACGTGTCTATAATTTGTGTCGTCAATACCGTTATCAGGCTGCAGGGTATTATGTATCATTGCTTGCGGAAGCACGCGGTCACCGTCCGGTCCCGAGTGTAACAACAATGCGCGATACCGTTTCGCAGTCGATTACGAAATCTCTTTCGGATGATATCGACCACCTGATCCAGCAATCCCTGCATCGTATCACCTCAAAAGAGTTCACGATAAGTATTTACTTTGGCAAAAATTTGTCAAAGCAGTATGATGCGCTCTGCAGAGCGCTGTACACACTTTTTGAATCGCCTTTGCTTCGGGCGTTTTTCATTTTCAAAGAGCGATGGCAACTGCAGAAAGTTTCGACCATCTCGTTTAAAGATATCCCTGCACATCACATGCCCTATGTAGAGCAATTTGCACGTGATTACTTCTCGGGCAGAAAGGTCTACACATCACATCTGACACGCAAGCTCTACTCTATTGCCATACTTGTTGATCCAAAAGAAAAATCTCCCCCTTCTGATGAAAAAGCTTTGAAAAAATTCATTCACGCAGCTGACAAGCTTGACCTTGAAACACGAATTATCGAACGTGATGACCTCAGCGATATCGTTGAACATGATGGTCTGTTCATTCGGGCAACAACAGCAGTCAATAATTTCACCTATCAATTCGCACGGAAAGCATCGGCAGAGGGTCTGGTGGTCGTTGATGATCCGCTTTCGATCCTGCGCTGTACAAATAAGGTTTATCTAAGCGAACTGCTTGGACGATTGAAAGTCCCTACCCCGAAAACCCTCATCCTGCACCGGGAGAATATCAATCTTGCAATTCCAACACTGGGTTTGCCACTGGTTCTGAAACTTCCTGACAGCTCTTTTTCTCAAGGTGTTGTAAAAGTATCTTCTGAACAGGACCTTCAGGACAAAGTAAAACATTTTTTCGAGCATTCGGATTTTATTGTGGCCCAGGAGTACATTCCTACCGATTTCGACTGGCGAATAGGAGTTCTCGGCGGAAAAGCTATTTTTGCATGTAAATATTTCATGGCCCGTAATCACTGGCAGATTTACAACTGGAACGCATCCAGTGGACAGCAATGTGGTAAATGGGAAACGATCCCTGTTGAGCTGGCACCGCCGGAGGCGGTAAAATATGCATTGCGGGCAACCGCACCAATCGGCAATGGATTTTATGGCGTTGACATTAAAGATTACAACGGGACTATTGTTGTCATTGAAGTCAATGATAACCCGAGTCTGGATTCCGGTGTTGAAGATCAGATTTTAAAGGACCATCTCTACGATTCACTGGCCGCCTACTTTCTACGCAGTATAGAACAACAGCAGAGGGGATTTCATCAATGAACCCGATATACCGCCTTTTTGAAGGTTACGGGATCGAACTGGAATATATGATCGTTGATCAATGTTCAACAGCAGTATCCGGTATCGCTGATAAATTGCTTGCGGATGCAGCCGGTAAAGGCGCTTACAGGTATGACTGCGGCACAATCGGCTGGTCAAATGAACTGGCACGGCATGTCATCGAGCTGAAAAACATAGAACCGGCAGGCAGTCTTAATGAACTCTCAACAGATTTTCATAAGCAGGTCGACTCGATCAATGATCATTTGAAAAAATACGATTGCAGGCTCATGCCATCAGGCATGCACCCATTCATGGATCCGCTCCGCGAGAGTCTGCTCTGGCCTGTGGATGATGAAGATATTTACAAAACATTTGATCATATCTTCAACTGTCAGGGTCATGGTTGGACTAACCTCCAGAGTATCCATTGTAACATCTCTTTTTCAAACGATAATGAGTTCGCCAGACTGCATACGGCAATCCGACTGGTACTGCCATTATTACCAGCACTGTGCGCAAGCACTCCGATTGTCGAAGGAAGAGCTACAGGACTCCTTGACAACCGTCTTGTATTTTATCGTAAAAACCAGAAAAAACTGCCGCTGATGACAGGACATGTTATTCCTGAACCGGTGTTTTCGCGTGATGAATACGAGAGTGTCATTCTTCAACCCATGTACCGCCAGATTGCACCATTCGATCCGGAACGCATTCTCCAGTATGAATGGCTCAACTCACGTGGTGCTATCGCACGCTTCGAGCGGATGGCTATTGAAATCAGACTGATGGACATTCAGGAGTGTCCGATGGTCGATATTGCTGTTTGCGCTCTGGTAATCGAAACGATAAAGGCACTTGCATTCGAAAAGATTAGCAGTTTTAACCAGCAAAGAGTCTTTTCTGAAATTGAACTCGAAAAAATCCTTCTTGAAACCATCCGGTCCGGCTGTTCCGCAACAATTACAAATAGCGATTATCTTCAGGCCTTAGGATTAAAAGGAATCACCACAATGAATGCTTTAACCATCTGGGAAACATTTGCCCGGGACATTCTCCCTGAAAATCATTTTGCTCACAATGGACTACGGACACTATTTTCCCATGGGACGCTTGCGAAACGTATTCTTTCGAAAAGTGGCTCACACCCATCACGGGAGCAGTTGACTTTACTTAATAAAAAACTCTGTGATTGCCTCCGTGACAACAAACCGTATGCATAATCTGTTTATCAGCTGTGAACACGCTTCGAATCTCGTACCAGAGCAGCTCCGGACAATCCTGGAAAAAAAGGTACAATTGTTACGATCACATCGGTCATATGATCAGGGGGCACTCGATGCAGCAGAACGAATTGCAGAAGCAACCGGAGCTACATTGATACATGGAAAGTATACCCGACTTGCTGTCGATCTGAACCGAAGTGAAAAAAATCCACAGCGATTTTCCCGGTACTCGCGCCAGCTCGATAGCGAAGTTCTTGAACTTCTTGAAAAAAAGTTTTACATACCATACAGGAATGATATCAAAACAAGTATTACAGAGATAGTTCAGAAAAAATCCAGTGTGCTGCACCTTTCTATACACTCGTTCACGCCTGTTCTTGACGGAGTAAAACGTGATGCTGACATCGGTCTGCTTTATGATCCATCGCGTATAGATGAACGCCTATTTGCTTCCCGGATGAAAACAGAACTCGCCCGGATCGCTCCGGAACTGAAAGTACGTTATAACTATCCCTATAGAGGAATATCTGATGGTATAACAACATGGCTGCGCAAACATTTTACAGGCGATGAGTATGCAGGACTAGAGATAGAATTCAATCAGAGATTACTGGGAAACATACCTGGCTGGAATACCTGTTTACAAAATTTCATTGCCGCACTTGGAAAGGTGCAGGAGATAGAACCTGGAATTGACACGTAATTTTTCTCCGTACTCTTTACTCTGCACTTACCTCAGGTCCGCAGCCTTCGAGTGCCTTCGGTGCACTGAGCTGGATTCGAAGTGGATGAGACGAAATGCGAATCACGTAACGAGCTCGTAAACAGGTTTATTCCCCCCTCAATTGTGCAATAAAACTGCTTTCAAGTGCAAAAACGTAGCTGTAATGTGTAAATAACGTGCTGTCAGGTACACGATAGTTGCTGTCGTGTGCAATCAATGCGCTGTCGTGTGCATTAATAGTGCTGTCAGGTACGTTGGATGCGCTGTCATTAAAAATGGGCAAAAAGAACAAAAAGGGGGGCTGCCGATGAGGAACCCGGAGCCTGCCATGCTGTAACAGTTCCATTATTCTTATCGGTAGAAGACAATGCCATCAAAAGTATCCTTATCAGGAAAAGATGGTTTAAGTCTAATTGCCCAATGTTTACTTTTGGATTTTAATAATACTTTTTCTATTTTTTTCTTTTTGACATTCATTTTCAATTTTATTCATCTTTTCTGTCTTGAGTCGCGCATTTTATTTGGTTTTTCGTACCCGGAACATTCACACACCGGGTAGGTCAGAGGCTTTACAGCCCCGTTCCCCCCTAAGAATCCCGATCCCGAATGAAAATATCGGGATTCATTCGGGATCGGGATTCATTCGGGACTCA
>JAFGIN010000175.1 GCA_016929595.1 Chitinispirillaceae bacterium
ACATGACGACATCAATAGTTGCGATTATTTATACCCTTACATTTTTACAACCCCTATCCCATCCTTCCCCTGTTAACGGGGGAAGGTGCCGAAGGCGGATGGGGGAAAATCAGATCTATTCGCGATATACTATGTCGCTATGTATAAACATCTAAAAATTGACTTACTATAATTCAATGTAATTCAAGAACTTGAACTGTAATACTGCAATGTTTTAAAATTTTCCGTGCAACTCTTTGTTTACA
This sequence comes from Chitinispirillaceae bacterium, assembly GCA_016929595.1. Lineage (GTDB taxonomy): Bacteria > Fibrobacterota > Chitinivibrionia > Chitinivibrionales > Chitinispirillaceae > JAFGIN01. The sequence continues at coordinate 246 of JAFGIN010000175.1, forward strand.
CTGATCACTTGTTATATACCTACTAGCAATAAAATACAATTCTGATTTTTTGAATCCTCTGCCTCCCTTTAGTATGTGACTTCAGAAGACGGCGCAAACAGAGGGCCGGTATTGAGAATAGTGAAAAACAAGTTTTTTGGAACAGGTTCTAAATACTATTATCAATCATTATTACAGTTCAGAAAGCAAGTAACGACATGCATTCGGTGTTCATCTGAAATTCGTAGGTTGCAACTACAAATGTTAATTCTGGTGAATGTATCATTTTTTTAAATAATGGTTCTGTAACAAAAGCATAAAAATACAGATCTGATATATCCGCAATAAAAACTGAAGCATCCTGTACTATATCGATTTGCGTGCGATCTATACCTGAAACGATCTCCATTTTGTTACAACTACTGATATCCTCTCCGGCTCTCTCCCGCACATGAAACAGAAGAAGATATTTCATTGCTCCATTTTCATAGTATTTGAATACTTTTAATGTTTTCAGAGGATTTCCCCAATTTGTATTCAATAGAATGACTGGTGATTCTACCGGGTTATATCTTTTGACGTTTTTTTCTATCTGGGTAATTGAGAAGCTGACATCTTTTACTGACTCACAAACCTGATAATCAGGTACTGTCACGATGGGTTTAATCGCAACTATACCACAGGATAAAAAAAATGCCCCTGAAAGAGGCATTAATAATCGAAGCAAGTTCATTATTACTTACTCTACCACGTGTTCAATCAGGCAAATCTTGGCGTTCGGTAATATTTTGCTTTTCGCTGTAAATAGGATGGTTTACCAGCATTTGATTCCACAACCTGTTTTGGTACCTCAAAACCGGGATATTCTTTCAAGCGAAATCTTTTACCTGTCACCAATTCTATTTTCTTAACATTTCCAGACTCTTCGTTTGTAACGAAGGTCACTGCAATTCCTTTTTGCTCTGCACGTCCGGTTCTTCCGATCCGGTGAATATAGTCTTCAGCGCAGGCCGGTGTATCATAGTTGATAACACAGGAAATTTTCTCGACATCAATCCCTCTTGCGGCAAGATCGGTAGCGACAAGTACCTGGAACGCTTTACTTTTAAAACCATCCAGGGAACGTTGACGCTGACTTTGCGATCTGTCGGAATGGATTGCAGAGGAACTTATACCTTCACGCTGGAGACGTTTGCAGATCCGGTCCGCTCCATGACGAGTACGAGAAAAAACCAGAGTTGTATCGATCTCTTCATTTCTGAGCATCTCCACAAGAAGATCCATTTTGGATGTTGGTGAAACAGAAAAGAAATGTTGAGCAACAAGCTCTGTTGCGTTGGTAGAACTTGCAACCTCCACAAATAAAGGAGAGCTGAGAAGTTCTGAAATTAATTTACGTATTTCGTAGGGCATTGTCGCTGAAAAAAGTAATGTCTGACGGTTCCTGGGAACTCGTGATGCAATAGCCCTTACATCCTTAATAAAACCCATGTCGTACATACGGTCAGCCTCATCCAGCACAAGTATTTCAATTTTGGAAAGGTTAATCGTATGCTGCTCCATATGATCCAGTAATCTCCCTGGAGTTGCCACAACGATATCAACACCGGATTTCAGATCCCGAATCTGATTGTTATAGCTGACACCACCATAGATCGCAGTTGATGTAATTCTGGTAGATGATGCATAAAGCCTTACAAAATCAGCAACCTGCTGAGCAAGTTCGCGAGTTGGGGCAAGAACGAGAACACGCGGGTATCCTGGCCGTACCTGCTGGGGATCATTAATCAGACGAGTCAATATTGGCAGCATGAAAGCCGCTGTTTTGCCGGTTCCGGTAGGAGCGCAGCCCAGGATGTCTTTTCCTTCTAATGCTGATGGTATTGATTTTTGTTGAATTTCGGTGGGTGCGGAATAACCGGCGGCATAGATGCCCTGAAGTAACTTTTCGGGTAGCCCGAATGACGAAAAACTCATTTCTATCCTTTGTTAAAAGTGTTTAGTGACACGCATCAGGGAACAGAATGAGCAGGACAGATCGATTGGCGGAAATGATTCGTCTTAGCTGATTGTTATTCAGTGAGCGAGTCTGTGTAAGCACAAACCCTGAATTGGGCGATAAATAATTAGCTACACAACTACAATATATATTTAGTAGCTCCCTTTGTCCCGTATTATTTTCATTTCATTTGAAAAATAATTTTTTAAGGAAATCTTTATGCCAATTTTTGAGTATCGTTGTTCCAGTTGTGGTAATAAATTGGAAGCGCAATACCGTGTGTCTCAGGAATGTGCCCGCATGCAGGCTGAGTGCACATGTGCTTCCGCCCTCGGGATGACACATTCGGCAAGCTCATTACACCGCCCAGACTGAAGCCTTTAACCCCCATATTGTTTTTGCATCATCCCAGATTTCCATCAGAGGAATTACTGTTTCCCCTCCGCAAGCTTCTCAAGCACCAGTGTCACCGGTCCGTCATTTATCAATTCAACCTCCATCATTGCACCGAAAATACCTGTGGCGACATACCGGCATTTTGTTTTCATCATTTCGACAAAATAGGTGTAAAGCTCATTACCTTTGAGCGGCGGAGCAGCCTCCACAAACGAAGGGCGCCTGCCTTTACTGCAATTTCCATACAGGGTAAACTGCGAAACCACCAGTACCTCAGCATCACTATCAGCCAGTGAAAGATTCATCTTGTCATCTGCATCAGAGAAAACCCGGAGGTTAACACACTTATCAACAAGATACTCTGCTTCCCGCACCGTATCGTCAGTGTGAACACCCAGAAGAAGCAGCAGCCCCTTCCCTATCTCACCCACACATTTTCCATCTACCATGACACACGCTTTTTTTACACGTTGCAGCACGATTTTCATAAATTTATTGCCATTATCGAATAATATTCAGACCAAACCGCAGCCCCAGACCACTCATATTCCTCCGTACTCTTGAATCATCATCTCCATCACCAAGCATTACTGGTTTGGAGTGCTGATACTCCAAACCAACAAAAAAACCGGTACTTTCGCTGAGTGTAAGGATTGCATCGGCTGCAAGTTTCCAGTACACCCCCATATACCATCCATTTTCATCAACAAGTCCGGAATCGGGAGTTAAAACATCTTTTTTGCGTTCATCTCTTGAGTAGTACATGGTATTGAGACCCAATTGACCATTCAGAGATGGAGTAACTTTTAGATCGGGTAATGGTGTCAGAGAAAGATATACTGACACTGGAAACATAAATGTCTTCTCCTCCATATCAACCCTGTATGAATTTTTATTTACCCGGGTCTCTTTGCTGGTATAGTTCCACAGAAAATCGATTCCTCCGCCAATCGTAACCCTGTTATCAAAGGTTTTCCCTGAGACTATCGATGCATCCCAGGCTATTGAGTTATCATTTCCAAAAAGAGCACGTGGCCAGACCGGGCCAATCTTGATTTTAACCGACTGATCAGATGCCTGGGTAAAAGAACTCGCAAATAAGACAAATACCGCCAGATATGTAAAACCACACTTCATACAAATCACTCCTTCAATTAAAAGTTTCATAACGATAAAATAGATTAATCGTTAATTCATCAGCTATACCCTGAGCGTTTTTTTGTAACAAATCGTCTATACAACAATCTAATAAAACAGGATTGTTAAAATATTTCCAGAGACCGGATCGGATTAATTGTACATTAAAGAGTCGGGCACAGGTTATTTTTATGAGTGTCAGAATCGATTAAACGTTCTACTAAGAGGAGCAACAATATGCGTACGCTCATACTGTTATCAGTAATCATCTTTCTTCTTCCGGGTTGTTACACTCAATTTGTAACAATGGAATCGGCATTGCCGTCAAATGAGCCTGTGACAATGGTGGACTCAGCTACTGGTGATACCATAAAAGTGATTCGTGAGGTAGACACGATCGTGAGCAGGGAGAAGGAAACCTGTGTATGGGTGCGGGACATGTTTGGAAACCCTCACCTCCAATGCTACGACTCATACTATTCGCGTTCATGGCTTTTTTATAACAATACCCCATGGTGGTACCGCAACGATCCTTACTGGTATGATTATAACCGTTGTCCGCGCTATTATAATTATGACCCTTCATGCGGCTGCTGCCGCTACTATGATAATTTTCACCATCGTAGTCATGGATATAACAGTGGCAATCGTTATTATAATAATCAGTATCATTCAGGTGGTTCACCACACACTGGCAGTTCCGGAACGAGTAGTAACAGCAGTGGTCAAAAATCGTCGCCTTCCGGTGCCCCTATTACCGGGTCATCATCGAGAACTTCCGCTCAGAAGGCACCACCACCACCAGTTCAACAACAACCCTCAGGTGGTGGTAGTGTACAAAAAACTTCGCCGCCATCACAGCAACAATCGCCGCCACCGGGTAATAGTGATCAGGGTACAACCAAACAGAGAAATATCAGATCCACGAGGAGTAGATAAAACATGAAGAAGACTCTTTTTTTAGCTGGAGCGATCATAACATCCGTTTTTGCAGAAACTCCTCTGGTAACAGTAGATGGAATCGGTGCACGAGCCCTTGGTATGGGAAATAATTATACAGCTCGGGCCACTGACTACTCCGCTGTTTTCTGGAACCCCGCCGGACTCGCGTTTAACCCTTCACGTGAAATCCATGTCGGTCTTGGGGTAACATCATCAATGAGTACTACTGAACTGGGAACCTTCTCAACCGATTTTCCCAAGAGTTCCATCCATTTTTCGAGCGCCGGGCTGGTCAGATCGATTCCAACTAAACAGGGTGGATTGACATTTGCCTTTGGCTACTCAACACCATACAGTTTTAATGATCTTCAACGTTTCAAAGGACACGACACCTACCTTGGAATTCACACGCTGGTAAATGATTCAGCTATACTCTATCCAGGCGATGCACTTTTTTATCAGGATTTTAAACAAAATATTCATGGTAAACTCGGGCTGTTCACTGGTGCTGCCGGCTGGCAAGTAGCAGAACGTCTTAGCTTTGGTTTATCGGCATCATTTATTTATGGGAATTCTACCGCGACAAAATCAATTTTATCTTATACAAAAAACGGGCATCTTCTTGATGACGGATCGGATGTCAGGTCGCAAACCCGCTATACAGGCTTTGATATCAGGTTAGGCGGTATGTATAAAATAACTGATAATTTTTCAAGCGGTGTCCGCATCGAAATTCCACAAACGATCCGGTACTACAATAAAATTTCGGATGCTTTCGGTACCGATAAATATAATGGGACCCTAAAATCATCACTCAGCGGCGCTTTCGGGCTCGCCTATACCTTTCCATTCTCTACTATAAGCGCAGATGCACAGTTCAGATCACCCAATCCGGAAATCGATGATGGTGACCTTTCACATTGGAAAGCTGGTGCCGGTGCCGGAATCGAGATTCCCATCCCGAAAACAAATGCACTTATAAGAGGCGGATACAGCTGGAAGCAATCCGACCTGTTCCCCTATGCGGAATATCAAAGGGAAAAATTAATCATTGATGAAATTAACACAATTGAAGGTACCGATGATGTTCACATGTTTACAGCAGGTGCGACAATGATTGTTTCAGATGCAATCCTGCTTGAGCTTGCGTACTCCAATACGCGATTCAGCTCAACATCACGATCTGCCGAATGGTTAAGCAGCATTGACAAGAAAAACATTTACCATAAGGGTAATATATCCGTTTCAGTACAATATTAATTAGAAAGATGCGATGAAAAAAATAACAATTTACTCCGATGGCGCCTGTTCAGGTAATCCCGGTCCGGGGGGTTATGGCGTTATTCTCAAGTGTGACGATACAGAAAAAGAGTTGTCCGGTGGGTTTCGCAATACAACCAATAACCGGATGGAGATTATGGGGGCAATCGCGGGACTTGAGGCACTCAAGGAACCCTGTGATGTCACCATTGTCACTGACTCCCAGTATCTTGTAAACGCAATTGAAAAAGGCTGGGCAGCAAAATGGAAAGCTAACGGATGGATGCGCAACAGCAAGGAGAAAGCACTCAACGTTGATCTTTGGGAACGGCTTTTAAAACTTACAAAAATTCACACCGTAAAATTCAACTGGGTACGGGGTCATAACGGGCACCCGGAAAATGAACGATGCGATATACTTGCTGTTGCTGCTGCCGCAAGAAGAGATTTGCCGGTTGATGTGCGATAGTGTTGTCGATTACTACAGCAGATTCGCAGCAAGCTCCGACAGCTTCGATCTTTCACCTTTTGTAAACGTTACATGTGCTGCGATTTCCTGTTTCTTGAACCTTTCAACAACATAGGTAAGCCCGTTACTTGACGAATCAATATACGGGTTATCAATCTGATACGGATCACCGGTAACAACGATTTTTGTCCCATCGCCTACACGGGTTATGATCGTCTTGATCTCGTGAGGTGTCAGGTTCTGAGCCTCATCAAGTATCAGGTACTGATTATGTATTGACCTTCCCCGGATATATGTCAGTGGTTCGATCACAAGGATCCCCATATCAACAAGTTCTTTAAATCCTCGTATATGTCGTGCCGAACGATTTTCCTTACGCATGATAAGCTCAACATTATCTACGATCGGATACATCCAGGGTGTCAGTTTTTCTTCAATAGTCCCCGGAAGAAATCCGATATCTTTTCCCATCGGGAGCGTCGGTCGAGAAACGAGTATACGCGAATAGATATTTTCATCAACAGTCTTAAATAAACTCGCAGCAACCGCAAGCAGCGTTTTACCAGTACCTGCTTTTCCTACCAGTGTCACCAGTTGAATCTCATCATTGAGCAGTGCATCCATCGCGCATACCTGTTCAGAATTTCGTGGAGAAATTCGCCACATCCCTTCCCTGCCTTCAGTGTACAGACGAACAATCTTTTTCTGGACTGCATTGTAGCGTCCCATCGCGGATACCTTGGGTTCATTCTGTACCTGCAGCATAACGTACTGGTTAGGATATAGCTCACCCTCCAGACGTAGTGAGCCAGATTCCCGAAACTGACGAATATCTGCGGGTGAAACATTAACGGTACAGAATCCTGAGTAAAGTTCCTCGATATCCACTTTGTCGGACTCGTAATCCTGAACATCGAGCCCCAATGCGTCAGCCTTAATCCTCAGATTAATATCTTTACTTACAAAAATTGTTGGAACACCATTAGCGTGCTCCTTTACATCAAGTGCAATCGCGAGAATGAGATTGTCACGATTTCTGTCCCGAAGTTCATCAGGAAGACGATGCGTAGCCGCACCGGAACTTATCCTCACATACAGTTTGCCACCATTATCTAATGTAATCCCTGATGTAACCGGAGCTTTCTGACGCAGTTCATCAAGAATGCGTGATGTCTGGCGGGCGCTGCGTCCGATTTCGCTCACATCCCGCTTGAAATGATCGATCGCTTCAATCACCGGTATCGGGATGATTACATTTGATTTCCCAAAACTGAATATCGCCTGAGCATCATACAGTAAAATTGTTGTGTCAAGTATATAATTTTTCATAAAGGCGCTTTCTATAAAGTTTTAAAAATCTTTTTGAGATCCAGTTAATAACGATCTCATAATTATCGGCACTTTTTTTGATACTAGTTACCGGCTGCTGTCGGTAAAACAGATTCGGGACCGATCCTCAAAAACTATAGTTTTGGATTGCCGATACCGACTGCGAAATGAAGGCCTGTTTATTGTATTATGAGACAATTAATAATTGTCGATACGGCATTCAATCGAAAGCAATCTTTGTTTCAATTCAGCCATGTTTCCGCTCTGCTGCCCGCAATACCCACCGGTACATCCATCTTTTCGTACTACTCTGTGACAAGGAATAATCAGTGGAAATCTGTTCATTCTCATCACTGATGCAACCGCTCTGACTGCATCAGGGTATCCGGATCGGTTTGCAAGCTCAGAGTAGGTTACACAACTGCTCCGTGGAATTTTCCGTGCATTTTCCAGTACACGAATTTGGAAATTGGTTAATCCGGTGAAATCCAGATTAATATCAGTGAAATCATCGTGAGCCCCATCGAGATAGTGGCATATCCGCACCCCGGTGGCGTTAATAAAATCGTCTGATGAATCTGTTTGGGTTTCCTGATTATCCGGGCACAAAATTACGCACCGGATGCAATCGATGTTCATACCGGTTGTTATAGTGCTGATAGTAAAAGATATCATTGGATGTGAAAAGAAACCTGTCTTAAACGAATTCTGTTCCATAATCCTGTTAAAACATCAGAGGACGTTTCTTTTTCGTCTCTTTCGATTTTTTCGGGGCATTTGACTGCTGTCCACTAAACAGTTTGATCATATTTCTCGGTTTTCGCACGCCGCCGCCACCATGCACATCACAGGTGTCCAGTTCCGTTTCTGCAAAGAAAAATTCCACATCCACCTTAGGACAGGATGGAAGAGCTATCTTATGTGATTCTTTACATATTTTTTCAGTTTTTATCCCATCGGGAACTGCAAAATCTTTAACAGGCAGTTTATTATGAAGCGGTTTCATGGTGCGTACCCAGACAGGAATGGAGGTAACTGAGCCAGTAACACCATTACCCAGAGAGCGCCGTTCATCAATACCGGACCAGACACCACAAACGACCTGAGGTGTAAACCCGACAAACCAGGCATCCGAATAATCATTGGTAGTACCGGTTTTGCCAGCTGCCGGTCTTGTAAAGCCAAGCCCCGGTATTGATGCACCGGTTCCGCAGCACACAACCGATCGCATAAGTGAACACATCAGGTATGCAGTTCTTGCGGAAAGCACATCCTTTTCCTCTGGTTGGTGCTCCTCGAGAACTCTTCCGTTTTTATCGACGATCTTCTCGATGCAGTAAGGTTCAGCCATAACGCCATGATTTGCATAGATCTGGTAGGCATTGACAAGTTCCATCGGCGTAGTTTCACAGGCACCAATTGCCAGAGCTGGCACGGGGTTCATCGTGTGACGGAATCCCATTCTCCGTGCATAATCGACGACCACAGCGGGACCGACTTTCGTAAGTATCTGAATCGCGACAAGATTTACAGATTTCGCCAGTGAAGCTCTGATCGAAATCGGTCCGTTAAATACCCGGTTATAATTCTCCGGCCGCCACTCCCCCTCATCGGTCATTAGTGTGATGGGCTGGTCCAGAACCACTGATGCTGGATGGTAACCGTTTTCCAGTGCGGCTGTATAGACAATCGGTTTGAATGAAGACCCCGGTTGACGCCGTGCAGAGAGAGCCCGGTTGAATTTACTTTCATCAAAATTGCGTCCCCCGATCAACACCCGGATCGCAGACGTGGCAGCATCAATTGCCACAACAGCCATCTGAGCCTGTCGTAGCTTTACCGAATCAGGCAATTTCGAATACTCTTCCTCCCGGAGCGCATACAAAGAATCAAATGAATTAAGAAATTTATCACGAGGTATTTTAAGTTGCTTGTCAATATGAGTACTGTCAAGAAAAATGCGGTTGAGTCGTCTTTGCAGATTAACCACTTCATCAGCAACAGCACGTTCGGCAGAATCCTGCGCTACTTCGTTAAGGGTAGTATAAATATGTAATCCGCCATTATACAGAAGATCATCACCATACTTATCAGCGACCTGTTTTCTTACCATTTCGATAAAGTAGGATCCGATACGACTTTTTGAAACCTGGACGTTTGCTTTAACCGGAATTGAAACCGATCGATCAAAATCTTCCTGCTGGATTACATGCATTTTTTTCATTGCTCTCAGCACAGTATTACGTCGCGCGGTAATTCTTTCGATATTTGCCGCTTTATCAGGACGATACCGTTCCGGTAACTGGATCATTCCAGCGATCAGAGCGCACTCATCAAGTGTCAAGTCCTGCACATGTTTACTGAAATAATGCTGTGCGGCAGCCTCGACACCGTAAACTCCCGCTCCGAGATAGACCTGATTGAGATAGAGTTCGACAATCTCTTCTTTTGTATAGCAACTTTCAAGTTGGACAGCAGTTAAGATTTCTCTTACTTTCCTTATGATTGTCTGTTTTGATGTAAGATAAACGTTTCGAGCCAGCTGCTGGGTAAGTGTTGAGGCTCCCTGGGCGATACGCTTCTGGACCAGATCAACGAATGCAGCGCCTAAAATACGTTTAAGATTTACCCCCCAGTGATTATAGAACTGGCGATCCTCAATTGCAATAACTGCACTTTCAAGCGCCGGTGGAATTTTTTCAAGCGGAACCCAGAATCGCCGCTCAATGTGAAACTCATGTAATAGACTATTATTTGCAGAATACACTTTGGATACAAGTGCCTGTTCGATATTCTGCATCTGCGTAACGGATGGGAGCGTCATATAGAGCTGATTTAAAAACCTTGCTCCTGCAGCAGCACCAAAGCAGAAAAAAAATGCGACCAGAAATAGCAGAACAATCCAGAATATCCCCTGGCTTTTTTCTTCAGAGGGTTTTTCTTTGGGCTCAAAAGTAACAAATTCTTCAGTATTATTTTTCATATACCTAAAAATAGAGATCGGGGACAATCAAGTCAATTCTACTTGTGGATTCGAACGATAATCCACCTGAAATTAATTCACCTTGAAGGTGCCTATTATTATTTTTAACATACATTCAGTTAAATTCAAGGAGTTTTCATGGCAAAGACCGCACTCATCACAGGTATCACCGGGCAGGATGGTTCCTATCTCGCAGAACTTCTTCTGGAAAAGGGGTATGAAGTTCATGGTTTAATTCGTCGTTCGAGCAGTTTTAACCGCGACCGAATCGAACATATTTATAAAGATCCGCATGGAAAAAGTACACGCCTTTTTCTTCATTACGGAGATATGTCTGACAGCAGTAACATGAACAGGATTCTGGAAAAGGTACGACCGGAAGAGATCTATAACCTTGCAGCGCAATCTCATGTACGTGTATCCTTTGAAGTTCCCGAGTATACTGCAGATGTTGATGCCACTGGAACATTACGGCTTCTTGATGCAATAAAGGAAGCGGGTATTACATCCCGGTTTTATCAGGCATCTACCTCGGAACTCTATGGTAAGGTCCAGGAAGTACCTCAGAAAGAGACAACTCCCTTCTATCCCCGATCTCCTTACGCAGTTGCAAAACTGTATGCATACTGGATTGTTATAAATTACCGTGAGGCATATAACCTTCATGCATCAAATGGTATTTTATTTAACCATGAATCACCACGTCGTGGTGAAAGCTTTGTGACCCGGAAAATTACACTCAGCGCCGCAGCAATTAAAACCGGAAAAAAAGATTGCCTCTATATGGGTAATATAGATTCATTCAGAGACTGGGGTTATGCGCCCGATTATGTAAATGCAATGTGGCTGATACTTCAACAGCAGGCACCTGATGACTACGTTATTGCAACGGGTGAGATGCATACGGTCCGGGAATTTATTGAAAAGACATTCACAATGCTCGACATGCCCATCGTCTGGGAAGGCAAGGGTGCTAATGAGATTGGAAGAGATAAGAACAGTGGAAAAGTTTTGATAAGAATCGATTCCAAGTACTATCGCCCAACAGAAGTTGAACAGTTACTTGGTGATTCAACCCGCGCCCGAACAAAACTTGGCTGGAAACCAACGGTAACATTCGAGCAGCTTGTAGAAATCATGGTAAAAAGTGATCTGGATAAATTTCAGCGCGGTAAAATTACAAGCATATAACAATATTCTGAAATCAAAATCGTCTTAGATCTACAATACAATCAGCCTATACCTTCATCGATTGCTGTAATCCTTCAGGTGCAGGCTTTTTTATTGCTGATACAGTTTGGTGATTTTTTGTATGGAGTTTTTGATTTTTTATATCAGTTTACGATTCTAATTCGTATAGTATAAAGAAATAATTAATTAAAAGTCTCACTACCATAGAGACGATTGGCGAGTGTAAGAATGTTTCATTTCATCAAAAAGATTTCAGGTTCAATTCTTCTTGCGTTCATTATTTTTTTCGTAGTCCCTGCTCACGCAGCTGAAAAAAATGATATCGATTGGAAAGTAACATCAAAAGAAGTTGATAACCTCCCGTTTTCAAGCACCTTCATAGATTCTGTAAAAAACGAATATAATTTTTCTTCTGGTAATCGTTCCATACGCAAAATTGAAAACCACACAAAAAGAAAAGAAACCTTTGTGTATGATATTGCTTGGGGACCAATCAAAGCTGGTTATATAATTTTATCGACAGACTTCAACCCTGTCGATAATACCATTATTCTTGGAGGAAAAGCGCTCTCCAATAATTTTGTAAGCGCATTCTATAAAATGCGTGACTACATACTTTCAACAATCGATGCAGACGGGCTATATCCGATTTTTTTTGAACAGCATCTGCGTGAAGGGAAAAAATACAAGGCTGACCGTTGGATGCTTTTTGATAAAGATGCAGGTAAAATACATGTCAAGGAAAAAAAAATTAAAACTGTAGAAACCGAAGAGTATGTATATGATTTTTTATCAATATTATACTATGTCCGATCGGTAAAAACATCTCCGGGCGATACCTTCACCCTGAAAACATATACCGATTCAAAAATTCATCCGATTCGTATTAGATGTACCTCGAAGGAGAATATCAAGGTTGATGCCGGGCTTTTTAACTGTCTGCGCCTGGAACCATCACTTGCCGGTGATGGGAAAACGTTCAACCGCAAAGATAAGCTTGAGGTATTCATTTCCGACGATTCCAGACGTCTTCCAGTTTTAATTAAGTCAAAAATCAAGTTCGGTTCCATAACGGCAAAGTTAATATGGTACGAAAGCAAACCGTCTGCAGGGTAATGTAATGATGGAACTCGCACTTTCAGTAGACAGAGATCTGTTTATATTTTTGAATACTTGGTTTTCTACGCCCTGGCTTGACGTTTTTTTCAAAACGATCACTGAAGCACGTAACTGGATCCTGCCTGCAATCATTACGGCAGCAATATTTATAGTAAAAGAAAAGAAAAAAGCTGTTACAATCCTCATTTTGGCAATTATTACCGTCTCTTTAACAGATCTAATTTCCGTCAGAATACTTAAACCCTTATTTTCGCGCCAGAGACCCTGCCATCCGGAAATCCTCATTGATGGATGTAACTACCTTCTTGGAAAAAAACGATCATTTTCATTTCCATCCGCCCATGCAACGAATATGTTTGGCCAGGCAATGCTTCTGACACTCTTTTATCCGAAACGGATACTGTATTTTATGATCTTCGCCAGCTTAATCGGTTTTTCAAGAATTTATACAGGGGTTCATTATCCAGGAGATATTCTTGGCGGGTTTATTTTCGGGACAATCATTGCATGGGTAGTTTACAGTCTTTATTTTTCACTCAGGCGGATAATTGTCAAAAGAAAGTATCTGCAATCACCGCTCATACAGGAAGTGAAATCTCACACTTCACAATAAATGTAACGTCTCCTCACCATTTCCTCTTACCATTATAAAAAGCTGCCATTAAAAGGCACTAGTTTTGCGATAACTATTCTTATGAACATCCCATCTCTGCCAACCACGTCGAAAGGGTTGAATCATGATACTTGAAAAAATCCATCTGTTTTTTTTGCAACTGTTATTGCTTCCATCGTTTTTATATTCCCAAACTACAACGGATACAGTCGATACGGCAATGGGCACTGATGGTGCGGCAGCCGGAAATGGAATGTGGTGGTTCTGGGTTGCAATTTTCCTTGGCATTGTAGGTCTTGCTATCTGGTGGGCATCGAGATCAACCCCACCAACAACTACGACGCGTCCTCCAAAAGGAACCTGATCTTTTAGAGCACAAATGAAGAAATACATCCGCGTTGAATCTCTGATGTATCCATTTGTGCACATTTTTTTACCTGTTGTACCTGTGGAAGCATCACGGTGACCATACAACCCGGGGGGACCTTATTGTTTTCTATAGTTACCCGTCCACCATGCACTTCGACGACATGTTTTACAATAGATAAACCGAGCCCTGTACCCCTTTTCCTTGTTGTAAAAAATGGATCGAAAATTTTTTCAAGATGCTCAGGTTTGATACCAGTACCGTAATCAACGATTCGGACGCAACAGCAACCGCTTTCACACGATATCACAATCGATATCTTTTTTTCCAGCTTACTGTGTTGAGCTGCATTATCAAGAAGGTTCATGAAAACCTGCTGCATTTTCAGTGAGTTTCCCTTTACGCGCAGGTCTGCAGTACTATCCGCCTGTAGATCTATTGTAAACTTGCTGCAGAGGGTAGAGGTCCCCCACATGTCAACAGTTTCCCGGACAAGATCTTCAATGTCAAAGTTTGTAATTTTCGAACGTTCTATAGGTCTTCCAAGCTCCAGCAGATCCTGCATCAGGCGTTTTAACCTTTCAACATGAGTAAAAAGATGTTCTTTATATAAGCGGTACTCCTGATGTTCTCCTATATCCTGAAATAAAGCCTCCAGTACTACCGATATCGCATTAAGAGGATTCCTGACCTCATGTGCAACACCAGATGTCAATTGGCCCAGCAATCGCAACTCCTGAGACTGCGCATACTGGATCGTCTGCTCTTCGCTCACTTTATTTCTCATTTCAGCGTTGCTGTTTATCAGTTCATCTTTTACTAATACAAAGATCTCTGTCGTATCGGAAAAGAGTGTAAGTTCAAGATTTCTGGGAATACCTCTGAGTCCCCATTGCACCCTGCATTGTGTAACTCCACCATTTTCCAGAATAGTCAAAAACAGATTTTCGAGATTTTTGTCGATGCATCCTGGAAAAAGTGTACCTATTGGCTGAGAAATCACAGATTGTGCATCCATGCCAGTCATCTCCGCAGCAACCTGATTCCAAAAAACACAACACAAGTTATGATCCAGTACAAAAAACATGTCATATATGTACCCTGTCAAACTCTGAAAGCTTTTTTCATTTTTAGTAATCGTTTCTAATCTCCTTTAAAAAGAAAAAACTGCAAAATTGTTACAGCATCATTCAACTGATAATAAAACCATTTTTCTCATTTTGAGAAATTTTTTCTCATTTTGAAAAAAAGGTACCTGACTTTTCTGTACCAAAGAATAGATGGTACTCGATTAAAATGCGGGAATGATGCATAAGTAAAGTCCCTGGATATTACCTTTGTGATTCATTGCTTATTATTTCCAGTTTTCTATATAACGATGAGAGAGATATTCCCAAAGCTTTACATATTTCATGTTTGTCTTCGTTAAAATGCTTCATTGCTCTGGTAATATGTCCTTTTTCGATAGAATCGAGATTCCAAACAGGTTCTGAAAGATTTTTAAGACCGGTTTTACCCACTAATCCCGGAAAATCAGCTAATGAAAGTGGATTCCCTCGCGACAAAAGTAAACCTCTTTCGAGCATATTTTTCAATTCACGAATATTACCTGGCCAGCTATACCCGACAAGTGCATCAATAACAGCCTGATCTACAGGAAATTGAGTGTAGCCGAAACCTACCAGAATCTGTTTAATTATTCCTGGAATATCACACTTTCTGTTTCTCAGCGCAGGTAACTCGATAGGGAAAACACATATTCTATAGTAAAGATCTGATCTGAACTTTTCTGCACGTGAAGCCTCCAGAAGGTCCCGGTTAGTAGCACAAATCAATCTAAAATCACTGCTGCGGATTTTATTTTCCCCAATCCGCCGAAACGACCGTTCCTCAATCGTTTTGAGCAGTTCGGCCTGAACAATCTGATCCATGTCCCCTATTTCATCAAGAAATAATGTGCCTCCATCAGCAATCTCAATCAACCCTTCACGGTCCTTTATAGCTGATGTAAATGCACCCCGCGCATGTCCGTAGAGTTCACTCCGTAATATTTCGCCCTTTAAACTCGAACAGTTTAACTCAACGTAATTGCCATTAGCACGAGCACTGTGATCGTGTATCCACCTGGCCAAAACACCTTTACCAGTTCCAGTTTCACCCAGAATCAGTACGACAGTATCATTAATAGCTGCAGTCTGAGCAAATTTCATAACTTCGCGCATGGGAGAGATATGATTAAAGTAGGTTTTTGGAGTTTCGGGATTTAACCGTTTTCGAAGAGAATCCCTCCTTCTTAACTCACCCACTTCCAGACTGTTTTTCAGGTAGACTTCCAGGTCATCAAGATTCACCGGCTTTGTAAGATAATTGTCCGCTGCAAGGTGAATTGCTTTTACCGCAATCCGTACCTCATTCACTCCGGATATCACTATTATCGCCGCATTCTCACACGACGCATGAAATTCCGGCAGGATATCGATTGCGCAGCCATCCGGCAAACCGACATCAAGTAGAATCGCATCAAAGATCTGGTTGGTAAGCACCTTACGCGCATCAGCCAGAGTATGAGCTGAACTTATCTCATAACCTTTACTGGAGAGGTATTTTGTATACCCGAAAACAGTTGCTTCATCATCTTCTACTATTAGTATCTTTGCAGGTTTCACTCTGCCCTCTCGGTATTAAACATTTTATCATATTGATACCTGGCTTAATTTCCAGAATAAGGGCAAGCAGCTCTTACCTGTTCTTCGGAAGAAAGTCAGATAATAAATGGTAATAACGAATAAAGCAATAACCCTGCCAATTTATCAAGGCTCAACAGTAATAAGTTCATAGCTCCTCGATCCAACACCCAGCCGTTCTGCATACATCAATTGACGGTTTCCATCACTATGCGGATGAAAAATCTTGAATGGATCCATTCCGGCCTGTTTTACTATCGCATCGTAACATGCCTGATCTGCAGCTACCGGATCAGTAGTGAGAAATATCCCGATATCCTCTGTTATCCGTGGATCATCTTTGGCTATACAATCACATTCTGCAGTTATTTTTATTGCAAAATTTACATGTAATGAACGTGGCACGTTACCGAGCACTGCTGCAGCATATTCAACCATTTTTTCATTCATTCTTGTGGCTCCGCTCCCCCAATTGACATCGATCGCTTCGACAGGACAGGCGGCAATACATCCTGCGCATCCGGTACACCGGGCACCATTTATAACCGCTTTACCCCGAATAAGGGATATCGCTGAGACCTGACATTCACCAACACAGGTACCGCAGCCAATGCACCTGGACATATTCACTTTCGGCTCCAGATCACTGTGCTGAGCCATTTTTCCTTCACGTGTTGCACACCCCATACCGACATTTTTTAATGTTCCGCCAAATCCCGCAGCCAGATGCCCTTTGAAATGGGCCATACTGATAAGGACATCCGTATCGAGGTAGAGTTTTGGAATTTTTGCATCCCTGATATATTGAAAGTTAACCGGTATCGATACCACCTTGTCGGCAGTCTCTTCTGCAATGACCGTTGTTCCCCCTGTTCGATCGGACGTAAATCCGTGTTCGCAAGCCAGTTCAAGATGATCTCTGCAATTCATCCTCCTGCCTCTGTAGAGTGTGTTTGAATCTGATAATATGGCCTGTCCACCGTTTTCTGTAATTTTTCTGCACATGACACCTGCAATTTCCGGACGAATAAAACCGGTATTACCCTCTTCACCAAAATGAATCTTGATTACTGCGTGTTTTAAATCACCAGAACCTGATAAACATCCACTTTTATCAATCAGTCTTGAAAATTTTTCCTGTATGAGATCGAGTGAATCGGATTCATTGACAGGAACGAAATAAACACTTGAATTCATAGTATCTCCCAATTTATAAAGAATTTGTTTATTAGTAAGGTCCTTCTGATCGATATATATTCAAGGCCGTTTGTGATAATAATCAGGCGTCGCCTGCCATACTTCTAAATATACATGCCTGAATTCTACGGCTGAATGTACTGTAAAACTCCATTGAAAATACAGTAACTAATCACATTAATTCACCCGGCCCCACAGAATGAACCTTGAAAAACCACCATTTTTACATTAATTTTTCAACCGTGCAGCTTGTATATTCTACAAAATTGATAATCTCATTCGATTGAAAGTTATACGTTCTTTTAATATACAAGGAAACGATAGTATGGCCCAGCAGCAGAAAGTGAAAACAGCAATTACCCCGACCCGTTCCGAAGATTACCCGGAGTGGTACCAGCAGGTTATTAAAAACGCTGATCTTGCGGAGAATTCTCCGGTACGGGGATGTATGGTGATCCGGCCCTGGGGGTACAGCCTCTGGGAGAACATCCAGAAGGTACTCGATACAAAATTCAAAGCTACCGGACATGAGAACGCCTATTTCCCGCTTTTTATCCCTAAAAGTTTCCTTGAGAAAGAAGCAGAGCATGTCGAGGGGTTCGCAAAAGAGTGTGCTGTGGTCACTCACCACCGCCTCGAAGTGGGCGCTGATGGGAAGCTTGTGCCGGCCGGTCCACTTGAGGAACCACTTATCGTGCGTCCTACCTCAGAAACAATCATTGGAGCGATGTTTTCAAAATGGGTGCAATCGTACCGGGATCTTCCTTTACTGATTAACCAGTGGGCAAACGTTGTCCGCTGGGAGATGCGCACACGGCTTTTTTTACGGACCGCTGAATTTTTGTGGCAGGAGGGACACACGGCTCATGCAACAAAAGAGGAAGCTGAGATCGAGACGAAGCTCATGCTTGATGTGTATGCTGACTTTGCAGAAAATTATATGGCAATGCCGGTCATCAAAGGGGAAAAAACCGCTGTAGAGCGTTTCCCTGGTGCGGTTTCCACCTACTGCATAGAAGCAATGATGCAGGATTGTAAAGCACTGCAGGCCGGAACATCACACTTTCTTGGCCAGAATTTCGCCAAAGCATCAGAAATAAAATTTCTTGACTCTACAGGAAAGGAAGAGTTTGCCTGGACTACATCATGGGGCGTTTCCACACGTCTGATCGGTGGTCTTATCATGACCCATGGAGATGATGACGGCTTAATAGTTCCTCCCCGGCTTGCTCCTTCACATATCGTTATCCTTCCGGTTGTCCATGAGGACAACGCCGCATCAGTTTACGAATATTGTGACTCGCTTGCAGCCCAGCTACGTAAACAGAACTACAATTCCGGCCTCGTATCGGTCATAGTCGACAAGAGAGAGGGACGCGGCGGCGATAAAGTCTGGTCATGGATAAAGAAAGGTATTCCGTTATATCTGGAAATAGGTCCGCGCGATATGGCTTCCGGGTCGGTATTTGTTGGACGCCGTGACAAAAGTCGTAAAGAGCGCTACTCGCAGTCACGATCAGAATTTGTCGCGACAATCGCAAACCTCCTCGATGACATTCAGAAATCACTTCACGATAAAGCGATTGCTTTCAGGGATGCACATACCCGCAAGATTGATTCAAAAGATGAGTTTTATGAATACTTTACACCAAATAATAAGGAAAAACCCGAAATTCATGGCGGATTCGCTCTTGCTCACTGGAATGGTTCCTCTGAAGTCGAAAAACAGATCAAAGAGGATCTCAATGTGACTATCCGCTGCATACCGATCGATGCGCCATCAGAAGATGGAAAATGTGTCATCACCGGTGAACCATCACAGCGAAGAGTTATTTTCGCTAAATCGTATTAACTGTTTGATTTTAAACAAAAGATTAAAGCGGAAGAAAACATGAGAACATTCTTTTCAGGAATTATGGCAGTACTGGTCGTGCTGGCTCTTTTCCCCTTGAACAGCCATTCAGAACATTCACAGCCGGCAACACTTGAGAGTAAACAATATCCGTCGCAACGCCTCAAGAGGAGTAACTTTTTTCTTATCAGACTGTTTACCAGAAAAACGTTCGCCGCAGATTCCGTAATTCAATCTGTTGAAACTTTATGGAATACAGCCAACAATTACTATTCGGAAAGAAAGTTTCTTCAGGCCTCAGAAACAGCCCGACAAATAATCCCATCATTGGATGCCTACCACGGAGCGTTGAAACGAGTTCATAAAAAGCCTCTTTTTGAGAATAACGGCCTCACCTCTTTTATACGCTTCTGCGATGTTTATAACAGTATCTATCCATCAGTGGTTTCTTTGACAAAAATTACGAATGTTCTTCCATCGGATGAAGATCAGATCATGGAACGCAATCGCCACGAATTACTTTTAATGCTCACGTCTCTTCACAAAGAGATACGGGACACACTTTCCCGCTACCCGCAGGACTCACTACTGGTACTTCATGCGTACCGTTATATCTTATCAGCAGCACAGAAAGTGGACACGCTTCTGGGCCTTGTTTATAATCAGCAGCGTCTTGACTTCTCGCTCAAGAACAGATTCTATTACAACCGTATGCAGGAATCAAATAATCCCGAAGCACTTAATCAGTTTGTTGCCGACTGTGATTATTATGGTGTCGATAAAGAGTGGTGCGAACGAGCCCGGAAAACACTGCATCCGGACAACACTGCAACAACGAACGTCGGAAGCGGTAGAACCGCTCCTGCATCATCCCGTAAATTATCAAAAACTGAACGCATCTATGAACAATACACTGCAGCCGTTTCATCACGCAATGTAGATCAGCTCGAGGCATATATCAAAAAATATTCCTCAAAGAAATATAAAAAAATTGCCCGTATCGACAGCGCCCGGGCATTGCTGAACAGGATTACCAAAGACTTACAGTTGGAAAAACAGTTTGCATCAGAACACCCCTACTTTTCAGATGGTTCTGCAAACAGCAATTTATTTAAAGTAAGCTTTCAGGGATTGCAGAATAATGCTGTCACTACGCTGCAGCCATTGACAGATTCGTTTGCCGCAGCAACTTCATCACTGCGTTCTCTGCGTTTCCCGGCGCTTCTTACTATAGATTATTCCACAACTCCCCCACTCTACCTTCTTAATTGCTATATTCACGACAAAAAAGATATGACACTCCGGGATTCATCTGGGCAGTGGTACAGTACCATTGATGGAATCGCACCGGCATTTGCAGCACTCGATCTTCTGACCCGCAACTGTACCGCACAATTGAAACGAGCTGGAGTACAGTTCACGTATTCACCGGTATTTGCTGTTCGTGTTCTCAAAAACAGCATGAACTACCTGACAATGTATGCATGCGCAAAAAATCCCCGGGACTATGATGTTTACAATTTCTACGATATCACCGTTCCGGGTTTTCAGAATGTCAGAATTGTAAACAATTCAGCAACGACTGTCATAAAAATTCCAGAGGACAACGGTCTGCAGGAAAACCGGGCAGCCCGGCAATTTTTCGGAAAGTAGCGCAACTACAGTTTACATTGTCGCAGAGACCGCACCTTTTCAAGGTTCGTATGCCTGTTCCGGCATACATTTAAGGAGAATACTACAGCACAGTTTAAAACACATGGCAATGGATATGGCCGTCAGAATGGTGAGCGACTCGCAGTAGACCCGAACAATCCCGACATTTTTTTTTGCGGCACTCGAAAAAATGGTCTCCGCAATAGTACTGACCGCGCGCTTCTACCTTGCTACACTCTTGATGGCCGCTTTTTACTCATCGAAATTCAGACTCAGCACAATTAAGGACCATTATTTTATCCGGTTTATTCTTTACATGAAGACTGGAACAGCTTTTGTACTCATTTTTTTCTGGTTTAGAGCAGAAATTATTTCTTTCCGAACTTTCCGGAAAATGTCAATATGGAACATCCAGGTGATTACAGCAACAAGATTTCCTGGAGTTGCTCCGGACCAGCTGTTGAGCCAGAGATATGGAATTTAACTAACGTGCGTTTGCCGGCTTTTATTTCCAGGGGCTTCTAAAGGTAGAGAGTAGGTATCAGCATGCTGGATAACTATATTGGCGACCTCAAATCTCTTCGGCAAAAGAAAAGGGGGTTGCAGGTTTTTATACTACTGACTTCAGTAGCACCTCTTTTCTGGGTCAACCCCCGAGAGCAGACTCTTACACTCAATTTACTTCTCGTTTTTGCCAAAATTGGATCACTTTGCGGCACCATACTTCTTTGCTGGCAGTTTCTGCTCGGGTACAGAAGATATGTCTCCACAATTATCACCGATCTTATATGGGTAGTTACACTGCACAAACGACTTGGCATCGCAGCAATAATACTCATCACCCTTCATCCGGTCTGCATAACTGCCTATTATTACCGCAAATACAGTATCAACCTTTTCAATGTGAACACCAGATATGACCTTGGGCTTTTTGTCATTATTGGAATAGTGGCATTCCTGATCCTGTTGCTGTTGTTATTTACGAGCGTAATTTTCAGGAAGCAAATCGATAAATGGAAATGGTATATTCTTCACCTGTCCAGTTATTTACTTATTCCACTCTTGTTTATACACAGTATTACGATCGGTATGACACTTCTCAAGACATCTCTGAGAGGAGTCTGGTTTACCGTATTCGGATTGATGGGAGCTTTGTATGTGAGTCGGATCTTATTCCGACTGGGAATCTTTTCCAGAAAATACAGGATTGCACGGGTCCGTCCTGAAACTGCCAGTGTAGTGGATATCACGATGGCACCGGATAAAGGTGCAATCAAACCGGCTATAGGACAATTTATTTATATTTACAGGTACAGTATCAGAGGGGCCAGGCCCTACACCATTTCAGACTACAATACCTCAAGCCGCGAATTATTGATAACTGCCAAAGCACAGGGGGTAACCAGTACTGCATTGCAGACATTACATGAAGGCGAGGTGGTGTGGTTAGACGGTCCATACGGAATTTTCTCCTGGGAAGCGCTCTCCAGTGGGTGTTCATTGGTCATGATCGCCGGCGGGATTGGCATAACCCCATTTCGACGGATAATAAAGCTGCTGGAGTCAGTTCAGGACAGGGATGCCTGGCTTTTTTATGGATGCAATACAATAGATGAAATAGTTTTCAGAAAGGAACTCCAGAAACTCAAGCATGTAAAAGTAGTCTACGTCATTGCAAAGGAGGAGCTCCCCAGGGCTGAGAGAGGATTTGTCACCACTGATATTATCAATAAATATATTGATGGTAATCCCGCTGATTTTGAGTATCTGCTGTGTGGTCCTCCAGTTATGATCTTAACACTTGAATTGCAGCTTCGGAATCTGGGTATTGCCCCGGGAAAGATACACCATGAACTTTTTTCATGGTAATCGTTCCAGACTATTATTGACCTCTGCCTGATCAGTCTCAATTAGTCAGGCCTGTTTTTCGCTTGTTTTCTATCTGGTTTGCATTTCAATAACTACAAGTCTGTTTAATTATGAAAAAACCTGAGAGAAAATTGCTATTCCACTGATTGTAATCGGTTCATTATTGATTATTGGCTTTTTCCCTGGTTTGAACTTAATACAGGTAAGCACAGTCTTACCTCCTGCGGATTCCACAAGTTTACGCTTTACACCAGAAACGGTTTGATCTATTTACTGTTGCAGGATATGTTCTATTATGGTAGAATAATTGTTAATGATATTTTGAGCAGGCAGATATTTCATTTAATTTCACCAGAGTATGGATAAATCGCCTGCGAATACTATATATTTATTAAATTACTTTCTGCGCATCTCCACTTATTGGTGAGTACGCAGATAAGTATGCTCTACTTTGTTTTTGATTATAAACAGGAGACCTGAAACATTCAATGAGTACTATATCATCGCGTTTTCGACATACAAGGAAAAAGCGGCCAATAAAGAAGCTATTCACCTCTTTGTGTGCTGTTGCTATTATCCTTGCCATATTTTTCATGATCCATTATAGTGACGCTCAAAAAACACCTGAAGTCGAAACGACATTCGCCTGCATCGAATCGCTGGGCAAAGAGATTGCGATCGAGGAAAACAGACTCGCAGAAATTAAACGTGTCGTGTACCGCCGCGAAGGGACTGTTGGTAGCGGGCAGGGGTTATTTCAGGCGTTGGGCAATCTGGGACTGTCCACCCAAATGGGACTTAAGCTGATCACCGCGCTCAGCGATTCCGTGGAACTGATCAATATGACTGTGGGGGAACGAATTTCTGTCGAGCTTGATCCGAATGATACTACGAATGTGCTTGTCTTTTCCTACGCCCCAAATCCGGCTATCATGCACCAGCTTGTCAATCAGGACGGTACTTTTATATACCACAAAGTGGAGCATCCAACCACAATCAGACATCGGCTCATCGAGGGATCGCTTGAGCAGGGCTCTACGCTGGATCAGACGCTCCGCGAAAAAGGGATCGCTCCATCAATGGTTGCTGTTGTCAATGGTGTTCTGTTATGCAAGATCGCATTCCGCACCCATGCACGACACGGCGACCGATTCGGGGTATTGCTGCGGGAGCGGTTTTTCCAGGATTCCATCCTCATAGAGGGTCAGGTAATGTATACTTGCTATGAAGGGTCGAAAGCGGGCTTTCATGAAGCGTTCCGTTATGATGACGGTGATCCGAAGTCTTCCTTTACGGCCCATTATACCAAAAACGGTGAAGCACTTATCCATTCGGGTCTACGGTATCCACTCGACCGCTTGCACATAAGTTCCGGCTATGGAATGCGCCACCACCCGGTGACCGGAAGACGTGTCATGCATAAAGGGGTGGACTACCGCGCTCCTACAGGAACCCCTACTTATGCTGTAGCTGCGGGAGTTGTGGTGCAATCGAGCTACAACGCTGCCAATGGCAATTACATAGTTATCCGCCACGCTGACAAATACACTTCCTGGTATCTGCACCTGCACAAACGACTTGTAAATGCAGGGCAAACAGTTCGAACACGTCAGCTGATCGGCAAAGTTGGGAACACCGGCATCTCCACCGGACCTCATCTGCATTTCGGATTCAGAAAGCCCAACGGCTCCTGGATGGATCCGCTGCAAAAACGGATGATTGCCACTCCGAAGCTTGAAGGAAAGAAATTTGCTGCTTTGGGCATGCAGATACGTGAAATCCGTAGTTTGCTCGATAGCCTGAAAACGGAACATCAACCCCTGGTGTTTAAAAATGGCCATGATAACAGATACGAAGGGAATGGCTCCTGAGTCGAGACGTTAGCTGATGCAGGCGGCTGGTTGAGCGTTTCGTAAAACCTGAAAACGAGATTTTCCACTTCGTTTCGAAGATAAATCGGGATATTAATTAATATCTCCTGTCGTTCCCCCTTGTAGAGTACACCTGAATGATTAACGAAGTGCAAACAGAAAATCATGGATAGTTACCAACTGCCACTATAGTATTTCAAGTCCGGATTATCAATACGATTGGCTTGCCAGATGTTTAGATAATTTCCACCCTTTCTTGCAGGGCAATTGCCAATAGTATTATTCCATGCAGACATCAAGCTGGTCATTTTATCATGGTCAGAACTAAGCCAGCGTCCCTTTATACCAGGGGCCATAGTTGTAAAGAAATCAATCTGCATTTTTGCTTCTGCAGAGTTTCTGGCATTATTGACAATTGCATTCTTATCTTCTTCAGGCTTACCATTAAAAGGTTCGCAATTCTGCTCCAGTTCTGCACGTTTTTTCGTTCCTGCAACAACCCCCGCCTGATAAGCTGTTGCCTCATCAACAACTGTGACGCTTGATGTGTTACTGGCTCTCCCGCGTAATCCGTCATCGATTCCTTTTCGCAATTCATTGCATAAACCCGGAATAACATGTTTACGAAACTCCGCAGCTTCGTTGGCTTCAACGATTTTAATACATCCTACTACAATAGTTGCAACTACTCCAGATGCTATGACAGCCGGACTTGTAGCAATTCCAGCTGCAATTCCAAGTGCACCTGTTCCTGATTCTAAACCAAGGTTCGTTCCAAATTTTTCAACTAGAGTTTCAATGATTGCTGGCCAATTGGGTTCACCTTTGAATTTTGCACTGATTTTAAAACCACCGTTAAATTCCCCATACTCTGTTTTTATTATTCCTTTCCAGGCACCGAAGGGTGTTAATTCTACAGTCCCGAATTTATATTGCCATTGAGCATCGGGGACTGCTTTCCTGGAAATTTTTACCCCTGTAAATCCGAATTTTAAACCAATATTGACTTCATTTGAGCCATTTATTTTAAAAACAGCATATCCATCTGCACTACAACTGATTTCAGCCCATGATTCTTTAGCTTTATCATTATCACCAGTAATATCAAGCGGTGTTTTCAGTTTCCCTTTTATGTCAAGTTTTAAATCACAAAAAGAAAGACTCTTTTTTAATTGAAGAATCGTTTCCTGAGCGGCAATACCATCATTATCCCATGCAATACTTGTTGGATATTGCCCCTTTATTGGTGTATATTTACCAGAGAATTCAAGCTCAAGTTCGCTCTGGGTCATTTTGATATACTTGTAAGACTTTTCTTTTCCAAAGGGAATCGTTACCTTTTTATTGAAATCAATAGTTATTCCCAGAGTATCTTTTAACATTCTGGCGTTAACTACTATGATTACTGAGTTTTCTGGTTTTTTATTCCATGCAACAATTTCATAAGGAACATAGCTATCAAGATACGTTTTATCAAAAGAAATCTCTGTTTCACCATTTAATTGAACGCTCTCGCCATTTATCTGGACATGTGTTGCATTAGAAGCACTCCAGTATATCCGACCGGTTTTGTCTGGTTGGATTGACATATCAAAACCACTCTGGCTACCATCTGAGCCGATTGCCAGTACATCAAGAAAAGGGTAATCTCCTGAAGAGGTATCTTCATCTAAACTGTCCAGCACCAGATGCGGGCAGACCGGAATATCTGAAAGGCTGGACATAGCGGGATCATAACTGCACTGCTCACCATTAGCAGAACCAAATGATGCATAGGGATTATTCGAGTTATTTTCTGTATCACTGCATACCATAGCTGAATTATTTGAACTCATTGCAGGATCAATACTCATTTCTGCATCATAATCATAATATGGACTATACGGATCAAAACAGGTATCATTGTCATACGAACCGTTTTGGTCACCTGGATAAGAGCCTTGATTACTTCCATCAGCCATAGTCATGTTCTGTTCATATGGATTGGGGTAAAAATAATCAGAATTAGACTCTTCAGGAGGATAACTGGCATTAGCACCAGAAGCATTCGCATCTGGATCGTAGCTGCACATATTGGGTGAGCTATCAGCCCCCGGATCGTAGCTACTCATAGTGGACGAACTATCAGCCCCCGGATCGTAGCTACCCATAGTGGACGAACTATCAGCCCCCGGATCGTAGCTACTCATAGTGGACGAACTGTCAGCCCCTGGATCGTAGCTGCACATCTCATCTTCATTTTCACCGAAAAAATTTTCCATAGTAAGTTCCTCAATTAAATGGTGACGAGCTCTATTTTTTTTTCATGACCCTTGATTTTGTCTTTGCAGTCGGATACGTAATTTTTGCTGAGTTAATTTCAATACCTTTTTTTTCGGCTCTGGCACAGTACTCTCCAGCTGTAAGCCCTGAGAAAAAAGCGAACCCCTGTTCATCAGTGTAGGCTTCATGGTTCTTGGGACCTTCGAGAATGATCTTTGCACATTTTACAGGCTTCTTCTTTTTATCAATGATCTGAATGTGTATCCCATGGTATTCAAAATTTTTAGTTTCAACGATCTGCTTTTTCCATTTGAAATAATCGTTTGAACCATTAAAAGAAGTTTTTTTTGCGGGTTTTGGAGAAATGCCCTTTTCAAAGAAGAATATCTCAATTATCCGTTCATCAGGTTGCATTCCCTGCAACGTAAGATCATCTTCAAATTGACCTTCACACCCATGTGCAACAGGAGCAAAGTTACTGGACAATGATGTATCTTCAATTTCCATGTACGCTGTTACTATTTCTTTCTGGGTTTTCGGTCCTGCAATGCCATCGACTTTGAGATTAGTACCTTTTTTTGAGTTCCAGAAGGCCTGGAATGCCTTTACAGTATCTTTTGTTTTCTGATCTGTAACTCCTGATGCATTTCCGAAATAAAACGGCTTTTCTCCTTCAGGTAAACTTGACAGCATCAACTGTATCTCGTGTGTTCCCCATCGGATTGCCGGAGGAATATTTTTACCAAACCATCTAAGCCACGCTTCAACATTATTTGTTAAATACGCCCTGAGTATTTCTGCTCTGTTATATGCAAGATCAACACCCTTGAATTCTTCATCTCCGCCATCATGCCCAACTATGAGTACTTCAGCTTTGGGTAATCGCTTGTGCATTTCAACTATTGCACGTATTCCTGGAAGTGCATAAGGAAGAAGGAAACACTTGTTTGAATCGAAAGTTAATCCGATAAGACGTACAATATGTGCATTACCAGTTTTACTGATCACAATCTTATGTGCACCAGCATTAAATTTCAAAGGATAGATCGTGTTCCCGGATATTTGATCTAAGGAATAGAAATTCTCTGCCGATTCTGAATTCGCGTTTGCTTTGGAATCTGAACTATTCTCTTGTGAAGTATCACTTTTATTATGCGCTATTACTGAATTGGCTCCTGGTGATTTTGTATTATTTTCAGACACATTCGATTTGACACCAGCAGAATTATTAATCTCAATTTTAAGATCAAGACCTCCACTTGCCTTTGCTCCGAAATTCATGAATACCAGCTTTCATTGAAGTGATGTCCGAGGTAAAAGCTTACAATGTATTTCAGCATTAAATACATATGTAATTGATTCAGCATTTTTAACTTTTTGTTAAAATAAATATGTTGTTGGGGCAAAAAGCAATAAAAAAGATTTGTAATACCATTTGTAGAATAGAAAATCAGACGTTCGCCGATTCCCATAAAATATCCTTTACCATAAGTAACTGTATGAAAATCATCTGCTATATTTGTATCTGCTCTGACCACGAAATGCCACCAGTAGCAATGAGGCTGCCGCCATTCTATAAATCTTTTTAACTTCATCAAAGATACTTCTCCACAATCTCAACGGCATCCCTCACCAGTGATGGGCAAACGCATTTAAACGCACCTGATTCTCTGGCTTTTAGTAACTTTTCTTTTTTGCTTATTTCAAAGCCAACCAGTGCACTGCATTTGACAATCGTTTTCCGAATAATAAACGAAACAACATTATCGAAAATATAATAAAAAAACGGCAGTCGCATTACCGAAACTGCCGTTAATGAAAGTTGATTAAAATACTATACTGTCAGTATCTCGCATCAGCAAACTCAACCCAACCACCGGCTTTTACCAGTGCCCGATCGAAATCGCTGATTGAAAAATCAAACTCTTTGCTCCCGCCGTTCCAGGAAAATATCAGCTTGCTTTTATCAACCTCAACAGCACACCCGAGTGCACCATTTTTGCCAAGCTCAAAGATTTCGTTAACTGTTGATTCCGGGAGTTCTATTGCAAGCATTCCACCATTGAACATGTTCTGACGGAATATGCGTGCATAGCTCACTGCGATCACACAGGTGATATCGTTTACTTCCAGTGCCCAGGGAGCATGTTCGCGTGATGAGCCGCAACCAAAATTACTTCTGGTAACTACCACCCGCGATGAAGAGCGCCATGACCCGGCCGGATTGAATCCGTCCATCTTCAGATCTTCAAGAAGGTACGGTTTGAGCGCTTCTTTTTTGACTTCAGTAAGATATTTTGCCGGAATGATTTCGTCGGTATTGATGTCGGATCTATCAAGAAAGAGTACCGGACCGCCAAATGTTTTCATTGTTATTCCCCTTTCTTTATCATAAATTTTCTGGGATCGGTAAGTTTACCGGTGATTCCGCTTGCGGCTGCACTTGCGGGACTCATAAGATGAACCATGCCGCCTTTGCCCATTCTTCCATTGAAATTACGGTTTGTCGTTGACGCGCAGACTTCACCTTCAGCAAGAACACCTGTTGACATACCAAGACACGCACCACAGGTCGGATTCACAACGCAATACCCCGCATCCATAAATATCCTCAGTAATCCCATCTCCATGGCTTGGGAAAAGATTGCCGGAGTTGCGGGACTTACCACTCCGCGAACGTTGTCCGCGAGTTTTGTTCCCTTTATTACCGAAGCCGCTATCTCAAGATCGCTTAACCGTCCATTGGTACAGCTTCCGATATACACCTGATTTATCACGACATCTCCAACTTCAGAGAGTTTCTTCACCTGATCCGGTTTGTATCCCACTGTCGTAGCAGGTTCAAGCTTCGAAACATCAATACCGTATGTCGCGACATATGTTGCATCACTGTCTGAATGCCACTTTTTGAAATCAGCAACAGCGGCATCTTTGCCTGCATAGTCATTCTGAATAAACGGCCAGAGATACTCAACAGTCTGAGCATCAGGGAGACACACTCCTGATGTGCCGCCGGCTTCAATTGCCATATTGCAAAGAGTCATACGCTCTTCCATAGTCATCGCATCAACCACCGGTCCGCGAAATTCAACGACTTTATCGGTAGCACCATTAACAGTCAATACCCGGATTACCTCGAGAATGACATCCTTTGCAAACACCCCGAACTGAAGTTTACCGGTCAGATTAATTTTAATTGAATCGGGACGACGGAACGCACAAACCCCCTTGAGTATGCCAACTTCAAGATCGGTTGTTCCCACACCGGCAGCAAATGCTCCAAATGCCCCATGGGTACAGGTATGGCTGTCACCCATTATCACGGTATATCCAGGTCGGATGAACCCTTTTTCCGGAAAGAGTGCATGGCATACACCGTTTTTTCCGACATCAAAAAAATCCTTGATACCATTACGTTTCGCCCATTCCCTCATGATCTTTCCCTGCATCGCACTCTTTGAATCTTTTGCAGGTGTCACGTGGTCGATAACAGCTTTGATTTTTGATGGATCAAAAACCCTGTCCTTGCCGCGCCACTCAAGATCAGCAATTGCAATCGGTGTGGTTATCTCATGACACATTACTACATCAAGCGAAATAACCTGAGTTCCCGAAAATGGCTCATCTTTCAAGTGCGCTTCAAAGATCTTCTCAGTGATAGTCTTTCCCATAACGCATCCTTTCTCCATCACTCTATGATTCCGGAGCACCGTGCTCCTCAAATGAACTGAAATAATCTACATGCGGCGGTGAAATACTCCACACCGCTTTAAACTCTTTATCGCCATTATTGTAGATCTGATGTGTCAACTGTGAATTAAAATAGACACTGTCCCCTTCACGAATCGGATAGTCCACATTATCAATTGTTAGAATCGCCGAACCTCCAAGAACATACCCCATCTCTACCCCATCATGGCTGGTACTCAGAGTTGTTTTGTCACCCTGCTCAACAATGAGAATGAACATCTCTGCCTGATAAGGCCCCTTTGTATTTACCATCAATTGCTCATAGGTTACCCCGCCATTAACCATCGTCAGACGTTCTCCGCAATGATGAATCCTGACCGGACGTTCTGTCGATAACCTTTTAAACAGATCCGCCGGTTCAAGACCGATCGCAAAACAGACCTGCATTAATGTTTCGATCGACGGCGCCACGATTCCTCTCTCTATCTGACTGAGCATACTAACCGAAATACTGGCTTTAACAGCAACATCACTTTGATTCTGCCGTGTTTTTTCACGGTAACCTTTTAATATTTTACCAATTTTTGAAGTTGCATTTTTAAGTAATACTGTATCCATTACAGTAATTATAAATTTTTCCGGGTTGGATTGCAAGTTTTTTATAAATAATGTAGAATTAATTAAAAAATTTCATACATTCAACAGCTTTATGCAATACTATATTATGACTTCAGTAGTGTAATGAGCCCGTGCTTAACAGGCAGAAATTGAAGACAAATATTGCATCTGAATTTTCTGGATATATTAATCTTTCTCAACATTTATACGTAATGCATTATGGCTATCACTTATTTTAGTAGAAAGTTTAATGATGGAAACCAGCATGGATAATATAAATAAAAGTATTGAATCCGATGAAGCCCAGCTAAGCGAGCTGGGTGACACCAATCTCAATATTGAAGAGATTGATAATCTTAAAAAACTTACCGACAAAAAACTCCTTGAAATAGCAAGCGGGGATATTCTTGATCATATTTTTGAAGACGAGGTTCTTCTTGAACAGATCGGAAAAAAACCGGGTTCCTATTACAGGGATCTTATATTTGCCCTTATTCAGATAAGGCTTCCTGAGGATGAAGCGAAACGGGACTGGAAAGAGATCCTGAAGCATAAATATTTACTAAGTGAAAAACTCGACAGAAACGTCGGTATTCATGTAGCCAGTCTCGATTATTATACCAATATTAAAAAACGTAATTTCAGTCCGATGATTGTCAATGCCCGCGACTATTACGATACGGCAAGCCGGGCAATTGCAGATGAGCTGACCAAAGCGTATAACCGTCATTTTTTCGATGATGAGTTTAAAAAACTTTTTCTTCAGGCGCGCACAACAGGAAAGCCGTTCTCTCTTATCATGCTCGATCTTGACCATTTCAAGATTTTCAACGATTTAAACGGCCACATTCAGGGTGATATTGCTCTTATCGAGGCAGTAAGAATTCTTCATGCAGTTTGCAGTCAGGATGACACGGTTTCACGCTACGGCGGTGAGGAGTTTACCATTCTGCTTCCATCACAGCCGCTTAACCTGGCTCTTAAGACTGCGGAACATATACGGCAGGCAATTTATGACTATAGATTTATCAATGAACAGTCACTGCCGGGCGGACGACTCTCGGCATCTCTGGGAGTTACCACCTACAGGGATGATGTCAACTCACCGCAGGATATGCTTATTGAAGCTGATGTTGCGCTCTATCGTGCAAAGAATTCCGGAAGAAACCGTGTAAAAGCGTTTTTGAGCGATCAGACACTATGAGCATTAATTCATTTATCAAGGGAAACAGTAAGCTTACCGCTCTTCTGGGGTATCCTGTTTCACATTCAATCTCTCCGCAAATTCATAACCATGCGTTTGAGCAGTTGAATTTACCGTATGTGTATATCCCCTTTGCCGTACCACCGCCAAATTTATATTCAGCGATTTATGCTCTTCGCAACAGCACCTTCACTGGTGCCAATGTCACTATTCCTCATAAAAGTGCGGTAGTCCCCTATTGTGACAGAATATCAGCTCTGTCACAAGCAACCGGTACGGTCAACACACTCTATTTTGAAGATGGACTGCTATGTGGTACGACCACAGATTCAATTGGGTTTAAACGATCAATCGAGCAGATGGGAGCATCTTTCCAGGGTAGTCACATTGTTATTCTTGGCAATGGCGGAACTGCCCGTACTCTTGCAATTGCGCTTGCACTCGAACAGCCGATTGCATCACTTGTCATTGCAGGAAGAAATCCTGCAAAAATCAGAACTCTTGCCGATGAGGTGCTTAAGGTAAGCGGATTCAATGCAGAATACGTTGCCTTTAATGACAGTCAGTTAGAAGCCGTCATGAGCCGCTGCACTATTCTTGTCAACACCACCAGTGTAGGAATGTATCCTGATATTGACAGCACACCAATTGGAAAAAAACACTTTCATCAGGGAACAGTTGTTTTTGATGTAATTTACAATCCCCGAGAAACAAGGTTTCTCAGAGAGGCCCGTGAAGCAGGCTGCAGAACACAGAACGGTTTGAAAATGCTGCTTTACCAGGGTCTGGCATCATCAAAGCTGTGGACTGGAGTTGAGGTTCCCGAGGAACTGTTTCCGATTGATGATCTTGAAAAACTGATATTGAAATAAATAATGCAGGAGTAAGGAGTAAGGAGTAAGGAGTAAGGAGTAAGGAGTGAGGAGTAAGGAGTGAGGAGTAAGGAGTGAGGAGTAAGGAGTGAGGAGTGAGGAGTAAGGAGTGAGAAATGAGGAGTGAGAAGCCAGTATTCAAATCATTCAGTATTCAGTATTCGGTATTAAAACATTCAGGAACCTGATATTCTATTTGAATAATGAATTTCAGCTGAAAAAGTGTTTTTCTTTCCAAAACGTAATTTTCTATTCTGAATTCTGTATCCATCCCGAGCTCGGGATGGATACCTTTGAAGTATCTGTTAAATCACAATATTTTTTATTTTGAGGATTTTCTATGAAGTGGACCGTGAAACCTTCCCGTTTGAGTGGTACAATTGCTATTCCACCATCGAAATCACACTCGATCCGTGCGCTTCTGATTGCTGCACTTGCAAATGGTACTTCAACTATTCGTAAACCACTGCTTACCGGTGATGGTAAATCAGCTCTCAGTGCGACTCTCAATCTGGGTGCTGATGTTACGTATGAAGGCGAAACCTGTGTTGTAAAAGGAGTGGGCAATGATTTCAGCCGCATTAAACCGCATTTCGATATGGGAAACTCCGGTACCGGTACGAATCTCTTTACTGCTGCAGTAGCATTAGGTAATAAGGAAGTTACCTTTGACGGTGACAACTCACTCCGTTCCCGACCATTTCGTCAGGTTATTGAAGCGCTTGGGCCACTGGGTCTGCGTTACGCGTTTAAGCGTCAGGACGGTGATTTACCTTACACCATCTGCGGACCGGTAAAAGGTGGTACAACAACAGTCAATGGTGTGTCATCACAGTTTCTTTCCGCTCTGCTGCTTTCATGCCCTCTTATCAAAGATACATCGACAACCGTTAACGTTGTAAACCTTCATGAGCATCCGTATGTCGAGTTGACATTATGGTGGCTTAAAAAGCAGAATATCCGTATTGAATATGAATCCGACATGTCAAAATTTGTCATTCCGGGATTTCAGAACTATACCCCCTTTGACCTGCAGATCCCTGCAGACTTTTCTTCTGCAACATTTGCAGCTGTTGGTGCTGCAATCGCAGGTGATTCTCTGTCAATAACTGGCCTTGATTTTTCTGACCCGCAGGGAGATAAGGGCGTTTTTGATATCATCGAACAGTCCGGAGCCCGACAGGAGATTACCAGTACATTTGTTCGATCTTCCAATAACATACTTACCGGAAAAGTGATCGATCTTAACAAGATGCCCGATGCGCTTCCGGCACTCTCTGTTCTTGCCTGCTGTTCTGAAGGGGAAACGAGATTTGTCAATGTTGCACAGGCGCGAATCAAAGAGACCGACAGGATTTCGGTGATGTACCGGGAGCTATCGAAAATGGGCGCGGACATTCAGGAACTTCCTGACGGGCTCATCATACGACACAGTAACCTCAAAGGAACCGAGGTCTGCGGTCACGATGATCACCGTGTGGTCATGGCACTTGCACTGGCCGGTATGATCGCAGATGGAGAAACGGTGATAACCACTGCAGAAGCCGCAGACGTGACATATCCATCATTTGTAAAAGATTTCTGCTCAATTGGTGCAAACATAACCGTTAGTTAAAGGATGCTACAATGGAAGTTACAGTAAACCTGGGACAACGTTCGTACCCGGTACTCATTGACCAGGGAATTGCCGGAACGCTCCCCGCAATAATCTCAGAAAAGTTCCCCAATCGCAGATTTGCGGTTGTTACCAATACCACCATTGCAGGTTATTACAAAAGCCTGATCGATCTATGGGAAAAAAATCTTGACTGTTCACTCATTACCATCCCGGACGGCGAACAATACAAAACTATTGACACCTGGAAAAGTATCCTCGATTTTCTACTCGAAAACCGGTTTGAACGTTCAAGTGTAGTGGTTGCTCTTGGAGGTGGTGTCGTTGGTGACATAGCCGGTTTTGCTGCAGCATCGTTTCTTCGGGGCATTCCGTACGTTCAGGTTCCAACAACTCTCCTTGCAATGGTAGATTCAAGTATTGGTGGTAAAACAGCGGTAGATCACCCGATGGGAAAAAACCTCATTGGTGCGTTTCATCAACCATCGATGACTCTTGTTGACACAAATTTTCTAGCCACACTCCCCCACCGGGAGTTTATCAGCGGGTATGCTGAACTTTTCAAATACGGATTTATCGGAGGGAAAGATACTTTCAACTTCATCCTCGAGGAAAACGAGGCGATGCTCAAGCGTGAATCGATCCCACTCCTTGATGGAATAAGAAGAAGTATTCAGATCAAGGCAAATGTTGTTTCCGAGGATGAATTTGAAACAAAGGGACTTCGGGCGCTGCTCAATTTTGGCCACACCTTCGCTCACAGCATTGAACGTTTCTTCAATTTTGAACAGGTTCTTCACGGTGAAGCGGTAATCTGGGGTATGCTGTGCGCCTGTGCACTAGGTGAGAAAACTGGTACAATTCCCCAGGAAATGAGATCCGCATACAAAAATATACTGGATCATCTCCCTGTTCCAGCACTGCCATCAGTGCCTGATGCATCAAAGCTGTATTCTTACATGTTTAGCGATAAAAAAGTATCGTCGGGAAAACTCCGCTTTATTGTCCCGACTCTGCCAGGCCAATCGATTGTTAAAAAGGATATCAATGAGGCTGATGTACTCTCTGTCCTGAGTTCAATTTTCAAAGCAGATTGATTATTACCACTATCGGACAATTCATTTATGAGATGTGTCGTTCAGAGCTGCACATCTCATTATTGTTCAATGCCAGTTACCATTTCCGGCAACGGTACTTTTTCACCTTTCTCATCAACAGCAACAAACGTAACATGTGTTGAAAACACCAGTTCTTCATCTCTTGATGCCTGATCAGATGCAAATACATCTGCCGAATACGTAACTGAACTGTACCCCTTTTTAGTTGATCGGATATCGAACCTCAGGATAGCTCCGTTGCTAACACGTTTTCTGAACTGTATATTATCCATGGCTCTGGTTACCAGAATAGTCCCGGGATAATCTCTGGCAGCAGAGAGCCAGCTATATTCATCAACCCACTTTAACAGCTGTCCACCGACAACACACTACTGAATCCTGTGCAATGCAAATGTTTTCCACTCCTGCTCGAACTGTGCAGGAGTACGGTTCATATCTTCTCCGATTATCGCTGTGAAAGAGGCGCCATTCTTTAATCTGACAAGGACGTTTTTTATCTGACGGTAGTTCCACCTTGTAAATAGATACTGAGCCATGATCCAGGACTGCGCGTAAGCAAGGTTAACATACGCCGGATTGTTCCATATCCCGGTACGATCATCGAGCTTCTCCAGTGAGATAACATCTCCCGACAGTAATGCTTTTCGCAACAGATTAACCGCAACCAGATCCGTAGTGCGCATCTGAAGCATCGCAATTCCCTCATTAAGCCAGATCGGACATGCGTGCCCTGCAATATCATAAATCAGAGCGTGTGTATATTCGTGAAAAATTATCGCTTTAAGGGTACTCATCGGAACTTTTGAGAAATTGACCGGTACACGGATTTTTCCATCATAGAGCCCTGCTACAAAATCCGGAACCTTATTCACCATACGAAAATCATCTTCACTCGAAAGAATCACCACGATCGGATATTGCGGGAACCGATCAAAGTCCTGCCCCACCTTCTCATACGCCTCCATCAGAAACTCGCGCAAATCGCAAATACCCAGCCCCAACGTTTTATAATCAAACCGGATATCAAAATGGTATGCCCCCGCTCTTGAATAGGAACGCTGCGTATTTTTTTCATTCTGTAATTTAGTGATACGATTACTTACTGCACAATAGCCGGGGTCGGCTTGTCTGGCCTTTTTCCAGTATGTTTCCGCAGCATCCAGATCGTGCATTGCATACGCAATATCACCGGCAAGACAGTTTGCCCCAGCGCTTCTGTTATCAAGTTTCAACGCCTCCCCAATTGCCATTTTCGCTCCGGAAATGTTCTTTGAATGAAGCTCTCTGGTTCCCTTATTTATATACACAACAACAAGATCTGTTCGCACATCGCGATTCTCAGGTACCTTGCCGGATGCTTCACGAAGAACCTCTATTGCAGCTTCCAGATCTCCTGTGCGGGCATATCCGGCAGCAAGTGAACGGCATGAAGCGATATAATTATTTGTTATTGCAGGATCAGAAGGAGAATGCTTCAATGCATCAGTAAAAGTTGCTACCGCACTTTGATAATCCCCTTCTTTAAAAAATTCAAGCCCCTGTTTATTCAGAATCTGCAGGTCAGCTCCCTGCACTGCACCACAGATGAACAGTGAAATTATGCAATGTTGAATAATCATACATTCAATTATGCCATTAAATAAGTTCAGTGGCAACCGATGCCCCTAAAAAACCAGCTTAATTAAATACAACCAGAATCAGTCAATTGTTAATGCCGCTCTTTATGCCTAAGGTATCCGGTTAGTTAGCACCGTTTTTATTCTACCGCATTCCTTTACCCGAAACGCATCACAATCTTTAGTAATCCCTGAGTCTTCAATAAATTACCCGCATCCCTTGACCTCCGATCCCGCTTAACGTATCTTTTAAAAGTTACATCAGTCCATATACTAGTCGCGTACATTCGAGGGTCACTTTTTTTCAATCGATAATTCATCAATTGTGTCTGTCCCCGGGTGAGATTTCGCGGTTTTTTTGAGATTTCGGACGTGATGGGGGAAAGGAGTACCGGGATTTAATGGATTTGTCGGATTAACAGGATTTTTGGGGAAAAAGTGACTGAGTGACTGAGTGACTGAGTGACTGAGTGACTGAGTGACT
>JAFGIN010000176.1 GCA_016929595.1 Chitinispirillaceae bacterium
CAAAGAGATAGATTCCAGATAAAACTACTAAAACTGCATACATGAAAATTTTATTCATCGTTACCTTTTTCTTATGATGTGATGACAATAATTAATGACAAACAGTATAAATCAAAAATACAAGAGAAATTGTTGTGAATTACATGCGGATTCATTATGGTGGACGAATTATGAATCTCAATGGTACCCCCTTTGACTGGTGGTTGGTTTTTTGGTGTCAAACGCTTCATTAATGGCTGTTAGCTGATAGGCAATTTGATCTTTTTAATTCATGGACTTAAAATAGTGGTCGCATTGGAAGAATACAATTGTTCAAATGAATTTTTCGAGAAAATATATGCCATCTTTTTGGAATGATAGTCAGATTGAAACATTTAATAAATGAATTACAGGTGTTTTTTAAACCAGTCTGCAGCAAGTGCAACCTGTTCATCTTATCAAAAAATATATATGTTCCTAACTTTTCTACGCATGTCAAATTTTCAGTCTCATGCTCCTTTTTTTTCCAGAAGCAACATAAGAATTACCCACTTGCGCAGTAGAGAATACATATAATGAACTAACTAAAATTACAGAAAAATGGAAAATTCGGGAAAATCTGATGGGGAACGTATATTATATTATGGTTTGTAGATTGTGTGCCACATCTTTTCCAGCTGCTCTTTCTCAGAACAATTTGCGGCAACATCCCAAAAAGTTTGTAGATCTGCCATACTATGCGTGGTAATAAATGTATCTATTCGATTAGTGGCATCTGGCTGCAATGATAAGATTCTCGCGCCAGCACCCAACAGCAACGCTGCGCCACGAAGTTCTGATGCCATCTCACTACAAAACCCCTGAGCGATGGTACCGGTTCGGGAAGATGTAAAAATATGAACAATCCGTGAGGACCTTTTCAGGTCCTTTTAATGAGCAATTGCCGATGAACCTGTGCAGAAAGTATGACCCAAACTATAATCGCAAATATCACTATCTTTTGAATCATCCCTGAGTATTGATCTATCCCTAAACCTCTTTTAAAGATCAGGGTTAATCCCACAATAATTAAAAGTATAGCAAACCAGAAAGAATAAACCTTATATTTTTTCCAGAATGTACCTCTTAAATTCAATGAAATTACAATGATTGCTAATGGGAGAAAAATGAAATGCAGGTGTGCAGAAATCACATGAATA
Source organism: Chitinispirillaceae bacterium (assembly GCA_016929595.1). GTDB lineage: Bacteria > Fibrobacterota > Chitinivibrionia > Chitinivibrionales > Chitinispirillaceae > JAFGIN01. The sequence continues at coordinate 1,179 of JAFGIN010000176.1, forward strand.
TGACCTCTAACAGTTGATGTCGGACTGATGTCAGTGTAAAAAATAGTAAGAAAGAATGTACAAATACTTGTGACAATAAGAAGATAAGAACCTGCTTTGATGCCTGCAGGGTTTTCCTGTTCACTCTTAATAAAAAGACAGGCAAGAATAAAATAGCAACAGCCTATCAATAGCAGCCCTGAAGAGACAACATACCAGAACTCCCCAGTCGCATAAGGACTTAGTGGCGTTTTTAAAAAATCCATCGTATCATAAACAAACTGCATGGTAAATGCTTCGCAAATAAATACAATACCAAAGATTGTTACACAGGAAGTAAGGAGATTGTGTTTTTTCATAGTTTGTATGCGTTCTTCAGTACTCTCCTTTTCAAGGACCATACATGTGGAATTAAATAGTTATTTCGCTCAAAACCATCATATCAACGGGCGATATACATTCCGTTCGAAACAACGTTCTTCGCTGTGCCGCTATTGATATTCATTATTTTGCGATCTGCACTGATATTCTTTAGTGCTCTCTCAATATCACGGCCTATAAGGTCGTAAGCGTGAAGTCCGCTTTGATTGATAATGTTTGTATACATCAGTACTTTAAAGGAATTTTCCGTTTTTTTGACATCGGTGGTTGGTGTAAAAACATCGAGTTTCCATTCATCGTACCATTTAAGTTGCATTTTGCCGTCGGCAGTAATGAATATGGGGAGAAAAACATATTGCGATTTGGTACTGCCGCCGCCGTTCCAGCGATCACCCATATAGAGAAAACCGTTAGTATAACCGGGAATCTTGAAAATGAAACCAGGTTGCGAATTGAACGTCGTTTTTTTGGTGTCACCGATGCAGGGATTGCCCATATTGGTGTAAGTACCGCACACTTTTGAGGAGGTGTAATAGGTGGCTGGATTGGGATCCCATCCTTTGCATTGGCTTGTCAGAAGGTAATACTTGTTATTCCATTTAAGCACACCAGGACCTTCGCAATGCGCGTTGGTGACCACGTCATTTTTGGTGACCGTTAGATAATCCTCGGACAATTCGACCATCCGAACATCGGCATTTATACTTGTACCCCTGTTAGCCGCATAGCCTATATATGTTTTACCATCTTCATCGTTAAACATACCGATGTCCCGGGATTGGTTACCGTTGGGTCTGAAATGCTCGAGGAATTTATAGGGCCCCGGTGCACTGTCGCACACCGCAACACCCTGATGGGCAAGCCCATAGCTTCCCGCGTTTTCGTAGTGAAACCACATGACATATTTCCCCGTTTTTTTGTTATACGCTACTTTTGGCCGCTCAATAAATCCACCTTTGAGTCCTTGGGTAGATCCTGTATTCAATGCAACTCCCCTGAATTTCCAGTTATAAAGATCCTTTGAGGAGTAGCAGGAGGCTCCAGAGGGACTTCCCCTGTGTTCGCCAAACCAGAAATATGTCTTCGTCTCATGTTGGTAAATAATATTTCCGGCATGGCAATCAATAATCTTACCATCTACATCATGCCAGTCTTTGCCGGGCTTGAATGAGGTAAGTGTTGCAGCATACAGGTGTGAAGTGATCAACAGCAGAATTGCTGAAAACGCATATTTCTTCACCGAATAGAATACATTTTGATTTTTGTTCACATGAAACCCCATTCTGCGGATAATGAATTGCCTTAGTTGTTCCACAATCTCTGTAGTAGTAACAGAGACTTTGCTATCCAGGCAAAGGATAGTTATGTACGCATTAGTTTGTAATAATATACCTACAAAATGATGAGAACGAATACATTTTTTAACCTATCTAAAAACTCCTGTAACACTTATTTGCGAAGGGGTCGGGGAATCGCTTCTTTCCACTTGCCACAATGGTTCATTCTGCAAGTCCTGACTGCAAGTCCTGACTGCAAGTCCTGACTGAAAGTCCCGATATATTAATTCGGGATATATTAATTCGGGATATATTAATTCGGGATATATTAATTCGGGAAATGATCCATCAGGTCTCCAATCGAAATGTTGTAATCAAACATTTGGGGGCTGTTTTTCAAGTTGAATGCAAACAATGGGGAATATTATTGGCAATCAACAGGAAAAAGCCTACCGCTTTTAGGTGCTACTGCATTGGAATGAGTATTTCTTGTGAAAGCAATTGCTGTTCTTGGTGAAAAAAAAATGATTGTTTTACTTCTTTTTATTTTGGTCGTTTTTGGATTTTTAATATATGGAAAAAATGCCGGAGGTGTTAATTGATTCTTCTGAAATAATTGATGATTTTGACAAGCATTTTAAGGTGTCTGCAGGACCAGGTGCTGGGAAAACTTTTTGGCTTGCAAATCATGTAATTAATGTTGTAAGAAAATCGAATCGTCTTCATAGTTGTGCAAAAATATTATGTATTTCTTACACGAATATTGCCTGCTAAACACTTTCAATAAAGTTAACTTCTGTTAAAGACTATGTTGAATTATGTACGATACACAGCTTTTTATTTAAATTTGTTGTAAGACCCTACTTACACTTATTAACGGATAGTGAAGGGAATAAACTTGTAGCACATAAAGAGGTGCAGTCACATTCTGATCCGAATCCAACATCCATGCATTTGGAAAAGATCTAAAAGCAAACGTACATATTGAGCATAAAGGAGAGAAAATAGAGCGGGTGACCTCTTATCGATGTTCTATCTTTGATATGAGTGCATTAAGTCCAAACGAAATCTGGCTTCTCAAACAGTTAACCTGCCTCCCGCAGGAGTATCATACCCATGTTTTTCTAAAAGAGTTATTAACATTTGAAAACAGTGAGATAGGGGAGTGGTTTTCAGAAACGTTAAGTAGTCAATGTGAAAAAGGGTGGTTGCTTGAAAATAAAGAGGCTGACTCCTGTAAAATGCATCGGATTATTGCAGATGTTGTTTCTAAAAAACATCCGGTTCTTCCGGAAGAAATTTCCAATCTTGCCTTAGTGCTTAAAGACCTTGGGGACTATTTCCAAGCCAAGGAATTACTAGAAAAAGCTGTTGTATCTAATGAGAAGAATTTCGGTCCCGAGCATCCCACGACTGCTGTTAGTTATTCCAATCTGGCATTAATGCTCCTAGACCTTGGTGACTATGAAAAGGCTTTTGGGCTATCTGAAAAGTCAGTGAAGGTTTTAACATCTACTTTACCGGCGGGGCATCCGAGTATCATACAGGCAACAGATATATATAATTCAATTAAGGAGAGTATAGGAAGTGGAGATGCATCATAAAGTCAAATTCTATTGCATATAATATGCGGCATGTCATATGTTTGTGTATAATGTTTCATATCAACGACTTACGTCGCATAAAGTATCTTATGTAAACTAATATTGGTGAGTGTTTAAATTAAGAAATGTACAGAAAAAACCTCTCAGGTTATTCTAACTTACTGTTATTTTCAGGGTATATAATTTTTTGGTGCACATCATTTTCACTTGTAAGAAGTGTACCTTCAATTTTACCTAGTCTGTAAATTACCTGTAGTCCAAATTTATAGCTGTATTTTGGATCAGTAATAAAAGAACCTAACTTTCTTAAATCCTCACTAATTTCATTTCTTTTAGCAGTACTTTTTTTACATTCAATAACTAAAAGGTTGAATTTTTCGTTACCACTTTTTCGGTTATGTACAATAATATCAGGTCGAACTGTTCTACCGCCTGTTTCTTTAATGTTTTGACCTTCTTTATTAAACTCGATATCTACAAACAAATCAAATTTTATTATCAAATCTTTCAAAACAGTTTCTATATAGTTTGCCAGTCTATGATTAATGCATACTTCATGAAGCTTTCTTTCATCATAATTGCCTGGTTCTTCAACTTCACAATTAAAAAGCATACCATCATTGTTAATGAGCAATTTAAAAGCTTCAGAGATACAATTTATAATCTCTTCTGTCGTTACATTACACACGGTACATCTCCTGACAGGCTTATGAGAATATGAGAATGTCGAATATACTACCTTTATTCCAAAATGGTTATGTTTCTATTTTTTCCACTCAGCAAGGATAATCATTGTCTATAAATGATGTTACTAATTTACCAATTTTTTTACAATAACCTTTCTTCAATAACTTCAAAGGACTGTTATTCCATGTATTAAGCAATCTCAAAACCCCAACTCCTCTCTTACCACAAACTCCCCTATCTCTGAAATAAACTCACTCTCAATACATTTTTGAGAATAAATGAAAACCTCTTCTTTTGCTCTTGTAACCGCAACATAAAACAGTCTTCTTTCTTCCTTCATTCTTAAACCATCATCA
>JAFGIN010000177.1 GCA_016929595.1 Chitinispirillaceae bacterium
CCTTCTACCTTCTACCTTCTACCTTCTACCTTCTACCTTCTACCTTCTACCTTCTACCTTCTACCTTCTACCTTCTATCCACCGTGCCGTCAATTCGCCCTATCACCTGAAGCAACCCGTTTAAAATTGTCAATGGATGCGGCGGACACCCGGGAATATACAGATCCACCGGTAGCAGATCCCCTGCTCCATCACACACTTCATCATGCCCGGCAAAAATTCCCCCGGAGATTGCACATGCACCAACAACGATTACAATTTTTGGAGCAGGTGTGGCATCATAGGTTTTCATCAGGGCAAGCTTCATGTTTTTTGAAACCGGCCCCGTTATCAGTACTCCGTCCGCATGGCGCGGTGATGCAACAAACTGAATACCGAAACGGCCAAGATCCCATCCGACTGTAGTTAAAACGTTTACATCAGATTCACAGGCGTTACAACCTCCTGCGCTTACCTGACGCAACTTGAGCGATCTCCCGAAGAGCGCTTTGATTTTTTTATTAAGTTGTGCAGCAAGAACCATCTCCTGCTGATCTGCAGGAACAATAAGATCGTCACGTTTACTTACTGAAAGACGGTAATCGTTTGAGTAGCTGATCGCACCGTTTGGACAAACGTCAACACAATCGGTACAGAAAAGACATTTTCCAAGGTCAATGATCTTTTTATTTTCAATAGTAATCGCCCCTGTTGGGCAGCTTTCTGCGCACTTAATGCAGTTATCACTGCACTTAGCCGCATCAATAACCGGTCGTCCTCTGAAACGGTCCGGCACCGATGGTGGCGGGGCATCCGGATACTTAATCGTTCTATGCTTCTGCTGTAAACGAGCCATCACTACTTTTAACATAATTTATTCCTTCAGTAGTCAGTAGTCAGTTGTCAGTAGTCAGTTGTCAGTAATCAGAGTATCTGCGTATCTGAAACAATTCTCTTTTGCTGTTGGTTGTTGGCTATTAGCATTCCTCATTCTTAATTCCTCATTCCTCATTCTCTAAAGGTCATTCCCGCAATATGAAAGATTAAAGCTCTTATTGCAGATAGGGAAATCGGATATCTGTTGATTTCTCAGTGCCATCGCCAGTCCGGTCCAGTTGTGAAATGATGGGTCAACCACTTTATAGCGCGTAAATTGTCCATTTTTATCGGTCAAAGCCACATGACACACTTCCCCGCGCCACGCTTCATTTAATGATATCACAATACTTTCCGGAGCCAGTGAGCCGCAGGAAACTGAAATTTTTCCTCCAGGCAGAGCACGAACCTGTTCAATAACGAATTTCAGTGATTGCTGTATCTCAAGCCAGCGAACATAAGCACGTGCAAATACATCACCGGTCTGACATGTTGACACTGGAATATGCTTGAAACAGTAAATACCCGAAGCGTGATCCTGCCTGACATCCCTTATAAGCCCGGCAGCCCGTGCAGCTGGCCCCACCAGACCAAGTTCAGCTGCAGTCTTTGTTGAAACAGTTCCCGTATGTTCAAACCGTGCCATCACCGTCTGAGCTTCCCACAGAAGATTTATCGCGACATCAACATCCTTCTCAGCAGCTTTGAATCGTTTTAAAAGGTCGTCAACTCTTGACTGTTCTATGTCATGACGGACACCGCCGGGACAGACGAGTCCACGGCCGAATCTGTTTCCGCATATTACTGCGGACATGTTAAGAAAATCTCCTCTGATACGCCCGCAATAACTTGACGTAGGTAAAAAACCGATATCAAGTGCCAGCGCTCCAAGATCTCCGACATGATTTGCAAGACGTTCAAGTTCGAGAGCTATTCCTCTTATTGCCATTGCCCTTGGTGAAACCCTTGCATCCGCAAGAGTTTCGATATTTTGACAATAGGTAGACGCATGACCAATAGCTGTATCTCCGGCAATGTTTTCAGCGTAATGAAGCGTACGTGCTCCGGGGCCGCCAATAAGTGCTTTTTCGATACCTCTGTGCTGATACCCCAAAGCAATTTCCAGGTGAAACACCTCTTCACCATGGCATTGAAACCGAAAGTGGCCGGGTTCTATAATACCGGCATGCACCGGTCCAACCGCCACCTCATGAACCTGTTCACCCTCTACGGTATAAAAATCACCGGTTGCCGGAAGAATATCCTCTGCCCCATCCGGGTTCCATATATCGCGTTTTATAAATGATCGATGCCAGCGTACTGGTTTGAACCATGGATGACCGACAGGTTTGAGTCCATACTGTTCAGCAATCTCCCTTTCGAACATGTGCACCTGAGGACAGCGTGGTGTCAAAGATGGATACTCATCACCCTGTAGTACAACCCGCCCAACCGAAAGTTCATTATCTTCATCATCAGCCAGCACCACATAAAGGTCTGTTTCAGAAGCATTCTTTCCGGAAAGAGCGAAGAGTGCAGATACTCGTTGACCAAACGCAACATTTGTAAGGATAGCCTGACCGAACTGTTCAATTGAAAGCTCCGGTATATCATCCAGTTTAAGAGCCGCGCCGTTATTGGTTATTGCCAGAGTTGAATTACTTTTTATTGCCGTTGCAGAGACAGTCATCATTGCCCTCCCAGGAAACGAACCGCATCATTGAGCAGATCTCTTAAAGGTGCAGGTATATAGACACCCAGGAGCAGCACCAGTGCCATCAGTCCAAGTATTGGTGCCCCGGTGATCAATCCATCCCGGAAAATTTTCTTTTCCGTAACCGATGCCGGAGTTTTCCCCTGAACAGCCGATAATACTGTCGCACCCATTCCAATAAACACCAGCAGCAGCAACGCAAGGTATCCACTGCCAATCAGATATTTTTGTGCCGAAAAAGCCCCGTTAAGAATTGCAAATTCACTGATAAACGGGCCAAATGGCGGAGACCCGGTGATAGCGAAAAATCCAAGCAGAAACATCGATCCGCTAAGAGGTAATAAACGCAAAGCACCCTGAACATGATCAATATTCTTACTTCCGTATGCCCGGTGAATATTACCCACCGACAGGAAAAGTACACCTTTTGTCAAACAGTTTGTAATTACATGAAGCAGAGTTCCAAAGAGTGCCGGTACACCTATGCCAAGCCCGATGACCAGTATTCCCATATGTTCAATACTTGAATACGCAAGCATCCGTTTGAGGTCTCTCTGACGTATCATAAACAGTGCCGCAGTCGCCATGGATAAAAAACCAACTACCAAAAGTAGTTTTGAAACATAAGCACCCTCATTTGCAGCACAGCAGATATGATAAATTCTCAAAAGTGCCAGAAATGCGCAACTGGTAATTCCACCGGCGAAGATAGCTCCGACAATACCGGGCGATTCGCCATAAGCATCAGGTTTCCAGGTGTGCATCGGTGCAAGTCCCATCTTTGTACCGTAACCGACCAGCAAAAGTATGAACGCAAGGTGTAACCATATTTTTGATAAATGAGGAGCATTTTTCAGAATCGTCGCATAGTTGAGCGTTACATCTAATCCGGCATGCAGTGATGCGTATGCCATGAAAAATGTGCCCAGTAGTGCCATCGCAATACCAACAGAACCAATCAGAAGATATTTCCAGGTAGCTTCAATACTGAATTGAGTGTGATTGAAATAGATCAGCGGTGCAGTGATCAGTGTTGTAGCCTCAATAGCCACCCATATCAACCCCAGATGCTGAGCCCATGTCACCAGACTCATCGTGCTTAAAAAAGCGATCATACAAACGATAAACAGACGATTTGGACGTTCTTTGCGATGCATAAGATACGGGACCGCATACAATGAACAAAAAAGAAAGAGTATACTTACCACAAGCAGAATAAGTTTTCCCGGAGGATCAAGCTGTAACCACTCACCGGTATAGGCCATCTTTGGCGTTACAAGTGCATACAGTGTCATACCCATATGCGGAATTGCCGCAACAGGCAATAATAACGGTCTCCATTTGTTTGATTTGATCAGGGCGGCAATCCCTGCCATCAGCAGCGGAAATAGTATCTGCAAATACGCCATAAAAGTTACTCCTTCAGCGAACTGAGAATGCGTGTATCCATAGATGAAAATGACTTGTTGATCTTGCTGATGATAATGCAACTGACAAAAATAGCAACAAAAAGATCGAGCAGCACACCCATCTCAACAATCATCGGCATTGCACCCATAAGCAGCAATCCGAAAATGAAAATTCCGTTTTCGAGAATCAGGTAGCCTATAACCTGCGAAAGTGCCTTGAACCTGGTTGTAACGATGATAAAACCGATTAGAATTGTCGCGATCGATGATGGTACGATGAGTGTTCCTGTATGTTCCTGTGCAAGAGGAATATGACTTGTAAAAAGAAGAGCAAACACTGTTGCCAGTGCACCAAGAATTATTGATGGGAGAATGCCGATAAGCGGTTCAAATTCACGTTTGATCTGAGCATCCCGCAGCGCCTGAGACATCATGGATGGAATCACAAAAGCCTTCAGTATCATCGTTGTAAGAACAATCAGAATAGAGGCTAACGAGAAGTGATTATGCGCTAGAAGTGGAAGAAACCCCAGAAGAAATCCCTGGATTGCAACAATACGGATAACGGTCAGGATCCGGCTTGTTCCTAATGTAAAAAGATTCAGTACCAGAATAATAACCAGTATTGCGTTTAGAATATTTGTCATTATATCACCTTACCAGAAGAATGAAACCAAATGCACAAAAAAGAAGTGCACTGACCAACAGATACGGAACATGCTGCATCTGCAGCCGCGCCATCACCGATTCCACCACACCAACGAGCACCGCAATTCCCATAACACCGAAAATCTGCAGAAGCCAGTTTATCCAGTCGGACTGTAATTGAAAAGGCATTAATATATGTAGAAGCACCGTACTGAGAATGAATAGCTTAACTGCAGCAGTATAGGAGATCACACCGAATAATGGTCCGCTGTGATCCAGCACCATCACTTCATGAATCATTGTCAGCTCCAGATGTGTATTAGGATCATCAACAGGAATCCTGCAGCTTTCTGCAAGCATTATAATAAATAATCCTATTGCAATCAAAACTACAGGAGCCGCGATAGCAACAGAAAATCCCTCCATCGGTCCATGCAGCATCGGTGTCAGTGAAAATGCTCCCGATATTTTAATCAACACTAAAAATACAAAGAAAAGTGCAGGTTCGGAAAAACAGGCAAATGTTACTTCACGTGCCGACCCCATCCCTTCAAAAGCAGATCCCGTATCAAGAGCCGCTGCGGTAGTAAAAAACCTTGACAACCCGAACAGATACGCAAACAGGATCAGATCACCTGTAAATGTAACAGGAGCACTGAACGGTCCCATTGGCACCAGCAACCCCGCGATGAGAAGCGCAACAAGTGTAACAATCGGACCTATACGAAAGATCCAGGTTGTAGTGGTGCTGTATACCATGCCTTTACGCATCAATTTGATAATATCATAATATGGCTGCAGAAATGACGCGCCGACTCTACCACCAAACCAGGCTTTGGTTTTATTGATGATACCCATCAGCAGCGGAGGCATCAGTAATAATAACAATACATGAATAATACTTGTAATCATGAATCAAAACCCCACAATCAAAAGCACAATAATAATTATCAAAATATATAACACATACGTATGCGTCTGTCCCATCTGAAACACACGCACCATTGGCAGGTAATGACCGGCAAAACGGAAAAACGGAAGAATTATTTTATCAAGAATAGTATCATTAACCACAGATTTGAAGCTGAAACGTCGTGGAAATGCACCACTTATTTCAGGTTTTTGACTTACAGGCCACAAAATGAATCCGAACAATTTGACAAGAGTATCTCCCGTGGAAGATCCGGTATATTGCATTTTATCAGTCGGCCGTGCATAACCACAATCCCAGGTACCTTTAGCGATATCATTTTTGCCGGGCCAGAGTCTGAAAACAAGTAAAAAGAAAATAATTGCTGATAACAACACTGCAGCAATTATGCAAATCAACTGCAGTGGTGCAATGTGCAAAACAGACATCGCAGGTTCAGTACTGCGGGCCCAGAGATTTGTTGCACCTCCAAGAACATTCACAACTGGAAGTGGGTACACCCCGATAAAGAGGCACAACACCGCACAAATACACATCGGAACCAGAAGGACCGGAGAAGATTCTTCTGCATGGTTGATCAACTCGTTTCGCGGATTTCCAAGATAGACAGCCCCTGCCAGTTTAACAAATGCAGCAACAGCCAAAGATCCAATGGTCGCCAGAGCTACAGCACCAAGCGCAGCAAAAGGTAAGCTTTGAACGGCATCTCCCGTAATAGTTTTAAATAATCCTATGTATATCAGCCATTCACTCATAAATCCATTCATCGGAGGGAGTGCGCAAATTGCAATGGCCCCAAGAACAAAAAGGATCATTGTCAGAGGCATCTTTTTCGCAAGTCCACCCATCTGGTTGATATCTCGTGTATGCATGACATGAATGACTGTCCCGGCATTGAAAAAGAGTAGTGATTTAAACAGGCCATGATTTACAACATGCAACAAAGCTCCACCAAACCCTAAAAATACCCAGTCGCTGCGTCCCTGGTAACGTCCAAGAAGTGCAAGTCCAAGTGCTATACAGATAATGCCGATATTTTCAATACTGCTGTAAGCAAGCATTTTTTTGATGTCATTCTGACTGATTGAAAAAACAATTCCAGCAACACCGCTGATAATCCCAATAATCAGAAGCACACTACCCCACCAGATGTCTGTCACTGGTATCAGCTGAGTCATTCTTACTATTCCGTAAATTCCCATTTTCAACATTACCCCGGACATAAGGGCAGACACGTGACTTGGAGCATTCGCATGCGCCCCCGGCAGCCACACATGAAGAGGCATGATTCCGGCTTTGAACCCAAATCCGATCAGCGCAAGAATAAACAGTGTGCCTGCGGCTTTAGAGGACATGGTGAGAACCGGACTCAATTCAAAAGATCCGGTAAATTGGCTCCATAAAATAAACATTGCAAAAAGACATAGTGTTCCGATATGTGTAGCGATCAGATAAACCCACCCGGCCTGCCGCACACTGCAGTTGTCATCCTCTACTGTCGCAGCAAAAAATGCTGACAGAGCCATTATTTCCCATGCAACAATAAAGAGTATACTGTCCCGGGCCACAACAACAAGCGCCATTGATCCCGCAAGTAAACCAAAAAAAACTCCCAGTTTCTGTCCATTTTCAGGATGTTCAGACTGCTTCCAGTACTCAAGACCATACACCGATCCAAGCAGCGGAACTATGAATATCAAACTGAGAAACACGACACTGAGAACATCCAACGCAGCTGAAAAATTACCCCAGGGCAATTGCCATCTCAGTTGTATCGAGACTGCGTTTCCAGAAGCAAGAAACAATCCTGCACCAGACAACCCCAGAACAGAACCCACCGCTATCAAAAATGTTGTCAGCCTCTGCCCATGATTTGACCTGGAAGAAAACAATAACGCTGGAAAACCACTTACGCACAAAATTGCGATTGCACCAAGAATCAGATTAAGACTTACCATGTAAAGAAAACCCTGAATTCAAATACCAGTCAATGAATAAACCATTTCTCAAACAACTCTTTGAACGGTATTTGAGTACAAAACATCAGAAACAAAGCTATTAAAATGTATAAAATATACTGTTGAATAAGCCCCTGCTGAAACCAGTGGAACCACCCGCTGCTGCGTTTTACAACGTTGCTTAAAGGAAGCAGCAATCGATCGAGCACCAGCTCATTGACATGACTGCTGAACGTAGCAGATTCCGCGAATACATTGGTGATATGTGGTTTATGTTCACGCGGCATGACCACCCATCGAAACATACTAACTACTGAATGTGCAAATGAAGATGCTGTATACTGCATTTTTGGTGAAGGCATCGCATAACCACAATCCCAGGTACCGGCTTGCGGTGTCCGTTTATTCAGATTCCGCACAATGAGAAAAATCACTCCTGTTACAAATACCAGCACAACAGCAACAAGTGAAACTGTTGACAGTGGAGCGACTGCAGCAGGATTGCACAAACTGACACTTTCTATTCCACTCCATACAGAAACAGCCTGAGCAAGAATATTTGTAAAAAGCACAGGTACGAGCCCTATAATTATACACAATGCCCCCAGAATTATCATTGGTAATAGCATCACTATCGAAGATTCACGAAAATGGCCGGTTTCATTATTACGCGATAACCCAAGAAATACCGCTCCGTACACCTTCACAAAACAAGCTGTTGCCAGTGCGCCGATCATCGCAAGGGCAATAACACTGATCGCAGCGACAAGTCCACCGGGATAGGTGGCAATGGTATTGAAAAGTCCAAGGTAGATAAACAGTTCACTGATAAAACCGTTCAGAGGTGGTAAACCACAGATTGCTACAGCACCAATTAAAAAGAACAGTGCTGTCCATGGCATCACTTTACTGAGCCCCCCCATCTGATCTATCTGACGGGTATGGGTAGAGTGGATTACAGATCCGGCACACAAAAAAAGAAGTGACTTGAAAAAGCTGTGGTTCCATACGTGAAGCAGACATCCGGACAATCCCAGGACTGTAATTACAGGTTGATTACCAGCTTGTCCCAGCATGGCAATACCCAGTCCCATAAGAATTATACCTATGTTTTCCACACTGTGATAAGCAAGAAGACGTTTAAGATCATGTTGTGCAAGTGCAAAAACAACACCCAGTATACCACTGACAAACCCAAGTACCAGAAGTATCCCTCCCCACGCGTAAGGCGGATTGGGAAAAAGGGAAAGCCAGCGCACCAGTCCATAGATACCCATTTTTAAAACGACACCGGAGAGCATCGCAGAAACATGACTGGGAGAGGTCGCATGTGCAGCCGGTAACCAGAAATGCAGAGGCATTATTCCAGCCTTTAAACCAAACCCTGTAAGGGCAAGGAAAAAGAAAGTATTCATTACAGCAAAACTCACGCTGCTTTCTGCAACTGTTTGAAGCATATATGAACCGGTCACTAACTTCCAGAGTGTAAACATTGCAAAAAGAGCAAGTGTACCGATATGAGCTGAGATGAGATAGATCCATCCGGCATCCCTGCTCTCACGATTACAATCCTCTATTGACACAAGAAAAAATGCTGCGAGCGCCATGATTTCCCACCCCAGCAGAAAGGCCATTGCGTGTTTACTGACAACCAGCAGAGCCATCCCTGCGACCAGGAGTCCCCAGAAAATTGCCAGCTTACGGGAATTTGACGGATGCCTGTCATGTGCCCAGTATTCAAGTCCGTAAATGGAACCAAGCATTCCCATAAGAAAAACCGGTATAAGAAAAAATGCACTCAAAGTATCAATACCAGTATAACAGGAGCCCATATTCAACCAGGGAAATGAAACCATATCGCTACTGGTCTGCGAAAAAAAAGTTGTCAATGCACCATAAATTCCTGTCAGTGCACCAGCGCTCATCATTGCAACGGAGATCCTTTGCGCGATTAATGATCCTCGCCTGAGGAACAGCCCTGGTACTCCGCTAAGAGCAGTAATGATAAAAGCGATATGAACGAAATAGATAGGCATATCGCTGTTACCTGTCCGGGAAAATATCTTTAGTCAACATTACTTTTAATTCATGCATTTGATAAACACCATCCTGCTTTAAGGTGCAGACTTACCCGTTTGTATTGATCAGGAAGAAATGACTCTCTGAGCCTTTTGCAGTATTTCGAGAAGAGTTTCGCGAGAAGCCTTACTTTGAACAGCCGCCTTAAAAGCTGCATTCTGAAGGGAATAACTGAGATGTGACAGCAGTTGCAGATGTACCTTGACGGTCGGGCTGATGATCGTAAAAAGAATCGATACCGGGATTCCATCTGCAGCATTGAATTCAACTGGTTGCTTTAGAAAACAAAGGGAAATTGCAGGTTTTGACCCGTTAAGAATAAGCGGATAACGTATATGAGGAATTGCGATCCCTTCACCGATTCCGGTAGATCCCATTTTTTCCCGCGCGAGCAGAATCTCAAGTAGAAACTCAGGATCGAAATCAACAGGTAGTTTAAATGTTTTTACAACATTCCGCAGCACCGATTCTCTGTCGGTTCCCGAGACGTCGTAAGTTATGCTTCCATCTTTGAGTGCATCAAGGAAAACTGAAGTTGACAAATAGCTGTCATTATTTTCCTTAAACGTTTCCGTTGAGACTTTTATCCCCATCATAGTCGCCCATTCGAGCAGTTCGACCCGATTGAACTGGTATTCTTCACCTATTTTGTAGTAAGGGACACTGTTCTGGGCGATTAAACGATAGACTTTTTTTTCAGAAACACTTAGAAGTCTTGCGACATCTTTAACATTGATCATCATATACAGCAGGCCATTCCAAACCTTAAACCGCAATGTGCAAAATAGAACAATTTTTGCCCGTTTAACAGACGTTTAGCTTCTTCCAGAGATCTTTTCGGGGATCAGAGTTTTAGCGTTTTCCAGTTGTTTTGAGTTCTGTTCAAAACCATTGCGATTGAAGCGATAATATACATCCAGGCAAAATTCAAATAAAGAAAATACTCTGAACAACTGGTACATTTTCTGGTAATTTTCCATCCAGAATGAATTTTAACGTGAAATTGCAAGGCATTTAGATTCCTTGTGATTAAAAAAACCTCTTAATTTGATGGGTTCCATACTATGCATTTAATATTTTCTATCGTTTGAAAGATGTTTTTTTATCCGGACAGCATTAATAATATGCAGGTGCTATTCGAAATCTGGATTTTGAACTTTCCAGGGAACTTTGAATGAATTACAAAATTTTTACCATTATTCTCCTCCTTGCATTATTTGTATCTGGAAATGAAGTTACCTCATCAAAGCTGATCGCATTTTATTTTGGTTCTTCCACCTGTGCTGAATGCAATCAGATTAAAACAGATGTTCTTAATCCTCTTGTTTCAAAAAATGCTGATAAATTTGAATACAAATTCCTTGATATAGACACCGACTCTGGTTTGACCCGATTAATTGCCCTTGAAAGACAATTTAAAGTTACGACAAATGCCCCCCAGACACTTTTTCTTCCAGATACCTTCCTCAGCGGTTTTGAAGATATCATGAAATACGGTAAGGATCTGATAACAGCTCGATTAGAGTCTGGTAACTTCGCTGTAATCACTGCAGACAGCACTGCGGACCTCTCGGAGGTACTTCGTCAGAAAGCATCATCATGGGGATTTCTACTGGGAACTCTTGTTGCGGGACTTGCGGACGGAATTAATCCCTGCGCAATTGCAACAATGGTCTTTCTGATCTCTTTTATGGCAACACGTAAACGATCCAGAACAGAAATACTGACGATCGGCCTCACCTATACAGCGACTGTTTTTATTACCTATTTTGCTATGGGGGTTGGACTTAAAAGTGTAATTGAAGGTGTATCACACTACCATTTTATTGCAAAAATAATCCGATGGGCAGCAGCTGGAACTGCAGCTTTAGTCTCTATCCTGAGTTTCAGAGACGCAATCATTTTCAGCCGGACGAAAAAGACCGATTCAATTGCGCTCCAGTTGCCAAAACAGGTAAAACTTCGTATCCATAAAATTATTTCCGGAAATCTAAACGGAACCAGTCTGGTGATAGGTGCTGTCGTAACCGGTTTTTTTGTGACACTTCTTGAAGCGATCTGTACCGGTCAGATGTATGTACCGTTTATTGTAGCTATGACCACAGAAAAATCTCTTAGAATTACCGGCTACCTGTATCTGGGTTTATACAACTTCCTTTTTGTGCTTCCGTTACTTATCGTGATGGTTTTTGCTTATTATGGTATGAAATGGAACGAATTGGCAAAGAAGACACAAAGTAACATGGTAAAAATAAAAATAATTTTAGGCATTGTGATGGCTGGACTTACCGTTTACCTGATCAACGGTATTTTGTAGTATTTACCTTAATCGTGATTGTATATTCAATGAATTGATTACAAAAGAAAGGGTCATAAAATGAAAGAAAAAGTGCAGGAATTAATTGAGCAGATACGCCCGAATCTTCAGGCTGATGGCGGTGATATTGAACTGGTTGATGTCACTGCGGATGGAATTGTAAAAGTCAGACTTCGTGGTGCCTGCCATGGATGTCCCGGAGCAGCAATGACTCTGAAAATGGGTGTGGAACGTCTGCTCAAATCAAAACTCCCAGAGGTAAAAAGTGTAGAAAACGTTGGATAACAGTTGTCAATCAACAAGTTGCAGTATAATTTTGAAAAATCGTACTGCAACCATTTTTATTCACTTATTGTAAATTACCTCCAATGACTCCTATAGAAACAATCAATTCAACCGTAAAAATGGATGATGCCACAAAACTTAAAGAGGCATCAAAATGGCAACAGGCATGGACTAAGGCAACATTTCTTGTATTCTGCTGGCTTGGACTTTTTTTGTTCGCTTCGGTAATCGGTCTTATATTCTATCTCATTCATCCTCGCTTGTTTTCATTATCACCAGTCCTTGATCTGATAGTGGCTCTGCTGCTGGGTGGCGCGGTATTCATACTTGCAAGTGGTTTGTTTCTGATTTCAATAACAGCTCTTACCGGCATAGATCTTCTCTATCCACATAACGGAAAATCGATCACCGTTACCCTTTTGTTCCCCTTTGCCGTTTTTCTGGCACAGATGTTCAGGATCAACAGAAACAGTATACGCATCTCATTTGTTAAAGTTAATAATGCGATGACCATTGCTCAGTCAAAAAGAATCAAGGGCGAAAGGCTACTCATCCTTCTTCCCCATTGCCTTCAGATCGATAAATGCAACCGGAAAATTACCAATGATGTAAACAACTGTGCCCGTTGTGGTAAATGCCCGGTTTCCGGCCTTCTCGAGATTGGTGAAAAATACGGGTTATTTATTGAAGTCGTTAACGGTGGTACATTGGCCCGAAAACGGGTTGCATCATTTAAACCAGATGGAATCGTTGCAGTAGCATGTGAGCGTGATCTTACATTAGGTATACTCGATGTTTATCCTATTCCAGTATACGGTGTGATTAACGATCGCCCGAATGGTCCCTGTTACAATACCAGCGTAGATTTGTCAATGGTGGAAACAGCCGTTCAATTTTTCACGAAAAATAAAAATCATTCAAATTCGCGGTATTGAATATCATATGCATATCCCTGCTCAGTTAAAAACAATTGGCGTTTCATGGCAAAATCGAGTTCTTTGGATTCTCGCGTAACGATAGAATAGAATATTGCCTGCTCTCCCGACTTTTTTGGTCTGAGGACTCGCCCCAAACGCTGAGCCTCTTCCTGACGTGATCCAAATGATCCTGAAATCTGAATAGCAACGGTGGCATCAGGTAAATCTACAGCAAAATTTCCTACCTTGGATAAAATCAATGTCTTAATAACACCGGTCCTGAAATCTGCATACAGCTCATCACGGCGTTTATTCGGAGTCGCCCCAGTAATAAGCGGAGCTCCAAATTTCTGGGAGAACGCTTCGAGTTGAGTTAAATATTGCCCTATAATGAGAACCTGATCTCCTTTGTGCTTTTCAAGCAACTCATTTGCAACAGAGAGCTTAAAGGGATTTTCATAAGCAAGGCGAATCTGTTTTTTAGGAGTAAGCGAAAGGTAATGAAATTTGTCGGCCTGTGGGAGGTCAACGCGAATCTCGACACAGCGGGCAGTTGCAATCCACCCCTGACGCTCCAGGTCTTTCCATGGAACATCAAACTTTTTGGGGCCGATAAGAGTAAACACATCAGTCTCATGCCCATCTTCCCGAATCAGTGTTGCTGTAAGCCCCAGGCGTCGACGAGCTTGAAGTTCCGCAGTAAATTTAAAAATTGGTGCCGGAAGAAGATGAACCTCATCATAGATGATTAATCCCCAGTTTTCCGTGTTGATGGTGGCATAATGAAGAAATGGATCATCTTTTTTCTTTCGGTAGGTAAGAATCTGATAGGTAGCCAGGGTAATTGGTCGAATTTCCTTTACCTCACCACTGAATTCACCTATATCTTCATCCCTCAAATCTGTTTTGTCCAGAATCTCCCGTTTCCACTGATGCGCAGCAGTTACATTTGTCACAAGTATCAGAGTTTTTCTCTGAAGAAGTGTCATTGAATAGATTCCAACAATCGTTTTTCCTGCACCACAAGGCAGTACGACAACACCGCTGCCCCCGGGAGCCTGTGGATTACCGATAAAGTTTTCAGCAGCAAGACGCTGATATTCACGGATATAAAAGGGTGAACCACTCAATGATGTCGATCGCAGACCAATTGAGAATGGTGCTCCATCAACATATCCGGCCAGATCGTGAGCCGGATAACCAATGCTGATCAATACCTGTTTAATCAATCCACGTTGTTCAGCTCGCACCACAACGGTACCATCTTCAATTTTTCGAACGATAAGAGGCTTAACTAATGGATGTAATATCAAATGGTTAAGCAGTTCCTTCTCAAGTGATTTGAGAACCAGTCCATTTAAATCAGTCTGCAGGATAAGCTTCCCGAATCTCCCCATCAACTCTTTTATATCATCTTCAACATTCTGAGGAACAGGATATTTGGAGTACGCCCGCAGCCTTTCAATCACATCTGATGCCTTCAGGCCAAGCGACGCAGCATTCCAAAGGGAGAGAGGTGTTATCGAGTAGGAATGGATGTACTCGGGGCTCTTGTCGAGATGCGCAAATGTGCTCAGAGCATTCCTGGCATCGACAAAGAGTTGATTGTTCACTTCAAGAAGAATCGTATTATTACTCTGAATGATCAGAGGATTTGCCGGATTGTACATTTTTAATTATTCACCTTACCATGGTACAAGTTGTAAAATTTAATTCTTTGCTACCTTCAAGACCTCAAATTCTTCAGCAATATCTCAAGACGGACCAAACGTAACCGACTATAATAGCCAATATAACGTTACCGCTCGGTTACCGAGCGGAGCCGAGCGGTTACCGAGCGGAGCCGAGGTAACAAATTTCGGACAGTATAAAATAATATTATCCCAACGATTGACCTAGCACCTCCCCTTAACTTAATTTTAATGCTTTGTTCCCTGGTGAAAAATCAGGTTTTAATATTTCTTTGTCTTTTTCATGGTACAGGTGATTCGATGCCAAATGCAATAGTGGTGGGTACACAGTGGGGAGATGAAGGTAAAGCGAAAGTAATCGATTACCTTGCTCTAAATTCTGATATTATAATTCGTTATCAAGGTGGCTCGAATGCCGGACATACAGTAATTGTCGATGGGAAAAAATTTGTATTCCACATGGTTCCGTCAGGAATCATGTATCCCGATAAACTGTGTATCGTTTCCAACGGAGTAGTTTTCGATGCAGAGCAGTTTCTGCGTGAAGTTGATGAACTCACCCAATCTGGTATAAAAACAGAAAACCGGCTGTTTATCTCTGATCTTGCACATCTTGTCCTGCCTTACCATAAAGCACTTGATTCAGCAAACGAATCAAATATGGGTAATGGGAAAATTGGAACAACAGGGCGTGGTATTGGTCCCTCGTATGCCGACAAAGCCAGCCGTTGCGGTATACGGGTTGGTGACCTCCTGGATTGGGACACTTTCACGAAAAAATTCTCAGGTAATTTTGACAATAAGCAAAAAATCATCGAAAACGTATGGGGTGCTGCATTTCGCCTTAATAAAGATGAGATAATCGAATGCTATCGTAATTTTCGCACCAGGCTGCTTCCGTATATAACAGATACTGCATTTTTGATCTTTACCGAATATAAAAAAGGTAAACGCCTTCTTTTTGAAGGTGCTCAGGGAACATTTCTCGATATTGATCATGGTACCTATCCTTTTGTGACATCATCAAATACTCTCAGTGGATCAGCATGCACCGGCAGCGGATTAGGTCCTTCAGCAATTGACCATGTTATCGGCATTGTGAAAATGTACACGACACGAGTCGGTAATGGACCCTTTCCTACCGAATTAAATTGTGAAACTGGTGAATTTCTTCGCAAATCCGGCGGAGAGTTCGGGGCAACGACAGGTCGCCCCAGAAGATGCGGATGGTTTGATGCAGTTCTTGTCAGGAAAGCTGTTCAAATCAATGGATTAACCAGGCTTGCACTTACAAAACTTGATGTATTAAATGATCTGGATGAAATTAAAATCTGCACACACTACCAGATTGATGGAAAAATGACAGACCAGTACCCCTCTTCTTTATCGCAACTTGAAAAAGCAGTACCAGTGTATGAAACACTTAAAGGCTGGAAATGCAGTACTTCCGGTTGCAAATCATACAAAGAGCTGCCGAGTGAAGCACTGGCTTATATTGAACGTGTGAAAGAACTGTGCTATTCGGTTCCGGTTTTAATTGTATCAACCGGCCCCGATCGTAATGAGACACTCACAGTAGAGACAATTTGATCTCTTCTTTAAAAAAAAGAAATATGTAGAAAGTAACTTATTTTCGCCTTACAATTAAGGTATATCTGTTTCACCTTAAGCCGTGATTGTATGTTTTTTAAAACTGGAGTATTCAACATCTCCGGTTTTGAAAAAAATTCAATATGGATTCCGGGTTTTCGTATTACAATCGGTTTGAGCAGATTTCACACATTTTGCACAAAGGATTTTAATGAGGATGATTCAGGTAGAAGTTACAAACGTAGTACTTGTTAACACGGGCAAAGAGTATATAGTCCTTCTTAAAAGCAGTGAAGACAGCCGCACATTGCCCATTTCAGTCGGACAGCTTGAGGCCCAATCAATTGCTATACACATCAATCAGGTCCCATTCCCCCGCCCCCTTACTCATGATCTGTTTATTACTGTTCTGACTGAAGTTAATTGTAAGATAGTCAGAGTTGTAATAAGAGAACTTTCAGATGAAACTTTTTTTGCTGATCTTATCCTCGAAAATAAGGGCAGAAGAGTTACACTTGACTGCAGACCAAGCGATGCTATTTCACTTGCAATCAGGCACTCAGCACCAATTTATGTTGAAGAAAATGTAATGGATGAGGCCGGTATAATCATTCCCCAACAAGACGGACCCGAAAGCAGCGAACCTGATACAGAAGTGCCGGAAGAAGATGAAGGAGATTTAACCCCTTTGGAGCAGTTGAATAAACAACTCCGAATTGCTGTAACAGAAGAACGTTATGAAGATGCGGCAAAGTTTCGTGATGAGATCGATCGTCTCACCAATTCCAACTGATATCAATTTTAACAGTACTGTTTCATTGCTGATACACCAGACTCAAAGCGAATTGCAATTACCCCATCTATTGAACATAAGTCCTGCTGTATATTTATCTGGCAGAATTTTATTCATGTTATGTTGATTTCAATAATATATTTTTCAGGTAAAATTAACGTTTTTTGTTGCGGCAGCAATTTAACCTAAGAATAGTTCATTTTAACAACATAACTTGGAAAACAGGAAATTTTATGCTGAGAATGTTTCTCAATGGTAAAATACGGGATATCCGGATAACGGGAACAAATCTTGAATATGAAGGCAGCATCACATTAGATGAGGAATATCTTGAAAGAGCCGGCATTCTTCACAACGAAGAAGTACATGTATTGAATGTTGACACCGGAACACGACTGATAACCTACGCAATCAAAGGTGAAAGAAACTCTGGAATTGTTGAGCTCAATGGACCTGCAGCACGACTTGGCATGAAGGGTGACAGAGTTATGGTACTTACCTATGCGATGCTTTCTGATGAAGAAATTTCCAGTCACGAGCCAAAAATTGTCTGTGTTAATCCGTAAGTATTTCTGTTTTTCTAAATAGAATAGCAGATGAAAAATTTCTTTATTCTTATACTTCTGGCATCTTTTATCGGGGCACTCATCATCATTGGATCTATGATCGCAGTTGAGAAGCCGGAAGTTTTTATGAAAGAAACAAAAACATATCAGAATGTCCCACACCTTGGAAGTATAGAACTTCTGAATGGATGCGGTGTTGATGGAGCCGCACTCGAAGTTGCAAACTATCTACGTTCAAAAGGTTTTGATGTAAAATATATCGGAAATGCTCCTGAATGGAACTATTCCAGTACTCTTATCGTCTCAAGAATAAAAGACACCGCCATGGCCTCCAGGGTTGCGTCTGTTCTTAAGACACAAAAAATGACTCTTATTATTAATAACAACACACTTTACGATGTAACCGTTTTCATAGGTTCAGATTACAAAGAAAGAATTCAGTGAAAAAAGTTTCAAAAATCGCAATTAACTCAGAAGAGCTTGTTAAACTCATTATTGACGCAGCAGAAGAAAAACTTGCTGAAAACATAACCGTGGTTCAGATGAATAGCGCAAACGGAATCAGTGATTTCTTTGTTATATGTCAGGGAGATACCACCGTTCACAACCAGGCAATCTGTTCCGGTGTCGTGGATTCTCTTACGGAAAAAGGGTGTAAACCATGGCATGTTGAAGGAACCGATGAGGGACGCTGGATTCTTGCAGACTTTTCAGATGTTGTATTACACGTCATGCTACCCGAGCTTCGTGACTATTACCGACTTGAAGAACTTGGGACCGTTGTCAACATGTAAAAAACAGCAACGGCACATTATGCCTCCATCGATTCACACCTACATTAAAACCAGACTCAATGAAGCGTTTTCCAGAGCGTTCTTTTATCTGGGTAACCCACCCCTTGTCCCTCTAACATTCTCATCGATCACACCAGATCCATCAGTTGACATCGCAACCCCGTTTCCACTTAAAATCTCAAATGCGTTGCATATACCCGTTTTAGAAGTCAGTGATCTTCTGTTGCAAAATTTCTCCTTTGATAAGAATTACATTTTGAATACTGCAGAGAATCTCTACTTCAGAGGCTACTTAAATTTCAGATTAGCCCCCTCTTTGGTTTTTCATTCAGTGTATGAAACGTGCTTGTGTGACAATCCTGCAGGTGCGAACTGCAAAGAACCGTCCTCAGATATCATAAATAAGATCAGTACGCTTCTGAAATATACTAGTCCTGAAAACTTCCCCCGATATGATCAGTTAAAAGTTCTAACAAATAAATTAACAGGCTTTGAATTAAGAATCGCTCGACTTATCGCTGTATCGGGTGAAGATGCAATACACTCCCGGGGTGCCCATTCATTTTTTATAAAGCATCTTCTCAGTGAGGCATGCTTATTTTATAAAGCGTGTCCTGTACCCGTAAGAGATACCGGGCATTCTCTTCTCAGGATTATCATTTTTAAGGCATTAATTAACAGGATCAGGATATTATCAGTGATGCAGGACCTGGATGAATTTTATACAGGAAGTACTGCAGAAAGATAGGAAAAAAAGAACCGGTAAAAATTACCGGTTCTTAAAATGTTCAGCAAGATTATCGAGCTGTCCCTTTGACGGACGAACTTTTGGAGCCATATTTCCGAGATTTTTCATCGACAATGAAATGCGTCGTTTTTTAACGTCAACCTTTAAAATACGGACATCAACTTTATCGTTTATATGTACCACCTGCTCCGGTGTTTCAACATACTCATCAGCCAGTTGCGAAATATGAATCAATCCATCGCACACAGCATTAATATTGATGAACACGCCGAACTGAGTAATATTTGTTACTCTTCCCGAAACAATCGCACCCTCTCTGAGCTCGTTAAGTTTCTGTTTCCTTTTTATTTTCGGAGAAGCAATGCCTGCATATCTTGATGCAACCGATAGAAACGGTATGACTTTTTTCTGAATATAAATTTTCCTGATCGGATCATCAGTTTCGAATGAGTTGAGTACCTCGGGATCAGATGCAATCGTATCGATTGACACATTAAACTGTTCACTCATCTCAGAGAACCATGGATAATGATCGGGATGCACAAGTGATCTATCCAGGATCTCTTCCGCATTTGGAATAATAATGAACCCGGAGATATTCCGAAAGATCAGCTCACTCACACCTTCGACTTTGAGAAGGTCGTTTTTATTTGCTATCTCCCCTCTTCCATCAGCACTGCGAATGGCACTTATAACCTCTGACTTTACAATAGGTATTTTACTGAGTGGAGATTCCAGGATCTCTTTTATCTGAATACCATTCTGCAGTTCGGCCATCGTCATTATTCGATTAACAATTTCAGTCAGCCGCTCGGGATGTATGAGATTCTGCAGAGGATGAACCGAGTAGTATTTCGTACCAAGCCGTGACAACAATGTTAACGGTTTTACAACATTGAGTGCAACCCCGTACATTTCCTGCATCTCATCGTCAAGTAGCGTTGAAAACTCTTTTTTCATCCATTCTGAATCAACTGGATTTTCAATCCCCTTTTCCGGAGCAATAATTTCTATTTCCGGCGCAGGTTCGATTCCTGTGATTGCAGCTTTGAGCACAGCCTCTGCAACAGGTGCCTTATCGTTATCAATAATGATAATTTTTAGAGGTTTATGTCTGCTTAAAAACTGTTTCAACCGTTCACTTGCAAAAACTTTACCTTCAGGAGGTTTTTTCTCGGATGTAGCTCCAAGGAAATTACCCTGCCCGCTTATAGCGATTAACTGAAGATTTTTTTCGTTTTTAGCATCAGCAATCAGAAGGGCACCGCGCTGTAATTCATCAATGTAGATTTTTTCAAGATCAACAAGCAATTTCTTAATTGCCCATTCCTCTGATTCCTGTAGCAATCTAGCTTTAATGTCACGTTCTATCGCGGGTTGCAGCAACCTTACCCAGGTATCGTCAATCGTTTCACATAAAAGATCGAAACCGACAGAATCGGGGTTAGTTATTACATGATGACGCATAAGTTCAGTAATCCTGAACAATTGCACACCAGCTTTCAAGCGAACAATCTTTTGTTCTTCATCGTGAAGAAATTTCAGTAATTGTTCTTTCGAAAGTTCAGTAAATTCAACATTTTTCCCCACATAAGCTGCATATGACGAATCTTTTTTATTTTTTGGCGTTATATCAAAAAAACCATCCTCATATGCAAATTCACGCACCATTGCCCGTATAGTATCATCGTAAGAAATCCTTTCGGCGAGTATCTCTTTTACCCCCTGTATCACCTCTTCAACAGAGGTTAGCGATGGATCTTTTCCGATGTATTCTTCGGCAAGGATCTCTACTGGTGTTGTTTCTTCTTTCTGTTGCATGATCTTATCTGCGAGAGGATCGAGCCCCTTTTTAGATGCGACCTGACCTTTACTCCTTGGATTGGGACGCAAAGGCAGCAACATATCGTCAAGTTCAAACGAACTTGATGTCAGATTAACATGCTTTTCAACGTTCGGAGAAACCGTTCCCGCTTTTTTTAATGCATTAAGTATTCTTTTCTTCTTTGAAGAAAGCTCTTCCATCATTTTTAAAAAATCGAAAATTTCCCATAGAGTGGATATGGATAATTCAATGGCCGTTTCGGGATGATACTCAACTAAATAATACGGAGTATCACCCTTACTAAAAGCATTGCACAACTGCTCAGATAGAGCTACTGGAATGTTCCATTTTTCTGATATTTGCTTTGAAAATTCTACCATGAAGTCAAACTGTTGAGGATTAATTGTTGCTGGATTGGTTAAAGATATAAAATGCCATAATAAAAAGCAATATTTTTTTTATAAAAAAATGGCGGACAAAATCCGCCATTTTACCTGTAATATACTATAAAACTGAAAAAAATTCAGTTCTATTTTAATTATTTTTTTTTGCCTTTCTCAGGCCCTTTTGCTACTTATTTTTTTGTTTTTTTTACTGTTTTCTTTGCAGCTTTCTTAACAACTTTTTTCACTGCAGCCTTCTTAACAACTTTTTTCACTGCAGCCTTCTTAACAACTTTTTTCACTGCAGCCTTCTTAACAACTTTTTTCACTGCTTTAGCTGCAGCCTTTTTGACAGGAGCCTTTTTTACAACTTTTTTTGTAGCCGCTTTCTTAACAACTTTTTTTGCCTTTGGAGCGCTTTTTTTTACGGCAGACTTAGTCTTAGCCACTGCTTTTTTTGCGGCTTTTTTTACCACTTTTTTTGTTTTTGCAGGTGCTTTTTTTAACACTATAGAACCTCCTTAAAAAAAGAAAAATTAATTGTTGGAAATTAAGTCAATTAAAACCATTCTATGTCCTGTCAACTTACGTTATGCCGTCCTTATTCAAAATTTTCGCTCACAACCTTGGCATTTTCAAAAGTGTTTATATACTCAATGACCTCTTCAGGCTCATCTATTACCTCTAGCAAATCAAGATCTATTGCCGCAATGTACTTGTTTTTTAACATTGTATTCTTCATCCATGCTATAAGCCCGCTCCAGTATTCGCGGCCAACAAGAATCAGTGGTAGATTTTTTACTTTGTGTGTCTGTACCAGCGTAAGCGCTTCAAACATTTCATCCATAGTTCCAAACCCGCCGGGCATAATTATTACCGCAGAAGTATACTTGAAGAACATTACTTTACGACAGAAAAAATACCTGAAGTTAAGCATTGTTTTGATGTAAGGATTTGGATGCTGTTCGAACGGAAGCTGTATATTGAGACCAATTGATGTACCCTTCTTTGTGAACGCACCTTTATTGGCCGCTTCCATTATACCAGGACCTCCACCGGTAATAACACCATAACCATTCTTTGATGCAAGTCGCGCTATGTCAACTGCAAGTTTGTAGTAGGGATGACTCTTTGGTGTACGTGCCGAACCAAAAATAGTAACACATGGACCAACTTTTGACAGTGTCTCAAACCCTTCAACAAATTCTGCCATGATTCTAAATATACGCCAGGTGTCATCTGTCTTTTTTTTCTCAATGGTGCTCTCTAACATAGCTGTTTTAACCTTTACACGAAATTGAATTACTACACGTTATATTATAATTATATTATTTTTATTAAATAAAGTCCATAGTCATGCGAACTTTACAGTATAATTTATAACTTTTTATGCTAAAAAACATATTATTATCCCGTCATAACATCCTTGAAGCAGTCGGAAAGCTGCCTGAGTGCTATCTTTTTGTCGATACGACCGAACAGGAGTTGCATTACATCTCCAAAGTCTCTCCTTTACGCACTTATTTAGTATCAACTTCACAATATGGTGTTGGAAATCGGGAAAACTCCAATAAAACACCAGCTGGAGTACATTTTATAAAAGAAAAAATCGGCAAAAACGCACCTGCAGGCAGAATATTTAAAAGCCGTATCGATACGGGAATCAATTATGACCCATACACCAGAGAAGAGAATCTTATTTGCACACGCATATTGCGACTGGAAGGACTTCAAATGGGAATAAACCATGGCCCCGGAATAGACTCTTACGAACGATACATCTACATTCATGGTACCAATCGTGAAAAAGATATTGGAACTCCGATATCACACGGCTGTGTCTGCATGAAAAATCCCGATATCATAGAACTATTTAACATCGTTGAGGAGAATACAATTGTCGTTATTATTTAACAACTGCTCGCTGCAGAAGATCCATTTTATCGGCATTTTTGGAAGTGGCATGAGTGCACTTGCACAATATCTGAGATATACAGGTTGTATAATCACCGGCTCAGACCGTTTTCTATCCAGTAATGATACGGCTGGTATTAAAAAAAATCTCATCTCCATTGGCTGTTCACTTTTCGAACAGAACGGATCGGGAATTGACCGCTCTACAGATGCCGTCTGTATCAGCACTGCAATTGAAAATGATAATCCGGATATAAAGATTGCCAATGAACTTCAAATCCCTGTTGTTCACCGTAGTGACCTTCTTGCCGCAATTGTGAAAACAAAAAAAACTATTGCAGTCGCTGGAACCAGTGGTAAATCAACTGTCACAGCAATGATTTTTGAATTTCTTCATCACTGTGGAAAAAACCCTTCACTAATAAGCGGTGCTGCACTATTACGTCTCGAAAAAGAGAATCTCATTGGAAATGCTTTTTATGGGCAATCAGATCTGCTTATTGTCGAAGCAGATGAAAGTGATGGTACACTGGTGAAATATCATCCATATCTGTCACTATTTCTTAACATTTCAAAAGACCATAAACCAATCCCGGAAATAAAATCACTATTCTCTACCCTGTCATCACAATCCGAATTTGCCTTTAAAAATGGTGAGGATCCTCATCTGAACGATCTATCATCCGATTTTCAGTTCGGTCTGACAAGAAACAGTTCATGGTTCCCGGATGCAATAGATCTTCAGCCGCTTAATTCAGTTATTAAAAAATCTGATGCAACATTCAACCTTCCTCTGCCCGGCTTGCATAATGCACTCAATTGTATTGCAGCACTTTCTGTTTGCGAATTTCTCGGGTGTGACAGACAGGATCTTGTGAATGCAGTTACACAATACGAAGGAGTTGCACGCCGTTTTACTCTTCACAGAACAGATTCCGGGATTGTAGTGGTAGACGATTTTGCTCACAACCCGGAAAAAATAAAGGCTGTGGTCAATGCTGCACAGGGAATCTCTCAACGGGTTATTGCTATCTACCAGCCCCACGGATTCGGACCGACTCGTTTTCTAAAAAATGATTATGCTGAAACGTTTCGTCAGGTATTCCACAAAGAAGATAAATTGTTACTTCTCCCAATCTACTACGCTGGCGGCACAGTACAAAAAGATATTTCAAGCGGTGATCTTCTTTCATTAACAGGTACAGTTTCATTTGAAACTTTTTTACCACAAGATCGCAGAGAAGCAATTGACATTATTAAAAGTCATGCCAGGAGAGGTGATTGTGTACTGGTTATGGGTGGGCGTGATCCATCACTTCCGGCATTTGTTCAGGATATACTCAAGAAACTGAACTGACTTTTTGTTTTAATCTGCAATAACAGGGCGAGAGTACGCCCCATCTCTCTGCCTTCGTTTTTTGCTCAAGCCTGATATCATCTTTAATGATACCATCAGCAATTTCTATCACACGATTACACTCCGCAGCAAGATGACGATCGTGAGTAACTATAATAAAAGTTGAATCCACATCCCGGTTAATCTCTTTTATCAATTCAAAAATATTTTCAGCTGTGTCCGAGTCCAGATTACCGGTGGGCTCATCCCCAAATACAACCTGCGGGTTATTAATCAAAGCCCGTGCAATCGCCACACGCTGTTGCTGGCCGCCGGAAAGATTTGTCGACCGATTATTCATATCTTTTGAAACCCCTACCCTCTCAAGCAACTCCTTTGCACGTGCTTTTGCTTTTGAAGATATACTGCCATTAGCAATTTGCCAGGGTATCAGTACATTTTCAAGTGCGGTAAATTCGGGAAGCAGATGGTGAAACTGAAAAATAAATCCAAAAACAGAATTCCGGAAATGAGCTCTCTGATCATCACTCATTTTTCCTGTATCGGTATTTTCATAGAGAAATGTACCGCTGTCTGCAACATCAAGCAATCCCAGAATGTTGAGAAGCGTAGATTTACCCGATCCGGACTGTCCTATGATTGCACAAAGTTCCCCCTTTTCAATCGATAGCGAAATGTGCTTGAGAACATGTGCTTTTATGACATTTCCATAACTTTTATTAATCCCAGATAAAACAATATGACTATCCACGAATCACCTCCACAGGGTTCATTGAAGCAGACCGACGAGCGGGAATCGCTGCAGCCAGCAAGCCTGAAACTGTTGCGATCAGAATCGAGATAAGGTAGGTTTTAACATCAATACTGATCGGAAACAGTGCAACCCCGGTTTGAATTGATGTCCCGTAAATAAACATCGCAATAATACCGTAGCCCGCAACACACCCGATTACTGCTCCGGTAAATCCAAGTATCGCACCCATCAGAAGAAATACATTACTGACCATAGACCTGGTAGCACCAACAGCTTTGAGAATTCCAATCTGTCGTCTTTTTTGTATAGCAGAAACTGCCAGAACACTTGTAATTCCCATTGTTACAGCAATTAACACAAGTACCTGAATCATACTGGATGAACTGCTCTGAGATTTAAGTGCAGCAAGTAAACTCGCATTGCTCTTCTGCCAGCTGATCCATTTAAACTGGTAAAAGGTATTTGAACAATACGTACTGATCACCTCTGCATCAAATACATTTTTTATCTGTAACTCAATTGAAGTAACTCCATCGGAGTAATTAAACAGTGCCTGAGCTTTTCGCAGATCCATGAAAATCCACGATTCATTGATCGTTCTATTCTGCAAATCAAAAATACCACTGACCGAAAAAAGATCCCCTCCATTTGACGGCGTAGCAATCCGCACCGTACTTCCAATTGATAATCCCAACTCCTCTGCAAGATCCTGTCCAATCAGAATATTCGTAGAAGAAACAGTTGCAGTTCCCTTTGTGATGTTTTTTTCCAGCTTGTATATCCCTGCAGCATCCCCGATTGAAACACCCCTTAACAAAACAGACCTGGACCTGTCTCCTTTAAAAATAAATGCCGATCCATCGACAACTGCAGAAACTGATGTAAACAATCCAGAACTCTTGAGTTGCTCAACCACTGGTCGCCATCCTCTTACCGGCCTCTCACTCTGAGCAAGACCGCTGACTTTTGTTAGGATCGGAACACTGTCATCAACAATCGAGAGGCCGTTACGGTCTGGAATTACAGCTGTTATATGTGATGATCTACCAACGGTTTTATCGACAAGATCAATCTGTAATCCCGAGATCAGCGATGAGAGGAAAATCTGAACTGCAATTCCAAGTGCAATTCCCGTAAGAATCAGTATCGTCTGAAATTTTCCTTCAATGAGGAAACGCCATGCAGTCTTTAATTCAAACATTGTATCTGTTTACTTTAACGCCTTTAGTCGTACTGTAGTACCATTCTTCAGTCCGGGAGCCAGAAGCAAAGTATCAGCGTCAATGACTCCGCTCTTAATTGTATACATGCCATTACCTGCATTACTGATTTCAACCTCAGTCTTAACAGCTTTGCCGTTGCGGAAAACATAAACAAAAGATTTTTCCTCTGTAGTGTTCTGTAGAAAAATCTGGGGTACTACAATAACCTGTTCAGTAGTATCAATAATTATTTGAGCAGAAACACTCAAATCCGGTAGAAATCTCTCATCAGCACTCAACACGGCAAGGTTTACTGAAGCAGTTCCGCGGGACGCATCAACAAGCGGTATTATGTTCTGAACTCTCGCGCTGAACGTTTTTCCGCTTCCGACAGGAATCACTACAGCATTCTGACCCGGTTTAATTGTTCCAATATCACCTTCATCAACCTGCACTTCAACATGAAGAAGAGTATCTGCCGGAAGGAAAAAAATCGATGGAGTACCCGGCAGTACAAGCTGCCCTTTCCTGGCATCAACCTTCACCACCTGCCCCGCTTCAGGCGCCCTGAGTACTGTTCTTGACAAATTAATTTCAGCATCATTGAGCTGTGTCCGCGTCTGAAACAGTTGCGACTTTAAGAGATCCTTCTGTGCAGTAATCGATTTATCGAGCGCATTTTCAGATTGTCTCTTCTCTGAAATTGCAACTTCATACTCTTTTCTTACCTGATCAACATTCTCCTTTGATGCTGATCCTTCATTAAAAAGAGTCTCAAGACGCTGAACTTTTTCCTGTAGTAATACAACATTCGCATCAGCCTGAACACGCCGTTCCCTGGCCTGTTCTTCATCAACAGAAAAAAGGTTTTGAAGATTGAGAGTTGCAATCTTTACAGCATTTTTTCGCTGTAAAACAGCATTAACCTCCTCACGATTATCCAGCTTTATCAGAGTGTCCCCATCCTGAACATCCTGACGCTCCTTTATATAAATCGTATCGACAACACCACTGCGAAGAAATGACAACTGTGTAACTTTGCTGCCGGCAACTCTCCCATTGGCTATTATTGTAGTGAGTGCCTGCTGTTTTTTCAAAACAATCCATTCAACCGTCATTCTGTTCGATTTACTTATAGTAACATATATCAGGACAGCCACAAACACAGCAAGAACAATCAGACCTATCTGTTTAATTTTCATACCGTTCTTATCCAAAAAATACGTTACTTTTTTTCCCAGATGATTTCTCTTCTGAGGTTCAAAGGATAGTCCAATTTAGGTTGAGGTTGAGGTTGAGGTTGAGGACGGAACTGGAAGATCATAACACATCTTCTCCCTTAATACCACCCTTCATCACCAACAACTCACCGGGTTTAGTTGTATATATATTATATAGAAGAAGATTTGTTCTCTGAAAATATATTCACCCACTATACAATAGCCAGATTAAAATTGTAACTCTCAGTGGTTTGCCACCGCACTGGTCATATGTTTACCATTACTATCAGATATGCGAATAATAGTAACTCCCTCAGGTAGAGTAATTTGATGCACTCCACTATTAAGGAAATTACGATAGAGCATTTTTCCACTCAAATCAAATAAGGCCAGTTCAGATTTTGAGCAATATCTGTTGTAAATAATTAAGCGACCATACTGCTTAGAAACCGTTATTAAGCTCCCATCATAATCATCCCTGAGTTCATTTTTGTTTTGAGCAGCAACGCTTCCACTCTGGACATCTACAACAAATGTTGTAATAGATAGTTTCTTTGATGTCGCTTTGATTACGCCATCGCTGACAGCAGCGGTTCCAGTGTTAACAAAGTTTTCTGAAGCACTGGTACGCCAGACAGACACATTCTCTGCAACACTTTTAAAATTGCCAAGCTTATACTCATAGCTGACATCTGTATCTGTTGCGTTTCTCTGCACAATAATGAGTTTATCGTTTGACTTACTCACAAATGCAACAGCATCAGGATTGTTTACATCAAGTATTATTGATCCGGGTCTGATAAATTTCGTAAACTGTTTAACAGAATAATATTTTTTTGTCAAATAAAATTTTTCTCCACCATTGAAATCAGCGTGGATACAACCCCAGTTTTTATTCAAACTTATCTGAGCCTGCTCACTCTCGACAATCTGCCAGAAAATGATCGCATCCGCTTGAAGCTCTTTGAGATCTTTCATAAAGCGCTCTGCTATATCCAGACCCGGAACAATATCGTTGTGATTATGTGCCCAGACATCAAATGGTTTTGCAGCCCCGCTTCCATCAAGTTCCGATTGCCACACCCTTTTCTTATCACGCAAAGCAACATCACGAATCTCCCTGCGTTTCGTACCGGAATAGCCATGGGTATTTATCTGAGATATCAGAAATCTGGTTGTCGCATTGAACGCATTGTATGTATCGATGGTTTCATTATATCCGGTTTCATCAGAAGCAGCGATTTCGGTAGCCAGATTCTTTTCCTGTAACTTATCAGATACGTCTTTGATCAGAATCATCTGTTCATTTCTTGAAAAATGACATCCCTCCTGACCTCCATTCACCTTCCACCAGTTAGAAATCGGTTCGTTAAAAGGCTCAAGCGTCCGAAATGTCACTCCCCATTCATCGTTAAAATGTTTTACGACATCGGTCAGATAATCCGCAAACGCTTTATAATAATTACTTTTAAGATTACTCGCTCCATTCGTTCCACCGGAAGCACATCCACTGATGGTCATCCACCAGGGCGGTGAATTTGAAAATGCCTCGGCAATAAAATGATTTTTATCAATTTTGCTTTTAGCAGAGAACATGACCTTTCTCTGTGCAGCATCCCTGTTCCAGTCATACGCCGAAGACTCTGTCGTTTTATACCCTTCAATCTCTCTTCCTGCACCCATATGATTATGTGAAGCTGGTTCCCCACCTCCAATATTATAACGCAAAATATTCAATCCCAGACCCGAAGTATCAAAAAGAAGCGAAACAATCGAATCACATGTTTTTTCAGAATAATTACCAATAACATTACCCCACCAGCAGAGCGAAGTCCCCCACCCTTCAAAACTTTTGACAACTTTCGATGCATCAACAGCCACAGTAACTGCACCAGCCAGAACAGGGTAGCACAATATAATCAACAATATTCCCGTTAGTTTGCCATAAAGCCGAATCCTTTTACATTTCATAATACCATACCTTCATTTTATTCCAATACACATTAGTCTGTAATATAAATGATATGTAGCTCATTTTCAGGCAAAACCGCTCCCCTGACTTTATTTGCATGCCCAGGATCCGTGTGGCACTCTCAGCCCTGATAGTGAATTTACAATCAAGTTATATGATTTTTGAATAGCGAACTTTTCTCACTTCGCTATTCGCAATTTGCGCCACGCTATTCGTAATTCACAACCTCCGTCCTGGCGTGATAAAATTTAATCCTTGTGCATGTCTTCCCCAAAGTCCATTTTTTTATTCACACCTTAATTAATGCTCAATATAGGTTACAATCAGATCAATATCAGAAGCAGTAACTCGAATTAACATCAAATCACTAGCCTCAAAATACATAAGGAGGAAACATCATGTTTACGGCTATACGTCTTCGACATCGTCCGGAAACCGACACAATAGTTATCTCAATTCCGGAATTGCGCAAACTCAAAGGAAGAGAAGTGGAGATAATCATAATGGTTGAAGGTGAACTGGAGGATACATCAGCTCCACCTAAAGCAGTTCAGGTATCATCTCATACCCCGGGGTCTCTTCACCTTGATGAAGAAGCGATCAGAGAATTCCTCAGATCAAGATTCCGGTAGATTCTACAGCCCTTTGACAGGGTTTGAATAGTTTCACGATAGCTGTTGTTCAGAATGTTACTGTAGACAATCGCAATCAATCGGAGGTACAGGGATCCATCAGAAAATAAGATATTACCTCCCCCCGGAATTACCCGGATATATTTTCGAATTAATGTATTCGACATTCTTTCCTCGAATGGAAAGGCAATAGACACCGGGAATATGCAATACACCAGATGGAACTGATATTGAATTACCCGTGAATTCAATCTCTTTTTTAAGGTGTACCCTCCCTGAGATATCATTGACCTGTAAAACATACCTTCCTGCAGGCAGATTATTCGCTACTATAGATTGAATTCTATTTCCCGATCTGGTGAATCGTATACCGGGCACATCCTTTTTGTTCTCCGGAATTCCATTTTCAGCAATTTTTGTTTTTTTATCATCGGTAATCTTTGCACGCCATTTCAGCGTTTTTGATTTTCCTTTGAGGAGTTTTTCTTCACTTGACAACATTTGCCAGACAAGAAGGTTATCGGTAATTTCGTACTTACTTCCATCATTGCTGATAAGTTCTACTGTTGACGGATCAATGCGAACGGGAAGAAGTTCGATGGGACGGAACTGATAACTGTATCCTTCACCAAACTCAAGATCATGTGCGACCATAGTGTAGGTATAGGTAAAATCAGTCATTCCATTATTGCCCTGTGACATTGTTATATCTGTTTTGAACGCATGTGCAGTATCTCCGAAAGAATAAAAGTGTACATCCCCTGCAGGATCACCATAAAAGACGGTGGAATCCATATAAATCTCAACCATACGTGTGTTAATCTGTTTTCCGGAGTTGCGGATTTCAAAAAGTGCATTGTTATTGGAAAGAAAATACCCCTGTGGTAAAGTCAATTTTCCGGCACGTTTTGTAACCCGATCATAGACTCCCCAGGCCATAAACTCATCCCCCGCAGATGCATTATTTACAAACCCAAACATTTGAACCGCATGCCCGCTTCCAAACGCTCCATATACAATATTATCTTTCTTATCAGGATTTCCCATAAGACAATTACTTGCACACCAATAGATTTTTGGTGTTTTTGCATTAATTTCAATTGAACTTCCCGAATATGGTGCTCCCATAAGTTTTCCACCTGAAGATCGCATGTACCCCTCTGTGCCAGCGTCCGGATAATGACACTGCCAGAGATTGACATTTCCATGTCCGCCGGTGATAATACAATCCACCGGTCCACTCAAAATTCCATGTCCCTCAACTGAAAGATCCAAAGACTGTGCATTCAACCATTTACTTACCAGTTTAATCCGATCCTTCTGATTTTCAGGTCTTTTATCTTCAGTATAAACGATGCCCATTTTCCCCGGAAACAGATAATCCGTTTTTGTATAGCTATCGCATGTCATACCGAGAGCCTGATAAAACCGCTGAATCGGCGGTTCATAAGAGAGATTGCCCGATGCACTAAGTACTGTTTTTACTAATAAAGACTCGGAAATCGCACGCAATGCATCCTCAGCCTTAGCACCGGTAATAATTCCCCATACTGCATCACCATAAGGATCTGCATCCAGAGCCCGGCATAACCGATGCACATTCACAATGAAAGAAGATTTACACTCACTTACAGGCCTGGCAATAAATGCAACATAATCGGGTTTATATTCAGCCAGTGCAGTTTTCGTTTCCGCCACACCGGACTGCCATGTAAAAAGTTTCGTGCTACCATTGCGGGAATGTTTCTTTACGAGTGAGTCTGCTACAATTTTCCAGCCATTCTCTTTATATGCAGCATCACTTATCACAACAGCATAATTACAGGCTGCATTCCGGGCCTTCACCTCAATTAAAAACACTGTCAATACTGACAATACTACAACAATACCACGAAATTGAGCCACAAGGCGGCAAAAACTCATCCACTACTCCCTTTAAAAATTCTGTATCCAGGATGATACACAATTGATTTCTGTAACTTTATTGCCTTGCCTATGGTGGTTCATTGAGCTTCACGTAATATTCCTGAAGGCTCTTT
Source organism: Chitinispirillaceae bacterium (assembly GCA_016929595.1). GTDB lineage: Bacteria > Fibrobacterota > Chitinivibrionia > Chitinivibrionales > Chitinispirillaceae > JAFGIN01. The sequence goes on from JAFGIN010000177.1 coordinate 32,594, forward strand.
CGATAACCTTCGTATCAGAGCCGCTCAAACACTCCCATCACCGGCAAAGTACCCCCGATCAGGCAATAACAATAATTTACTTCATTTTGGATTGGTTTTCAGCATTTTAACCGTCGGTTCTCCAAGACCCGACAGTCCGCGCAGGAATCTATAATGAGGAACGCATTAGACAAGTATACAGAAAAAAGGCACCCAGGAAAAATTAATATCCTGAAAACAGCAGAGCAACAGCACCTCAGGCAAGCTCTGCCAGCAACGTCTCAAATTGCTCCATACTGAAAGGTTTCTTCAACACACCATCAAAACCATATACCCTGAAGTCATCAACAACAGGATCACTCACATAACCACTGAACACAACAGCTCTTGATTGCGGATACAGCTTTTTGATCTCTCGAACAGTCTCTACGCCACCCATACCTTCGTGGATAGTCAGATCTATCATGACAAGAGAAAAAGGTTTTCCGGCTGAATGTGCTTCGCTGTACCGGGCAATCGTTTCTTCACCCGATTGCGTACATTTTACCTGATACCCTTTTTTCGCAAGTAACTTTTCGACAACCATCTGTATCATCGAGTCATCATCCATAAGAAGGATTTTTTTTTCAGACTCAGAACCCGTTTTCATCTCAGAATGCATTGAGTGTTCTCAAAATTAAAATTTCAACAAATATCGAACATCTGTCGATACGCCAGATTGCCTTGATGGAAACTTCCATGCAAGCGCTTCTTTAAGGATTACTTCCTGAAGTTTACTTTGCAGAACAACCTGATTTGGAATTGATGCATCTTGCACAACCCCGTCAGGATTCACCGTAATCATCAGAGGAATACTATCGTCAATTGAACTTAAGTAAGGAAGCGATTCAATCAGCTCAGCCTTAAGAAACGTGTCATAATAATCATAGATTATTTTACGATTATCCGGAAGAATAACTGCATCTGTCTCCAGAAAAATCTTCTCAAGAAAATTTTTTGCAAAAGGTGTAAGCTGAGTAGCCCCTTTACATTCAGACAAATCGACTTTATCAACAAGATCGATCATCCCATGGGGAAAAAATGACTCCAGTGAACCGTTATACCTTTTGAAGCGCTTTCTGCTCAACTCAAATTCATCACCGATACGTCTTGCCCGCCACATATTATCAACCTGACTCGTTCCATAACAGGTGTCTTCACCAATAATAAAACTCTGACGTAACACGCGGATGTCACATATCACATCACTTGTATCTGAACTAAGTGAATACGGATTGAGATAACAATGCCTTATCTGGTAGAGCGTAACAGAATCCGCAGTTAAAAAACGCAGATCCCATCGGATTACCTCCCAGATAATTCCAGATTTCTGAAGCTCCAGCATCTCTGTTACTCTCACCGCTGAGGTGGAATCACCTGTGGTGTATACCCAGAAACCGGCAAACTCTTTTTTTATTGAATCTACCTGCGTAGAATCAAGAGCTTTCAAATTACGATAATTCTCAAATTCACCGGAAAACATCGAGCTCAGATGTGATGGCAAACCATCTTTTCGCAGATTTCTGTAAAAAAATAAAATTGCAGCAAATACAAATAACAGCAATAAGCCTTTTACTAATGAATTTCTTTGGTTACCTCTATTCACACGACCAGATCGTTGCATCCTGTTTCACTCCTTCAGGGTCTGTAAAAATAACTGTTGCACACTCGTGTCTTTCAGCTTAATCGCCCCGTTATTGCTGAGCACATTATGTTTGCTCCAATGACCGCCCCCGTGCACCCGAGAGAATTACACACATCCTGTGAGACACTTATTTTTCAGCCCCTTAAACATGTTATGCTAAAAATATTTTAAACCACACGGTATTTGGTAAAATTCCTGTAAATACATCATTTTTAATACTTATCTGTTTTTAAGTTCTAATTATTACCATAAACCGCTCTTAAATAACGTATTTTAACTGCTTGTTGTTACAAAAACGTTCTCACATTTCATAGAAAAAGGGATGCAGTGGAAGAAATAATCAAAAAATTGCTTGAACACATCGGTGAAGACCCTGCCAGAGAAGGTCTGGTAGACACACCAAAACGGGTAAAACACGCCTGCGAACATCTTATGTCAGGTTATAAAATGAATCCTGCCGAAATATTGAACAAAGCAATATTCCAGGAAGAGTGCAATCATATGGTCATCGTACGTGACATTGAAGTTTACAGCATGTGCGAACATCATATGCTCCCCTTTTTCGGAAAATGTCATATTGGATATATCGCAAGAAACCGTGTCTATGGTGTCAGTAAACTGGCCCGTCTTGTCGACTGCTTCTCAAGACGACTTCAGGTACAGGAGAGGCTCACACAGCAGATTGCATCATGTCTTATGGATCCAATTAATGCTGAAGGTGTCGGAGTAGTGGTTGAAGCGCAACACCTGTGCATGATGATGCGCGGCGTCGCTAAACAGAACTCAAAAATGATCACCTCTGCAATGTTAGGCAGCTTCAGAAGTGAAAATGCCACGAGAAACGAATTTTTACGATTGATAGGAATGGAAAGAACCTGATCATCACACATCAACAGAGATCGGCAACTGCTGCAGCACATTACCAAGTAAACGCCGGTTAAGCGTTTTAAGCCAGTGAGCCATGTCTTCTGTTGATTCGATTGCATCTATGTGAGAAGTACTTTCGGCAGCTTCAGCATAACTGACATTTGCGATAATCTCCTTGATCAGTGGTATGTTCCTTGGTATAACACTGAACCGTTTCAAACCAAGCCCTACCAGCAACACTGTATGCATTGGATTTCCTGCCATTTCACCGCATATAGATAATGACATACCATTGTCATTGGCACATTTAATTGTATTACGTATGATTCTGAGGAATGCCGGCTCGACAGGATTATAGAGATAATTGACTTTAGCGTTATTCCTGTCGGCAGCACTGAGATACTGTATAAGATCATTAGTCCCGACAGATGCGAAATCTATTTCACGCATGAAAGTGTTCATTTCCAGAATCGCGAGGGGAACCTCAAAAAGTACTCCAAGTCGTGGCACCGGGATGCCAATTTTACGTGCCACCTGAACGATAAAAGTCTTTGCCTCAAGCCACTCCTGAAGTGTTGTTACCATAGGCACCATTATGGAATAGTTGTACCCGACACCGGCTTTGAGAATAGCTGCAACCTGTGTTTCGAACAGATCTTTACGCTCCAGAAAAATTCGAATCGCACGCCACCCCATAAAAGGATTGAATTCCGCAGGCATATCAAAAAACTGCGGGATCTTATCTCCCCCGATATCCATCAGACGAATCACACAATGACGTTTTCCAACCTTATCGAGAATCCGGTGGTAATATTCGTACTGAAGATCCTCTGAGGGCATCTCCTTACGATTTGACAATAAATATTCTGTCCTCACAAGTCCAATGCCATCAGCACCATAATCATTTGCTTCTACAATATCGTCCGGAAGTGATATATTCGCAAGCACTTCGATCTGCACTCCATCGGTGGTATAAACAGGCCTTCTCCACTTTGCCTTAAGATTGTTAACCACCTCTTCATCAATACCTGTTTTTTTATAGCGGGACAGTACCGTTACCGTTGGACGAACGTAAACAACACCCTTTTCAGCATCTACCAGGACCGGATCTCCGGGCCGTATTGAATCTGAAATATTGACAACCCCGGAAATTACCGGAATCGAATAGGATCTGGCTAAAATTGCTGCATGTGAAGTTTTTCCGCCACTGGTGGTTATGACAGCCTTAATTTTTGCTTTATCGTAGGAGAGAATATCTGATGGAGTAAACGAACGTAAAACGATCAATACCACCGGGCCGATAAACGTCTTGGTGCGTCCATCGTCTTCATACAGGTATGAGATCAGTTTTTCGCACACCTCAACCATATCAGAACTGCGCTCTTTAAAATAGGCTGTTCCCGAGGATTCAAAGCGCTTAATAAAATCCTCAGAAACCATGCGAATTGAGGTTTCGAGATCGTACATCTTGGTTGAAATAGTCTCAACCACCTGGCCAATAAAGGCAGGATCATCTAAAATGTGCTGATAAATGTTAAGAATTGAAGCATCAATCGTGGATGAACCGCCATTATCAACGGTTAACTGATGATAACTTTTTTTTGCTTTTTCTCGAATCTCATTGAACCGCATAATCTCATCGCCGACATCCTGCCTGGCGATGGTAACTGTCGATGAGGGCTGAACAGCTCTACCGACAAAATAAGCAGCCCCCATACCCCAGCCTGAAACAACGGGCAAACCGTTCAGGCGTATCTCTTTTCTCATAATAATGGGACTTTCCAGATGTTACCAGCGTATTCTCTGACAGTTCGATCGCTTGAAAACCATCCGATACGCGCAATGTTTAATATACATTTTTGTGCCCATTTATGAGAAACTTTATATTCGACATCAACCAATTCCTGTGTTCTGATATAATCACTGAAATCGGTAAGTACATAAAACCTGTCCAGATCACGCAATGTGGAAATAAGCGGTAATATCGCATTTCCATCAACCAGCGTGGATAACGTTTCGTCAAGTAATTTGAAAATTTCAACAAGCCTCGGATCAGCATTGATTATTTCACAAGGCTTAGTCTGCCCAAGCTCAGAAAGCGCACTTCCGGACATTCCGAAAATAAACATATTCTCAATACCAATTTTGCTTGAAATTTCGATATTGGTACCCGACCTGCTGCCAACAATCAATGCTCCATTGAAGGCAAACTTCATGTTAAAGGTCGCAGCAGCCTCCATCGATGAAGTTGAAATCTGCTCTGAGATATCGGCAGATGAAACCAACGATTCAGCCCAGCTCATCCCGAAATTGGGTATAAAAACAACTTTCATGATATCTTTCATATCAGGATCATTGTTTACAAGCTCTGAAGTCACGTTGATAAGATACACGATCTGTTTAGCAAGAAAATCACCGGGAGATGATTTACCAGCAAAGATATGAAGCCTTCGGGTTTTCGGTACCACACCCGCTTTAGCATTTAAGTAACGATAAAGGATATTGAAGATGTGTAACACCTGACGTTTATAAGGATGAATTTTGCCACATTGAATATCAAAAAGTGCCGATTCAAATGTAGTAAAACTACTGTCGAGTTGTAATTTATCAACAAGCGCTTTCTTCGATTTTGCTTTCAGATCACAAAAAGCATCAAGGAATGAGCTATCATTACTGAAATTCTCCAGTTTCGATAACTCTTCAGGATTTGTAATCCATTTATCACCGATTGAACTATTGATCAGCTCTGATAAAGGGCTGTTTGCACAGAGCACCCATCGACGGTGAGCAATGCCTGTTGATAAGTTACTGAATTTATAGGGAAGATATCTGCAATACTGAGGAAATATTTTCTTTTTCATAACTTCAGTTTGTTCGTTCGAAACACCATTAACGGCAAACGAACCTATTACCGCAAGATTTGCCAGTCTGATCCGTTTTACTTCTCCTTCCTCAATGAGCGACAGTTCTCTCACCATTTCAGGATCACTAGTATAGTTTCTTCGAATCTCTTCCAGATGAACCTGGTTGATTTCAAATATGATCTGCATGTGACGAGGCAACATCTGTGCAACTTTATAAACAGGCCAGGTTTCAAGATTTTCACGTAATACTGCATAGCTGGTATAAGCAAACACATTACGCGTTATCTGCCACGCCTTGTCCCAGGGGACATTCTCATTATCAATCAATATCCGCATAAGTTCGGGTATTGCAAGCGCACACCTGCTGCCACTCAACTGAATGATTACCTTTTGATCAAAATCAGACAGACTTTTATTTTTTACTTTGTAACGACGAATTATGTCCTGAAGTGCTGCGCTGATAAAAAAGAACTGCTGCTTCATTCGCAATTCAGTCGCCCGACGAACATCCTCTTCGGGAAAGAGTACCTTGGTAATTCTTCCCAATTGTGACTTTTCCTCACAGGCGCGAACATAATCACCGTGATTAAGATAATCCGGAAGAAACTCCTCTGATGCGCGGGCAGACCACAATCGTAATGTATTGACCACATTGTTACGGTACCCAGGAACTGGAACATCATAGGGAATTGCGTGCACCTGCTCAGCACTCTGCCACTCGAAAGCACTAAACGAGGAGGTAGTGTCAATAGGCTGACAATCCCCGCCAAAGTTAACTGTGCAGGCGTATTCCGGTCGAATTATCTCCCAGGGATGCCCCCGATGAAGCCAGTCGTAGGGTCGCTCAACCTGATTGCCGTTCCTGATATCCTGTTGAAATTGAGCATAATCATAACGAAGTCCATAGGCCAGTGCAGGAATCCCAAGGGTTGCCATCGACTCAAGGTAACAAACTGCAGTCCGTGCCTTACCTGAGTTTCCAATCTCAAAATCATCCTCCTGACCATAAAGATCTTCGATCGTCAGACCGAACGCTTTAACTGCAGAAGAAATCTCCTTCTCAATCCCAAGATTGATCAGATTGTTGCGTAGATTCTTACCAAAGATGTATTCCATCGACAAAAAATAAACCCGCCGAACATTACCTTCGTGGTATGCTCCCTGGGTCTTAATCCAATTATCGACCATCTCACTTCGAACCACGTATGCCAGTGCCATGTATTTATCATAAGACGTAGCGGTTGTATCATCTTTAGCCAAAAAATAACGGAGATACCTGTAATAGTTCTCCTTCAGGTTTCTATTTTCCATGGCACTCCTGAAAATGCTATAACTTTCGTAATTTAATTTTTTTGAAATACGATTCACAGACGATTGAATATTTCAAGTATTTCATTTTATAAAAAAGTGAAGGAAAAGACACCACTTTTTTACTCAATAACGTCTGATCAGATCGCCTTATATAACATTAAAGTATACATCTGTAACAATAACAATGCACTAGAAAATTGTTTGTTTCACTTACATCCTGAAAAAAAAATTTACTCATAAAAATCTCTGTTTTACAAAAAGATCATAACTGATTGTCTGAATTAATTAAGGGGATAACAGTCCATACCAATTATGAAACCTTGATTCAGCATTTATTATAATGTTATTTTGTTAAAAAAATGATAACTAATTTTAATAGAAGCAAAAATTACTCCAACATTTTTCCCTGACGTACCTAATAAACACAGGATGAATTGCATCAAGTCCTCTTCACTTCATAAATCAGAAAACAACAACAGTTTAAGAAAATCCACATGAAAAGTTTTTTATATATCTGACCTATATTAAAATAATATTTTATTGTGTATTCGTATAACACGAAAGTATATTATGGGCCTTAACGTTCTTTTCTATGGAGGGGTGGCCGAGTTGGCTTAAGGCACAGGTTTGCTAAACCTGCGTAGGGGTAACCCTACCGGAGGTTCGAATCCTCTCCCCTCCGTTTTTCCTCTTTTAACCTACACATTCAGTATCTTCCGCATCTAAACAGTGTCAGATCTTAAGTGAAGGAACTTTTCTGTGCCCTTTGCTTTTCAAATCGGTTCGTGTATCCCTGAATACCCCATTTTAAAACTGTAGTGACGTATAGCTTTCTCTTATACTCTCTTTCTTTGTCACTGGTAGTATCCGCCTTCCTCATTTCGCGATAGAAAGAAAAATTGCATCGTTCTTTTGTGACCATATATATGAAAAGAGGTACTTAACTGATAAATTCTCAGATTTAACACACTTTTAATTGCACTATTATAGTAGATCACATTAGTTTATATAAGTACACAAATTTAAGAAACGATTAAAGGGACATACTCGTGATACATACAAATCGATTTTTTTTTGAGATAACCATCAAAATAGTGAGCCTGACCATTCTTATGACATTGCAGCTTTCTGCCAGTGAGATATGCAACATGCGCCTGCTCAAATGCCCAGAAGATTTTCATGACTCAATTATTTATGTCCCCAGGAATGTCCTGTCCATGTCATCAAACTTTTTTGTATGCATGCCAGTGAACTTTTATGAGGACGGCGAGGGAGGCACTCCACCATCCATTATGTTCGTAATAGACCATTCCGGAAGCATGTCCGGTTTAACATCAGGTACAAGCACCCCCACAGATACAGCTGGTTCACGGTTCAGCGTAACGCGGGCATTGATCGATACTATTAAAAACAAGTACCCCAACGCAGAAGTAGGAATGGTCATCTTTCAGAATCTTCTCTATATCGATACGCAAAATCACCCCTATGCAGTACCGTTACCATCTGATTACCCTCATCCGGCAGGTGTAAAAACACAAGGTTACATCCCGCTCATGCCTTTGGACTCGATGTTGAATGACACTCTGAGCGTTATTGATATGTTGAAAAATCTTCTTGAAACAAAAAAGGTAGTAAGGCTCAACAGTAATGGGCGTATGTCAACTGACCTGGTTTACAGCCCCACACATGGTGAAGACAATGGCTATACTAATATCAACACCGCTTTTGATGCAGCAAGATATGCCATGCTTCAATCACGAAACCCCAAAGAAAATCAGTTTATCATTTTTCTCTCCGACGGTGAACCTATGCCCCAGAACAGAGGCCTGGAAGTACATGGAGGCAAAGAGCCCAATGATTATATGAAAGCGATAGATGTCCCTACAACTTTTACCGTTTATTTTGTTAATAAAAATACAGATCAGGTCCCTGCTAAAATCAGAACAATGACTCAAAACGTTCGTGCTAATAATTACTCGTCAAGCAACCCCCAAAGTGATGTCTGGGGAATCCGCACATCATATGATACTCTCCTCAATGTCCTTATGACCAGAGCCATTACACCAATTTTCTCCTCTATCCGTAAAGAACCAACAAAACTAGTCCTGAACAATGTAACCTATAGTCAATATAGCACCAGAGACAGCTCTTTCCATATTTCAAATCTCACCTTAAAAGACTCAGTGACAACATTTAATGCAAAAATCAACTATACTGTTCGTCAGGACTCTTCACCTGCAGTGAAAGCCAGAGACACTATCGCACAAATTAATTTCACTGTTGTACGAACAGACACCAGACCTTTGACCGAAGGGATACTGCTGGATTGTTCTGATACACTCTTTTATACAGTCAACGTCAACGCAACTACCCCGACTGCCAGTGAAAAAGGACTGTCAAAGGGCACATTTCAATTTACCCGCAATAACAGCGATCATGGCGACCTGGTCGTATACTTCAGAATAAGTGGTAGTGCTATTGCAGATCTGGATTATACCAGAATCACTGATTCTGTTGTTTTCACCGGAAACCAGAAAACTGTAACATGCCAGGTAAACCCGATTGCGGATACTCTCAAAGAAAATGATGAGACTGTCATAATAACCTTACTCGATAAAAAACAGGGCCGGGTAATCAACTATGCGATTGGTTCATCCTCTACCGCAACGGTCACGATCAAAGATAATTACTCACCGAAAATTATTCCGGATACCATAACCCTCAGAGCAATACAGAATCCATTCACCATTCGGGATAAAGGCTCCGCGACACCGCTTATTGACCTTTTGCCACAAAGTAAACGGGTCAGATATCAGAATATCATTGGCAATAAAAACGGGGTTCTTGTAAGCGTATTCTCTAATCGCAAACTAAAACCACTTTCAGATAAGTCTTTTGGTGAAGCTGTTTTATATGATGCAGTCGGCAACATTGTAAACGAACTTAATCTTCAGATCGCAGCATCAGATACCACACTGTATGGATTCGTATGGGACGGAACAAACACCTCAGGGCGGTTGGTCGGAACTGGTACCTACCTCATGAGACTAAAAGTTACCAACAGCGCAGGAAGAAAAAAGATGCTCTCTGAGAAACTGGGAATACGGTAAAGCACCTGTCACGTCTGCATCTGCACCTTCAGACCCCTTGGCAGCTGCTCGCCAAACACGCTGCTTTTTTCTTCATCATCAAGATTTCCGCCACTGGTGATCAATTCGATAAAATGGTGAGCGGCCTTATGTTTTTTCATGCTGGTTATTACATTTTCGCGGATTGTATCATCAATATCACGATACCGGTCGTTACACTTACGACAGAGCTGCATCAGAGCAAGAAATGCTGTTGCGTTTGGTTTCGCTTTATCGATTATAAATTGAGCCCATCTGCCTGCAGCCTCCTGTGAAACGAGTTCATTAAGCGGACCATACATTGGAACCCGTGCTCCGAACCGTCCAATTGCCCACACTGCCGCATCAGCCAGTACATCACCTCTCGATAGTACCTTCTGTATAGCTAAAGAACCTAGTTCCTCTTTTTGTCCTGATTTCAGATATTCCAGCGAACCAAGCAATCTCCAGATTTCGCATTGCTCCTGAACACCATATTTAATTTCACTTTTTGCTTTCTGTTTTCTTTTACTATCAATATCCCTGAACATGTTCCTGAACGCTGCTATAAGCGGTATCGCCAGCGCCTGCTGCTGTCCGCTGTTCAACCCTCCGGCTATCCTGCGCCATAACACCCACCATTCTGCTGTACAGGACTGGTTTTTCTGGTGAACGACTCCTTTTTGAAAAAGCAACCATGTCTGCTTGATTCTCCAGTCATCAACAGCATAACCGTACCCCGGACGAAGTGAAAAACCAAGTAAATTCAACCAGCGTGCTTCATATACAGGATCCACACTTCTGCACAACTGCTGGTCCAGGATAATTTCCCAGAATGCCCGCAACAAAGATGGAGGCCACTGACTCCTGTCAGCATCCGTTGCAGTCTCGAGATTTCTCACAAGATTCTGTGGAGTGAGATTCTCGGGATTACGCCTTTGAAATGTATCAGCAATCAAAGTGCGGCACCGTTCAACCATTTCCGAATCCACAACCCCCTGCGATTCACCATCCGCTCTATGAGCAGTGATATCAGTTCTTGTAGCTGACCGTACATCGAACTGAAGTTTCCACTCCCTGTTTCCGACAGTCTCACTACACCACAAGTCAAGTGTTCCTATTTCTGTGAGTTTTACATTAAGAATTACTCGTGCTGTGTCCGCTTCAAGCTTCCTTCCGGAACGCAGGACAGTTCGGATCGGAGGCAGTGCATACATCTCCAGTGGATCGGGCTCGACAAGATCCCCCGGATTATCGGTTGTACGGCGACTTGACACAAACAGAGGAAATTCAACTGGTTGTCTTATAAGAAGATCGAAGTGTCGATCCTTAAGATCAACATGCTCCCCCTCCTGAAGTCCTGCCGGAGCAAGACAGAATGCCTGCATTCCCTTATCCGTTTCAACACCGATATAATAAGACCGGGCTAGTCCTGCGTTTATGCGGACTCCGCCCCCCCTTCTTACCAGACCATAATAGGCAGCCCCTTGCGACACAGCCAGTTCCGGGCTCTTATTTTCAAAAACTATCGGTTCCCATGGTATTTCATTGCTGCTGTACCATGATCGTAATACGTCAAGTAATCTTCTCTTTATTTTTGATGACGTAAGTACACCGCCATTAAAAAGTACAATGTCGGGACGGGATGGGTCGCCCTGTTTATTCTGTGAAAATTGTAATGCAATATTCCTGTGTGAAGTTAAAAAAGAGGCCAGATACCTTGTTACCGCAGCATCAGAAGCATACGGGAGACCAAACTCCTGAAACCCTGATTGACGACACGAAGGGACAGCATTTATATCGGTAAAAGGGAAAAATCCATCGATAAGCACCTTTTCAACTTCGTCGCGATCGAGTTCCACCTGAATGCTTCCACCAATCAGGGAACTCCCGCTTCCAGGAATTGAAATGGTGTACTTCCCGGGTGCCTCATCACTAAACAGTGTTTCTTTCGCTTTCCTGCAAACACCAACAAGTGTCCCAAATTGCCGGGGTGAAAGTTTTATACTCTTTAGTTTTACCCGCTCTACATGATATGCAAGAGCCAGGTCAATATTATCACCACCAAGGATAAGATGATCTCCCACCGCAATACGATAAAACTGCACCGTACCATCACTGTTCCCTCTTACCTGGATCATGGTGAAATCGGTTGTACCACCACCGATATCACAAATCAGAATTTTTTGACCGGGCTGCACTTTGTTACGCCAGTCTTTTGCATGAACCTGAATCCATGCATAAAAAGCAGCTTGCGGCTCTTCAAGAAGAACGATACGTTTCATCTCAGCCTGTGAAGCTGCTTCAACGGTCAACTCCCGTGCCACTTCATCAAATGATGCCGGAACCGTTATGATAAGATCCTGTTCTTCAAAGGGGTATTCAGGATAGTTGTAATTCCATGCTTCCCGGAGGTGATAAAGGTATTTCGATGATGCTGTAACCGGTGAGATCTTTTCCACATCTTCCGCCGCATGCCATGGCAGCAGCGGTGCCGTTCTGTCAACTCCTGCATGGCTCAGCCATGATTTTGCAGACGAGACCATACGTCCCGGAACTTGGGTGCCGTGCTCACGTGCGAAAATACCGGTAATACAGTTTTTTGCGGATTTGTCCCAGGGCATTGCAAGTGAAGCTTCCGCAAACTCTGATTCTGCGACATCATAATAGAATGATGGATATAGTTGCTGCGCATCAATCTCACCCGGAGCGATGACCTGCTTGACAAAGAAATCCTTTATCTGGATAGGCGAAGTTTCAGTATCGACATACGATACTGAAATATTTGTTGTCCCCAGATCGACTCCAATTATGTATCTGGATTTTTTCAGTTCATTTTCGTCCATTACTACGTTCAATCCTTCTTGTCTCTTACACTGAACTCGAGTTTCCATGTGTCCTCTGATACTGTACTATTGCAACTCAGTTCAAACATGCCAAGTTCAGTTATCCTCGAATGGAAACGAACCGGCACATACCCTTCTGCAAATTTTTCACTGCCCTTGAGCTGTGATTCAAGTGAGTCGGTTTCCATAAACTGCGGTTCAGTACAGTTTGGTATCAGATCACCGGGAGCATCATGTGTTCTTTCTGATGAACTGAAAAAACGGAATTTCACCGGTTCTCCAACAACCAGCCCGATCTCATTTCCCGGCACATCTGTCTCAGTACCTTCTTCCATGCCGAAAGGAACAACACACAATGCGTTTAACGGGCGCTCAAAACCTGGAACCGCCGGCCCTGCAGTTTCAATCCCGATATAGTAAGAGCGCGCTGTTCCTCCACGAATACGAATACCTTTTCCACGTTTTGCAAACGCGTAATAGGCTGCACCCCTTGCGACTGCGTAATCATAGTCAGGATTTTTAGAGAGCATATCAACAGGTTCATTACTAAACCATTGTGAAACGGTGTTGAGCAACTGCAATCTGAATACATCCGATTTGAACACGCCACCGGTAAACAGAAGGTGCGTTGGCCTGACCGGAACACCATTCTCTCCATGGGCACCTAAAAACTGGGCCAGATGTCTTGTTATTGCTGTATCAGACTCAAATGGTAATCCTATCTCTCTGAAACCTGATGCAACTTTACGGCTCGGACGAGCATCACTGTCGCATGATGGAAAGAAGCCTTCACGAAGCAGTTTTTCAACTTCAGCCGCCACAAGATCGACCGAAACCGTTCCCCCGATCAGTTTCGAACCTCGCCCCAGAATCGCAACCGGATGTTTTTCGGGGTGTTTTTCCGATAACAACTGTTCCTTTGCAGCACGACATGCATGCCACAGTGACACCGACTGCCATGCATCAAGCTGCACCCCTTTATCGGCAAACATCATCCGGGCGTAATGCGCAATGGTCAAATCCATATTGTCGCCACCGACAAGGATATGATTTCCAACCGCGACTCTTTTCAGAAACAGATCGCCCTCCTCCTGATCGACACCAATCAGCGTGAAATCAGTAGTTCCACCGCCGACATCACAAATGAGAAGTATATCTCCAAGCCTCAGTTGTGAACGCCAGTTGTCACCGGCATCAGAAAGCCATGAATAAACCGTCGCCTGCGGTTCTTCAAGCAGGACAATATCTGCGGGGAAACCCGCTTTCTGCGCAGCCTCCATGGTAAGCTCACGTGCACTGGCATCAAATGACGCCGGCACTGTGAGAACAACATCCTGAATGTTAAACGGTGCATCAGGAAACTGATTATTCCACACAGCTGCGCAATATTCCAGATATCTCCTTGACGCTTCAACCGGTGAAATTTTTCGTACGTCAGCGGGAGCATTCCAGGGAAGAATTGCATCTCTCCTATCAACTTTACTGTGTGCAAGCCACGATTTGGCAGCAGTAACGGCCCGTGCGGGCACATCGGCAGTCTGTTTTCTGGCAAGTTCGCCAATGACATAATTTCTTTTCTTATCCCAGGGGAGACCATACACCCCCTTCTCCGTTTCAGCATCAGTTGCCAGATAACAAAATGACGGCAGTGATGTGCGCTGTTCAAGTGTTGATGCACTTGTTAATTGTGGGATCTGAAGAAGCTGTATTGAATGCTTCTCATCATTTTTGTCAACATACGCAATAACGGTATTAGTAGTCCCGAGATCTATGCCAATTGCATAACGGGCATCCATTATGTTTTCTCCTTTTTAATATTCGAATATGGTGATAACGGTTCTCAGGCAAATGACACACCGCATCAGTCCTCAATCTCAATCAGGGCAGTTCCACCTCTACAGGTGCAATAATAGTTGCCGATTCATCACTCCCCTGCCACTGCGGCAGTTCCAGACGTGTGGCATTCCATCCCCGGTGACGAACAACGCCATTAAAAGGTGGCTTTCCGGTCACATTTCCGCTTAAACGATAAAATGATGGATCAAAACCGGCAGGAACCGTCACCTGCTTACCTTCTTCATTTTCGGAAATTGGATGAGGAGCGCATACCCTGTCCAGTACACTTTTACAATCACGATGTACATCACGTACCGCCGCCCCGATCTGAGCATCAGAATAAGTATCGATCGGTTCCATAAGAAAGTCGACAAGTCGTCCTTCACGCTGAAATGCAGCCAGAAGCTGAATAGAATCGCTCTGCTTTTTTTTAACTGGCTTTATCTCCTTTTTCACCACCTCCGGCTCGGAAGGAGGCAGATCAGAGAAAAACTCAGCCACTTTATCGGAAAAACGTTTATTGAAAATTATCCAGAAAAATGATCGCAGTGCAACTTCAATGCGGTTCATATTCATCCTTTCAATTGATGTAGAAACAGATTTCGGTTAACACAATTATACAGATCAAAGAGAAATTGTACTAATCGTGAAATAATAAAAACGATGAAACGAATCGATGCAAAATACCGGCTAACAGAGGAGACTCTTAAACCTGATTTCCGTAGCGAGGTGGACACTGCACAGTAACATATTGAATTAATAAGATTTAAGTACGATTGTTGTAGTATCAGAATTATAAAACACAAACGCACCCGAATTGTCTATCAACCAACAGTTATTATGCCAGACCCAGCTTCAGGATTCAGGTCAACCCTTTGAACTAATCCGTCATCAGCACCGATAAAATACTATAATGGAGTACGCATCAGCATAATTAGCAAGAAAAACAGAGAAAAAGTTTAATCAGGGATTGAACATAGCTCTTGTTGTCCACAGGAAGACATTTGTTATATTCCATGCTTTCTGCACAATTTCATTCATCAGTGTTGATTATCATAAATAACTCTGAACAAGAGGATTGCAATGAACCGGATCATCGAAAACTATTCCAACAAAAAAGACATCGTTTTCTGCAAAGCATCTCTGAAACACAATGTTTATGAAATTCCGCTTTGTATGTCAGAAGTTCTCAAAAGTGATGAATTTTGTGCGTTCAAACTCATGGGCATTCCCCCAAACAGAAAATCACACGATAGTTTTGCTGTTGTCTGCACCATTAGCCATAGTACCAGTGATACAAAGCCGGATACAGCCCCGGATGCTTTTAAGCCGGAATTGAAATTAAAAGCCATTGAGAGTGACTTTGATCCGGAGAGAAAGAACTTTGGTGATCTGCTTGCGAAACAGCTGAAATTCTCCACCAGAAACTGTCCGTTTAGAAATTACCCGATACAAATCGATATAAAAAAATCGGAAAATTTTTCGCCCGTAACAGCATTCGAAATAGCCATGGACCTTCATGTACTCGATCAGAATTCCAATCACCTTTACAATTTTATCCTCGACTGGCCATCGAGAATTGCGATATTCAAAATACCGGAGAAAGCAGCTCCAGCTTTTATTACTTGCTATTTTTCGGATGTCTAATTCTAAATTGTTAGAATTAGACACCGGTCGTCGATCCCGAGCTCGGGACGAGACGACCGCATCTTAAGCAAATCCCGCTTGTCATTTCGACTCCGCTCAATGACCGGGTGATGCTATTTTGGTATTC
>JAFGIN010000178.1 GCA_016929595.1 Chitinispirillaceae bacterium
AAATAATTTATACCTGTAATTACATCAGATCCAGAAAGGATCCGGCCAACGCAAGTGTTACGGGTTGAAAATCTTGGAATAATACCAGGATTTTCACCCATAGTAACACAGCGTTGGCTTAAGCCAACAACTCAATAGTGATTTATTATAGATTCCTTTAATTCAATACTCAATGGAGCAGATAGAATTACATTTATGACATTCCGGAGTGAAGAATACAACCAGTGGGTAATAGAAAGACTTGACGCATTACTGAAAAAGGAAAAGGATTATTATTATGTTGATTTACATATCCATACAAATAATTCGGCGGATGGGCTGCAGAGTGTTGAAGCAGTTATTAACAGGGCAAAAGCAATAGGTTTTGACATTATATCAATTACCGATCATGACTCCATTCATGCTTATGAACAATTATTCAGTACTCATTCTAAAATGTCCCTGGAAACACCTATTATCATTCCGGGTGTGGAGTTTTCCGTATCTTTTCCGGAATATGGAAGTATGTGTCATGTGTTAAAATACTTTTATGACACATCCGATCCTGGTTTTCAAAGTAATATTACACAAAACGATATGGCATATTGGAATCGTGCAAAACTACAATTTGAACGGATTGATAAAAACAAGTGTTTGAATTATTTTTTTAATAAATATAATGTGCATTATTCTCTTGAAGCTTATAAATATTTTTTAATTCAACACACCATTCAAATACCTGAATATACGACCTTGATTGACTATCTGCATTCACTCCTTATTGAAAAGGGTGTTAATGTCTGGGATATCTATTACAAGACGGTAGAATTTAATGAATTGGATTCATGTGAAGAGAGAAGAGAAAAAAAACGAAAAGTGCTGGATCGTTTTCTGACAAAATATAATTGTAAAGATATTGCGGCAAATGGCAGAAAACTTTTACCTATATTGGCACCGGTTGACATCGATGATGCCAATTATACCGGATATGAGTCCAGTGGAAATTTTACAATAAATGAATACGGACAAGTAACCATAGATCAGCTTAAAAACTGCGGTATGAATGTGCTTGCGCATCCAGGAAAAGATAAAATCGATTTGCTGGATGGATTAACAGATGTGTTAACCGGTCTTGAGTTGAACTATCGCAGTACAGATGTTACAAACAATTTGGTTGCAGACAAGATCGATTATCTATCTTTGATTACCACAATTGGTTCGGATTCGCATTCAGTAACAGATGATTTGTATGATGACTTAAGCTTTTATAAATTTTCACACGCCAGGTTAAGTAAGTTCTTAAGTCATGCAAGGGACATAACGAATAACAATGTCAGTAACTGATATATGGAGATGGCGTTTAAAAAGAGACAATTAAAAACAGTTAAATGAATCAATTTGCTATAATATTTATAACATTTTTATAAAGGATAGGAAAACAATAATGTTTTACAGGATCGAGCAATACAAAGATGCGCAGAACTTAAATGCACGGATTGCACTCCACGAAAAATACAGCAGTAATCCGCAGAACTTTCATAAATGGGTGTTTCTACAATTTTCTTTATCTTCTGGACAGAAAGTATTGGAATGCGGGTGCGGTCCGGGTACTTTGTGGTCGAAAAACAGGGCAACTATCCCGATACATCTGGATATTACACTGGTTGATTTGTCTACCGGAATGCTGGATGAGGCCAGAAAGACCATCGGTGAATTACCAGATATCAATATTACCTATCTCCCCGGTGATATACAACAATTGAATTTTGACGATGAGACATTTGACCTGGTGATTGCCAATCACATGCTCTATCATGTGCCGGACATAACGAAAGGTCTGGTTGAGGCAAAGAGGGTTTTAAAACCAGGGGGAAGATTTTTCGCATCAACCTTTTCCAGGAATCATCTCCGTGAGTTAAACCGGCTGACGGAGCTTTATGTGAAACTGCCCAAAGAACGCACATCTGACAGGTTTTGCCTGGAGAATGGGTACAAATTGGTGAAGGATGTCTTTTTAAATGTAGAATTGCGTAAACATGATGATTCTTTGGTGGTGACAAATCCGGATGATCTGATCGAATATATATTGTCAGGTACAAGAGCTAAAAAGCAGTTAGTAGGGGATAAAAAAGATATATTCAAAAGGGAAATTTACAATCGGTTTCTTCGTGAATCGAAAATGTTCATTAAAAAAGACGCAGGTGTGTTACTAAGTGTGAAGGAATAACCAGGAACATAAGATGAAGGATGATAAGAGTAGCTGTAGATTTTCAGACGATAAGGTATCGGGTAACTATGAAAAAACATAATACGCAGTGTAAGTATCATGCCGATCATACTGCAAATATGCAGATAGCAAGGCGTGGACATGCGAGAGAATTTATTGACCTGCATACTCATACAACGGCATCTGATGGATCGTTTCCGGCTGGTAAACTCGTTCGTGAAGCAGCGGTGAAAGGTCTGAGCGCTATAGCAATCACAGATCATGATTCCGTTGCAGGAGTGGAAGAGGGAATCGAAGAAGGAAAAAACCATTGCATAGAGGTAGTACCTGGTATCGAAATGACAGCCAGATATAATTCCGAAATGCATCTCCTGGGGCTATATATCGACCATAGCAATAATCAACTTACCAATTATTTACAAAAATTATCTGTACTACGTATGCGTTTACTTGTTAAAGCATTTTCCCTTTTATCGTCTCGAGGAATTTCTATCACCCCGGCAGAAGTAATGGTAACGCAATCCACACTGTCTTTGAGTTCGTTGGCCGATCACTTGCTGATTAAAGGGCTGGTTACAACACGAATGGATATCGATGCAATTTATGGACATGTTTGGGAAGAATGGCAAAATAATCTTCTTACTCCCCTTGAATGTATTGCATTCATTCATGAAAGCAATGGATTCGCTTTCCTGGCACATCCCAAACGTCTTGATAATGATGATGCGCAAATCCTTAAAACAATAAAATTACTGAGGGAGTATGGTATGGACGGTATCGAATGCATTCATGCAGAACATACACCGGCGGATCGAAAAAAGTATATGTGTTGGGCAAAGCAGTTGGGTTTATTATGTACCGGGGGCAGCGATTTTCATGGTGCGAAGAAATCCGGATTAGAGATCGGGACGGGATATGGTGATCTGGAGGTTCCTTACTCTTTCCTGGAATCGATTAAAGATAAACAATTAAAGGAGTAATTCCATGCTACAAAACCCTTCTATTTTGTTCTTTAATTGTCTTGGTAGTTACTTTTACAGTATTGTTGAATACATGGGGAAACCGGGGAAAAAGCATGCATTGTTGTATTACCTTTGTGGATATAAAATAATATACAAGCGATTAATTCTAGATGAAGTAAAAGAAAAATATGCTGATAATCCGTGGGGATATCAACCAGTTTCCATCATTGATACAAAAAATCAGCCAATCAGTATAAATAATGATTTTTTCACTTACCTGTACAATACACATAATATTATTGTTAAAAAGATCGACATGGTTGGTCAAGAAGGTTTGGTGGATTATATCATTCGCAACAATGGAAAATACTGCTTTAACATATGCCATGTGGATGAGTATTATATTGTCAATAGCCTGAAGTTTTATATGAAAAAGCATAACCGGCACTATCTGCTCGTAAAGCATGCAGATCCCCAAAAAAGAATGATTGAGATCATTGATTCGGAAAAAAATAATACATATACAGTAATGTTTGAAGAGCTGAGTCAGGCTTTTTATCAGAGTATCTTTCGCAGAAAAGCATACTACCAGGTGGATTGCAGTGCCTTTGAGGATAAAGTGGATAGACAATTAATATTACAGACATACTTTTCAACATCACCCTCATGTGCATATCTTCTGCCTTTTATGGAGGATATGGAGGAAAAACTGGCTACAGGATACGGGGATTCGCAATACTATTATAGAGGTTATCACTATACGGTATTATCAAAGATTATACCCATGGTTCAGATGAGAAATCATTTGTTTGCTGACGATAAGCATATGGATGCTGTCAAATTAACCCATGATCTATCTGTGGAGTGGAGAGATTTAAGTAACTTTATGCTATACAAAATAAACCGTAATGATTATACATTTGTTTCTTTACGAAAAAAATTGGACAGGATTTATGTAAAAGAAAGGGAACTTGAAGAGCTTCTAAACAGCTTACTATAATAACGTTAACATAAGAATGGTGAGAACATCGAAGTAAAAGACAACCTGCGGAGCAGGTGGCTTTTTCTAAATCAAAAGAATCTGAAAGGCATAGCCTTTATAATCAATATAATAAGGAG
>JAFGIN010000179.1 GCA_016929595.1 Chitinispirillaceae bacterium
AATCTCCTACCTACCCCTGAGTAGTAACAAAATATATTACTAACCCTACTTCAGCATCGCATTACAAAATAGTTTATCTACATATTGCTGGAACAAGTTGCAATATCTTTGGCTTTCTTGCATAATTTCTATTCTGTCTTCATTTAATAATTTATTAACAACCACTTTAGGTGGTATGCCTAAAATACCTCTCATATTAACCCTATTGCTTTTATACTTTGTTTTATCTAATAATTGGTATATCTTACTTTTTTTATCCAAAATTCTTCCTAATTTATAAAAGCCCATGCGATTAATTATCCTTATTAGTATTGATTTATTTCCATATGAATCAATGCTAAAAAAAGGAACCCCTGTAGTAATACAACTAATTATTGCATGAAACCTTAAACCTACAAAGCCATCTGAATTTTTTATCCATAAAAACCATTGAATAGGATCTATGGGATATGGTATTGTAAAATCAAAGGATAGTCCTGATTTCCCTTCAGGAAGCGGTAATTCACCAACTAGAAAACCATTCTCATTTGCAATTTCTTTGAAATTTTTCAACCATTTTGCATATTTACAATCAACAAATTTAGGGAACGTAATTAAAAAATATTTTTTTCCTTCTTTCACTATATTCTGTGAATTCCATTTTTTTCTTTCAACAAATTTTTCAATACCAAAAACAGGATCAGGAAGTATAATTTTAATTTTTTCTTTTTTGAATAAGTGTTTGTTAATAGTTTGTTTTGTCCATTTATCTCTTACTGATAAAAAATAAAACTTTGAAATACATTCTTTTAGTTTATTCTTTTGTGCAATTGAAACATTTTTAAATCCTCCTGTCATATTTGCAACAGATATAGAAAAAACAGGTATGTTGGCTATTTCAGGACTCTCAAATAACCAATCCATAAAATAAGCAGGTATGTCACTCTTATTGTAAAGAGGAAAACTCCAAACAGCATCCGCACCAACAATAATTTTATCAAATTTTTCCGCCTGTACAATATGAACCAAATCGTCTTTAGTTTCCGCAGAAGCCGTTAAAGGCAATTCGGTAGTAATAAAATTATCATGCCCTGCCCATTGCTGCTGCGGTACTACCAAACGGCAAATTTTTTGCTGCTCATTCCGATTATAATCAATAACCTTTACTTCAATTCCTTTACTTTGCAACATTTTAACAACAGTATAAGCTTGTAAATTAGCTCCAAAATTATATGGCGCATGGTAAGTCAAAATTCCTACCTTCATCCTTTTACAATCCCTCTGATTTTACTTTTCATTTTTAACATAATATACTTCAATCGTTCCATCCAACCAAGATTCCCATACTTTTTTCCTACATATGTAAAACCATGTTTTATATAGTCTTTCCAAAACAAATTTCTGAATGAAGAAGCCTTCGATGGCAATTGTAAATTAGGTTGTATGCATTTATCAGCTGAACTTTCCAGATAATTAATATATTGCTTAACATTTTCAAACACGTTTCTTCCTTTTTGTGTATTTACCAACACCAAAGAGACTCCTTTATTATCTGCATTAAATTCTTGTGAAACCTTCTTCCATCCCCAGTAATCTGCTAATGTAATATCGGCAGGCCTACGAAAATTCGTGTATCTGCAAACACTGCATGACGGACGTAATATAATGTGTTGATAAAAAAGATCTGTATAGGTTTTAGTCATTACTTTCTGATTCGTTCTTTGTAATATAAATGATTCAACATGCGCTTCCCACCCCCATTGCTTATCTCTGAAACTTACTGCTATTATATCATCCTTATACTTTTTTTCAATATAGGATATATAGTCTCTCCAGATAAATGGACTCGGAGCTCCATGACAAACAATATCACATACATATAGATTTTTCGTATCAATTTTATTTTTTAACAAATAAGAGCAAAGCCCGGACGTATGGCACGGTGTTCCACTATAGAGAACCATTCTTTTATTCTGTAAATCGTCTTTTACTTGTTCAAATGTTTCATTAAGATCACTTTGAACATATTTCGACCCTTTAAATTCATTACGTTCCGTTTTTGTTGTTGCCCGTTTATGCACTACACGGAAATGATCACTATATCCGGCACCATATATAATCCCATTGTGCGTTAAAATATAATCTGAAATCGCAATGAACATTGCACCTGAACGGCTTGTCAAAAGCTCATTTTCATTCTTATGTCGAACAGCATACACCAAAGGCTTTTCAAAATTATGTGGTGTTGCATATCCGTTTTGAAATGTGCACACCTTTTGGCACAATCCACATTCAATACAAATGTCTTTATTAATCTGAGGATATAAAAAGCCCTCTTCGTCAGGGACCATATCAATTGCCGATTTAGGACAGATGTTTTTACATGCGGTACATCCGCAGCAATCTTCTTTTTTGTTAAACAAAACCATATTTTGTCCTCAGAAAAGATATTTTACGATGAACAAATACGCGTTCTTTCTTTGATAATCCAACGCTGTAAATAATACTAAACGTTGATACAACGCATACACAGCATACGCAAAAGAGACGTGTAATTCCACTTTGCATGCTTATACAAACAATTACGGGAATAACTGATGATAGTACGGCAACAACTATTACATTCAATAATACATGACGCAGATAATAGATTACAGGAAGTTTAATCATACCGCGCAGTAAGTAGAGCCTTGCAAAAAGACACGCAACCGATAACGCAATGGCAATAACAAGCGTGCTTTGCGGCGGAAACCCAAGTAGCAGTGCGATATATGAAAATGGAAAGTTGAGCATCTGCAATCCGCCAACAATAATCTGATAGGTTTTAATATTTCCCGTTGCAAGTGTTGCAGTTATTAATGTATTCGACAGTGTCTGACTTATAGCAAAAATCAGCGATAACTGAACAAAAACAACCGCATAATCAGGAACAATCTTTAGCCAGAGTTTCAAAACACTCTGCGTTTCAATAAGAACAGGGAGTGACAAAAAGAACATCAAATAGAAAGAGAGCCGTGCCCCCTGCAAAATCAGGCTCATCATATATTTCTTATCATTGCTTGCATACGATTTTGTAATCTGAGGACTTAATGCTTTCATGAAATTGTTGATAAATCCGCCTACTGCCCCTTGTACTTGCATGGCTATGCCCATAGCAGCATTAACAACAACGCCATAAAACATATTCAACAGTATATTTACACCCTGTGTCATCAATACAGAAGAACTTGTCCCAATAAAATTCCACCCGGCAAAACCCGCGATTCTACATAGAAGTTCTCTATTCCATAGCAGTCTGAATTTACACTCGTCAAAACTTCTTTTGCAGTAATACCCATATAGTAAACGGACTATAACAGATACTGATAAAACAAGAATAGCATATAGTTTTAACTTGTCAAACCTTCCAAAATATAGAGCAAAAACAATTACCAATTTTAAAACTACTTCAATTATCCCTATATACGCAAATGCTTTCATTCTCTCATGAGCTATTATTGACGCATTATAGGGAACACTTATCAAACCTGTTATAAAGGAAAGCAGTGAACATTGAAATACCCAGTTAGCAGCACTCATTCTGGAAGATGCAATATTTATATGCGTATTCAGAAACCATAAACCAATGGTTTCTGCAATTATAAAAACGACAATTGCTAAAACGTAATGGATCGTCACAACAACAGAGAATGTTTCCCCCAGCTTCTTATCAGAGCATTTTCCCAATTCGAAGGTGATAAAACGCTGTGATGCTGACGCCAGGCTTGCATTTACCATTGCATACATCGCAACCACACCGCCAACAACATTGTAAATACCGAAGTCTTCGACACCAAGAACATTTAAAACGATTCTTGACGTATAAAGGGAAACTCCCATTGTAAAGAACATCCGGAAATAGAGCATCAACGTATTTTTAGCTATGCGCTTATTGTTTTTTGACGACATTATAACAAATCAATTTTTCTTCACCAATTAAACACACAATCCTCTCACTCGCCCGCCCATCCCACAACTCCGGCACGGCGCACTCCTTCCACTTCCCCTCAATCGCCTCCATCGCCAACCGTTTAATCTTCTCCCCATCTGTCCCCACAACAATATTGGATCCGACCTCCGCAGTTACCGGACGTTCGGTGTTTTCGCGCATGGTCAAGCATGGAATCCTGAGTGCTGTTGCCTCTTCCTGCAAACCGCCGCTATCGGTGAGTACAAGGCAGGAATCTTTCCACAGGTAAAGAAAGTCATTATAATCAAGGGGGCTTGTGGTAATTATATTTTCAGTATTGAGGAGCGGTTTTAAACCAAAGCTTTCGATGTTTTTCAGTGTTCTCGGATGAATCGGGAATACAACAGGTGCCCTGGTTGATATCTCCCGAACCGCATCAAAAATCTTACTGATATTTTCCCGACTATCAACATTTGATGGGCGGTGGAGAGTCATGCATATATATTTTTCCGGCAGCGACTTTTTAAGTTGCACTACGTCCGTAGAGATTGTTGATTCCGATAGATTCTGAAGTTGATAGAACAGATTATCGATCATTACATGCCCGACAAAGTGTACCGATTCCGGAGCATGCCCCTCGTTAATCAGATTTTTTGTTCCCTGTAGCTCGGTCGTAAAGAACAGATCGGTGATCGCATCGGTAGCAAGCCGGTTAATCTCCTCGGGCATTGACCGGTCACCGGAACGCAATCCGGCTTCAACATGTGCCAAAGTAATATGCAGTTTCTTCGCGGTCAATCCTGTTGCTATTGTAGAATTGACATCCCCGACAACCATCACGACATCAGGTTTTTCTTTTAAACATACCTCCTCAAAACGTACCATCACCTCAGCAGTCTGGACTGCGTGCGACCCGGATCCCACTTGTAAATTATAGTGAGGATCGGGAATACCCAGTGTTTGAAAAAATGTACCCGACATGTTTTTGTCGTAATGCTGTCCGGTATGCACGAGAACCGGCTCGAGTTGAGGATGTTTGTTCATCGCTCTTATAATTGGCGCGATTTTCATAAAATTAGGCCGGGCACCGGCAACGAGGATAATTTTCATAGTTGAGGAAGAGAAGGTTGAGGTTAAGATTAAGGCTTAGGTTAAGGATGAGAAAAGGTTGGTAATTACTGGGGTAATTTTTTCTGTTGTTCTCAACCTTAACCTCAATCTTCCTACAATCCGTCCGGACGCTCCTTTCCCCCGTCACGTCCGGAGACGTTCAAAATTTCAACTTATAATACTACTATTTTCCTGCGCTATCTTCAAGAGTTTTAAGCGCTTATAGATTTTTTTATACCTAAGTACCCCATTTCACAACTATAAGCATGTATAACTTGCTCTTTTCCACACTATCTTTATCACTCGTTTGGTTAAATACTATCAGATACTATTAGCCATCCTTGTTTCACGATAGAAAGAAAAATTGCTGCGCTCTCCTGTAACCATAGTTATGAAAAGGGGGTACTAACTTGTCACAGCTCTCTATCACTGGAGATCTCGCCATTACAGAGCTCTATCACTCTTGAACAGGTGCTATTGATAAGTTCCTGATTGTGGCTAACCAGAAGAATAGTTTTCTTTTTAGATTCAATAAGAATTTTCATAGTTTTCTGACATCTTTTCTGAAATTCAGCATCACCAACAGCAAAAATCTCATCAAAGAACAGTATTTCATGATCAAGATGAATTAAAATGGAAAATGCGAGTCGAAGGAACATACCGGATGAATACTTTTTAATCGGAGTGTCAGCATGTTCCTGAAGCTCTGCAAACTCAATAATTCTAAAACTATTTTCCTTAAGATACTTTTTTTGCGCACCAAAGTATGCACCTGCAAGAAGAATATTCTCTTTTCCGGTAAATTCGTGATAAAAACAGGAGAGTACATCGAGATACCCTGCAATTGACCCATTAAGCCTGATTACCCCTGAACTAGGCGCAGTTACTCCGTATATCAATTTGAGCAGTGTACTTTTTCCTGCACCATTTTTTCCCGTGATTCCAACCGATTCACCTTTATTTATAGAAAAACTGATGTTTTTAAGTGCGAAAAATTCCCGATTCGACTTACGATCTGATCCTTTACAATTACGGCTCAGCAAACGCATTAATGATATCATGATCTGTGGAAACCCGAAGCGGCCTCTTCGATACTTCTTGTACACATTTTCTAATCGAATTGCTATAGTCATACAGTTTAAATCTTATCAACACAGGAACGCTGAGTAATAACAAACAAAGTCATACCAATTATACAGAGCAGTAGTGAAACCGCAGCCCCCGATGCTATCATGCTGCTACTGACAAACAATGAGCCTGAAAACGGAAAACGAAAAAGATCGATTGCAGATACCATAGGATTACATTGAAGAATTTTCCATAGATTAACCGGGATTCTATTTGGAGGATAAAGAATTGGCGTAGCGTAAAAAAGAAGGTTTACACCATAAGACACCATTATACTGGTATCTCTGAAAATGGTTGTCAGTGATGCAGCGATCAGGCCTGTTCCGATTGCAAAAACGGATGTTTCTATAAGAGCCGCAACGCAACAGAGCATCGAAACCGGAGATACTACTGCGAAACTTTTCCTGAACATGATAATATAAACTATCAGTAAAATGGTGAATTGAAAAATAAATTTTGTACAATTTGCGAGAATCTCCGCAAGCGGCACTATAAATTTTGGAAATGCTAATTTACTGAAGGTATTACGATTACTGATAAAAA
Organism: Chitinispirillaceae bacterium; assembly: GCA_016929595.1. GTDB lineage: Bacteria > Fibrobacterota > Chitinivibrionia > Chitinivibrionales > Chitinispirillaceae > JAFGIN01. Next base: position 6,710 of record JAFGIN010000179.1, read on the forward strand.
CACTTGAAACTGCATTTACGCTCTTTGCAAAAAATCCCCAGAGTACAACAGCTGATGAATAGAATACAAATGAAGAACGTCCCTGCACAGGAATTCCCAGAATTTTCTGAAAGACAAGCAAAAAAACAACAGATGTCATTAACGGCTGAATTATCAGCCACAAAGGACCAAGCACAGTCTGTGTGTAAACAGAACGGATACTTTTCTTTGTTAATTCGGCAAGCAAAAAACGATAGTCAAAAACATCAGTGATACAACGTATATCAAACTTACTGGCAGCACAGTGAATTCTTGTCCATTGCCCCTCACTGTGCTCTAACACGGAACATTTGTTTATTGTCAATTCATTTCCGGAAACTGTTTTCAATCAAATCCAACCTAGCAATGCGTACCCGATTATCCCATAATATTCATGTAAAGCAGCAGTAGAGAGTCTCAATGCCCATTCTGCTGGAAAAAAATCATAAATGCTGTCAAAAAAATTTGGCCCTGAAGTAAAATCTGTGGCAGCGGGATAAACAGTATATCCATACTTTTTAAACGCCTTGATAGATCTTTTCATATGAGCAGCACTGGTTACCAGAACGACCTCCTGAGATACCCCTAATGAATCCAGGATTTTTTTAATATTCGGTGCGTGTTGGTGAGTATTTTTGGCATACAACTCTTTTATGATAAGTGTGGAATCTATACCAAATTCAATCAACAGCTCCGCATTGTGTACGGCTTCGGGAATCGTTTTCCTGAAAGATCCCACCGAAGTTCCAGTCGTAATAATTTTTTCGCCATATCCCATTTTTTGCAATCTGGCAGCATGAATTATCCGGTCTCCGGCCTCATTGATCTCTGGAAATTTTCGCGGATACGCAACCGGCATTCCAGCTCCCCCTAGAAGAATGATCGTACTACAGGACTTATCTGGCAAACTCTTACTAAAAAAAGGTTTTTCAAGACTTAGAGTCAGCATTTGAGCCACAAAGGGCATTGAAAAAAACGTCAGGACCGAAATGCTTCCAATCATAAACCATAGTGCCGTTTTTTTTCTTAAGATGAAAAGTATTATTCCTGTAATTCCAAGTGAAACAGCCAATCCGGTGGGATATAGCGGCATTGCAATGAACTTTATCAAGAGTGGCATAGTTGCTTAGTATAACTCCCTTTCAATGATTTTAGTTTGAAAATACAACATGAGGGTTAATGATGTCTAACAATGGTATATTTTGTCTTGAAGGCACGTGGACCAAAGAACAGCAATCAGCTATTTCGGTGCGTCCGATGCTGAAAATTCTATGTAAAAGTGCACATGTTGATTTCATGCACTATACTATCAGATCAGCGGCAGATTTTGAAAAAAAAATTGCAGCCTGGAAAAATCAGCATTACGACCACTTCCCGATTCTTTATCTGGCTTTTCACGGTCAAAAAAATTACGTTTATATCGGCTCAACGTCCTACAGTCTCTCTGATATCTGCACCATTCTTGGAAAATCCTGTCAGCGCTCTATAATCATGCTGGCGTCATGTAAAACATTAGGAGTCCCCCGGGTGACACTTCGACATTTTTTTCAAACGACCGGGGTGTGGGCACTGTTTGGATATGACCGTATGGTTTCATGGATGCATGCCGCCTCATGCGAATTTCTCACACTTTCATCACTGCAATCCATCACACTGTCAAAAAGTAACAGTAACATCATTAAGAGCAGATTAGAATGTTACCATGGTTTGTATAATACCCTTGGCTTTCACTATTTCACACGTTCCGATTTTCAATGAGTGGTCACTCTTCAGGAGTAAGGAGTAAGAATACAGAATTCAGTATAAAAAATCAATGCAAGTGTACATTACTTCTATTTTAATGGTTTTAATGGTTTAATACACTTTATTCTTGCTTTTCTTCCTCTTATTCTGACTTCTTTCTACTGGCTGCTCGCTTCTGAATCCCTTCCGTCATTCACCGTAGTATATTGAATCGACATAGGTACTGTGAATACCTTTCATTTCAGTTACCTTAACAGATAAGACATCACGTAATTTATCAGGATCTGACTTTAAAGATAAAGTTATCAACCGATCTACTGATTTGCTGAAAAATTCCTGCCGGACATTTCCTAACATTACTTCAATAATAAATGAATCAGGAGGACTGGGATCCGGATCGTTAATCGATAACGTACACACGACCTCTTTTACAAGTACATTACTCAGATCGATTTCCCCACTGGCCGTACGCGGCACTGTATTTACAAGACTTACCGTAAGAGAATATGAACCGTAAACTGAGGTATGAAACGAAAAGACATCCTTGTTACCAACAGCATCTGTTACTTCAAGCATTATCAAATGTCGCCCAGTCTGAAAACAGTCGGGAGCCCATATAATTGAATCATTTCGTATCTGCGGTTTATTAGTCTGTACACTTTGCAATACGTTAATGTTGAAAGGGGGATATCCATTACTGATAGTAAGCGGAGCACGTATCGTATCAGCGCATCTTATCAGTGATGGCAATCTGGAATGAAGTGTATCGAATCGCACTTTATCGGGAGGTGTATAGTAAAATCTGCCGGTTGAACTTTCAGAAGATTTGTTATCGTATACGAGGACACTCCAATAGTAGATTCCTTCTTTTTTCAAATGTGAAAGATTAACAAATGTATCATAAATTCCAGCACGATTTTCAATCGTGGTTTCGCCATTAAAAAGCAATGAAAAATCGTACACTAAACCATCACTGTCAGGATCTGTACCGGACCAGCCGAAATGTACCGTTTTGCTATCAACAACAGTGTCGGAATGTGGTGTTTTCAGAGTAATCACTGGTGGAGAGCCATAATAGAGATTTTGTTTAATTTTTTTAACATGCCCGCCATTATCCGTAATTGTCACTTGAACCATGTCGGCACCAGACCGTTTTACCAGCGGGTCCAACACTATAAAAAATGCCGGTGAATCTGTTGATATCGAATATTTTTCAATTCCCGATTCAATGACTATTGTGTATTTTTCAAATAGTGCACTGTCCGGATCGTCTATTGTATAAAACAACGTATCCGTATAAATTCCGCTTAAATCAAGTATCGCATCAGACCATTTTTTACCAGTCCATTTTTTCTCAACAACCTCAAATGGCCTGTTTTCCGGCAGTATCGTAACTACTGGCCATAACGTATCTGCAATACCCAGAATATCTTTCGCCACAATAAAAAACTGATAACTGGCAGCCTGCTCAACAATGGGAGGTTTCCATCTGAAAACAGTATCACTGTTATTAATTTTTATTTTTCCGTTAGAACTAACTTCAGCAATTTCAATTTTTACCAGCCCCGTTCCACCTTTCACTCTCAAAGGTACAATCAGACTATCCGTACAGGTGAGTGTTTTAGGGAAATCGTTCCCTGATGTTAAAAACGTGACAGGCTCGAGGGCTTCACTGGACACATAAATTCTGTAAGTAAAGGATACTGAAGCACCATTTCGGTCTGTACCAACGACAGTAACATGGTTAAACCCCAGGTGTGAACTATCAGGAATCCAGCTAATATGCCCATATTGATCAATTAACAATTTTTCTGTGCTTTGAGCTGTCATATTATTCATAAAATAGATCGAGTACTTCACATGATCATGCGGATCACCATCAACAACAACAACTGTATCTGCATAGGAAATGCCAGTAAATGCGTGACATATACTATCCGGAGGGACTTTTATAATTGGAGCAGAATTGTACCCCACAACAATTCTCATAGGATCACTTCGATTTCCATTTAAGTCAACAGTGTAAAAAACAAGGGTATCGGGTGTTAAAATATGTGAAACTTCAAGCTTCTTATCCCAACGGTAACTCAACTTTTCATCAGGAGTCATTATCTCATTACCAATTAAAACCGAATCAACTCCCGAACCAAGATCAAAGCAGATCAACTCAATGGAAACATCTCTGCTATTGCTTACATAACGATAGGCGGAAAGAGTGTCATTATTGACAAGAACAGATGCAATTACCGGTGGAACAGAATCAATACAATTTGCACAATATTGTATACTTACAGTCTTTTTATCAATTACATTTGAAAGAGAATCTCTTAATTCCAATCTGTAAAAAATATCTTTCTTATTCTCCCGGGCCAGATCTAAAATAAAATTCCAGTGAAACGTTTCTTTTCCTGAATGACTCATACTATCCACAAGTTCATCCACAGATTGATCTACTTTAAACAGCATTACAGAATATTTCATAACATTATTAGCATTGAAAACTATTCTGCCATTTAAATTATACTGCTTTTGCTGAATGTTGATTACTTCATCACCCGGATGCCCGATAACATCGATGAGAGGATTTACATATTGCAAAATGCTGCTGTTAAAAACAACGTACACTACCCTGTTTGACTTTTTACCCAATCCGGCATCAGCAACAATGTCAATCAGCATCTCCTGTTTATCAGCCCTGCTGATTATATGAACAAAAGAGTTCGATCCCACACCGGTCATTATAGTACCATTAGCATATACGGTGGTAGTACCGTAACTCTTTTTAATCTTCAAGTGAAGTTGCAGCGTATCTCCAGGTACATAAATGGTATCGTTCGAAATGGGATTCTGAACAACAATCTCCGGTTTTACAGTATCTGACAAAACTATTCTGAAATATACAGGTGGCGAATAGTACCGTTTTTGGAAGTCGCATATCGTCAATATACATTTGTCATCTACTAGTGGTTCTTCAATTGTAATTGAATCCGTTGAATCTGGTGACTCAACCGTTTCATTGCCAATTTTCCATATATACCATAGATCATGATCCTGATCCGGATTATTCTGATCAGCACTGAGTTCCAGAATGTTACCATAATGTCCCACAATATCATCCTGTTTTAACCGGGACATAACATAATAGTGTCTCCTGGCAATAAGTGGCTCGCCATCAATGAGATGTGTTACAACACTGAGTTCCTGATAGCCGGTATCGTAAAACGATACAGGTAAAGACACTTTTCCTTCTGGAAAGCATACATTTGTAAATACTGTATCATCGAAATACCTGTTGTTAGTAGCCTTTACCGATATTTTTTCGATCAGATTGCACACGGTGAAAAGAAGTTCGACAGAATCTGTCGTAAAAATCGGTAATGTGTCGGCTGTATGATCAGGCTTGAGTATATGTACCCGCGCATTAGTGGGATCATTGAATGGATTATACTCTTTTGCACAATAAAGAAACAGCAGAATCATAAATCCAGACAGGAATATCCATCTGTTTATTTTAAAATAGTGCTTATTTGATGACATAACCATCCTGATTAACTACCGATACTATTCCGCCTGTCAGCTTCTGGCATTCATACATAAATCTGATCCAGTCATCAGTCCGGCGCCCTTTTGATACCCAGATCTCATCCCATTGCCCATTATAAGGCTGTTTTTCATTTCCTCCACTCAAGTCATATTTCGACCCGAGTACCACAGCACCGGATGTCCATGCGATATCCCGTACCGCTGGATCCATCACTCCCTCTGTTTTTTCTTTGTCTACATATATGGAATATCTGATCTTATTTTCAAATACATTCGCAATAAAAGAAACACGTTTCCACTCTCCTGGTGATACCTGAGTGTTATTAAAAAACTTTATATTTCTTTTGGTTCCCAGAGTGTCATAGCATTCATAATAAGGACTCAAACCAGAAGATCCAACCACGAGTCCGCATTGGATAGAATCGTTTATTTTTATTGAAAACAGATAATTATCAGAAGTGGTAGCTGCGGATACTCTTTTTATCCACGACTCGTAGATAAATGTTTTCTCTTCCCCGTTTTCGTAATGTATATCTTTTGAGGCTCTTAGCGTTGTCGGTTTCATATCTTTCAATACGACACCGTAGCCGCAGACACCATCAGAAAAACTATATGAACCCTCTAAAATGCCGTCATTCCGGCCTGCAGTCGCATCTTTTACAATTGCACTTTTATCATTTTCATCAAAATGGTAGACCCATTTATAATTGTTCAGGGTATCGAAAACCGCCCCTCCATCAGATTTATCGGGCAGCTGGTACCCGTACTGCATGACACAAGTATTATTCCCTGCAGGTGTAATTGTATTAAAGCGAACCCAGATTTCAGTTGTTTTTGTTTGAGCATTCCATGAATTAATCTGATAACTCAGCGTATCTGTATTGTTATTTATCAGAAAACGAAAGCCGCTTTTTCTTGCGAAACCTATATGGTTAGCATTGAGCCTCAATAACACTGGTACATCGGATAAAGCAGCGGTTAAATTTAGTTGGCCAGAAGCAATTTCAACAGTGCGTACTGGAATATTGTAACGGATAATCACTGTGTCCCTGACTGGAGGGACATTGATCTTCTTATTGCGAACGACAATCACCAGTGTATCATCAGCAACCGGTTGATCTGGTCGTTTTAAATGGATCACTGCCGAATCAGCATCTCTATCAACAGACAATTTACGTGATGTGACTTTTAAATTAAAGGTATCATAGCTGGTTTCAGCCGATCGTGTCAGTCCTATCAACAAGCTGGTTTCTTTAGTATCGCCATAGAGATCAACCGCTTTTTCAGTATATAATGACGTATCAGCACACTTAAGATTTATTACGCAGCTGGATGCCGCAACAATGCTCAGATGCGTTTTTAAGGTGTCGGCATTTCCAATGCTGTCACTTGCGAAAATTAAAAGATCATACTCACCGGTGTCACTATTGAGGGGTATCAAGGTAAACATGCCATTTTCCGGAATTGTAATTGTATCTGTTACTCTTCCACGCAGCTGAGCAAAGAATCTATTTCCTGCAGCTGTCCCCGTCCCATCCTTCAGGTGAAGCTGTACTGTATATGTATCGACACCGGCAAAACAGTATTTTTTCAACTCCTGTTCAGTTGTTTTAAACTCAATATGCCGTGGTACACGAACAGAAACACTTCTCCACTCTCCTGTAACCGTATCTATTCCACTGGTTGCAATAACTCTCCAGCGGTAGGTATCGGATCGCTGGAAAATCTTAAAGGCAGTGGTATCATTTAATTTTTCGGCTCCGGTCACCCCATCAATATGAATTGTGTAAACGGCATCTGAAACACCACCGGCTTTTTTCCATCTGAACCAGACCGTATCCCTGAGCTGGTACTCTCCATTTTCGGGAGTAATATATTCAATTTGTGAAAGTTTATCAAGGTAATGAACAGGCACAACCAGGGTATCACTGAGACCACCGTTGTCTTCACAAATTAGAATCAGGGTATCTTCACTCCTTTTTTCATTTGGATTAAATATCTTCAGCTCATAAGCTCCGCTGTGATTTGAAGATATTTTTGCATTTGAAAAAACACAGGATACGCTTATTTTCATCGCATTACCACCAGCACTGTCCGGATCATGGATTAAAAGCGGAAAGGAAATGAACGAATCGATACCACCGGTAATGGTGATTGCTGCCTTGCCGTTAATTAAAAAAACAGAATCAATAAACTGTGGTTTACGATTGGGAGGGATAACAATAAAACTGGTGTACAGCGTATCAGAAAGATCGAGCTGGTTTTTAGCTGTTACAGTTACTTTATGATATCCGGTATCGTTTATTTGAGGCCGTAGAATCAATGTGTCCATTGACATCAGTACAGAATCCATATCTGTTCTGACATCAAACGTTACCCCCTTGATGCCTTTGCGGAGTTCAAGCTTATACTTGTATTGCCTGCCGGATTCAACTGTTGCAGAAATTTCTGAGGGTATTGTTTTAAAATCCACTGGGGCAATAAAATCGGAACTGTCCTTAAAAACAAACAACAGCACTGAATCACGCACTTCATCATGGCCATCTTTTGCAAAAAATATGAATCGATGGCCATTACTGCTGGTATCTACGATTGAAGGGGTCCAGTGCAGTATCCCATACCCATTCCTGTTGATAATAACAATATCTTTTCCAGCACTCTCGACAATTCCATAAACAATAGAATCCTTATCAGCATCAGACACCTTCATTGTGTCTCTATAACTGTTATTGACTGCAATCTGTAGTTTTTTATGTATACTGTTAACCATTACCGGTCGATTGTTTCTGACAATTTGAAACAGGCTGTCTGCCCTGTTACCGGCCGAATCAACAGCGACTACACTAATACTGTAAAATTTATCCGGTATCGGAACTCTTCCGCTCCACTGATAACCGTTTTTTTCACATGCAAGAGGTGTTTTGTCAATATAGACATTTTCCACAGCCCCTTTATCATCGAATGCAACAACACGAACATCAAGAGTATCTCGGTCGGTAATAGTCTGACTGCCGGAAACCCTTGTATTAACAAATTGGACATCAAGAATAACTGGTACGAGATCTATTTTGTAGTCTTTGTTGAAGCAAATTATTATTTCCTTACAGTCCACACTATCACCTGTATTGCGATCATATAAAACGGTTCTAATTACATTTTCAGGAAGAGAAACGGGGACTTGAAACATCCGCTGTGAAAAATAATTTTCCGTAATATCCGAGGAATCAATGAGAGTATTATTAACATTTATTAAAAGTCTATGGTGCAATTTCTTTCGATCAAGTCGCTCGACCTGTGTAAAAACAAGGACTTTTTCAGTAGCGACAGTATCGTAATTCCCTGGAAATAATATACTGGATTGAACGAGTCCGTTACCCTGAGAATACGTTGTATCCACTTTGACATAATACTGAACAGTTGTATGATTCCTGTTTGGCGATCCATCTTTCAAATAAAAAGAGATCACTCCTATATCAGCCGGGAAAAATAATTCTATAGTATCTTTTTGCGTTTGAATTTCACCATTAATTCTCACCTCTTCAACGCTCCCGGAACCGGAATCTGTTACCACCAATTTTTTATACAACGTATCCCAACTGCATATAAGTGTATCCCCACGGACTGTTCCGGGATCCCTGAACGTCAAACGTGGAGGAATTGTGTCAATCAGTCGGTACCAGAAGGGAGTTTTTGGTGAATTAAATTTTCTATCGGTTACATATACATACCCGGTCCCATAATCATTTACTCCATTGACAAAAAGTCCTGTCGTTTCAGCCCTTGTATGCTCCACCATTTTACCATTATCAAATACCCAGCGATAGAATACAGCTGTATCTGAAACACCTTCTGTTTTAAAATGCTGCGGGTTAAATGAATCAAATCCACCCTCAACACTGCTGTTCACCAGAGGAGACCGTACATAAAACTTTACCTCTTTGTATTGTACCCCTGTCCCTTCAATCGTTTTTTCCATATACAACCTGATAGTCACTTTTCCGGTATCCCAGAAAGAGAACCACAGCTTATGTGGACCACCACCCGATGGATTCAAGCTCATAACACTATCACTAAAGAACATATTGCCTGCTGCCTCAGCAGTAAATGACTTGACAAAACCTGATGCGGTAAACAAAACTGACAGTGTTTCAGTTGAAAAAATGGAAATGGTATCTTTTTCAGTAAGCGCTCCCGAGATATGCATTTCACAATTACCGGGATCGGAAAAGGGATTATAATCTCTGGAGCAAAGGGCGAGCAGAATGGTTAAAATAATACAAAAAAGAATCGTTATCAATCTGATAAAGCGCACCATAAACACGGCCTTACACCCAGTTCTAAAACATAAATGAAACAGTAAATGCTGTCAGCCCCAGAAGTAATGCAGCATAACCAGCGACCATCCTTCGAACAGATGTATCTTTCCTATCCTTTGCTTTTTCCCATTCATGTGGATCTCCTGCCAGATACCGTAGATTTTTCTCTGAGATGTCTGGACTCACTTTGACACTTTTCTCTTTTAAATCTTTGAGATCTTCGATCGTTTCTTTTGTATAATAGCCCGCAACACCAGCTCCACCAGCAATGAACAACAACCCGGTATATCGGGTTATATTGCGGGTGGAACTGCGAGGGTCCATGAGAATTCTTACAGGTACACCATCGACAACAGCATCTTTCATGGAAAGATTGTAGGAATAGGGCATATCTTGAGTAACAGGTTTTGCTTCACCCTCAATAGTCAGATTCGCTCTTCCATTTTCATGAAAAAGAGCTTCAGAGATTCGAATAAATTTTGTTTCTGACAATATTCCTTTGACAGAATAACAAATCTTTACTTTTTCAAGGTCTGTTCCAAGACCGTCATTATGAATATATATACCATTCCAGTCATAAGGGGTGGGATTGAGACTTGAGTTTTCATTATATTCATTGTCATTTACTGATGTAAAAACTATATCTTTTAACAGAGATCCTCTTGCATTAAGAACACCCCGGATATGAAGCCCGGTAAAACTATTAAATAGAAATACCGTTCCAGGTTCTATTTCTACCGTCTTACCAGATGGAACATAAATATCGGCAACCACATGATAGGGAGATTTATCTGCAGATACAAAATGAGGAAGATCCCCTGCAATCTGTTCAGCCATAATGGTGGTGGTCACAACAAATACAATTATGCACCCGGCTGCATTTAAAATCTGCATGACAATATCACCTTTGCGATACAGCTATTTTTGAGGTTATTCTCTGCATTTCAGCTTCTGCCTCTTTAAAGTATGTATGGTCCTGAGCAGTCTGGAGCTCGACTTTCAGATCAAACCAGCTTCCCAGAGCATCATTTTTGGTATCAACGTCACCGACAAGATCAAATCTTTTACTTTTACACTTTGCCGTAAGATACAAATATTCCAGTCTGAATGTCTTTCCATCAATAAACCTTGCAGGTGTACGGATACACTCTCCAAGCAATTTCATACAGGACGCAATATTATCATCAAAATACGTTATTCTTGCCTGTTCGAGAAGAAATTCCCCATCATCGATGTTTTGATCGGAAAGCATTTTTCGCAATCCGTTCCGATCATTTAAATGTCTGAGCGCGCGAATCTTACACATGACAGACCTTGTATCAACTGCACCTCTGGAAACGATAGTATCGTAGAGCTGCAAAACCCGTCGATAATTTCGCGACTCGGATTCTCTTTCGATTATCACACCCAGATCATCTGTTCCATACTTGATACGCAAAGAATCAATAATTGAAACGGCTTTCAAATGCTTGAAAAAATACGGCTCCAATGGTGCATCAACTTCTGGGGGAGCAGATGTCATCGGTTCAGTTCCCGGCACTGAAAAACCAGCCCGTTTACGATTCGAAGCAACAGGTACAACAATCTCGTTCTTTTTCTTATTACTTTTTGTAACAGGCAGTTCAGCAAGCGGAACCGCTTTACCAGTATCAACATCAGATTTCGGCTCTATTTCAATAGTTTTGACAACCGGAGTTATACTGACATTTTCTGAAGGAACTTTCAACCTGAATAACAGAGTTACGATCACTACCAGTATCGCAGCAACTGCAACGATATGATACGGAAATCGTTTTTTCATTGTTAACACTATCCGTTCACTGCTGACCTCATTTATAAAATTCCTCAACACCTGTTCCGGAGTTTTTGATGAAACGGATTTATGGATTTTTGTTAATTCCGAGAGTAACTCGGTTGTGTTCAGAAACCTCTTCTCAGGATTCTGCATCATGCAGCGGTGAATCAGCTTCTTTATTCTTACAGGAATCCTGAGATCAAAAGATTCGAGTGAAACATACTCATTTTTCACCTTGGACATCATCAGTTTTGATACATTTTGCTCCGGAAACGCTTTCTGACCCAATATCAGTTCATAGAGTACTGTACCTATCGAGTAAATATCGGAACGAACATCTGCATCTTTTCCCTCCAGCTGTTCGGGAGAAAGGTACTGAATTGTACCAAGAATTGCACCATCGGTTGTAAGAAGTGATGCATCGGTAGGACGGGCAATCCCAAAATCCATCAGCTTAAGAATACCTTTGAAGGATATCATGATATTTGATGGTTTGAGATCGCGATGTATAACTCCCGTATACGGTTTTCCATAGATGACATATTCCTGGTTGTGTGCAAACCTCAATGCTCTGCATACCGTTATGCCTATTGAAGTACAAACCTCGACCGGAAATGCGCCACGCTCCTGAACAAGTATGTCAAGTGTTGTGCCGTTTATCCGCTCCATTTCAATGTAAGGGAGTCCATTCCATTCACCGACATTATGTATTTCAACGATATTTGGATGCTGCAGTCGTGCAGTAATCTTGATTTCTGTTTCAAATCGTTGTTTCGCTTCCTGAGTATAGTTTGGATGAAGAAGTTTTACTGCCCGGTTAATTTCAAGTTGGGGATTCCAGATTTCGTAGACGTTGGCCATACCCCCAACACCCAGGATTCCTGTGATATAGCCCGAACCCATTGGTTCATTCGCAGTTCCATCAGGTAGAACAACAGTATTGTGCAACCTTTTTATGGTCAACTCAGGCTTTGAAGGATCAATTTTTTCCATAAAAATGTTCACAAAAAACAAAAAGAGCAAAAATAATCTACATCAGATTAATGTAACCAACCGTATTGATATACCGATATGTTGCAAATAAAGTATATTTGTTCCAATAAAATATAAATCATTACCACTTAATTTAGTTAAATCCGGCTAATGAGCACAGAAAAATTATCCATTTTGTAATTAATTTTCTTAATTATTCGGGTTTTTTTGTGTAATTCATAAAGTTAGCATTCAATTTACTCTATTTTGGTGGTTAATGTAAGGTAGACAAGTCACGAGGAATAGCTTTTTCAGACGGGAGTGTATGTAATGGCTATAGTTATCAATGAGATTTCAAGAACGTTTTCAGAATATCTGCTGCTTCCGGGACTTACCAGAAAAATTCATCATCCCGAAAACGTCTCATTAAAAACGCCCATAGCAAAATTTCACTCAGGCGAAAGTTCCCGTTTGAATCTTAACATTCCCTTTGTTTCTGCCAGTATGCAGTCTGTTTCGGGATCTGAAATGGCTATTGCTCTTGCCCGCAGGGGTGGCTGCACGTTCACCTTTTGCTCCCAACCAATTGATTCTCAGTCGCAAATGATCGCAAGGGTTAAAAACCATAAAGCCGGATTTGTACAGTCAGACTCAAATCTTCATCCGGATAATACTCTTGCAGAAGCGTTGTCACTTCGTAAAAAAACCGGCCATTCAACTATGCCAATTACCTTTGACGGATCGAAAAACGGTCAATTTTTGGGAATTTTAACTGATAAAGATTTCTGGGAATTTGAGGATGATTTAAATGGACCCGTATCAAAATACATGACTCCAAAAGAACATGTCGTTTTTGGAGCGCTGGGAATATCACTTCATGATGCCAATAAACTTCTCCAGGCTAATAAAAAAGAGTGTCTTCCAATACTCGACAACAATGGTCACCTTCACTCTCTTGTATTTAAAAAAGACTATTTTGATCACATGAATAACCCTGATGAACTGCTCGACAACCATAAAAGGCTTGTTACAGGAGCCGGCATTAATACACATGATTATAAGACTAGAGTGCCTGCGTTACTGGAAGCCGGTGCTGATGTGCTCTGTTTCGATTCTTCAGATGGCTATACGGAATTTCAAAAAGAGGGCACGCAATGGATTCGCTCAAACTTTGGAAAAGATGTCGTTGTCGGAGGCGGGAATGTTGTCAGTGGAACGGCATTCAGGTATTTAGTCCAGGAAGCCGATCTCGATTTTGTCAAAGTTGGCATTGGAGGCGGATCAATCTGTATAACAAGAGAACAAAAAGGGATCGGACGTGGCCAGGCTTCTGCGCTTATGGATGTTGTCAATGAACGAAACAACTATTTCAAGGAAACCGGCATTTATGTCCCGGTCTGTTCTGACGGTGGATTGTCAAACGACACACAGATAATTATCGCTCTGGCAATGGGTGCTGATTTTGTAATGATGGGACGCTATTTTGCAATGACATACGAGAGTCCTACGCCAAAAGTTTCCATCGGCGGAAGAATTTACAAACCATACTGGGGTGAAGGCTCAAACAGAGCACGAAACTGGCAACGGTATAATCAATCATCCGAGACCGAAAGTGGATTAAAATTTGAAGAGGGTGTTGATGCCTACGTACCAATTATCGGCTCTCTCAGGGAGGTTCTCGGTGTTACCACTGCCAAGCTTAAATCAACTATGTGCAACACAGGAGCACTCACCTTGAAAGAATTCACCGATTCAGCTATATTGACGAGAATTTCCGAACAATCATTTGTCGAAGGCGGAACATCAAACGTTCTATCTCTTGACAAAGATCTCCCCAGGGAAGTTTGATAGTTATTATAACTAACAATTGACTGGCCAAGTACACTTCCTTATAAGGATTAATTCATTTACGGTGTCATCTGTACTTTTTTTAAAGGATACATTTCGGAAGGATACTCCTGAAAACTGCTATAGATTGACCCAGATAACACGTCCCGGGCCCGGGACTGCCTGTCCTGCATCCCGATGTTTTCCTGTCGGGACGCAGACGATGGACGCATGAAATAATTATTCCCGGTTGCTTTGATACACGGTACAATAATTTCAGACACATACTCGTATTTACAAAGAATTCAAACGCTCATTGTTAATTAATTTATAAGGAGGAACTTTTATGAATGTCCCTTTCAAAAGGCGTGCATTACTACAAATTTCTATTGCAGCATCTCTTTTACTGGGAGGATCAATTTATTATAGCTGCTCATTTGCAGAATCTGACCGTCCTTCCAGAGGCGCAATTGAATTTGGTGCCAAAACCGAACCAAAGATAAACATTCCACCATCAGCTCAGAGTTTCAGTACACTGTTTGCTGATATTGCAGAAAAAGTTGTTCCTACTGTTGTTCAGGTTATCCCCACAAAAGTTGACACAGTAATCTTCTCAAACAACCCTTTCTACCAGTTCTTTGGTGACCCCTTTGGTATGGATGAATTCTTTGGGGCACCACGAAACCGCAGATCGCAACCCCCGGTACAGAAAAAAGAGTTCCGGCAGCAAAGCCTCGGAAGCGGCGTTATCGTTTCAAAAGATGGTTACATTCTCACCAATTTTCATGTTGTTGCGGGAGCAGACGAGATCGAAATAAAAACATCTGACAAAAGAAGTTTCCAGGCTACGGTTGTCGGCACGGACTCTCTCTCAGATGTTGCAGTACTCAAAATCAAAGGTGCTGTGCAGGACCTTCCGGTAGCTTATCTTGGCGATTCAGATGAACTTCGCCCGGGAGAGTGGGCCCTGGCAATCGGCAACCCATTCAGTTTATCATCTTCAGTTACCCTTGGAATTATCTCTGCGCTTGGAAGGACAACCGGAAATGATGCAAACGCTTACCAAAATTTTATACAGACAGATGCTGCAATTAACCCGGGAAACAGCGGAGGTGCACTTGTCAATATCCGTGGTGAACTCATCGGTATTAATACAATGATCTATACTCAGTCCGGCGGGTATATGGGGATTGGATTCGCAATACCGATCAATATGGCCAAAAAAATCATGGAAGACCTGATCTTTGAGGGAAAAGTCTCCAGAGGCTGGCTCGGTGTAATGATTCAGGAACTCGATCAACCAACCCGTGAGGCTTTTGGTCTTGACAATAAGACACAAGGAGTCCTTATCGGTGATGTATTTCAAAATCAACCGGCAGCTAAAGCTGGTATCCAGCGGGGGGACATTGTTACTACCGTTGACGGTAAAGATGTTGCCACACCTAACGAACTGCGCAACGCTGTAGCAGCCATCCATCCGGGTAAGAAAGTACCGGTACAACTTCTGCGATCCGGAAAAAAGATCACCGTTCATGTAACGCTGAGTGGACGGGATAATAATAGTGGCCCCGAAAAAGATGAAAAAAAGAGTAATAACTCACCAGAAAACGAAAGCGCTGATTATTCCAAAAAACTGGGAATTCATGTAACCCCTCTTACATCCGAAATCAAGACCAGACTTGGAATAAAGGACGATATAAAAGGAGTGGTTATAGAGAAAATAGATGAACAATCACTGATATCCAGAGAAGGACTCCAGCAAAACGATATAATCATCGAGGTGAACAGAAAACCAGTTTCCAGTATTAAAGATTTTAAAGCATCAGTGAAAGCTTTGAAATCAGGGGATTCTATCCTGCTTTTAATACAGCGAGGTGAGAACACCTTTTTCAAAGCATTTAAAATCCGCTAAAACATCATAATGTTGAAGCAGTTGAGCTATTCAACTGCTTCTCCTCATCAATATCCTGCCTTTTTCAGAATTCCGCATTATATTTTAAATACACTTGACTCTACATTTCCTTACAAGGTATCTTCCAATATATTTTGGGGATTCTATATAGAGTCTTATCTAAGTATCTAAAAACTGGAAATAATACTTTTCATAAACGTCTAAATTCAAGCAGAAGGAGTCTTATATGAGATGCAGGCGGATATTACAGTTATTTGGTTTAACCGCTATAATTGGTATCACAGGATGCGGCGTCAACCAAAAGGCTATTGAGGAAAGTGAGAATAGAATTAATGAGCTACTACAGATGGGAATACCCGACAGTACACTTTCCAAAGCCAAAGTATATGTATATCAGGCAAAGGACGCCGCCCGACTCGGTAAAACCAGCCTCGCTAAAAGCTCCTACGACTCGACGAAAATTTATATCGCTCAGGCAGAAGCATTGTACAAAGAAAGCCTGGATAAGCTGCTCCCTGAAGTTAATGCAATCAAATCCAAAATTAACAGTGTTAAAGCAAACCTTTCAGGATTACAGGTTAAAAAAATTGACAGCCTGATGGTACCGATCGATTCTCTGCTGAGTTCGAAATGGATCCTCAACGCTCATGCCCTTATCCTGGATCTTCAGGCGCGCTTACCATCCCTGGAAGCAGATCAGGTAAAGGCTGATAAATTGAAAAAAACTATTCCCGGCGAATGGTTGTGCGTCAATGTTACAAAAAGCCAGGAAATCAGAGAGATCAATGCAGTTGAAAAGAAAATCTTTTCTTTAAGTCGTGATGGAAAAGCCAAACTGATTGAAAACAAAAAAGGTCAAAGTGGCCAGTATCTCAAAGAAGATTATGAATTTTTATCCTATGGCACATGGGACCTTCTCGGAGATACACTCTGCCTTTTTATTAACCGTTTTGCCGCAGTTCGACAGAACTTTCAGAAAATTTATGTTGAAAATGGCAAAAAGGTATGGAAAAAAGAATCTCATCCGACCTATGATTCACTGATTACCGATGGAAGTCAGAACCGGTTTATCACCTACCCGGATTTAACTGAGGATTTCAAACAGATTAAGAGATTTTAATACCTGCAACTCTATTCAAAAAAAACAGGGCCGGTTTACCCGGCCTTTTTATTTTTACAACAGCATTCCATTCAGTTTCATTGACTGCTATAATCGAAACGCCAGACGGGCGCCGACCTCCGTATAAACAGGACCACTCAGATCAATGGGGTGCATTCTCATGCCGTAATCCCAATAATAGGTTCTTACGTTGTAATATTTACCAACAAGATTACTCGTACGGAAATAAACATCATAACGAGTCAAAAAGCGGTGTTTAATAATCGGGGATCTGTATTGGAAACTAATATCAACACGCTGATAGTGAGGCAGGCGTTCATACCTCTTCTGGACAAAATCAAAATAAGGAAGCCCATCATTAAATTTACCTTCGAGATAGAAATACAACAGATCATGAAACATCCTGAATGTTGCCCTCCCTCGAAAAGTAAACGGTATACCCCATTCATAGGTCGAATCGCCGTCGTTATCACGATATGCACGGGATATATTTACAGCCCCATTCAATTCCAACCATCTAAATGGCTTAACCTCAAGATCACAATCAACCCCTGCAGCCTTTAATGGAGTCGAACATACAGGATCCCAAGCTTTTAAAAGAGGATCCAGTTGAGGAGCATTTTTTCGATAACGTGCGTAGGGCTGTATGCCAAGTGATGCTTTATTGTTATATTTTAATTTCAATGGAGCGGATACAATATAAGTAGTCAACTGTTTTTTTCTGAATACAGAATCGGGAACACCCCGTATATCCGGATGACTTGTGATTTTCCCGACATTGAATTCCAGATCCATTATTGTGCTCTTCCACAGCATTGACAAACCGACATCGATCGTCCCTTGAGGCTTATCCCCAAAACTGATTCCTGTAAACAGTAGATTTGAACTTACCTCCAATGGGCCCACATTTTTCATCATCGTTGTTTTACAATCAAACAGTACTTCATCACCGCTGCCAATTACTGCGGTATCCAGCCCCCGCTCATCACGTTGTTTCACGGCTCCCCGCCACTGCAAGTAATTGATTGATGTCAATATATTGACATCAACTATATCTGTCTTTATCGAATCATAAGCAAATGTAAAAATTGCATTACTCTGTTGTACTGTTTTAAGAAACGAATTTGATCCGACACGTATGCCTTCCGCGAAATACTGATGAGCACCACCAGCTGTCAATGAAACATTTTTTCTGCTTACAGGATACACTTTTACACTTGCCATACCCCATGGGTAAACAGCAGAGGTAATCCCAGTATAGCTTTCATATACATCAAATGCAAACCACGAAAAACACTCCGTCTGCATCTTCCCAAAAAGCTTTCTTCCTGTAAGAGTAACATTACCAAAACTTTCAGGCGGAGCAATTCCGACCTCTGCATCAGGACTGATACTGTATGAGCTTTTCAAATACCGCAGAGAATAGTCCTCTGAACGGGTAATTCCGATCTGAATAAAGTCCTGTTTTGTAAGAGGAAAAGAGAGTAAAAAATCCTGGCTGATAGTACTGAAATCTAAGGACAGTTCCGTTCTTTTTTTTAATTTTTTTGGTGCCGGACGATAGATACCGGGGTCTATTTTTATAAAAACCCCCGACACCTCTGGAAATGTCCCCCCAATCCGGTTTACTGTAACGTCAATGTTTTCTACCGTTGAGAGCATAACACCATCGATATCGGCATACGGATATCCTCCGAAATGAAATGGGGCCAGCATTGGAACCCCTGCAACCAGATAACGATTGTCATACGGACTGCCGGATCGTACCAGTAATGCAGAACCCGCCTCAGGGACCTGAAGAATCGTTGCTTTTGTCAGAATTATCTTACTTAGATAATGTGTCAACCCCGATGAAAGCTGCTGTTCTTCAACATTTACCGTCTCCCGTCCCGGGGAATCTCTTCCATACACATTTATCTGATAAACGCTATCAACGTCTTCAGTATAGGGATTTATCAAATAACGGATCTGTTTATTCTCACCAGTGCGTATAGTTTCTGTAAAATGCATTATTGAGTATCCCTTTGCCAGCACTGCAACAGTTGTAACACCATCAGGCAGTAAGCGTAAAGAGAAACGACCTGAAGAATCTGTTGTTGTTGACATTATTCCATCAGAAAATCTCTGACCGGGTATTTTCCCTATTGTTTCCATATAACTGTTAAAATTACCAACCAATAATATATCTGAGATCGTATCCTTATACTGTAAATTTACAACAACTCCCGGCAACGGACGTCTTGAGTCTTTATCAACAACAACTCCTTCAAGCTCTTTAACCCCGTAAGTACCACTGGAAATTACACTATCAGAGTCAAAAGGCAACTGGAATAGTATCGTTGAAGGAACCGGGATACCCCTGTCATACGCAGGAGAAAACCGTGATCTCATGACAGCATTATAAACAATCGAATCGAGCAGCGCAAACAATGGTTGCTTTACCGTGCATTTCTCAACCAGACCACTATCGGAGACATCAACTTCAACAGTAATAACCCCTTTAATCTTTTTTTTGAATATCTGAGGTGGATATTCGATTCTTTCCCCGGTAAGAAGAAATGGATCAGCATTATAATTATTGTTTTGCAGGTCTGCTACGGTCTGGGCTGCTGTATGATTTATTGAAACAGACAGTATCAATAAAAAAAACAGTACATACCACATGTTATCTTTTATTTCTTTCATGATTCTTTTTTAACTATTGCAAGTTATCTATATTTACAGGTTCTACTTTATTTCGTCTGTGTTAATCCGAATAGCATTTTTTTTTGCAGATTACTGTATTTTATTGCAGATACTATTTTTACTCAATGCCCGAATATACACCTATGAAAAACATCGAAACCTACGTTCTCCAGAAGAACACTATTGAAGTTTCATGGAGGACAGGTTCGTTTACCATTTGTCGGATAATCTGTTGTACCGGTAAAAAATAAAAATTACACATGTGGGCTCAGATACTCTGAAGATACTACCCCGGTTTTTTTTCCTGCGGAATCGGGTGGGCAATATACCCTGTCAGATTCAACTGTTATCCTGAAATTGCAGTACTCGAATTGACAAGAGCGTAAACAAAAAGACTCCCGCGCAAGCGTAGCTGTTTTGTAGTGGTTAATTAACAAAAGCACCTGAAGCCCTGTCAGGGGTGACAGGGCCACACAATTGAACATTAATAATAGTGTTAACCCCTGTAATTCCTATATACTGTATAAAAACAAAAAAGGCAGGTTAAAAACCTGCCTTTAAAAATTCTGAAATTTGAAGCCGTTTATTCCTGAGTTAGCAACTGCGGAACAATACTTACCTTCTTTTTGTTTCCCGTAAACCAGGAAAACTGAATCGTTCCGGTGACCTTCGCGAAAAGAGTATGATCTTTTCCCATCCCGACGTTTTCTCCAGGATGAACCTGGGTCCCTCTCTGACGAACAATAATAGTTCCGGCATTAATAAGCTGACCACCAAAACGCTTCACACCAAGCATCTTGGGATTGCTCTCACGCCCGTTTCTACTGCTTCCGCCACCTTTCTTATGTGCCATTAAAACTCTCCCTCAGTTATGCGTTGATTGAAACGATCTGAATTTTTGTATACTGCTGACGATGGCCATTCACACGACGATAATCTTTTCTACGTTTGCGTTTGATTACCATAACCTTTTCAGCCTTAGCATGATCAACTACTTTTGCAATAACCTTTGCGCCCTCGACTATCGGCGTCCCAATTTTTACGGTTTCGCCCTCACCTGTAAGTAACACCTTATCAATAGTGATCTCAGTACCAGCTTCAGCATTAATAAGCGGTACATTGATTGTATCACCCTGGGTTACTTTGAACTGAGCGCCACCCTGTTCAATTATCGAGTACATGATAACTCCTATATGCTCAAAATATCCCCCAATTTACACAATTAAGGGAAAACTACATTATTTCAGAGAAAAGATTTCTAAATATAATTCATGTTTCACCAGGAATCAAGCATCAATATCTTTTGATTCTTTTGATGATGTATCCTGTAAAACGAGTCCCGTCGTCGTGGATAAAACATATTCATCCTGATCCAGCTCTTCATCTTCGACGACCTGAAGGTCGCAATGAAAATCACGCTCCATATTTCTTTTCATCAGACCATCATCTTTAAAAAGAAATGCTGCAACAGCCGGATGTACTGCGAGGATAAGATCTTTTTCATTCACTTTTAACCGTTTGAAATCTCTCTCAATTCTCCCGGTTACTGTTTCTGCTGAAAAAACCCAGCCAAGTCCCTGACATGCATGGCAAACATCAGTAAAAAACTCCTGAAGTTCCGGTCTGACTCGTTTTCTGGTTATTTCCATCAAACAAAATTTTGATAATCCTGTGTATGCTGTCGCGGTTGGATCATTATCCAATGCCTTGCGCATCTCATTTTCAATTTTTTTCCTGTTTTCGGGGCTACGCATATCGATAAAATCAACGACAATCAAGCCGCCGATATCACGCAGTCGTAACTGGCGGCAGATTTCAGAAACGGCATCAAGATTTGTTCTGAAAATTGTATCCTCAAGATTTGTCTTTCCGATATTACGGCCAGTGTTTACATCAATCGCAACAAGCGCTTCAGTTCTGTCGATAAGAATGTACCCACCGCTTTTTAGCCAGACTTTTCTTTTCAGCAACCTTTCGAGATCTTTTTCGATATCAAACCTATCAAAAAGCGATTCGTTTTCCTTATAGTGGATCACCCGCTGGCAAAGATCCGGAGACAACGATCGCAAATACCCCAGAATCTCCCTGTAATCATTCTCCTCATCGACATACACCTGAGTCACATCATCAGAAAAAATATCCCTTATCACTCTGGTGGTAATCCCCAGTTCCTGGTGCACCAGTTTGGGACCACTTCCGCTCAAAGCGACACTTTGCGCTTTTTTCCACTCATCAAGCAGCAGATGAATCTCCTTAATAAACTCTGTTTCGGAAACCTGCAACCCGATAGTCCTCACAATAAAACCGACACCTTTTGGTTTTATCTGCGCAATAATATCCTTTAGTTTCTCCCTCTTCTTAAAATCGTGTGTTTTCTTTGAAACACCGATAAAATCGGTATCTGGAACAAGCACCAGAAATCGTCCGGCCAGACTGATCTGAGTCGTGATTTTCGCCCCTTTAGAGCTAATAGGTTCTTTAGCAACCTGTACCAGGATCTCCTGACCTGCACTGAGCACTTTTTCGATTGGAATCCGGGCTATCCTCTTTCTGTTTGATGAGGTCGGAGAGGAAAACCTGTCGTTAGACATGTCCCGCTCATCCAGGAGCAGTGATGGATCGACATCTGTAGCATGAAGAAATGCGCATTTCTCAAGCCCTATGTCTATAAACGCAGCCTGGATCCCGGGAAGAATGGATTTCACTTTCCCACGATAGATATTCCCAACCAGACGATACTCATCCGGCCGCTCAACAACTAATTCAACAATTTTCTTATTCTCTAGTAATGCCGCTCTTTTTAGCGTACGCGTTGCATTGAAAAGAATTTTTTTTTCCATAGAATTCTCAAAATTTTAAATTTAGAATAACTGCAAATTTATTCGTAGTTCTTGTCTCTGTATCCGCCAACATCTTCTGCTTTCCAAATTCATAATACATTTCGCCGTTTAGGTTGTCGGTAAAAATATAGGTAACTTTTGGCGACAGAGAAAAGCTACGATGATGTTCGGTCTTTTCGGGTTCTTTAGCACCCTCTTTCTTGTATGCCAGATTTCTGCTTACATTACCTTTGATTCCAACGGTTGTTTTACCACTGACTGGAATTGTCCATAAAAATAGTTTAAGTTCAGACAATCTGCTGTTCTTTTGTATCTCATAATTGATAGAAAATGTATGATCCAGTTTTTCATCAGTAGTTTCGGAGGTAATTGAAGTATCGGTGCTCCCCAGCCTCTGACATTCATTTGATTTATCACACGAATAATTTATAGAAACCGGAGCCTTCGCTAATTCTCCACTTATAGAAATCAGCGGATGCATCGTATGCCTTACAGCATCAGAATATTTCGGTACTGAAGACCAGGTTCTGCTC
The DNA here is from genome assembly GCA_016929595.1 of Chitinispirillaceae bacterium. Lineage (GTDB taxonomy): Bacteria > Fibrobacterota > Chitinivibrionia > Chitinivibrionales > Chitinispirillaceae > JAFGIN01. The sequence goes on from JAFGIN010000179.1 coordinate 30,014, forward strand.
TTTTCAAAATTATATGACGTATTACATCGCATCGAGCTGAAATACTGCTTTATCAGCTTAATTTTTATCAAAGCAGGAGTATTCGCACCGATCTGTATTCTTGGCAACGTCTGGCTCTTATCATAATAACTTGTATCTTTAGCCTGCAGAGATTTGCGGTCATTCCACTCAATTGTTATAGGAGAAATCGACAACTCAAATGGTGCTCTGAAATTCAAACCGGTTGAAATGGAATATCTACGATCTGCACTTCTGGTATCATTGCGGTAGAACTCTTCATCATCAACACCATACCTGTTTCTCATGCCACCAAGCGCGCCATCGTCATCCATGTTACCAGAGATGATATCACTGAAACTGCGCCCATTAAATCCAGTCTGATATTTAAAATATTCCCAGAAATGGATCTCTCTTTTCTGAAAATACTCCTCATTAAAATAATCATTCCTTAAATTCATGTCTGAGGAGTAGGTAAAACTGACAGTTCTAAGACCAACTTTGTCGTACCCCTTTTTAATATGCCCGAAAAAACGTCCTATCGTTTTAAGTTTTGTAGTATCGGAAATTTTTTCAAACAGCGACCCAAGCTGCAACGAGCTGTTGAAGGTAAACCTGGGACTGACAGTTGCATTTGCATATTGTTTCGTTTCATTAAGCCGTGTAATCATTGTCGATGCAAACGAGGACGAATAGCTTGCATCAGTCGTAAGCCATGACACCAGCTCAGGCTTAAGATTTATCGATATCTGCTGATTTCTGCTTTTTTCTCCGTGCAGAACAGTCTGTTCTTTCCACTCACTATCCCCTTTGAATGCCATTTTAACTTTATCCCACGAATCAGTAGTCGAATCGATACGCGAATCAAGGTCTCTGTTAATCGAAAGACTGTAATCAATTGACAGCAGTGGTGATATGGGAGAATAATTCAGATTTACTCCATGATTCAAATCGTAACGATATGTTGTCCTGTGGACATTTTTCTCTGTCTCGTTATACATTGATTTACCATAATTCAGATCTGCAAGATTGAACTTGAACGTTGATGGCAAAAGTGCCAACTCATAACGTTTGAACTTTTCAGCCCATTTTTTTTCGGTTTTTTCAAATGGACGCCATGTGGGGTTGTCCCGCGGCGTAAGATCATACTGAAGTTTTGCGGTGTAGTCATTGGATTCATCCCGTATATTATAAATCTGAGCTTTATCTGGTGATGGTCCCATGTTTGTCGAAGAAACACTTTTCGAATAGGTAAAATTAGTCGTAATTCTATCGGCTGTAATATTTACAAGCGGGTTTTCCGACTGCGCACTCTTTCCGTAATTTGTATACACTGTCCCCCTGAACGATTTTCTTCCATACCATTCAGACTCACTTACATCATCAACCTCATCAGGCTCCTCATCATCCCTTGACAATTCATCCGATATCATTCTTGCCGCATCAGCCACCATTTCATAAACGCCGTCATTTTCGAGCCGCATATCTGAATTCTTTTTTAATTCCGGCCTATCAATGCTACTTGACACGCTTCCACCAACAGGAATTGATACTCCCAGATCACGGGGGAGAAACCTGTCAAGACTCATACTGCCGGAAACAGACCCATCGAATTTTGAATCACGCGCGCTGTAGCCAGATTCATTCATCATTCTGAAATCTCCACCGGTATAACTTACACGCGCATCAATATTGAGAAAATCAGCCCATTTTGTTTTCAGCGATGCTCTTGCTGCCCACCCTTTCAACGTATGAATACCATCGACTTTCATCTCATTAACCCAGATTGTACCAGACACCGTATCATTCGAGTTGTTCCTGACCCCAAGCGCCATCCAGGTAATTTTGGTCAAAGATGGCTCGATGCCTGCACGATTTGAATACACACGATAATGACCAGCTGAAGTCTCAATCGTACCTCCCGGATGAGCAATCTGGTGCTTGCCTTTGAGCTTTGTGAGTTCCAGAAGATCTATTTTTGCAAGAGTCCATCCAGACCTTAGTGTGTCGTTGTACTCATAATAGGTAGAATCGTTATTTCCAAACCGGAATAGAAACTCTACTTGACCATTGAACATGACCCTGCCAGGATCTTTTATTCGTGTGTTGAACTCCTTGTCACCATAAAAAGCGAGTGTCATCCGTTCATACTGTGAGATATCCATAGGCTGGAAAGGTATCAGTTTCCTGACCAATGCGGTATCCTTAGACTTAACACCAGAGAAATCTATTTTCAACGCCGTCTCCAGCTCGTTATCATCGGTGCCGGAATATTTCTCATGATGTATATAAGGAACTTCACTTGTCACTCTGTAGTAATCATCTTCGTGGTTATTGAGTGATGATGCTTCGGCCAGAGTTGTCGAATTTGAGTCTGACTGAGCCAGCCAGTAATTGCCTGTAAACTGGAGATCGGAAAGCATCAATTCGCTCTCTTTATTAAAAGCAGTATCAAAATCGGTCCAGATCAGCCGCACCATCGAAATCCTGGTCCAGGACGGGTTATTTATTGCGTGACGAATCGAAGAGGTATCGTGAATCGGAATTCTATATTTTCTCCATGCTTCCCTTCCAAAATCATCTTCTCTATGCACCCGGGCAGTGGAATCTTCATACTGTGAAGCGCTGTCAAGATCGATGACAAATTCGTAATAACTCTCCTGTATGCTGGTCTGGACAGTTCCATCATATCCGAGATCCTCATTTGCATATCGGTCGTCCCACTGCAGTCGACTTGCCCTGTTTCGCATGGTTAGCTCGTTCTCATACTTTTGTCCATCTTTAGTGTTTCGGGCATTATCTTTTGAAGGGTCATTTTTAAATACACCTAACGTGTCATTTCCATAGAATAATTTATCCCACCCATTCTGTGCAGCGTTGGGAATCATATAAAATTCATCTTCATCCCACGTCCGGTCAAGTCCACGATCAAGTTCCTTAGTTCCTGTTCCTGCCAGTGTCGTATCTTCCTTGTCACCATCGCCGTTAGGGGGACCGCCGTTGTGAGAAATATCTTCTCTCATGACACCCATTTGTATGATAAGTTTTCTACCTTTGCTATTAGACTTATTCATGCAGAATTCGAAATATTTATCTCTGCTTCGATCGATGGAACTCTGTGAAATAGGCATCATTATCCCTGCCCAGGAATTCTTGAACCTGTGTTTTAAACCGGGAACGTCCGGAAATGGTGAACAGTGAAGCCTGAGAATCGGATCGTAATCCAGCTCATTAGCCTGCGGTTTTGTTGTATTGCGTTTCCACACTTTCTGAGCTATTGGCTTTTGCTCCAGGGACCTGGGTTGAAACCAGTACCAGTCCCACGCCGGAGGATACTTCAATAGAGAATCTGCTACCCGAAGAGTATCCCAGAGCTGTGAACCGTTTCCTTTCAGTATAAGATACTGGGGAGGACTTGCTTTTGACCATGAATCATGATGAGTGCCAAGGGGGTATGTTTTCCTGCTATCCTCAAAATCATCAAGATAAGCTTCACCACTGGTATTGGGATTGGTAACACTCTTTGCAGCCTCAAATTCAACCACAACTGACGAGGGCTGTTCTGTTTTTATCAGTGGCAGCTTATCAATAAGATTGGTCATCCATTCCGGTTCGAAGTCAGCTTTCAAATTTAAATCGATTAATAATTTGCTGTACGGTTCCTGCTCAAGACGGGGGATATCATTGGTACCTGCATTCTGAAAGAGCAATGATGCACCAACAAATGAATTCTCGCTGAGAAATGGTAACGCCATCTCTCCACGTACTCCAAAAAATGCTTTACTTTCAGGAACGAACATGGCTTCCTGCTGAAATGTTACATCAACATTGTCCGCAGCCAGCGCTCTTGGAGATACCAGCTCAACAGTACCAGTTTCATAATCGATAATATAATCACGGTTACGTTCCAGCACCTCACCACCACTGGTCTTTACCAGCTCAGTTTCCGGCATCACCTGCCAGCCAAGGTTAAGCGAGGTTATTTTCGTACTTCCTGAAGTTTTGAATTTATATATCGGTTTGTGATCATACCACTGGGTACTTTCATGACTAAAGCGATAAATTACCGAATCACGGAATTCTGCTCCAAGATTTGGGTTGTTAAATGGTTCATTACAGGTCGGACAGGTGTCATAAGGAGGTATAATGATATATTCGTGGTTTCTATCGTAAATTTCATCATAATCGGTAAGCGGTTTCCCATCATTGTTTGTCAATCCAATCAAAGCGGAAATCAGTTGTTCCTCACCATTTAAATCTTTACAATACATCGTGCTGTCACCATTGTCCGGCTGTCGCCAGGTGCTCAGCTCAAAGGTTGCAAGCATGTTTGTATCCAGATGGTACACATTGCGCCACATCAGATAAAAACGCTCAGGGTCATCACTTGCACTGTTTATAGGTGTTCTTGGTCTCAATGTCCAGACGTTCAATGTGGAGTCACCCTTTTCACCTTTTTTTATCTTCCCATTGCCAGCACGAAGATAGATTCCCACAAGATCGTTACTATTAATTGTTGTATCAAATCGAATATACCCCTGATCCTCAAAAAGCTCGTAATGCCTGTCGGGTATTAACTTGTAAAAGTAATACATCTGATTATCCGAAGCCTTTGCGTATTGAAGTGAATCCTGAAGCTGATCGGTCTGATATACCTCTTTTTTGATATACACTTCAAGTGTATCCACATAAGGTGGTACCACATAGGCAGGATTTGTCTTTTTATACCGGCTGTTTTTATTGTAAAGATTGCGATAAAGTGTATCGAGGAAAAAGAATACATCTCTTCTGTATTCAGATGACAACATACTACCTGCATTGCCGCCATTTTTCAAAGACATGTTGAGCTTCTGCGCCTCACCTTTTTCCTGACTGGCGATTGTGGTAAGTGTAAGCGGCCCCAGTTTGGATTTTATCTTTATCCCAAATAATCCATCCTTGCCCCCCGAATACCCGCTCAATTCTGTTCCTGGCATGTTGAAATTTGTCCATCCGGCAATTACTTCCTGAATGACCTCATCTTCCATTTCACCCGGGGTTGATTCTTTATATTCGATCTTGAAATTCTTAAAATTATTCTCACTGACAAATTCCGCATCTGCCACCCGGATACCTACATTTATCAATTTACCGACAGAGCCATGAATTCCGAACTGGTATTGCATATTAAAACCGAAATCTTTAGTAGAACTCTGATTGTCGCGGCTTTCGTTTCCTTCCTTGATTGTCGAATGATCAAACCCCATCGTTATCGTCAGATTACCATCAATGACAAGACGCGGCGGCTCATTTCCGAGTATACGCTGTGCCCAGGAGGGGTACTGCACCGGAAGCTCCCACTCCATTTTCAAGCTTCGCTGTTGTTTTTTCTGATCGGCTTCTCTTTTTGCATTAGCAACCTCTTTATGCCACGAATTTTTCAGGACAAAGTTTTTACGTGACGAAAGGTACTCACTCAACTCTGAAAAATGGTACTCCCACATGGTAAAGCCCAGGCTGTCTACGCGGCGAAAAGTTATCTGCCTTTTTTCAAAATCAATATCTTCCTGACTGAAAAAAAGATTGGACTTTATCGACAGAATCGCTGGTTTCGCCGCGTTCAAAGGCGATACCGCCTCAGGCTCTTCATCAAGCGGATGAAAGCCCTCCAGACGCTGCGCCTCAAACTGTATCCCAACTGCAGCAGCACAGACAGACACGTACCACAACAGCAGTACTACCGGGATCATTAAACACTTCCGGTAACTCATTCCTGCAGCCACTATTTTTTCCGCCTCTGCGTTTGAGTTTCTACACTCTGACAACAGCGGAAACCGACTGGATTATGCCGGTTTTGAGAGTAATAACTGTACCGCCGTTCCCGACAGGAGCTTTTTATTCCACTACTCCAGAAACCACCTGCCACATAATTAAAACGACCATTTTCAGTTGAACGGGTGTCTGTCCACTCCTGTAAATTACCAGACATATCATACACTCCGAAATAGCTGCGACATTCAGCCTTACCACCCGACTTGTGCACCACAGTATCAGCAGTAACACATGCCCTCTCTTCGTAGTTGTTTCCATAAGGATATGCCGAACTGAACGGACCGGAACAGGCCAGGAACCACTCATCTGCAGTACAAAGCCTCTTTCCAACCGAGAAACAGGAGTCTGCCGCCTGATAGAGTGAGACATACGCTGCAGGCCGCACCCCCTTTTTATTCGGCCATTCGTAAATATCAACACAATAGGACGCATCACCAATCAGTACATGTGCCATGCCTCTGGGACACACCGATGTTACTTCCTGTTCAATTTCGTAATACTCTTCCCGTATCGTCATCTCTCTCCCACACGTATCAACACCCATAAACTGCAATGTATTTGTAGAATTAATCTCAACTTCACGTCCGTCATACTCGAGCCAGTCATCAGTACCTTTATGTCTCCAGAAGATCTTACACGGCCTGTTTGAATAAAAATGGATTTTCTGTGAAAGGCGATGCAAACCACCCGATGGATCCGGATATATCCACAACTCAGAAGTATCTGTTTCACAGGGTGATTTCGGTCCGGATTTCAGAGTATCAGGTTTAATCGGTTCACTCTTTGCCAATGTATCAACAAGAGTGTCCTGGCTGGCTGTTGACTGTGCACTTGAATCTACCTGTAACGGAAACGATACATCGGCAGAATCGACGTATTTCTTTTTGTGTTTTTTTTTCTTTTGAATAACAACCGTGTCCACAACAACAGGAATCGTATCTAAAGATTTTGTTGTGTCAGCAGAAAGGGAATCTACGCATACGGTATCCTGAGAAGTTTCCATGGTATCAATATGCACCTTTACTGTATCTGCAATTTTCCACCTGTTTTGTCTCTTTACATATTGCGTATGACAGCTGCGTACTGCAATCAGCACCAGTACAATAACTGCAATGATGATCACAAAAGACCAGATCTTCGATTTTCGTTTTTTTTTATCGGTATTTAAGCGCTTCTGCACTGTAATAAGCCTTTAATTCACATTATTTAAAACGGTAATATCCCTTGTGCCTCGCTTACATTCCGATTTCAGAGAGGACTTTTAAAAAATCAGATGTTTCTGCAACATCATGAACCCTGAACAGTTTAACTCCTGCAGCATACGCAGCCGCAATACTTCCCAATGACCCTGGCAGCCTTTTTTCAACTTCCCGTCCTGTTATTTTTCCGATAAAAGATTTCCGTGACGTACCAACAAGAACCGGAAACCCTATCTTACAAAATGTATCTATTTCCCTCATTAAAGTGCAATTATGGTCAAATGTTTTTCCAAACCCTATTCCCGGATCCAGTATGATCCGATCTGTGCTGATACCTGCATCGAAACAGTTCCTGACTGCACCCCACAACTCAGTTATTACTTCAGCCAGGACATTCTGATATCCAGGATTCTCCTGCATCGTTTGAGGTGTCCCCCTGCTGTGCATTAAGACGATTACAGCCTTATATTTTGCGACGACACTCAGTATTCGACTATCAAATCTTCCGGCACTGATATCATTTATCCAATCTGCACCACTCTCAAGAGCTGCCTCAGCTACTTTCGACCAAGTGGTATCCACGCTTATTGGAATCGCAGATTCCTTTCTGATTGCTTTTATTACAGGTAATACCCTCTCAATCTCTTCATCGAATGTAACAGGTGAAGCCCCCGGCCTGCTTGATGCTCCCCCTATGTCCAAAATGGCAGCACCATCCCCGATAAGTTTCATTGCATGGGAAAAAGCAGCATCAACACTCGAATATCTTCCTCCATCATAAAAAGAATCTGGAGTACTATTCACTATTCCCATTATAGCGAATCTTTTATGCACGATTGCGGTTAGATTATTCATATATTGTAACATTCCTGATAAAAACAGAAAGACTCCTGTTCAAAGAACAGGAGTCCGAATCTCTTATTAAAAACGCTGCGTGATTTGACCCGAAACATCAATCTGGAGTTTTTTCCTGGATTAATGTTTCAGCCTCCCCACTAGACCCTTCCGAAGAATTACTGCCCGAACTTGCCGCTACTAACGTTGCGCTCTCTGTCTTTACCGGCCTGGTCAAAATTGAACGCGTCTTTTTTACGTTCTGAAGAGTATCGCCAGCGATGACTTTCATAATCTCCTCACGATCAAGCAGTTCATGTTCAAGAAGAGCCTGTGCAAGTCGCTCAAGTTCCTCACGATGCTCTTTGAGTATAGCTGTTGTACGCTGTACCTGCTCTTCAATAATAGTACGCATCAAAGAATCGATCGTCTCAGCAGTCTTGTCAGAATAATCCCGGTTTCTTGAAATCTCACGACCCAGAAAAATCTGCTCCTCTTTCTGCCCGTAACTGATCGGCCCGAGTTCATCAGTCATACCATAATCACAGATAAGTTTGTGTACAAAATTTGTCGCATGTTTTATGTCACTTGAAGCGCCTGTGGTCTCATGCTCAAAGATCATTTTCTCAGCAACCCGACCACCCATCAGAATACAGATCTCATCTAGAATATACGCTTTTGAGTAATTGTGCTTGTCCTCAAAAGGTAATGAGAACGTGACACCCAGAGCACGGCCGCGCGGAATAATGGTTACTTTATGAAGCGGATCGGCTTCTTTACAGTAAATATTACATATCGCATGCCCGGCTTCGTGGTATGCTGTTATTTTTTTCTCCTTATCGGAAAGCACCATGCTCTTTCTTTCAGCACCCATAAGCACTTTGTCCTTTGCCTCTTCAAAATCCAGCATCGTTACCGTATCCTGGCCAAAGCGCGCTGCCATGAGTGCTGCCTCATTGACAAGATTTGCAAGATCCGCACCCACAAATCCAGGTGTACCACGTGCTATTGTATGAAGATTCACATCGGTTGAAAGCGGAATATTTTTTGAATGGACATTCAGGATCCCTTCACGACCCTTAACATCCGGGACATCAACGACGACCTGACGGTCAAAACGTCCGGGACGAAGCAGAGCCGGATCGAGAACATCAGGACGGTTTGTTGCTGCAATAAGAATAACACCCGAATTGACCTCAAACCCATCCATTTCAACAAGCATCTGGTTAAGTGTCTGCTCACGCTCATCGTGACCGCCTCCAAGTCCGGCACCACGCTGCCGTCCTACCGCATCAATTTCATCGATGAATATGATACAGGGAGAATTGCGTTTTGCCGTTTCGAAAAGATCACGAACCCTTGATGCTCCAACACCAACGAACATCTCAACAAAATCTGACCCGCTCATTGACAAAAATGGGGCACCTGCTTCACCGGCCACACAACGGGCCAGAAGTGTCTTTCCAGTTCCCGGAGGCCCCAGAAGAAGCACACCTTTTGGTATTTTCCCGCCAAGACGTTTGAACTTTTTGGGATCTTTTAAAAAGTCGATAATTTCCTGAAGCTCCGCTTTAGCTTCTTCAACGCCCGCAGCATCTGCAAAGGTAATTTGCGGTCTGTCGATGGAGTGAAGCTTCGCGCGGCTCTTTCCGAAACTGAATATTCCCTTCTGTCCAGACTGCATCTGACGCATCATGAAGAGCCAGAAGAGGATGAAAAGAGCCCAGGGAAGAATACTGATAAGAATGTCCCCCCAGTTCATCTTCTCCTGTTCAAAGGTGTAATTGAATCCGGAATCATCCCATTTCTTTAACATGTCAGAATCGACATAGGGCAGATTTACTGTTATAGTCTTGCCAGGATCGATCCCACTCAGTGATGGAATCGTTTTTAACAGCTCCGGCTCTTCCAGTTCACCGGTAAATACAGCCCTGTTGATTGCCTTCTGGATAATGGTAGCTTTAAGCAATTTAATCTGAGGATTTTCAAGGACCTCCTGGAACTGCCGATACGTCAACTTTGTTTCTTTTAATGCACCATGACCGTCAATGGATCTCAACGCAAATATGACCGCAACTCCAATCGCCAGCCACATAAGAATTGTTTTGCCTGGATCGTTTCGAGGTCCTCCCTTACGACCGCCCTCCGTCTCTTTCTGCCTTTTTCGTGCAGCAGAAGCAGGCCCCTTATTGTCTGTGCCTTTTTGTTTTTTCTCTTCCAACGCCAATTATTCCTCCAAAATATCTAATAAAAATTCAAACTTTAAACTCTCAACATTAAAATACATTATATATCAGGGGTAAGGGTTTTCATTGATATTTTTATTACCTCCTGAGTACAATTCGATACCCTGCACTGTTCATTTATCCTTATTCCGGGGACCCAGAGAATTTTATTGTACTGGTCCGTCACAATACCAAAACTTTGTCGCAAAGGCAGAGGAATACCCTGCCTGGAGAGGAACACCCTTAGCCCAATCTCATTTTTTTTGCCTAAAGGCTGAAACAAATCCCCATCCTCAACAGATCGATATAAAAGCTGTTCCCCGGCTGTACATCTATCAATCACCGCAATCGAGTTGTCATCGGGTATTTCCGTTTTATCTGAAACATTCTCAATCGTAATATGAAATGATCTGTTAAGGTCATGAAAATCGGTGACCCCCGGAACAGACAATGTATACCTGAAACTCTGTAACAGCTTTTTATTATAAAAGAGCAACCTGCCTTTTGATACCCTGTAAGCCCAGCCCCCCGGAAGTATAAACTCACCCTTTTTATCCCAATTTTCGAATACAGACTCGATATGTTTTCTCGACGCCCCGACTCTATACTCTTCAAGAATATGCCGTAAGGCTTCAACATTTAACGATTCTTTTCTGGCCACCCCATTACGATCTATTGAAAATGATGTCCTTGAGTCTCTGATAACGTATTTCTTAGCCCAATTATTTATCTCTGGAACCATTTTTTCCCATGCACAATACATATGCTCACCAAGTGAGAAAAGATTCTCTGCTATCTCCGGCGCAACACTTTTCAATAAAGGAAGGATTTTGAGTCGGATCATGTTACGACGAAAACGGGTTTCGTTATTGGAAGAATCAAAGCGAAAACTCTGTCCAATACCACTTAGCCATTTCTCAAGTTCACTTTTTTCAAGTTTTAAAAGAGGCCGGTAAACCCGATCCTCCCTGCATGGAAGAATTCCCCGCAATCCTCTGATTCCGCAACCCCTCATTAACCTCATCAGTACTGTCTCAGCCTGATCATCAAGAGTATGTGCAGTTACAAGACAATTATATTGCGCGCTCTCCATTACCGACATGAAAAAGGAGTATCGCTCCCTGCGAGCCCACTCTTCAATTCCTGATGAGTCAGCGTTTTTGCCAGATAGATGTTTAACAAAAAAAGGCAGATCAAACTGTTGAGCACACTGGCGGACGAACTCCTCATCAAGATCAGACTCCTCGCCACGAAGACCATGGTTAACATGAATGACACCAAGCTGATCCAATTGAAGGGTCTCTTTAAATTTGACAAACAACCTCAAAAGGGCAACTGAATCGCTACCACCACTTACAGCAATTAAAACAGAAGAACCCTTTTGAAAATGGGCACGGCAAAACTCAAGAAATTTTGTTTCTACTTTAGAGGGGAACATGTAATTCTAATGAGGATAAAGAGTAGCAGCGGAGGGAATCGAACCCCCGACACGTGGATTATGATTCCACTGCTCTAACCGACTGAGCTACGCTGCCGCGAATTAATACCAAAGATACGTTCTGGTCAGGGGGAAAATCAATTTGAATTTTTATAATAATTGAAAATTTAAGACAGGATCCAAACGACGAAACAAACTACCCCTGCATTTGCATTGAATTAGTCTTCACATGCTTTTAGACACCCAGTGTCGTACACATACTTTAAATACCATTGGAACAGCAGCACAACTTTCCTACTCCGACAAATTACTAACTGTTAACGTACGTCAGAATAAAACTTCTTTCGCACCTTTATCCAATTTACTCAAAGAGTGTAGTACATCTCATCGTGCAATCACCATTATCCGAATTGTGCATTTTTTAACATCATAACATACTCCTCCAGCACATCACCCATTCCCCTCTGTGAATCCGGGAACTGCTTTTTTTCTATACTATCAATCAATTCAGGGAGTACTTCTTTTATTGCATTATTTCCGCAGGGGTGAAGACACCATAGTCCCGGCTCTTTACCATAAAAATCAAGCCGAAACCATTGTTTCCTTTTAAGAAGCCCTGAGATGGTCCCCTCTGGATAACGATAGGGATGTGCATTTCGAAGTATTGCTTTAATAAAATGATCAAAATTAGGAAATTGTACAGAAATATTCCTGTACAGTTTTTCCTTTTTAATCAAAAACACTCTTGTGGAAAAGTGAGTGTACAAGTAAGATAAAGGAAGATGATATATCTTAACAGGATTAAACTTTTGTCTGTAAAATGACGGCATTTTTGACTGACTCAGAAGAGGAGGACCGCTTAATGGCGAACAGGAAAAAACATCTGAATCTTTTTTCAAAATTTCTAAAGCTTCCTCTACCCAGACCTTACTGCCACCACCAAACATCATATCAGCATCTATATGCAGAACATATTCGTTTTTGGCACTGTAAATACCGTAAAAATATGAATAATATGGACCTCCGGAGTAATCTTTATCCGGAATAGTACCACGCATCATAATCGTTTTACTCATATTTTTTCTTGTTTCAACAGAGTAATCCACCTCTTTAATAACAAGATCTGGATAATTGCCTCTTTTTAAATTATGCAGGTATTCCATTAATGGAGTTATGTTGGTATCCCAGAGCGACCCATTTGATTTTTTACTACTGCTTTTTTTTAGATCTATAATAATGAGCTGTTCATTACACTGGGAAGCAAATACATTTAACTGATGAGGCAACAGATGGACCACCTTAGGATAATCGAGAGGCGAAAGGTTTACTTGCAGTGTAACGTCGTTCATGGCTTGATTCTTTAAAAAAATTTACTTAAAAGGGTCGGACCTGCATAACTTATTGATTTTAATACTTAATACACCCAAAACATACCAATTCCGAAGGCTAAAATACTGTTTTTTAAATCAAAATCAAACCTCAAGTATCATCACCGACTCTATATGTGAAGTATTCGGGTAACAATCAAACAGTGCAGACCTGATTATCCTGTAGTTCATTTCCTTTATAAAAAATTCACAATCTCTTGCCTGTGTGGAAATATTGCACGATACATACACTATTTTTGCCGGCTTGAGTGCCGCTATAGCAGATCTAACCTGCGGGGTAAGACCTGGACGCGGAGGATCAACTATCAGACAATCCGGACGCTGCGAACAAACACTGTGCAGGTTCTCTGAATCACTGCAAATTGCCTTAAAATGATGTATACCGTTGTTAAAAAAATTACTTCTGGCATGTTCAACCTGTGATCGTACCGATTCAATAAGTAATCCCTTTTTAAACCGTGATGCAACCATCATGGAAAAAAAGCCGCAGCCCCCATAGAGATCGATGCACAAACCTCCCCCGACAAATGGCCTGAACCAGGTTCCAAGCCGCTCGTTCACGAAGCAATTACTCTGAAAAAAATCACCCCCATTCACCCTGAACAATTTCCCGTCAATGGTAATATCCGCTTGTGACTCTGTAAATCCTGCGATTATCGGATCTGAAGCAACAGACGTATCCCCCTCAATAAGTTTCAATTCATTTTTTCTTCTGTCATTACGGACAGGAAAACTATTGGTAAACAGTTGATTCAACTTTCCTGATAGCAGAGGGCATGATTGAATAGCGACAATATCATTTGAGTTTTTTCTGAAAAACCCAAGTCGTCCATCATTTCTTATTTGTGCTCTTGCCCTGATTCGATACCCCGTTTCGGGTGAAGTAAAAATTTCAGGATCAGGAAGTTGTGCAATTGATGAAATCTTTCTGAAACTATCTCTGTAAATATTTCGTTTCAACTCCACCTGGGTCTCATAGGAAATGTACTGCCAGTCACAACCTCCGCACACTCCAAAACAGGGACAAAGGGGAATCCGTCTTTTTTCTGAAGCTTCAATCAACTTTACAGATTTAGAAAACAAAGCTCCCCGTACCTTAACAGGTGGAGAGACCTCCACCACTTCGCCAGGAAGAACGTCGTTTACAAAAACAACTCCCTGATCTGTCCGCGCGAGCCCCTGACCTCCAAAAATAACCTTTTCAATGGTAACTATACTCATAATATATCAGAAAAATACTGCTGAAAAATACCTGTCAGGGGCCAATCTGTACATCTCTAATTATGTACCCCTCTGGAAGGAGCGATTCCCTGGTTTTCCGCAGCGAAGGGGTCATCGTCAAATCTGATGCCCTTACATCTGGCTCAAGCAACCTGACAACTTCAAGCAGACTACTATCATTCAATTTATAAATGTTAAGCTTTGGAATTGTGATATCAGGAACCAGCCCAACATTCTGATACTTACCCGCACTGATTCCTTTTAATTGAAGAAACGTTATCTGAAGCCACTTGCGCCCCCTGCGGGGTAATTTGATCTGCCCTATCGCTTTTCCATATGTAGTATCTCCCGCCAGTATTGCACCACACCCATCTTTAAGACCTGATGCCAATATTTCAGCAGCACTCGCACTCCCACTGTCCATGAGAACAACTATTTTTTTCCCTGCCAACATAGAACTTGCTGGCCGCTTAGTCTTTAGAGCCCGGTAATCGATAGTTGTATACTGTTTACTTATCGTATCATATGCTCTTTCACGGGCAAGTATATAAGGGGTATTCTCAGGAAGAAATAATTCAAGTATCGAATCGAGTTCATCGAGATCTCCGCCCGGATTCTGGCACACATCAATGATATAGTTTTTTATCGGAAAGATATACGATGGATCAGACTCCTTCTTTTTGGTAAAAGAAGAATCCAATTTATTAATAATGTCACAAAACTGACTGTAGGTTACATCAGTATCAAATCTGCTGATCCTGATAAGGGCGGTAGAAGATGTTATCTGGTAAAATTTAACCAGTCTCTCTTCTGGTAATGCCGAACCAAATGATGCTGATGCACACCTTTCACCAGACAAATCATACTTTGTATACGCAGCCCCTTTTAGAGTATCATCAAGTCCCAGCATCATCTCTTCAGGCGTCTTGTAAAGAAAAGGCGAATCACGCAATTTTTTTACACATGAAAAGCCGCTCCCGGAGACACACTCATCCTGGTGAATACTGTATGCTTTAAGATATTGCCAGACACTCTCCATCTCAATGAGATCGTCCTGTCCTGATGGATAGCTCGGTATATTTTGACAGGAAACAAATAACACTGTTACTGAAAAAAGAAATGCCATCCTAATCATCATTCATACCCGATTCTGCAGATTGTTTAAGAATCAAAATTCTGTCCCTGTAATCAGCGGCATTAAAAATATAACTCCCGGAAACAAACACATTCACACCCTTCTGTGCACATAAAAAAGCTGTTTCCTTATTAATACCCCCGTCAACCTGCAAGTCGATCTGATGATTCATTTTCTTTATACAGTCAGCTGTCCGCTCAACTTTTGAGAGCATTTCATCAATAAACTTCTGACCTCCATAACCCGCATAGACCGTCATAATCAGGATCTGGTCGATTGTATCTAAATACGGCAGAAACAGATCTATTGGTATATCTGGATTTACCGTGATACCCGCTTTTATTCCACGCTTCCTGATACTCTCAAGCAATGCGGCACTGTCGTTGCATGCCTCTGCATGAAACGTCAATATATCAGCACCGGCATCAATAAATTCATTATAACATTTTTCCGGCCGGGTAATCATCAGATGAACATCAAGAGGAATGGTTACTGATTTTTTTACCGCCTCTACCACTATCGGTCCGAAACTGATGTTTGGAACAAAATTTCCATCCATGATATCACAATGAATGCGATCAGCACCACTATCCTGCGCTGCTTTTACTTCCCGTTCAAGATTTCTGAAATCGGCGGCTAGTATTGAGGGTGCGATTTCAATTTTTTTTGATTTCATCGTATAAGCTCTCCAACCTGTCATATCCAAAGATACATACAAAATTTGATACTATCTCAATCATAATGGAAAAAATTTAATAAAATAAAAAAGGGATGCAACAGCATCCCTTTTTTTAAAAAAAAACATTAAACAAAAAATTAAGCAGCAGCACCTTTGATCAACTGAAGCGCGATCTCATTACGCTGAATCTGGTTGGTTCCTTCATAAATCTGAGTAATCTTTGCATCACGCATTCTCTTTTCCATCGGATACTCACGCATATAACCATACCCGCCATATACCTGCAATGCATCGACAGTGACTTTCATAGCAACATCGGAACAGAACAGTTTAGACATGGCTGATTCTTTTGCAAACTTTTTCTCACCGGCATCAATAGTACGCGCCGTTGCGTAAAGGAGCGCCCGTGCAGCCTCCACCTGAGTTGCCATATCTGCAAGTATATGCTGAACCGCCTGAAAAGAAGAGATAGGAGCGCCGAACTGCACACGTTGACGGGAATAGGTAACAGCATCCTCAAGCGCACCAGCAGCAATGCCGAGAGCCTGTGATCCAACTCCGGGACGAGAGAAATTAAGGGTGTTGATTGCAACAATCGAACCCATCCCTTCCTTGCCAAGAATAGCATCTTTTGGAATGCGGCAATCCTGAAAAACAAGCTCTGTTGTGCTTGAAGCTCTGATACCCATTTTATCTTCATGCTTACCAAACGTGAATCCCGGAGTTCCCTTTTCAATAATGAAACAACTTAAACCGCGGGCACCCTTTGCAGGATTTGTCTTTGCAAACACAGTATACACCTGTGCATTTTCTCCATTTGTAATCCATTGTTTTGTACCGTTGAGAACCCATTCATTACCATCAAGAACCGCAGTCGTTCTCATCCCGAGAGCATCAGAGCCAGCATTCGCTTCTGTTAACCCAAACGCAGCGATTGTCTTTCCAGCAGCAATCCCGGGAAGGTACTTCTTCTTCTGTTCATCACTGGCAAAAAGAAGTATCGGAAATGTACCTAATGCTGTCGCAGCCATTGCAAGCGAAATTCCGCCGTCAACTTTTGAAAGTTCTTCAACAGCAAGGCACAGCTCAAAAACTCCGCCGCCAAAACCACCGTATTCAGAAGGAATATACAAACCACAAAGATCAACTTCGGCAAGAGCCTGTACAACATCCCACGGGAAAATTCCCTCATGGTCATACTTTTCACGTACAGGAAGAATTTTCTTCTGTGCAATCTCACGTGCAGTATCGACAATCATCTGTTGTTCTTCAGTCAGAAACCAATTCATTTTTTTCTCCTTCTTTCAGTCGAGAAGTAATCTCTTCTTTACTATAGTTTAATGTTGCTATCTGAGCGGCGTTTTGCTGGGCTATTTTTTTATTTGTTCCAACACCCTCACCCATCGGTATGCCGGCGATCTCTATTCTTACCTTGAACTGCTTCGCGTGATCAGGTCCGGACATTTCAATAGTAGAGTACCGGGGAATCCCAAATCCGTCTTTTTGAGACATTTCAAGTATTTTACTTTTGTAATTTACATTCCGTTCATCCTTAAGAAATTCAGGTATTCTTCCAAACAAAACATTTGTCAGAAATATCTTCGACGCTCCAAGTCCGCCATCAAGGTATATCGCACCAAGAACAGCTTCAAAGGCATTGGATAATGTTGACGAACGGCTTCTTCCTCCAGACTTCTCTTCAGACAAACCGAAAATCAGATACTTTCCCAGGTTCAGCGAAATTGCTACTTCTCCCAATATCTTCCTGCTGACCACAAGCGACTTGATTTTAGACAACTGGCCTTCACTTTTATCCGGATTTGAAAGATAGAGGAACTCTGTTACCAGGCAATTAAGAACAGCGTCACCCAGAAATTCAAGCCGTTCATTTGACTGCAACCCCAGGGTGTCTTCAGGTGATGTCATAGACTTATGTGTAAGAGCGAGTTTCAGCAATGCTTGAGATTTAAACCTGTAATCCAGAATCTGCTGAAACTTGTCTAACAGCTCTGAGCTGCCGGCGCGTTTGAATCGACCGGCAATTAGATGCAGTACATTAATTACCTGCTTGAGCGGATTCATATTTACCCAGAGCAAGGCAGGCATTATGTCCGCCAAAACCGAACGAGTTACTTAACACATAACGCAGCTGTTTTTTTACGGCAGTATTAGGCGTATAATTGAGCGTACAATCGGGATCGGGATCTTCATAATTGATAGTTGGAGGAATAATACTATCCCTGATTGCCAGTATTGATGCGATAAATTCAACAGCACCTGATGCGCCAAGGAGATGACCTGTCATTGATTTTGTTGAGCTTACATGCAGATTCGCAACATCTTCACCAAAAACCTTGTTTATCGCAATACTTTCATATTTGTCGTTAAGAGAAGTTGATGTCCCGTGCGCATTAATGTAACCGATATCAGATGTTTTGAGACCTGCAGTACTGAGTGCCATACGTATAGCTGCTTGTGCCCCTACGCCATCAGGTGCCGGATGTGAGAGATGATGCGCATCACCAGACGCCCCGTATCCAACCATTTCGGCGTAAATTCTTGCCTTGCGAGCAAGAGCATGTTCCAGACTTTCGAGAATAACAATACCGGATCCCTCACTCATTACAAACCCATCCCGTTTTTTATCAAACGGTGAGCTGGCTTTCTGAGGATTATCATTCCTTGTTGATAGTGCTTTCATATTACAGAAACCGGCAAAACCAGTTTCGGTTATTACGGCTTCAGATCCACCGGCAGCAACAACGTCTGCCATTCCGGCCTTAATCAACATGAATGCATCACCAATTGAATGAGAACCTGATGCACATGCACTGACAACAGCATAGTTTGGTCCTTTAAAACCATACTCCATAGAGATTCTACCCGGAACCATATCGGGAATCATCATCGGAATAAGAAAAGGCGAAACACGTCCCGGCCCCTTCTGGATCAATTTCGTATGTTCATTTTGAAGAGTAATCAGACCGCCAATACCGGAACCCACAATAGTTCCCACACGGTCAAGATTAACAGTAGAGAGATCCAGTCCTGAATCTTTAACAGCTTCAGCTGCTGCAGCAATACCTAAAAGGATTACACGATCAGTACGCTTTGCCTCTTTCGGCTCAACATATTTACTGAAATCAATATCCTTGACTTCTCCGGCGATTTTCGAGTCGTACTCTGAGATATCAAAAGCAGTGACACGATCGATTCCGGATTTTCCTGAACAAAGCGCACTCCAGAAAGAAGCGACATCATTTCCAACGGGACTGGTGACTCCAAGCCCGGTGACAACTACTCGTCTTGACATTAAAAATATCCTCGCAAGGGTTTAGAGTTCATTAATCTAAAAAAATCTTTTCGCTTATCATAATCTGATAAGCGAAAAGAATTGAAGCATTAGATTTTGCCTGCAAGATAATCAAAGGCA
Source organism: Chitinispirillaceae bacterium (assembly GCA_016929595.1). Taxonomy (GTDB): domain Bacteria; phylum Fibrobacterota; class Chitinivibrionia; order Chitinivibrionales; family Chitinispirillaceae; genus JAFGIN01. Next base: position 49,374 of record JAFGIN010000179.1, read on the forward strand.
TCTTTAACTGTCTTGAACTTTTCTGCATCATCATCAGGTATTTCAACATCAAAAGCATCTTCAAAAGCCATGATAAGTTCAACCTGATCAAGAGAATCTGCACCAAGATCATCAACAAAAGAAGCCTGTGGATTTACTTTATCCTCACTGACACCTAATTTCTCAGCAATAATCTGTTTTACTTTACCTTCCATTTCGCTCACAATAAAACTCCTTTCAAAAAGAATACTGTTATTTAATTTATAAAAATGGTTATTTTACAACCTACATGACAAGTCCACCATCAACAGTCAAAACCTGACCTGTAATATAATCAGAAAGTGATGAACTAAGAAAAAGAACTGCATTGGCTACATCTTTCGGTAATCCTAACGCCTGCATCGGAATCTGACTACTTAATTTAAGCTTTTCTGCATCAGAAAGCTTGTCGGTCATTGCAGTTTTTATAAATCCCGGGGCAACCGCATTAACATTTATAGATCGGGCAGCAAATTCGCGGGCAAGAGTCTTTGTAAGACCTATAAGACCAGCCTTTGATGCTGAATAGTTTGCCTGTCCGGCATTACCCATCAAACCAACCACTGAAGCGATATTTATAATCTTACCGCTGCGAGCCTTCATCATGGGCCGCACCACCTCTTTTGAGCAAAGGAAAGCACTCTTAAGATTGATATTGAGTACCAGATCCCAGTCTTCCTCTTTCATTCTCATAAGAAGACCATCACGGGTAATACCTGCATTGTTTACCAGTATATCGATTTTTCCGAATTTTTCAACAAAGTTTCCAACCATAGTCTCTACATCTTTGGCATTTGAAACGTCCGCTTTCAATGGAAGTGCCTGACGTCCTAAAGCCTCGATCTCTTTAGCAGCAGCCGATGCTGTATCATAGTCAATATCACTGACTGCTATATCGCAACCCGCTTTTGCAAGCGTCATTGCAATCTCTTTTCCGATACCTCTTCCAGCTCCAGTTATCAGGGCTGATTTTGATGAAAGGTCTATCACTTTTTTCTCCCTTTTCTCAAGATTTTGTTAGCAGAGAATATATGTTTGTTACAGTATCACAAGAAATGACATTTAAGGTATTCTGACACTTTTTAGCAAGTCCTTTAAGAACACTGCCCGGCCCGACCTCGATACAGGTACCATAATCCCGGGAAACAAGTGACTGCATTGAATCAACCCATCGTACCGGTGAAACCAATTGCTTAACAAGAAGACTTTTCATCAGTTGAGGGTCCGTCTCAGGCTTCGCAGTAACATTAGTGACCACAGGACAACGGGGCACAGAAAATGTAAGCGTATCAAGGACTTGTGAAAATTCATCGGCAGCACTCTGCATAAGCGGCGAATGAAATGCACCACTTACCGGCAATACAATCGCACGCTTTGCACCCGCTTCTTTCAACAAAGTACAGGCCTCATTTACCGCAGTTACTTCACCGGATATCACGGTCTGTTCGGGAGTATTCTCATTTGCAGTAACTACCACCCCTGAAGTAACCTTTTTTAACACCACAGATATTGCTTCTTTTGAAAGCCCCATGACCGCAGCCATAGCTCCTGCAGAACTCTTTCCAGCTTTTGCCATATACTCACCGCGAAGTGCAACAGCCTTCAACCCATCTGCAAACGTTAAAACACCCGCTGCATATAGAGCACTATATTCTCCAAGTGAATGACCAATAGTAAAAGATGGCACAACTCCCTTTTCGTTAAGAAGATCTGCAATTACCGATTCCACAATAAAAAGTGACGGCTGAGTGTTCTGCGTTGCTGTAAGTTCCTCCTGTGGCCCCTCAAAAATTATCTTGAGGATATCTCTTTGAAGAATCTCATTGGCAGAATCAAATCGTTTACGGGCAGATTCAAACTCACTGTAAAAATCTTTACCCATTCCGACTATCTGCGAACCCTGACCAGGAAATAAAAATGTAAATGCCATCACTCTCTCCATTTTTTCTTGCTTTTTCGGTTTACCTAAAACTGTACCAATGCACTGCCGACAGCAACACCCCCGCCCAGCGCTGTAAAAAGTATCCTCGTTCCACTCTTCACTCTGTTATCTTTCCACGCTTCCTCCAAAGCAAGCGGTATCGATGCAGAGGATGTGTTTCCATATCGTTCAACGTTAATAACAACCTTCTCACGAGGAACATTCAGCCGTTCAGCTACAGCCTGAATGATTCGAATATTTGCCTGATGAGGAATAAGCAGATCCACATCATTTACAGAAAGTCCTGTCGAATCAAGTACTTTTTGTGACATTTCAGACATCATTTTGACAGCATGTTTGAAAACTTCGTTTCCTTTCATTTTCATAGTGCAGTCGCTACCACTTGATGGAAGAACCAGTATATCTCCCAGGTTACCATCGCTCTGAATCTGTGTTGCCAGAACCCCTTTCGATTCATCATTGGTTCCCCTCAGCACAACTGCCCCGGCACCATCACCAAACAGAATACACGTTGTACGATCTTTCCAATCAAGAGATTTTGAAATAACTTCTGCACCCACTATAACTATATTTTTTGCTACCCCGCTGACAATCAAACTGTTTGCACTTGTAAGAGCAAATACAAAACCCGCACAGGCGGCACTTATATCATATGCAAACGCGCGGGAACATCCGGTAATAGCCTGAATCCTGCAAGCAGTGGAAGGGAAAAAACTATCTGGAGTAAATGTGGCACAGATTATGCCATCTATGTCCTGAGGTTCAAGTCCAGCCTGCTCGATTGCACGCCGAACAGCTACAGCACCAAGCTCAGAAGCCTTCAGATCAACACCTCTTGGGGCAATATGTCGTCTCTTTATACCGGTGCGCGTTGTAATCCACTCATCTGTAGTATCCAGAAAAGCCTCAAAATCCTTGTTGTACATAATGTTATCAGGGACATTTGTTCCCACTGAAGCTATATATGACCGCTTAAAACTTTTCACTAATTCAACCTTTCACACTATCAGATCTGACAGCTCAACACAATGCATTGCTCTCAACAGCAGCAGTCGCAGTGTGTATCGCATGTGCAATTGCTCTTACACTAGATCCACCGTGAGCTTTCAGAACAGTACCGTTTATACCAAGAAAAGGAACAGCCCCCTGCAACTCTGGATCAAGGGTAGAAAGTTTGCCTTTCAACTTTTTTCCCAGGTCGCAACCAGAACCAAGAACCGATTCTATCAACAAATGAAACTGTTCATATGCCTTTAACAATACATTGCCGACAAAACCATCACATACAACAACATCAGCCTCACCGGAAACGACACCGCCTCCCTCAATGAAGCCAATATAATTTTTATACTTTTTTTGGAGAACTAAAGCGGCATCACTCACTGCCTTTGTCCCCTTCATTGGTTCCTTACCAATATTTAGAAGTGCAATAGCCGGAGAATTGGAATCAAAAAATTTTTCTACGTATCTACTCCCCAGAGCTGCAAAAGAGACCAGATGCTCGGAACGGCAATCCAGATTCGCCCCGACATCAAGGAGCAACACCGGCTTTCTCTTAACTGTTGGTAAAAAAGCCGCAAGAGCCGGACGAAGCACACCTTCGCTGCGGCCAAGGAGAAAAATTGATGCACCCAATAACACCGCAGTATCACCAGCACTGATAGATGCATCTACCCGCTTCTCTTTTTGAAGAGTAATACAGCGAATAATCGATGAATCAGTCTTTCGCTTCCAAACACTTGACCTTTTATCACCGGAATCGACTGACTCCGTACAATGAATAACTTCGTATTTATCAGGAGTAAGTGCTTCTCCTGACACCAGAAACACCTTCCGGATGACATCCTGATTTCCGCACAGAAACGCTTTAAATGGCTTATCCATTTTTTTATGCGCTTCAATAATACCTGAAATCATAGTCTCAGGGCCAAAATCCCCACTTTCGACATCTATAGCAAGGCGAATCTCTTTCATGCAGCGCTAACGCAATCGATAATCCCGAAATTGGAGTGCTTCTATTCCTCTACCTGTAATACTTCACGACCAGCATAGTATCCACAGTTTGGACACACCCGATGCGCTGTCTTTGGCTGCTTGCAATGTGAACATGTCACAGGCTTTGATGGTTTGATCGCAAGATGACTTCTGCGTTTATCTCTTCTGGCACTCGTATGGTGCTTTTTAGGAACTGCCATGTATCCTCCTCATAATTGTATATTCAGTTCTGTTTTAATTTACGTAAAGCATCCCAGCGCGGGTCGATTCCTTTAAATTGTTCCTTTTTTCCCGGCTCATACTCAATAGAAATATCTGAATCATTAACAACGATACCCTTACACTCCGAACTGCATAATGGCATCAACGGAAAAGCAGTCTGGATCTCTTCGTATAATAATGGACTCAAATCTACCTTATCATCTCTGTCGTTAAAGTAAAAATCTGCCACATCATCGTCCAGTGATCGCCCACTTTTCCCTGATACTTCCTTCAAAACTGCCCTGAAATCGCCCTCTACAGTAAAAGGAAATAAATCAAGGCATCTGGCGCACTCTATTTTGAACTCTCCAGTGAACCAGATATGCAAAAAAATCGTCGGTCCACAACGATCTATCTCCAAGCGACACTCCATCTTTCTGGAAATTGATGGTAGATCTTCTTTCAGTTTTTCAAGATCTGCCAAACCATGTTGCGTAGAATGTCCTTCTGGTATAAGGTGTGTTTCCAAAATCATATAAAACCTCCCGAAAATAGAACAATCTGTAATGTCTTCAAACCTTAAACAGATCACGAATAAAGAGATTTTATATTATCCGAAAATCCGGCAAGCCTGTTCCGAACAGTATAAGTCTGATAAACCTGCTGAAAATCCTCAAATATAGTTTCAAACAACCCTATCGAAGTCCTCTAAAATAATTCGTCTCTAATACAATTCCAAGAAAAGTATTGTAAAAAAAAAAGATTTAACGTACTTTTATTGTGATACAGACATCATTAACTACGGTTCAACCGCCAGCAACTTTTGTGCCTGCCTTCTGAAATAATTCGTAAGCAGCTCTTGCACGCTGTCGCAAAACACGCTCACGATTAGCCTCCTGGGATGAGTCATCGGATTGATAATAGAGCCGATAGTAGTAAGCAGCTTCAGTCAGCAGTTTCAAGGCATCTCTAATAATCGTTACTGTTTCTGTAAAAGATGCATCCTGGATTGGCACACTCTCAAATTCAGTATTGAGTTGATCTATGTTTTTCTTCATCTCTGATGTACGCCCCAGAAGAACATCAACATCCACGGTTTCGTCCTGAAGCTCAATATTGATCAGTGATGTTGTGTACCCGCTTCCGGCAGTGATAATTTTGTTTATATGCGCAACCCTGATTAACCGTTCCTTGTTTTTCAGTTTTTCTTCAGTAGACAACGCCCTTTCTTCCGCAAGCCGTTTTTCTTTCTCCAGCCTTCGCAGCTCTTCAATTTTCTTGGTATCAAGACCGGTGTTAACGTACTGAACTATGCACCAGACCGTTCCCGCCAGCATTATCGTTGCAATTAGATAGGAAAGACTTAGCCGTGTAGGACCATGAGCATTAATAGCTACCATGTACGCTAAAAGTGTCAATCCACATGCCAGCGCCAATAAAAGGACTTCAGTACTCATACATTTTCACCTTTGCTGATTAAAACTCTTTCGATCTTTGAAGAAGTAGCTTTTATAATATAGAAATTATATCCATCTATTGCAACCCTGTCACCAGACTTTGGAATCTTTTCCAGATAATTTGTCAGTAAACCATTCAGAGTCCTCACATTTGGAACAGCCTTCAACAGTGAATGGGGTAACCAGTCCTGAATCAGTGCAATCTCCTGAAGCCCATCAAAAATTCTGCTTATTCCAGTCACATTTTCCTTCACAGGGGCAGTAACCATATTTGACATAATACTATTTAGGCATAGCTGCAATGAAAATATTCCGCTGAAACAGCCAAACTGATCCAGGACACACACCTCATCACATTTTTCCGTGAAAAGCAGGCTTATCAAATCCGCCGTCTCCATAGTTTCGGCAACCCACACTACTGGTGATATGATCCGATTCGCAATTAACTCTGTTCCATCTGCCCCCGCACAATCTTTGATATGCACTACTCCTCTGATAGTACGGATATCGTTATTGCTCCTTATAACCGCCAGACTTTTTTTGGTTAGAGCCATCTTCTGAAGCACCTTCCTGACAGTCATCTGTTCCTGTACAATCAACAATTTTGACCTATGTATCATCACCTTGCGAACCGGCTCCGCACCCTGACTCAAAATGCCAATTATCATTGCCTTCTCATGATTATTTATTACCGACTCTGTCGCCGCTTTTTCTATATTCGTTTTCAATTCCTCTATAGTTATAAACGGGCTTGGACGACGTAAACGGGATTTGAAAAGATTTAAGAAAAAACTATTAACGTTCTGAATTAACCCAAGCACTGGTGTGGCAACAACTTCAAGATGATATAGAAACGGTGAAATCGACACCGCAATAAACTCGTTATTTTTCAGCGCAATATTTTTAGGAAGCATCTCTCCAAAAACAATAATCATTACTGTAGCAATTCCTAAAGATGTCAATGTTGAGTTATCGGGCAGCAATATTCCCATAATATTATCGATCAATCCTGCAAGTGTTATGTTCACAAATAAATTTGCAAGCAATATCAGAAGAAGCGTTCGTTGCCCGTTTTTGAGCAACAGATATAACCACTGGTATTTTTTTTCTTTCTGATAAAAAAGGATCCGTTCACGGGGAATCGAAAATAAAGCAGTTTCGGAAGCTGAAAAAAAAGCTGAAAAACTTAAAAGCAGAATCGCGATCACTACTTGTATTATTAAGATTGTCATATTTCAGGGAAATTATATGAACCAACCGGAAGAACCGGTATTGTATTGACACCCATCGAACAATGGGCTAAATAGTGCAAAACAAAACTTTGAAAAACTACCTGACTTATGCGTCAAAAAAGGCAACCTTGTAATTAACCCTGATTTCGATGCACAAATCAAGTACCAACATTTCGATCCTCCAAAGAGGACCGAATTAATTAACACGACTTTTCAGGATTAAAACGGAAGATCATCAGCCATCGAATCCTGACTTACCGGCCCCATATCATATGAAGGCACCTCGGGTATTCCCGGATCAGAATACGAAGAACCACTACTACCGCCTGAAGATGGTGCTCCACCTCCATTTCCACCTATAAACTGAAATGTCTGGACATTAATCTCTGTACGATATTTTTTGACACCATCTTTATCATCCCAGGAACGGGTTCTGATACTTCCTTCGAGATAGACAGTTCTGCCTTTCTTAAGGTATTGATTAACTATTTCTGCCTGTTTCCCCCAAACCACAATATTGTGCCACTCTGTACGGTCCTGACGTTGCCCGTTTTTATCGGTGAACCGCTCCGATGTAGCCAGAGAAAAGGTTGCAACTGCCTGACCTCCCGGAGTGTATTTCAATTCCGGATCCTTACCCAGATTCCCAACTAATATGACTTTGTTTACCCCCATGAAACCTCCTTTTTTGATAGTTAAAACATTCATCGCCCGGGGTGAGCTGTAATTACTTAAAAATAATAAGGTGCATCTAAAAATGTAAGATTCAATGCAGTGGTTAGTGATCGGAAGCTAGTCACTCAGTCACCGATCTCATATCTCACTCTCATTCCTGATTCCCAGCTCCGACATTACATAACAAAAATGCGCTATAATTCCAGTTCTGATCGCTTCTTCATCAGGAATAAAGGATGAGCTGTGAAGTCCGCTGCCATTAAAAGTCCCGTTTTTCTGACGCACACCCAAATGAATAAACACCCCTTTTAGAATCTGCTGATAAAAAGCAAAATCTTCAGCATACATACTCGGATTATGCCGGATTATTGCAGTTCCCTCCCCCACTATCGATTCAAATACAGAAGCAAAGTGAGCAGCAATTGACGGATCATTATTTGTCGGGGGAAACGTTTTAAGGAAATTCACTTCTGCCTGAGTTCTGAATGACTGCGCGGTCGCAGATACCATTTCTGTTATACGGTTCATTAGTTTTTCGAGCAGCTCGCGGGAGTGGCAGCGTATTGTTCCGTGTAATAGAGCCTGATCAGGAATGACATTGCGCTGACTACCCGCCTTAAATTCCCCGATAGTCAAAGTCACCGGAACAAAAGGTGACACCTCGCGGCTGACCAGCGTCTGCAGTTGAATAACAAGAGTTGACGCACAAACGATCGGGTCCACTGTTACCTCCGGTGTTGCACCATGCCCCCCTTTACCATTTACAACAACATCAAACGCCGTGATTCCGGCAAAATCAAGACCATCCTTAACACCAACAGTCCCGGTATCATGATCAGTATTGACATGAAGCCCAAAAATCGAATCCGCCTTCGGCAGATGTCCGCCTGATAGTAACGTATACGCACCTCCCGGTTCAACCTCCTCAGATGGTTGAAAAAGAAGATGCACCGTTCCCTGCCACAGATGCTTCATCTGCAAAAGCAGTGACGCAGCACCCAACAGAATTGAAGTATGCATATCATGGCCGCAGGCGTGCATAACCCCCCTGCTTGTGGAACAATACTCCAGACCACTCTTCTCCTCAATAGGAAGTGCGTCCATATCTGCCCTTAAAATGACACTCTTTCCTGCACCGTTTTTAACAGGTGTTATAACTGAAGTCTTCTCCAGATAATAAACCGGGTCCAATCCCAGATTCTTTAACCGATTATATACCAGTTCCGCTGTTTTATACTCCTGACCACTCAGTTCCGGATTCTGATGAATATTCCGACGAATCCCCACTATTTCCGGATACATATTATTAACAATGTCAACTATCTTTTTTTTATCTGTCATTGTTCATTCTCTCTACATTCTATTATGTCTTATCAGCACATTTCTACTTATTGACAACTCGATTACCACTGGTTATCATTTTGTTTTAAATTATCATTAACTCTTGTTTCTCACCAAATTATCTTTCATTGAGATATTTCTGATAAACCGGATTAAAAAGTGTTATAATTATAATGTAGTTCATGCGTAATCGGAATAAACATTAAAAACCTGACCTGCATTGATTGATATAACAGGGAGGTCTTTATGGCAGATCTAATTTTGAATGACCCGGAAAAGAGTAGCGAACTAGCATCAGAAAATGAACTGAATTACGAATTTGATCCCAACGACAGTGCGGCGGTAGAACGCATTCACGCGTTGCTGTCTCTTAGAAATAAACATCGCATTGAAAACAGCGAAAAATTGTTGGCAATTTTTTGTGATAAGACGATCGATCACAATAACGAACCTGAACAACCAACAATCTAACAAACTATCGTGCGTAAGTACACTAACAAATTTCTAGCACACTCTTAATAAAGTCTCAACATTCGTTTGGTATACTTAATATAGAACAATCAAAGGAGGTTCTATATGGCATTACTAATACTTAATGAAGACGAAGCATGTGCAGCAGGGAAAACTCCAGAAGCTGAAAAATTTTATGAATTCGATCCTAACGATAGAACTGCTATCAATAGAATTCATACGATTCTGTCGCTTCGGAAAAAAAGCTCTGCTGAAAAAAGTGAAAAGGTTCTTGCAGAAGTATGCACAAAGAGCCTTGAACAGAGTTTTTCAAAAACTTCTCAAGTTCATGTCAGCAGCTGGTTTCAGACTATTTCCGGGTATATTCCGAAATTCAATACCATAAACGGAAATTACCGTAAACCGAAAAAAATCTACTCTTCCGGCCATATCAATATTCGTTTCCCGAGTATCTGATATCGGCCTTCTTTCTCCACTTTCCTCTATCTCTTCGCTCCTTTTAATTCTAACCTTACATTGTTCATTCAACATGTTTTAATACATTTCTAATTTCAAGCTAATAAGAACCGAACACCCATCTGGTATTCTTTGTAACAGGATGTAATTGAAGGAGGTTCTTATGGCATACCTTATTTTAGATGATGATGAATCATATTCGGGCAAAAAAAATGACTGGGAAAATTTCTTTGAGTTTGACTCAAATGACACTAGTGCTGTTCGTAGAATCCATCGGATTCTATCGTTGCGTAAGAGATCTGTTTTTGCTGACAGTGTGAATAATCTTTCTGACATATGCGAATCAACGATGGAAAATAGTAATAATGACAAAAAAAACACTACCATGTCCGGATTATTTGAACGCACAGTAAAATATTTCTCTAATGTCAGAAATTCCGCAAAAACAAGGAGAAATTACCCGAAGAAACAGAATTTGAATCAATGCCACTTCTGTAAAGTAAAGTTCCATACCTTTAAAGCATGAACCCTTGTTACCTTAGCTATACTGGAGGAATGATGAGCTGTTATTAACTGTCTCATATTACCTGCTTTCGGCGAGCAACTCGTATGTGACATGACACTATCGGACTGCGAATCCGTCAACGCACTGATTTTCATTTCGGAGCCGGGATCGCAATCGGTATCGACATCAAAAAGCATAGCAATTGCAAATCGATCCCGATTCCAATACCGACAGCGACCCCGATAATTACTATCGAAAAATATGCGGATATTACAAGTCTTTAGCTTTTGTTAAATTAACTGGCTTTTTTACTTGCAGGAATCAGCAATTATATGAATCCCTTCATCATACGCTTTTTTGAGAACTTCATCAACGCTGATAGATCCTACCCGTATGCCATATCTGAATAAACAAAAAAAGGTGATGATAAAATCCTGGGGAAGCGAAGCCGTCCATGCTGTGTTTTAGAAAAATATGACTGCAATTTTGAAACGAAATCACGATCTGCAGTTTTATCGACGGAAGTAATTATTTTGTATTATGTAAAACAATTGAAAGAACGACACTTTTTATGCACTCTTATATGTTGGTGGTTCACTTCTGTGTAAACTTTTTCCACATGAATTTGATACCCATATGGATAGTCAAAGGGATAGCAAAGACCAGATTGAATAACAACTCTTTTGCCAGATCATACTTTCCCTCTTTACCTTTGTTTCCGGTGGCGGAGATATTCTTGTCACTACTACTTTTGTCGCTGCCGCTATCACACCGTTTCGCATCCACTTGAATATCTCCTTTCGATAAGTTAACGAATACACCTATCCATCTTCACGCTCAAGTATCCGGATATATCTGGCCATTAACGTATCCGAAACCGATTGCAACTGCCAGTATGCTTTATAGGTAATTGTCTTCCCACTCATAACATTGACTAATTTCTCATCGATTTTCCATTCCCCAGGCATATTGATGAATGTCCTGCTGCTGTCTTCTGCGCTGCACAGGAACAGCTCACGATTTGACACCCTTACAAAAGATCCCGAATTGTTTCGTATCTGGACAGAACCGATAACCTTACCCTCAGATTTATGGTATGTTAAATTGAATATGGTAATGGTCACCCCTTCAAATGGGGACAGTTCAATAGGATCGTATTTTGAACAGACCACCAGGGCAATTATCGCAACCACCAGAATCTGTTTCCACATAGTCATAACACCTGAAATTTTTACAAAAAATACCCACTACACGGGCACTCTTTTAAGATGGTAATCTTTTGAAGTAGAATCAAGAGCTTTTCTCAATAATTTCATGATAAACCGATCATTTATCACATTCTTTATCAATTTTGTGATAATTATATTGCGCATTTTCCATTTTATTGCTTATATTATAATAGATTATAGATTACTGATTGCCAGAAATTTTAAAGTAGCAGGTAAATAATGAATATAGCAAATACTATCGTTGATCTTATAGGAAACACCCCTCTTGTCAGAATCAATCGACTTAATACCGGGTATGCTCAAATTTTCGCTAAACTCGAATTTTTCAACCCCTTATCCAGCGTTAAGGACCGCATAGGTGCTGCATTGATCGAAGATGCTGAAAAAAAAGGAAAACTTACCAGAGACAGCGTCATCATTGAACCAACCAGTGGCAATACCGGCATTGCACTTGCATTTGTGGCCGCTGTCAAAGGGTATCGCTTAATATTAACGATGCCTGAAACGATGAGCCTTGAAAGACGCAAACTCCTTAAAGCGTTTGGGGCTGAGTTAGTACTCACTGAAGGATCTAAAGGAATGAAAGGTGCTATTGAGAAAGCCGAAGAGCTGGCTGCTGAGATACCCCATTCTTTTATTCCGCAGCAGTTTGACAACCCTGCAAACCCCCGGATCCATCGTGTTACCACCGCTGAAGAGATCCTTAGGGATACTGATGGAAAGGTCGATATTTTCATCGCCGGAGTTGGAACCGGCGGCACATTAACTGGTACGGGTGAAGTTTTAAAAAGCAAAATTAACAATGTAAAAATTATTGCCGTAGAACCTGATAAATCACCCGTGATTTCCGGTGGCATGCCGGGCCCGCACAAACTTCAGGGCATTGGTGCAGGATTTATTCCCGGAAACCTCAACATATCAATCATTGATGAAGTTATTACCGTTAAGGAGGAGGATGCAGGAAATACAGCTCGTGAAGCGGCCCGCCGCGAGGGTTTACTTATTGGGATTTCTTCAGGGGCTGCACTCTGGAGCGCCATAAAGGTGTCTTCACGTAAAGAGAACGAGGGTAAAAACATCGTAGTGATCCTGCCAAGCTGTGGAGAACGCTATTTAAGCACCTGGCTTTTTGATGATCTGAGCTGAACCTGTATATCAGTGCTACCCTGCTTAATTAACATAAAATATGTATAAGCTTATTAAATATACACCAAACCGAAAGAGTTTTACACTATGAATGAAAAGCAGTATCGATTTGAAACACTGGCACTTCACGCAGGGCAACCTGTTGACGAAACATTATCACGCGGTGTACCTGTATACAGGACAAGTTCGTACCTTTTCAAGAGTACCGAACATGCGGCCAACCTTTTCGCCCTTAAAGAACCTGGTAATATATATAGCAGATTAAACAATCCCACAACAGATATTCTTGAACAAAGAGTCACAGAACTTGAAGGAGGAGCGGCATCAGTTGCAGTTTCTTCGGGAACATCAGCAATATTCAATACAATAATTACTCTGGCGCAGGGCGGTGATGAGATTGTTTCGGCAAACAACCTCTATGGTGGAACGTATACACAATTTGATGCGATTCTCCCTAAGTTCGGCATCAAAGTTTCATTCGTCGACCCGTCAGACCCCCGGAATTTTGAAGTTGCCATTACCGAAAAAACAAAAGCTCTTTATATCGAAACTATTGGCAACCCGGTTCTTGATTTTACCGATGTAAAAGCGGTTGCAGATATAGCGCACGCACATGGAATTCCGCTTATTGCAGATGCAACATTTACAACTCCATACCTTCTCAAAACAATCGAACTGGGAGCAGACATTGTTGTGCAATCGCTGACTAAATGGATAGCCGGCCACGGGGCAGCAATAGGAGGGATTGTCACCGATTCCGGTCGATTTAACTGGAAAAGCGGAAAACACCCACTGTTTACAGAACCGGACGAAAACTATCATGGATTGCGATGGGCGCTGGACCTTCCACAACAACTTGCTCCAATCGCTTTTGCCTTACGATTCCGTACTGTTCCGTTACGTAATCTTGGCGCATGCATCTCTCCGGATAATTCCTGGATTATTCTTCAGGGCGTTGAGACATTGCCATTACGCATGATAAAGCATTCCGAAAATGCGATGAGAGTTGCACAATTTCTTAAAAACCACCCTAAAATTTCCTGGGTCCGTTACCCTGGTCTTCCGGACGACCCATCATACAAGACCGCATCAAAATATCTGAAAAATGGTTTTGGCGGAATGGTTGTCATGGGCGTTAAAGGTGGATATGATGCAGCTGTAAAGATTATCGATTCAATAAAGCTGTTCTCTCACCTTGCCAATGTAGGTGATGCAAAGAGCCTGATTTTGCACCCTGCCAGCACCTCACACAGCCAGCTCAGCGAGCAGCAGCAGCGCAATGGGGGATTGACTAGCGATTTAATCAGACTCTCTATCGGACTTGAGCATCACGACGATCTTATCGAAGCACTTGATGAGGCGCTTTCCAGGGCGTAATTTCATATCAATACAACAAAAGGTGATAAAGAATATGAACGAGACCCTTCAGAAAAAGACGGAGCAGCTTGAAACGATCATCGGACAATACCAATCTGCACTTGTTGCCTTTTCCGGTGGTGTAGACAGCTCGCTCCTTGCATTTATCTGTAAACGAGTCCTGGGCAGCAGGGCAATTCTGGCAACTGCCACATCATCCACCTATCCGCAGCGTGAACTCGATGAAGCACGATCAATTGGTGAATCTCTGGGTCTGAAGCATCTTTTTATCGTTTCTGAAGAAATTGATTTGCCAGAATTTTTTCATAACCCGCATGACCGGTGCTATCACTGTAAAAAAGAACTGTTCTCGAAACTTCAGGACCTCGCAACCGGCCATGGATGCGAGATTGTTTTTGATGGAAACAACAGTGACGATATCAGCGATTACCGGCCGGGGCGCAAAGCGCTCAGGGAACTCGGTATCATTTCACCACTGGAACTAGCCGGTATGACAAAAAACGATATACGGGAACTATCTCGTAATTTTAATCTCACGACAACGGACAAACCTGCAATGGCCTGCCTTTCATCCCGTATACCCTACGGTGAACAGATCACCAGAGAAAAACTTCAACGTATAGAATCAGCCGAAAATTTTCTTGCAGGTAGGGGATTTTCCCAATTCAGGGTCAGAAGTCATGGAGACCTTGCACGCCTTGAATTTATCGGTACCGAAATTGAAAACGCTTTTTCGCAACGGGATGTAATCCTTCAGGAACTACAAAAAAACGGTTTTGCATACGTGTGTATAGATCTTCAAGGGTACAGAACCGGCGCGATGAATGAAATTTTGCCTGGGCGAAGATAAAAATTCTGAAATTTTAATTCGCGATTTAAGGCATTGCATGGATTTGCCGTTTTTCCAAATAATTTACCCTGATACCACGAAATATATCAACGGCCTTTTATATAGATCGTGCATTGAACTATTTTCTATGGTTATGGAGAACAGCCTATATAAAACACCTTCCGATTGTCAGATTCTGATTGTCGACGATGAAGAATTAACGTGCAACATGCTCCGGGACAGTCTCGAGACTGCTTATAAAGTCTGGACATGCGACACCGGAAAAAAAGCATTTGAGCTCATGGACGAGGTTGATTTTGACCTTATCGTTACCGATTTGAAACTTCCGGATATATCCGGTCTTGAAGTTTTAAGCTACGCCAAGGGTAAGGACGAATTTACAGAAGTCATTGTTGTTACCGGGTATGCATCAGTTGATTCTGCAACGCTGGCCATTAACCTGGGGGTTTATTCGTATCTCGAAAAACCCCTTTCCATTACCGATTTTCTAATTCAGGTTCAAAAAGCGATTGCATCAAGGCTCTTTCATCTTAAGAGCATCCGACTTATGCATCGGTTTGATGACATAGCTCCGGATGAGAAGGATCATCTCAACGATATTACATCACTCTATTACTTTACCCGCAAGTTGATGCTCTCTCTGGAAATCCCGGAAATCATGCGAATTACTCTTGAAGAGGTTAACAATAAAATCGGTTCTGTACTATCTGTGATCAGTGTCAACCTTCTCGGGTTTAATGAGATCTACGCAATGCCCTCTACAGGAAGCGTTACTCCGACCGACCTGGAAAACATTTTTAAAGACCTTGATTTTAAATCAATCTCTTTTAATCAGAAAAATGATAGTGATAATGTTCTTAAATCATCAATAACCTACAAAGGTAAGATTGGTAAAACGCCGCCACTCACCTCATTGCGATACGAGAATATCCCTCTTGTAGTAACAGATCATGTAATCGGATCGTTGATAGTTTTCTTTGAAAAGGATGTGATAAACAATAGCGGGCACACTCAATTTCTCTATGTTTTTACATCGATGGTTTCCTCCATTATCGAACATGGCTACTCAGCTCTTCAGGCCCGGCAACAGGCAAAAACTGACAGTCTGACCGGAATCGCCAACCATCGAATGTTTCAGGAATCTTTAGAACGGGAAATCAGCAGGGCAAACCGAAAAAAAACAACATTTGGTCTCATCCTTATCGACATTGATAATTTTAAGAAAGTTAATGACACCTGGGGACATCTGGTAGGTGATGCTGTTATCATCGATCTTACCAGACGGGTGGGGAATATAATCAGAGTCCAGGATACTCTGGCACGATATGGTGGAGAGGAGTTTGGAATAATTCTTCCCGAAACGGATCTTCACGGAACCGAAATCCTTGCCAACCGTGTGCTTCATGAGGTATCCTGCAGGCCTTTACTATTTTCCCAGCAGGAGCTCTTCTATACAGTCAGCTTAGGAGTTGCTATTTACGACAACGGTACTCCATTGCAAAAGGATCAGCTTATCTCCATAGCCGATGATGCACTTTATGCTTCGAAAAGACATGGGAAAAATCAGGTTTCGATTGGTGCTGTCACAGTATGAATGCATTGATTTCAGTAACAATTGTTTTCTACAGTACAGTTCTTGAGTGCATGAGAATCTGCCTTTCTCCTTTATTAAAAAAAATAAGTGATAAATATGGCTGGGATCTGCCTCTTCGCCAGCGCCTTCCGGTGACATTCCGGGATTTTCGAAAAAGGACTGTTGTCTGGATCCATGCAGCGTCGCTTGGTGAATCGAAGCTTCTGATCAAATTTTTAGAATCTTTGAAAAAAAAACACCCCGAGGATCTTTATCTGATAACCGCAGCTACCAGAGACGGAGTGAATTATATTCACGCCAACAGAGTTCCCGGAGTATGCGCCGCCGGGTTCCTTCCTGTTGATACTATCCCTCTGATGCGAGGGATTATTGAGCATTTTTCGATCAGCCGGTTATGGATCATCGAAACCGAACTCTGGCCATCAATGCTATGGGTTTGCCGTTCAAAACATATTCCAATTGGAATTGTAAATGCACGCATAGAAGAAAAAACGTTCAAATGGTATTACAGATTAAAAAAAGGGTTTGAATTTCTGTTTAAAACAGTGGATATAATTCTAGCTCAAAATCAGGACTATGCTGCACGGTATATTGCATTAGGTGTAAACCCTTCGAATATTCACATCGTCGGAAATATTAAAAGTCATATCTCAATTACACGACCTCCCAAGAAGGAGTGGCTTGCTATTCGATCAAATCTCAATATCAGGGAAAACGACCAGGTACTTGTCGCAGGTTGTGTTCATACCGGAGAGGGAGCCATTCTGGCGGAATGTTTTAAACTCCTTTCAAAATCAGAAACAATTAACAAACTGATCATCGTACCCCGTCATCTCAAAGAGACCGGTAAAATAGTTGAAGAGAGTGGCTGTAATATTGTCACTCTTAACGATCCACGAACATCACGAAACTGGGATATCTGTATTATCAATAGTACAGGAATACTGGATGACATGTACAAATGCGCTGATGCTGCAATTATCGGAGGTACATTCGTAAACACCGGGGGACATAACGTCTGGGATGCAGCCCGTTACGGCATACCGGTATTTTTCGGTCCCGATTACAGTGCACAGGTGGATGGTTGTGAAACACTTCTGACCAATGGTGTTGGCTTTAAAGTTAAAAATGCAACAGAACTTGCCGAGATGGTTTACAGAGTATTAAAGAAAGAAGCCTCTAAATTCATGCAAGCTCAGCGGCTTTTTACCGATACCATGAATCGTCGTCAATCTTTACTGGAGCCGCTGATACCATGAATAAAACTACTGTAAAGCCTGCCAGGGTTTACTTTTTAAGTGGAAATGACAATGTTGGAAAGCAACAGTATCGTAATCGCGTGCTGAACTCGATCAGCAGTTTATTTCCACAAAGTGCAGTTGTCCGTTTTGATCATGCCGATGGAGATTTTTCAGCATATACTCAGGATATGCTGACCCAGTCGCTCTTTCAGGACACACGAATTTTTATTATCGCCCATGGTGAGCAGCTTGGGGACAAAGAGCTCAAAGAGCTTAATAAAATTCTCAAGAATCCACCTGACGATGCCTTTATCATAATTGAGATCTGTGAAGAAAAAAAGAGCACAGGTGGAGGAGCGCTAAGAAAACTTCAGGCGGAAAAGCGTGTTCAGGCATCGCCTGAAATTTACCAATCGGCCGATTTTCAGCGACCTCCGGATTACAAAGTTGCTCAATGGTTAACATCTCAGGTTTCATCTCTGTTTGGTAGATCGATATCTAAAACTGATGCAGATTTTTTTATTGACCTTGTTGGGAATGACATCGACCTGCTCTATTCTGAGCTTCAGAAAATAGACATTCATCTTGAGCCCCGTGAAGCAATTACCCGCAGCGTGATCGAACAGATTGTCGGATCATCACGACAGATGACTGTTTTTGAGCTCGCAAGCGAACTTGGTAAAAAGGATTTCGCGCGTGCTCTGGAGATTATTAATTCACTTTTCGCTACAACATTTTTTGCACCATCGATGACCGCTGCTCTTTTCAGACATTTCTGGGCTCTTTTAAGAATCAGAAAATTTGGACAGACCAGCCCGGGAGTGGTCAAAACATTTCTCAGATCCAGAGGATACAATAACCCCTCACAAAATGAAGCTGCGCTTGCAATCGGCATCGCTGCAGGTTTACTAAAAGGGGGAGATAGCAGGAAAGTTTACCCCGTAATAATTGCATCTGGAGTAGTTGATCAGGCGCAAAAGTATTCAGATGAAGAGCTGTGTCAGATTATCAGATGGCTGCTTGAATTTGATGCCGGTGTAAAAACAGGCCGGGTCAGTGCGGATCAACATGAAGTAATGATGCTTTGTTTCAGAATCGCGCGGGTCTCTGAATTACGGAAATGTGATATTGCTGCATGAGATATTTTTTCAGAGTTGAATACGATGGAACAGAATTCGGGGGCTGGCAACGACAACCTAACGCAATAAGCATTCAGCAGAAGCTTGAGGATGCATTTTCAACCGTCTTGAGAATTCCCCTTAAAATTACCGGAGCGGGACGCACTGATGCCGGAGTTCATGCTGCTGCACAGGGTGCACATATCGATATTCCAAAGGAAATAGATATTAAAAAATGCGAATTATCGGTAAATGGATTGCTTCCCTCCTCGATTTCAATTTATAATCTGAAACAGGTTGACGATTCTTTCCATGCCAGATTTTCGGCAGTCAGGCGGCGATACAGATACTATATCAGCAAAACAAAACGGCCGTTACTTTATAAAAAAGTGTGGGTAATACACTATACTGTTGATTGGAACCTCGTTAAAACCAATATTGGTTACCTTTTAGGGTCACACGATTTTTCAAGCTTCTGTTCCTCTGGCTGCGGCACCGGGAATATGAACTGCTGTATCATAAATGCTGAAATTGCAGAACGTGACGGAATAACTATTTTTACTATAGAAGCAGACAGATTTATTTACAAAATGGTGCGATCAATCACAGGTACTCTTATCGATATCGGGCGCGGATTTATTACAACAGACATCAATGAGCTTCTGGTATCAAAAGACAGAACCAGATGCGGACAAACCGCTCCGGCATCAGGCCTAGTACTCGATTATGTTTCGTACCCGGAGGGTGTGTGTTGAAATCAAATAGCGGCAAAACTGTTGTTTATATTCTTTTTCTTTTAGCAGGGGCAGCTCTTGGTATCATTGGTGGTGGCGAATTCATGCGCCGCTTATATAACGGAAAGTTCTCGCATCTTTTTGGTGCACAAAAAGTTGAACATTCCACAAATGCAGACTCGTCTCAAGCGACTCAGCAACCCTTTCCAGTTACCTCCCCTGCGGAACAGGATCCGGGTATCACCCGTAAAAATGCGATTGTTGCAGCAACAAGAAGTGTTGCACCGGGAGTTGTGGGTATAGTTGTTACACAGATTCAAATGGTTCGAAACAGCTATCGCAATGATGATTTCTTTGATTTCTTTTTCGGTCAGGAGCTCATGCCACAATACCGTCAGGTGGAAAGCATCGGTTCAGGATTCATAATCAGAAAAGACGGTATGATTCTCACCAATTATCATGTTGTTCAGAATGCGTCCAAACTGTACGTGAACTTCTCTGATGGCAGACAGATCGAAGGAAAAGTAATCGGTTTTGATGAGCGGTCTGACCTTGCTGTCGTATCGGTAAAAGGTAACGATTTCAAGGCGGTGAAATTCGGCAACTCTGATGATGCAATGATTGGTGAATGGGCAATTGCAATTGGTAATCCGTTTCTCAATTTTATCAATGATGCACATCCGACAGTCACCGTTGGTGTGATAAGTGCACTTGACAGAAATTTTGCACCTTCTGAGGGGGTCTACTATCAGGGTATGATCCAGACAGATGCTGCAATCAACCCTGGCAACAGCGGTGGTCCACTTGTAAACGCATCCGGAGAGGTTGTCGGGATCAATACTTTTATCTATACCGGCTCATCAGCAAATAAAGGTTCTATCGGTATCGGATTCGCCATTCCAATTAAACGCGCGAGGCGAGTCGCGGAAGAGTTAATTACCTATGGAAAACGAAGACAGCTATGGACCGGTATTTCAGTCCAGGATCTTAACAGATCTGTCGCACTTGCTCTTGGCTATGATGGTACCGATGGCGTTGTCATTGTCAGTGTTCAACAAGGAAGCCCCGGAGAAAAAGCCGGGCTTAAAACGGGTGATATCATAAAGCAGATGAGTAACCGTATGATACAATCACATATGGATATCGACGGGTTTTTTCTTGATTATTTCGTTGGCGACAAGGTTATCATGTCAATTATTCGCAAAACCAAACCATTAAAAATTACTCTTGAACTCAACGAATTTCCTGAAAAAAAATATCAAAAGTAAGAAATAATAACAACAAAACGAAAGGAATGTTATGGCTGTCCTTTTAAAAGAAAAACGGATTTCCACTCTGATACTTGTCTCGCTGATCGGCA
Organism: Chitinispirillaceae bacterium; assembly: GCA_016929595.1. Classification (GTDB taxonomy): domain Bacteria; phylum Fibrobacterota; class Chitinivibrionia; order Chitinivibrionales; family Chitinispirillaceae; genus JAFGIN01. The sequence continues at coordinate 70,316 of JAFGIN010000179.1, forward strand.
TCCTCATCGGCTCGTACCTCAACAGTATCGTTGAGATTCTTCCCGGAGGTGACAACGTTGTCAAAACCTTCTTTACTTATAGCATCCCTTTCGGCATAGGAGATTTTGTCAACAACAAACCTGTCCTGATTGATCTTCATGCAATCAAATTTCAAATCGGTTTTATGATACGGTTCAGTCTGATGTCGATAATCGGCATTTTTGTCAGTCTATACATTTTCAGATGGTACCGCTAATTTTTACATTAAAAGGATTGTGCTTCCATGCGTTTTTTAAGCGATACGATTTCCGAAACGGTTCGCAATATTCATTCAGGTGAAATTACATCCACAAGCATTGTCAAACGTTCCCTTGATACTATCGCCAGGGGTAACGAAAACCTTAATGCGTTTCTTTCTGTCCAGAGTGATCACGCTCTTAAACGGGCCAGTGAGCTTGATGGATTACCTGCTGATCAGAAAAAAAGTATGCCGCTTTTTGGTATACCAGTAGCAATAAAAGACAATATCTGTACAAAAGGTGTACCTACAACCTGCGCATCACACATGCTCAGCAATTTTGTTCCACCTTATGATGCATCTGTTGTTGAGTTTCTTCTTAATGCCGGTGCGGTACCGGTTGGCAAAACAAACCTCGATGAATTCGCCATGGGTTCAAGTACCGAAAACTCTCGTTTTGGAATTACACGCAATCCGGTAGATCCTTCAAAGATCCCTGGAGGTTCCAGTGGTGGAAGTGCGGCAGCAGTTGGTGCGGGATTTGTACCTGCAGCACTGGGTTCCGATACCGGAGGGTCGATCCGTCAACCAGCCAGCCACTGTGGTGTTGTCGGATTAAAACCAACCTACGGAAGAGTATCACGTTACGGTCTTGTCGCGTTTGCATCATCACTCGATCAGATCGGACCAATCACATCCGATGTACGTGATGCAGGTTTGCTTCTTGAGGTTCTTTCGCAAGTCGATTCACGCGATTCTACATGTGCACGAAAACCGTTTTCCAACAATCAGGATATTTACTCCTTAGATACCAGGGGACTGCGTATAGGACTCCCAGCTGAATATTTCGGTGAAGGACTCAGTGATGATGTCCGTTTACCAATCATGAACCTTCTCGATATGCTTAAAGAGAGAGGTGCACAGGCTGTACCCGTAAGCCTTCCTAATTTGAGATTTGCAATTGCAACCTATTATATTATCTGTACCGCTGAAGCATCATCCAACCTCGCGCGATACGATGGTGTCAAATATGGATTTCGTGACACCAGGGGGAAAACGCTTACTGATATGTATTCACTTACCAGACAAAACGGATTGGGTGATGAAGTCAAACGCAGAATCATGCTGGGCACGTATGTTTTAAGTTCGGGATATTACGATGCTTATTATCTCAAAGCGGCCAAAGTAAGGACACTCATTGCACAGGATTTCAACGCCGCATTTGAAAAATGTGATGTTATCATCTCACCCGTATCAACTACACCAGCCTTCAGTATCGGAGAAAAAACTGAAGATCCGCTTCAGATGTATCTCACCGATATCTATACGGTTTCAGCAAATCTTGCAGGAATTCCGGGAATCAGTGTTCCCTGCGGAACTGCGGGCGGCCTGCCGGTGGGTGTACAATTTATCTCTTCACACTGGCGGGAAGATCTCCTGCTGAAAGTCGGATATGCTTCACAAGTCGCACTTGAAAACAGATAGACACACAATTGCGTCAAGGTCCGTTAATTGCCGATTCAGCTGGATTACGGGAATTTTGTTTATTTATCTGTTAATCGGATGTTCTCCTTCTGTACGTTACACCCGTGAAGGTGCGCATCCAAAAATCACTCCTGAAGGTAAATACATCGTACCGGGAAACTGGGATTACAGGAAAAATTATAAAGTTCCGCAGGCGCGGCTTATTGAGATCACCAGTTCCTGGATAGGCACTCCTTACCGGTTCGGAGGCTTCAGCAGAAAAGGAATCGATTGTTCAGGATTTGTCTGCAAGGTTTTTGAAGAAATGAGCCATGTCAAGCTACCGCATCAGAGCAGAAAACTTCGGGCAATGGGGGCACCGGTCTCACTGCGCAATGCACGGCCGGGCGACCTCGTTTTTTTCAGAGGCGGATTATTTAATACTGTCAACCATGTCGGTATTTACATGGGTAATAACCGGTTTGTACACGCAGCTACAAAAAAGGGGGTCTCTATGAGCTCTCTTGATCAGCAGTACTATAAAGACCGGTTTGTTGATATCAGAAGAATATTTTGAATATATCATGAATGCGCGTAAAAATAGAAACGTTGAACTGCTCTCCCCGGGAGGAGATGCTGATAGTGTAAAAGCTGCAATTTATGCCGGTGCAGATGCAGTTTATTGTGGACTCTCCACTTTTAATGCCAGACAAAGAGCCAGCAATCTGACACTTCAGGAGCTGGAGCAACTTATACGAATCGCCGAACAAAAAAATTGCCGCATCTATCTCACTTTGAACACCCTTGTTTTTGACCATGAGATACCCGAAGTTCTTGAACTTTTAAAAGGCGCTTATCAGGCCGGAATTCGCGTTGTGATCGTTCAGGATCTGGGGCTCTTACATATTCTGAAAACATATCTTAAAGAAATAGAAGTCCACGCATCTACTCAATTAACTACCCATAATGAAGGCCAGATCTCGTTTTTGTCCCGATTTGGGGTATCTCAGATAAACCTCTCCAGAGAACTTTCCTTTTCAGAAATAAAATCACTATGCAGTGTTGCTCACCAAAAAAAGATCAAAGTAGAAGTATTTGTACACGGCGCATTCTGTGTCTCTTTCAGCGGGCAATGTTATTTCAGCAGCAATCTTTGTGGAAAATCAGGCAACAAGGGTGCGTGTGTACAACCCTGCAGGCGTGAATATGCAGTACCGGATGCAAAAAACAAAAAGGAACTAAGGACGGTCTTCAATCTTAAAGACAATTTCGTCTTTGCTGATGCAGATAAACTCTTTAGTACTGGCGTAGATTCTTTAAAAATTGAAGGTCGGATCAAAAAATTTTTATATGTATATAATGTGACCTCCGCATGGAGAGAGCAGATTGATGCGCTTCAGGCAGGAAATGACATCAAAAGTAATGATACAAGGCTTGAATCTGTTTTTAACAGAAAATTTACTTCTGGGTATGTCAATGGATCTCTGGGTGAAGATATGTTTATAGATACCTCAAGGGATCAATCACTGAAATTTATTGCAAATGTAACTGGCTATTGGGCTGACAACAAAATTCTTTCTCTGGATAAAGATATTGAAGTTAATGAAGACTTTGAAATACTTATTTACACTCAAGACTTTACTTTTATCTGTAAGGGGAAACTTACAAAAAAAATTACAGCACAACAATATCTTTTCAATATTGAACATAAGCTCAAGGGTATGGTTAACAAAGGGCATCAGGTGTTTACCCAGGACAATCTTAATGCTGCAAACGGCATTAAATCCAAAATCGATAAGATGCACTGGGAAAAGGTGCCGCTACGAATCTTTGTTTCCGGCAGGGTAGGTACGAAACTTAAGGCAGTATTTACATCACCACAAAAAAGCATTACACTGTTTTCGGAAATACCGCTAACGACAGCATCAAAACGTCCGCTTGACAATGAGACTCTCTTTTCTCAATTCTCGCGACTCGGATCAAGCCAATTTATTCTGGAAAACATCGACTCGTCAGAACTGGAGCAGGAAAGTTTTATCCCTCAGAAAGAACTTAATCGACTCCGTCGTGAAGCTGTCGATAAATTAAATGATAGCACAATAGATGTATCAAGATTTACCATTCCCCAACCTGAATATCAATCACCACCTGCAAAAAGACACAAAAAGGCTTTTTTCATTGACGATATTTCAAAGCACTGCGCTTCAGAAAGAATGGGAGATGCAACGGTTTTTGTCATTCCAAACAGAATCAAAGATGTAGAACGTACTACAGCTCTCATTAATGAAAACAAACATATTACACCATTTTTCAGTTCTATTCTCATCGATGAAGACTTCAAACGTGCCTCTGAGCTTTTGATGAAACTCGACAGAAGAATGATTATTACTGATAATACAGGTATTGCAGATATCGCATCCCGATCGGGCATACAGTGGATCGCTGGTCCCGGATTTAACATTGTAAATTCTTATGCAGTTGAATCGTTGCTGGATATGAAAGGGTTCTGTGGACTGTTTCCCTCACCGGAATTTTCTGAAAAAGAACGGGGGCCAATCAATATTCCAACTCACATCGATAGATGGGTGGCACTTAATTTACAACCCGCACTCATGACAACCCGTCAATGCCTGATAAGAAATATTTCCGGCTGCAGCAAAAAGATCTGTGATGATACCTGTCTGTTAAACTGTGATCGGTCTGCAACAGTGACAACATCCCAAGGAAAACGATATCGGGTTATTAAAAAACCCGGGTTTTATACAATTCTTACCAGAATAATCAATTAATTTCTTAAGAGTGCAATTATTAACTGTTTCATAATGCAATACTCAGATTTTCATTTCAGAGTCGAGGTCGTGGTCGGAATCGAAAAGCACAGTAATTAAGGATCGATCCCGATGCCGACAGCGCCCCAGATAACTACTACAAAAAAAAGATCGATAGTTATGAGCCCTTCACAATTCACTGCTGCAACATCGAAAGAGCAATCTCAACCTGCTTGTCAACACTTGAACGTGCGGTGCCGCCAGGGATGTCTCTGTTGTTAACCGCCGTCTCCCACACGAAAAGCTGCTCGACATCCTTAGTGTACAGCTCAGAAAATTCGGATAATTTTTGATATCCCAGCTTATCAAGCGCAATACCTGATTCTACAGAAAACCCAACGATTTTCCCTACTACTTTGTGTGCCTGACGGAATGGCATTCCTTTTTTGACCAGATAATCCGCAAGATCTGTCGCTATAAGAAAAGGATCGAGGTTTTTCTGAATCGATTCGTTCTTAACCTTTATTGTCAACAACACCTGTGTAAGCACCTTCAGAATCATCTCCATCTGATAGAGACTGTCAAAGATCGGTTCCTTGTCTTCCTGAAGATCCTTATAATACGTAAGTCCAACACCTTTACAGGTTGTCGCAAACCGCATATAGTTTCCGACAAACCGCCCGCATTTTCCACGAATCAATTCAACAGAATCCGGGTTTTTCTTCTGGGGCATCATGCTAGAGCCAGTCGACCACGCATCATCGATCTCAACAAAAGAGAACTCTTTCGATGACCAGATAATAATATCTTCAGCATAACGGCTGATCAGTATCGCACATGATGCAAGTGCACTGAGCGATTCTAGAATAAAATCACGAGCCGCAACACCATCTATACTGTTATATGAAACAGATGAGAATCCCAGATCTGATGCCAGCTTATCACGATCGAGATTGAAACCCGAACCTGCCATTGCTCCACTTCCAAGTGGCATTATATCGGTAATCTCTATCGCATGTTCTATTCTGCTTTTTTCCCTCTGAAGAGCAAAGAAAAATGACATCCAATAATGTGCAAGCAGGATCGGTTGCGCCTGCTGCAGATGAGTATACCCGGGGATTATTATCTCGATATCGCTTTGTGCACGAATAACACACGCCCGCTGAAGTTCCTCTACCAGCGACTGCAATGCGATCAGTTTTTTCTTTACATACATTCGTGTGTCTGTTGCGACCTGATCGTTGCGAGATCTTCCGGTGTGAAGCCGCGCAGCAGCATCCCCGACCCTTTCAACAAGAAGCCGCTCGACAGCCATATGAACATCTTCATCGGAGTGAAGAAAGGTTATTTCCCCGTGCCGGAAATCATCAAGGATACCCTTTAGTCCATTCGTAACCTCATCGAGTTCCTGCTGAGAAAATATACCGATATTTTTAAGCGCCCGGGCCCATGCAATCGATCCATCAATATCCTCTTCAATCATGGTCTTATCAAAAGGAAGAGAATTGTGAAACTGCTCCATAAGTGCATCAGATGGTTTACTGAACCGTCCATCCCACATTTTCATACCGAAACGCCCCTGACTTTCATCTGTAAGTTAATTTTCCCGTTCCACTCGTTCTCTTCAAGTGAGAATGCAAGTCCGAATTCATCATGTTTAGTGACATCTGATATCCGGTCACCAAAATTGAAACCAATAGCATCCATCACTGACCCTTCAGAGGTAACACTCATTTTCAAATGGTTGCTGCCAACGATTCTCGGAGGTGAATAGTGCTGAAGATCCCGACACAGAAAGACCGGACGCATATTTCCGGGGCCAAATGGCTCCATTTCTTTTATTATACGGTAAAATTTTGGCGTCAGTTGTGCAAGCGACACTTCCGCATCAGCAACGACAAGCGGCACCAGATCTTCAGGTCTTACCATCTCCCGGACCACGCTGTTAAACTTCTTACGAAAACTGTCGATATTTTCACTTTTCAATGTCAAGCCAGCGGCGGCCGCATGCCCGCCGAATCCATCAAGTACATCGGAACAGCGGTTGAGTGCTTCAAGGAGGTGAAGACCCGGGATACTTCTGCCGGATCCCCTCGCAATGCCATCTTTGTCGATCGATAAAAGAATGGCCGGACGATGAAACTTCTCCACCATTTTTGATGCGACAATGCCTATTACACCGACATGCCATTCTTCTTTACCAACAACAATTGATACATCGCTATCGGGGTCACAGTTGCAGTATACCCAAGCCCCGGCTTCCTCTGCAACGGCATTGTCAAGTCCTCGCCGTTCCAGATTTGCAGCCCTGAGATCTTTCGCGTAACCACTCGCCATATTCTGATCTCTGGTGAGCAGCAGCTCTACACCGCGTCGAGGATCGCCAAGCCTGCCAACTGCATTGATACAGGGAGCAAGCTGAAAAACGACCTGTGATGTCGACAGTTTTTTGCCGGTTAATCCCTGCTGATCAATAAGCTCTCTGATTCCAAGTGTTGACGAATTTGACAACTGCTCAAACCCGAATCGGGTGATGATACGATTCTCGCCTACAAGAGGAACGATATCCGCAGCAGTCCCAAGTGCCACAAGATCGAGATACGGTCGCCAGAGCGAATCTCCATATCCGGATATTTTTGCTATCCCCTGACAAAGCTTCAGCGTAACACCAACACCCGCAAGTACAGTTTCCGGGTATCCTGATCCGGATACCTTTGGATTGACTATAGCAACTGCATCAGGTACGGTTTCTTTTGGTTCATGATGATCCGTAACAATGAAATCAATTCCTGCCTCACGGGCCAGAGCAACCTCTTCATTGGAAGTTATGCCGCAATCGACCGATATAATGAGCTTTGCTCCGCTCTGGCGAATCTGCTCTATACCGTTTTTACTTATTCCATACCCTTCAGTCAATCTGTTGGGAAGATAATAATCACAGTCAGCCTTGAGCTCACGGAGCACACTGATCATCAGAGCGGTTGATGTAACACCGTCAACATCATAGTCCCCATATACCATAATCTTTTCGTGCCTGGCAATCGCATCAAGGATTCTGTTAACCGCCTTTTCCATTGATTTAAACAGAAACGGGTCATAAAAGCTGTTCAGATCGGGCCTGAAAAACGATTTACAACTACCAAAGGTGGTAAAGTTTCTTCCAACAAGAACAGCAGCAATACCTCTGGGGATATTGAGCTCTGATGCAAGCCGGGTAACCGCAGCTTCATCCAGCGGCCTGATAGTAATCCGCTCCTTCACTGGTACGAATTTACTCATCCTACCTTGACTCCGGAGGTTACTGGTTTTGCCGGATGCAGCAGCACCAGCTCGCCACCGGAATTCTGCGCAGCCAGAAGCATACCTTCTGATGTCAGACCAAAAAGCGTCGCAGGTTTGAGATTTGCAACAACGACAACCTGTTTACCGATAATATCCTCTGGTTTATAGTGCGCCGCAATTCCGGCAATTATCTGACGTGTTTCTTTGCCAAGTTCAACCTGAAGTTTCAAAAGTTTGCTTGACTTTTCAACTTTTTCGGCACTTTTTACAACGGCGATTTTAAGGTCGACAGTCTTGAAATGGTTAATATCGATCAGCCCGGAAGTACCCGAATTTTCCTGCTGATTTTTGCTCTGAGATGCAGCAGCAAAAACCTGGTCGAGGTCTGCTTCCTCAAAGGGCTTAACTATTTTATCAGTCACACCAAGAGGCTTGTTTTTTAAAGAGAACGTGTGGTCTTCCCATTTCAGGATAAGCCCTAACTGACGTTCGATACTGCCGGTAATTTCCGGAGTTATCGGCTTGAGAAATACCGCAAGCGCTTTGATAAGATTTACACAGGTAACCATGACCACTGCCGCTTTCTGCGGATCTGTTTTCATCTGTTCCCACGGTGCCGAATCCTGATAATATTTATTTCCAAGACTACCGAGAGCATGAATCTTTTCAACAACCGACTTTAATTCACATTTTTCATAATATGATGCAATTTCCCGCCCGGCTTCTTCTACTATAGTGGCCACCGATTCGTCCCAGTATGCATCGGGAATTTTCTTCTCAAAATAACGGTCACAGAAGACAAATGTTCTGTGATGAAGGTTACCGATATTATTAGCAAGTGTTGTAGCAGTTTTTGTGAGCAGCTCGCTTTTGTTAAGATCCGCATCACCAGTATTAGGCATCTGCTTTGATGCAAAGTAAAAACGCAGAAATTCCGGGGCCTGAGGGTGGTTTACCTTTTCAAGATAGTCTTTTGCAAGAATGAATGTGCCGCGTGATTTGGACATCTTCTCGCCCTCGATATTGAGGAACCCATGAACAAAGATCTTTGACGGAAGATTGAAATTTGCGTTTTTAAGCATCACCGGCCAGAACAGCGCATGGAAGTACACGATATCTTTACCTATGAAATGCACGATCTGTGTGTCACTCCCACTCCCCCAATAATCTTCAACACGCTCCCCATGATCTTTACAATAACGATCAGTCGAGGAGATATACCCGATAGGCGCATCAAGCCATACATAGAAGAATTTATTTTCGGTTCCGGGAATCCTGAACCCGAAATAGGGACCATCACGGGAAATACACCACTCTCTGAGCCCATCATCGATCCATGATGTCACAAAATTACGAATATCTTCCTGAAGAGCATCGGTGCCGTTGATATATTCTCTTAAAAACGATTCACATTTTTTGAGTTGGACGTATAAATGACGTGACTGTTTGAGGACAGGTGCATTATTACAGATAATACACTTTGGTTCACCCATCTCAGTAGGATCGTAGGTTGCTCCACATGATTCACAGACATCACCATACTGTTTTTCCGCTTTGCAACGAGGACATTTACCAATAATAAAACGGTCCGGAAGAAACCGTTTATCATGTTCGCAGTAGTATTGGCTGATCTCTTTCTCGATAATCAGATCATTCTCTTTAAGTTTCTGATAGATGAGTTCTGCGTACTTGCGGTTTTCTTCTGAATTAGTAGTATAAAAAATATCAAAGGATATATTGAAACCCGCGTAATCGCGCATATGCTCTTTTTGTGTCTGTTCGACAAGCTGTTCCGGGGAGATTTTCTGACGGAGCGCGGCAAGCTCTATCGGCGTGCCATGAGTATCATCAGCGCAAACATACCGAACCGTTCTTCCACGCAGGCGATGATACCGCACAAAAACGTCGGTCTGTACAGCTTCAAACAGGTGTCCCAGATGGATGTTGTTGTTTGCGTAGGGGAGTGCACTTGTAACAAGTATTCTTGACGGGACTGCAGATGTATCAGACGACGACATTTTCAACGATTCCTTTCTTAAGTTCCTCCGGAGTAAACCACTCCTGTCCACCTTCATCAAAATGAAAGAGACCTTTGTTGTTAAAGAGGCTTATGAACGTAAGCATTCCCCGTTTTCCATCAAGAGTAATGGGTACGCCGACTGGCGGATAGTCTTTACAAAATTCAATATAGGTATCATCCTCATATCGCAAACAGCACAGAAGTCTTCCGCAGTTGCCGGAAAGCTTTGACGGATTCAGCGCAAGCTGCTGATTTTTTGCCATTTGAGTGGTAATCTGTTCAAACTCTGTCAGAAATGCGCTGCAGCACTGTTTTCTTCCGCATACTCCACATCCGCTAATCCGTTTCGCTTCATCGCGAACACCGATCTGACGAAGCTCGATTCGGGTACGATATATAGATGCAAGATCTTTTACAAGTTCTCTGAAATCAACACGCTGTGCAGCAGTAAAATAAAATGTGATCTTGCTGCCATCATGTTGCATCTCCACATCGATAAGCTTCATGTCAAGGTTAAATTCCCTGATCTTTTCCTTACAGACTTTGTGAGCTGATTTCTCTTTCTCACGATTTTTGGTATAGACCTCGATATCGTGATCGTTAGCTTTCCTTATAATACTGCGCGTCTCTCCCTTTCCTCTTTTCAAGCGGACAAGAGAACCAACCAGCGACGCCTTACCCATATCGTTTCCACGTTCAGCTTCAACGATGACAAAATCACCCTCAGCTATTTCCAGCTCATTGCGGTCACGATAGATTACACGCCGTTCACCTTTAAAAATCACTTCAACCAATCTGGCATTTTTTCCCATTTAATATCTCCATAACTGAAATAGCGAACTCAGCGAAAACAAGTGCAACACCCGCTCTTGCTCTTAAATAGCCGATCGACCGTTCGCACAGATCGATCAATTCGCCTGCTCTTTCGGGAGTACGCACTCCCTGAAGAGGAAATTCAGGAGTGCCGTCGCCCATAATATAGTTTTCAGCCCCCTCAAGCGTTCTGAAAAAAGAACTACGTATACCCTGCATGATCAGTAAAAAAATCCTTTCGTAACTTCCATAATCATTTATCAGTGTAAATGCATCGATCATTCCGGTAACTGATGACCACTCCTGACTTACACAGGCACTCCAGAATTTTGCAGTATCCTCCATAAGTGCACTACCCGGATTTTGAAACTGCTGCATCGCCTCTCCAAGCGCTCCATACCCAATACAAGCGGTAACCTTGGGATCCTTAGACGAAACATCGAACTTCCTGGAAAGAGATTCACGAATCGTTTCCGGTGGCAACCACCCGAATCGTAAAATCTGGCATCTGGAAATAATTGTCGGCAGCACCGCATGAATTCTGTTTGTGCAGAGAATCATCACAGTTCCTGCCGGAGGTTCCTCAAGCGTCTTAAGCATCGCATTGGCTGCCTCTTTTGCCATTAAATCGACTCGGTCCATGATTACAACATTTCTGCCACCCTCAAGCGGTCCACGCATAATCGCATGCGTTACCTCTTTGACCCAATCAACAGGAATTGATGGAATCGAGCTGAATGAACGTATCGCATAAGGATCTTCAATTCTGTTAACAACAACTTCTGACAGAAGTTTCCATCCTGCCTCTGAAAGCTTTCCATCAGTACTTTTATGCTCTTTTTCGAGTACTACCGGCATGATCACATGAAAATCGGAATGTGAATACTTTTTAACTTTTTTACACGAGACACACTCCCCGCAAGGTTTCTGCGTGTCGGACAAACAGAGCAGTGCCTGTGCAAGATCAAATGCTGCTGCAAATTTTCCGCTCCCTGCATCGCCGCAGAGGAGATATGCGTGGCCAAGAGTGCCATTTTCAAACGCCGAATCGAACACGCTTCTGATCCGCTCCTGACCAATTAATTTATTCCAGATTATTCCAGCCATCGTTTATTTCTCCAGCCATTCCGATGGATTGAATGCATCGGTGCTCTTTCTGATTTCAAAATGCAAACGCGCATCACCCATCGATCCTGTATCTCCGACATTACCAAGCTTCGTTCCGGAATCAACCATCTGATCCATCCGGACTGCAATATCCTGAAGATGCGCGTATACTGTAATATAACCTCCGTTATGATCAACAATGACAATTTGTCCTAATCCCCGCATCCACCCGGTATGGATAACTGTCCCCGGAGCAACACACCTGACTGGCTCTCCCTTTGCGGCACCAATATCGATACCATTATTCATCGTAATGGTCTGATAAACAGGGTGAACTATTTTGCCGAACTTCGAAAGAACGGGGCCATCAACAGGCCAGCCAAGTTTGCCTTTTCTTTTTTCGAATGCCATAGCTATATTCGATACGATTACTTTTTTTGCTTTCTTACGCTTCTCCTGCAATGTCTTAATAATGACATTCAACTGCTTCTGCGCCTCTTCAAGTTCGCTTATCATGGCAGTATATGCCTGCTTTTTGTTACGGACATCTGAGAGCATCGTTTTTCTGAGCGACTCCTCTTCAACCATACGTTTCTGCTCGGTCATCTTTGAGGAAAGCATCGCAGCAAGCTCTTCACGACGTACTTTAAGTACCGTAGTCTCATTATCAATCTGAAGACGATTTGCAGCAATGTCGCCCATCAGTTTACGATCGTATCTGTTTATTTCCTGAAGGTAACGGGTGCGGGTTAAGAATTCGGCAGGGTTTTTAGATTCCAGCAGCAGCATCAGAGGACTTTTTGTAATGCGCTGATACGCAATTTTCAGACGTTTTTCCATGATAGCCTTGCGGTCTTCAAGCTTTACTTGCGCAATGGCGAGAGAGTCTTTGAGCACACCGATCACTGATTCGACACTGTCAATCTGTTTCTGCAACATTGAAAGATATGACCTTGAGGCTGCAATGTTTTTTTCTATCTGTTCGACTCGCTCAAGATAGTTTCCCTCCTCTTTTTGAAGTGATGAAAGCATCGCACGCCCCTTTTCAATCTCCGCTTTAATCGAATCAAGAGCACCTGATTTTACAGATATGTCTTTGTCGTACTGCCGCACAGCATCATTTTCCTGACCCGCAACCGCAAAGGCCAGGTGTAAACAAAGCAGCAGTATCAGACAAGGAATTTTCGAACTGCGCGCATACTTCCTATCCAACCGAATATCACCCCTGCCGCTATGGTAATGAGCGGTAAAAATTCAAAATTCCACACTATAATGAAACGTGAAAATAACAGTTTGACCAGAGTTAACAGAATCACACTGGCAATCCCGCCAATGAACCCCTGAAGCATCCCTTCAAGAACAAATGGCATGCTGATAAAAAAATTCGTAGCACCTACCAGCCGCATATTCCGCACCAGCTCCTTACGGGCATAAATGGTGAGCTTTATGGTGTTTGCGATCATGGAATGAAGTAAAAAAATCATTACCGAAAAGACAATAAACGAACCAGCAATAAACGTCCATTGAAAACTCTCAATCGTACTGACCCCCTCCCAGGCGACCTGAACACTCTCTACTCCTGGCTGTTTGAGTATCTGACTTTGAAGAGTCTTCACGGACTCACCGGTATGAAAATCCTGCTTGAGAAAAACATCCAGTGATGCCGGAAGCGGATTACGGTCGACTGCTTCCAGCATCTCTTTACCATAGACGCTGGAAAACCGCTCCATTGCCGAATCTTTACTAATGTATTGAACCCGATCTACCTGAGGAAGTTTTTTTACAACAGAAATCAAATCGTCGAGGTCATCGTCATTTTTGACAACAGATTCCTCGAGGTACACAGCCATATCCGCCTGATCACCAAGTTTGCCAATGAATGCACCGATATTGGATACAACTATAACAATCACACATGCAAAAGTCAGCGTCATCGCAATCGAAAGAATCGAAACGAATGTCATCAGTTTCGCTTCTATTAATCCCCGCACTGCCTCTTTGACAAAATAAAATAGTGTACCCATTTCATAGTAGCCGGTTACTGTACCCGGACAAAGCCCTTCTGGGTTACTTTCATTATGACAGCTTCAGTGTTAGTCCGATTCTCCGGACTGAATGAGATTGTACTTGACAATCCGCTGTAGCCGGTTACCTCCGATAATGCTTCTGCAATCCGTTCCGGATTGTCCCCCGCTGTCTCTATTGCCCGAAGTACCAGTGATGCCGCATCATAGCCCAGTGCGCTTATTTTATCCGGTTCCCCATTATAACGGGCTCTGAATGCCTTTTTAAATTCCATCCAGTTACTCTGCGTCTGATTGGGTTCAAAACTGGCTGAAAACATGGTGTTTAAAACATATCTCTGACCATCATCAATTACTTTCTGATTCTGCCAACCGTTTGAACCCAGCATTTGCGTGCGGATTCGATGGAAAAAAACCTGTGGAGCAAGCATAACAATGTCATCTGCTTCAGCGGGAATGAAAAGTCCCTGCACCGGAAGCGTACTGTCGGCATACCGTGTACTGTCAGCCCTGACAAGAGCCCTTCCTTTATAATCAATAGATCTTTCTACCATCTGCTTGTTGATATAGTGATCAAGCAGTTTCGATCGTAAAGAAGTAAATTGCGGCTTGAAATCGTTACCACCCTCCTCGAAATACTCCTCCGCAACAACTTCAATATTTCTTTTCTGAAGTTCTTTTTTGAAATTATCGGCCATCAATCGGCCATAAGGAGTCTGCGGAGCCATAATCGCGAATTCACGGATATTGAGATTATCAATAGCGTAGGAGGCAATTTTTCGTGCGAGGACTCCCATTGTAGTGTTCATCTGAAAAATATTTTTCCCCAGCTCCGAGATACCATCATCGGTTGCAGTAGGCGAAATCATGACAACCGGCTTATCCATCGAAATCGCCGCACAAACCGTAGCAGTCTGACTGAGCATCGGCCCGATTATAACCGGAACAGACCGCTGGCTAACCAGCTCCTGAGTCTTTAGAGCAGTTTCAACCATGCTTCCCTTTGTGTCAAGAATCAGCGGCTTGACTTTGAGAGATTTCCGACTATTGTACTGATCGATCGCCAGCTGAATACCCGAAACAATTCTACGTCCAATCTCTCCCTCATCCCCGGAAATCGGTGCGAGAACCCCAATGTTGATGGTTGACAAGTCTTTCTCTTTTACTTTCGCCCGCGAGAAAAAACTGCCAACCTTTTGATTGTATCGGGATCGTGGGTATACTTTCTGAAACTGGTCGGCAAGTCCCTGCGCTTTGGAATATTCACCAATCTGATACAATTTGGTTATCTCATAAAATCGCATCATCTCTGCAATGCGACCGTGGAGAAACTTTGATGGAATCGCGGCAAATTCATCCGCACACATTACATTGGCGATTACCTCAGAATTTACCATCACCAGTGAATCAAGTGTCCGTGATACCCCGGCATCAAGCGCGGCAGAAAAAGCGTTGAGCGCCTTGAGAAACTTTTCCTCTCTAGCAAAAGCAACACCATCAAGATACCACATCCGTGCAGTAAAGCGTGATGATGGATATTTCTGTTTAAACATGCTGATCAGACGATGCGTTGACTCTGTATCACCTTTACGCAAAAGCGCCTCAGTCACAAGTGGTACAAGTTGCTCCGATTGTGGATCCTTACTGTTTTTCCGAAGGTGTGCCTTGATAAGCACTATTGTCGTGTCATACTTTCCTTCAGAGTATGCTTTCACGGCTCTGTCATATACGGCAGAAGAAAATGCTCCGGAAGGAGAGATGAAAAAAATTAAAATGGCGATAACATAAAGGTAACGGTACATATTTTTATTTACTCCAGAATATAATGACCAAAATCAAGTGTGTCGATTGATGAAATATGTTTTCGGAGCTTTTCTTCATCAGATAAGCTGTTGCCTGTTTGAAGCTTTTCAAATAAAAAATCCAGCACATACAGAGGAGCTTTACAACGCATGGCAAGCGCCAGTGCATCACAGGGCCTGCAATCAATCATAACCATCGAGTTATTACCCCTGGAAATCTGTATTTTTGCATGAAGACTATTATCAATGATATCAGAAATGATAACCCTTTCAAGTGTACCGCCCAGCTGCTCCATTATAATCCGCCCAAGATCGATTGTCAGAGGTTTATCGGGCGTCACCTTCAGTGATTCAATTGCAATCGCACTTGCTTCTAAAGGACCGATAGGGACCGGAAGCATCCTTTTTCCGCTCACCTCTTTGAGAATAATCACCGGTGTATTCCTGGCCGGATCTACAGCGAATGATGATACCTCAACTTCAATAAGCATATATGTTTCCTTTTGTAGTAACTTTTATTGTAACTTTTACCAGCAGATTAGTTTAATTTGAACTCTGCGATCAAATGTCCTGTCGATCCGTACGAAGGATCTTCAGAAGGACGTTTTGTACTTCGCACCGTCACAGCTTATATTCACTAAAACCCCCATAATCCCGGCAAAGGTGCTAACCCCTGCCTCAGGACGGAAATTAGTTATGAACGAGTTTTATTCAATTTCCCGTACTGATAAAAAATAATCTCGCTCATGCCCGAATACCAGAAATGATTACCTTAACATTAAAGATAAGTTATTCCCTCCTGAACGAAATACTTTTGATGCTCTCTGTATAACTTAAGGATAACTTTCTGATCACGGGAAGTCAGCCCATATCGGTTCTCACCCTGCATCAGCGCTCGTGCGGCATCGTAGACGGGAATCAGACGATTAAATAATTTCCCATTAGAACGTTCGATACTGTGATAAATTGGTTTAAGTGCAACATCTTTCACACGGACACGCTCCCTGCCTGAAACATCAATCCCGCTTTCAAGAGTAATATAAGCGAACGAACCCATTCTCTGCTTTGAAGTAATCAGCGCATAGGTAGTGACATTTCCAAGAGAGTACAAAACAACAGCTTCTCTTCCATCAGAAGTACGATACCGTTCAAGTGGATTGAGAATATGCGGATGGTGGCCGATTATAAGATCAATTCCGGCTTCAAGCAGATCATGAGCCCTGGAAACGAGCCTCTTTGGAGGATAGTACTCAAACTCAACCCCCCAGTGATTCAAACTTATGATAAAATCAGCACCCCGCTCCTTCGCCAGTTTGATATGCTTCAAAATAAGAGACGGGTCATAGTCTTTGTCTTTTAAAGCATTGAATCGTACAAGATTCACTCCGTACTCGAATCCACGATCCAGAGGTACTCCATTTGTGGTAAATGTGTAGGACAACAATGCTATTTTCACACCGCAGAGTTCGATTATTGGAAAATTATCCTGCTCCTCAGGAGTCCGGTTAGCCCCGGAATGGATCACCCCTGCAGTGTCCAGGAAATTACAGGTAGAGATAATACCACCACTGAGGCTGTCATTGATATGATTATTACCTATGGATACAGCATTAAATCGTCCAAACCGTTTATCTTCAAGCAGCGGCCATGCACGTTGCAATGGAACCGAATAGCGGATAATTTTTTCTATGAGAACATCCGGATTTACTGCAAATTCAAAATTTCCGATACAGAAATCGCCCGAGAAAAACTCCTCCCCGACATGATCCCAGAGTCTGGTTCCACCTTCACCAACCAGCTCCTTTCGACACATCAGATCCCCCGCAGCATGAATAGTGAATGTCTGATGATCCATCAGGGCAGAACAGGACGGGTCCTGTGCCATGTTTTTTTGAAAGATCTTCTGAACCCCTTCCCCGCGTCGATCACGCTTTACAGGATAAAGGTACTTGGATGCGTAGTAGATCTGCCAGAATGGTGAAAAATGGTGAGTCCAGTCACTCTCAGTAAGCATCGGCCGCTTGAACGGATTACTCATAAATAGATAATAGAGCAGAATTATCAGCAAAATCGCCGAAATAACCCATAGAACGATGTACATCTTTAAAAAATGCTCCAGCGAAAAATACGTAAGTTTCAGAATTCCTAGATAGTTAGTTAAAGATACTTTATGGACCGGAGTGATGGACTGTTGTTTCGTGACTCAATTGTCGATGGGAAAGTTATCCGGAACACTACTTAAGGGATGTGCAGAAATCACCCATACCAGTACCATGTTCCATCATCGATATTCATCCATTTAAAGATGACCTTTAACGGTTAGCTTCAGGTTTTAATTTCGGTATCGGTATCGGTATCAAAAAGCGCAGTAATTGGCGCTATTACTCCTGGCCTGTAGGACTAACATTTTTGTACCATAAAGCATCCCTTTATCTCCAATTCCTTGTAGAGGAATTCTGCATGTGTTTACAGATACAGTATCCTTTTTTGAAGACACTTACCAGTAGATCCTCTTTTTTCTGAGATTTTATGCCTGCTCACCACATACAGCAAATAGTTTGAACTTCAATTTCTTTTTAATTATATTTCGGAACAGTAAAGTTTATTGAAAATTGGAGGTATACATGCGAAAGATGCTATTAATAGTACTGTCACTTTTCTCTGTTGGATTTTCCCAGGACGAAGCTGACCTTTACTATGGACGAGAAAAAAATAATAAATTTTTTTTAAAAACAGGTGTTGGAATCGGTGCTTCTTATGGTGGCTGGTTTGGTGCAGGGGTTGAAGCAGGGTATAGTATCATAAGTATTAATGCTGCCTTTGGCGAAGTCTTTCCAAATCATGCAAAAGGTGATGGCGATTTGAGCCGGATTAAGGGAAAACCCGGCTGGCAGACAGGACTAAGGCTATACTTCTCACCCGAAGAAAACAGATTCCGCCCTTCACTTGCAGTTAATTTCGGACGGGCCTATCCTTATGCCACCTGTTATAATGATTCGCTTGTCGAAGGTGTTACTACCGCCATAACACCCTGCCTTTTGTTTGATACTAAATTCAGGAAAAACGAGAAACTTGGATTAACCTTTGGAATAGGTCCGACCATCTATACCAATTCCGCAGAAGTGAATGATGTCATAAAAGTACTGACTGGTAACAATTTTACACTCAACCTGTCTCTTATATTTGGTATCAATTATTTTATTTTCTGATAACTTCGACTATTTCACAAGTCTTTGGTTCTCTCGCTTTTTCATGTCGTTACCGCTATCGGCATCGTTTTTTTCATTAATCTTTTTCCGATTTGTTCTCACCCGAACGTACTTCCGTCCCACCCCCAGTTTCCAGCAGGAATATCCGTAAAGTTGATATAGATTCTGTTACCACTGATATTAACATCTTTTTCCAAAAGCGTCTTTACTTCTTTGCTGATGCGCTCGTTTACCTGTCTATTGATAGAACCGATACTACGAACATCAATAAAGGCGGCAGGCCCGATCTCACCAGCCATCGATATCTGCGCATCTGTAATTGCAGCCATAACATATTGCTCCGGTTTTCCGGTAGCCTGAGAAACAATAGTGGACAGTTTGGCAACTAATTCCATTTTCTTCTCATCAGAGAGTTTTATTGAGGTTTCGATTTTAATCAATGGCATGAATCGTCTCCTTCTGATTTTTTTGTTTCTTTTTTTTCATATATATAGTGTATATATAGCTTTTCGGTTTCTCCTGACACAATCGTCATTCCTCTTTTTCCCGTTTTTTTGGCAAAAATGTACATCTTTCATCTTTTCTGTTTTTTTATCACACGCCTCCTCAATTGCAATCAAATGTTCTGATAATATAAAAATACTTTATAGGGACGCCCGAGGCGATTTGGTGTGGGTCAGCAAGTATCGTGGTACGCCGCAACACCAGTGATCCCACACCTGGAGGCTTTTGGTGTCGTCAAAAAAGTAGTACCTCAGATTTCTTTGTCTTCGCACCGGATTACTCAGTGTTAAGTCACTCATCGTAGTGTACCACTTGCGTCCCCGCCAGTACTCGCATTAAACACAAATGTATGAATCGACTTTTCTGACGAATAACCGAATTCGTATGAAATTGAACGAATGTTAAGGGGAGGCTCCTTAGTATAGTGGTCTCTGTGAATTCTATATTGAAAGTGTGAAATAATTATATTCAATCCTGAAGTCAGGTAAAAACTGACGTCTTTTCTATACTTGTGTGTATCCCGATTGAATACACTATTCATGAACCTTGTTACATTACAGGGTACTAACTTTTTTACGGCAATCATCTGTATCATTTTTAGGGAGGGTAGAACCGTATGATTTCGATCCGGAACGGAAAAATTGCAACTGCCATATTCTTATTAATAGCGACCTATGCTATCAATGCCGCTAACTTACGTGTTTCCCAGGCAGAAGGTCCATATTTCAAAATTATGGATGCTGTTAATGCTGCTAAACCCGGAGATTCTGTAACCATCACTGATGAAGAGGTGTATAAGGAGCAGGTTGTTATCGACAGTTCAAAAAACGGACTTGTACTAAGGTCCGAAAACCCCACTGCGAAAAAGCGACCTGTGATCATGTGGACCGATAGTGTTGCTGTTCTACCAAAAACGTGTCTGGACGCTCAGAATGAGGAATTGGTTAATAGCTCCGAAAATGCGGGTAAATATTATGATCAAAACGGAGCTGTCAAGGTTTTACATGCAAGGGGAGTTACAATTGATGGAATTATCATTGATGGCGGTAAAATCTATCCATTTATAAACGAAGGCGTTTGGGGCCCTATCGGCTGTGCAGGCCGGACGTTTGATCTTTTTCATGGTAATGCTGCAATTTCTCTGTGGATCTCGGGAGATATAATCATCAGAAATTGCGATATGCAGAACGCATATTTCGGAATTAATGTAAAAGACCGAAATATCCGGGGTATCTTTGCCAACCCCAATCCTTCAGATATAGCAAGAGAAAACATTATACCCATGTCAGGTTTTGCGAAAACCGGAAACCATTTATTTGAGAATAACAGATTCCATCATAACTCATGGGGTACTTTTTTTGAATCTGCCTGGGATCTTGGTTCTGTTATCAAGTATAACCTTTTTTACGAGAATCATCATCAGACTGCAGAACTTGCAGCCAAAATAAAAGGGATGGGATCTGAAGGTCAGAATCAGACCGGTGGTGCCATTCTATTTAAAGATGTACCGATATCACCGCTTGCGATTTACAATAACACTTTCTGGCACAATACAATGCATATCGCAGCACAGTGGCAGGCTGGTGCTTCTCACTTGGTATTCAATAATATTTTCGGGCAGCCGATTGCTTTGTGGAGTAATCAGAAACATCCATTACGTGTTACCGATCCGGGTAATACCACAATGGAAACCGTGTACCTTGAGCGTTTAAAACATAACACGTTTGCTTCAATGGAGCAGATAGATTCACCAAATGTTTACATCGGCATACAGGTGAATGATCCGGAAACCGGGATGAATGTTCAAAGCACACCGCAAAATGTAAAAGTTATGCTGCCTGTAATAACAAATGATCTACGCTCTGTTGAAACCGGTGCTTATTTTAAAGTCACGCTTCCATATTCAAGTGGCGATGTTGACACTGTTATTTATATTAAAAATAATCAGACAGTTTCCCCGGGTGCTACTATTCTTGGTTCACAAACAATCCGCTTTCCTGCAGATGCGAATAATCACTGGCTGGAGCCGATGTTTAAATCCACAGATCCTGATGATGCAGATTTCCTTGTTCCTGATTGGGAAGACTCTGTCATGTTTGCAAACATTGTTGATAAAGGATGGGAAGAGGCTGGTATACGAGATGGTGACGGCTCAATTGCTGACTTAGGTGCAATTCCATATAGTGGTTATCAAAAAGGCAAATTTTCGATAAAACCAACAACCCCTGTCATTCTTAATGGTAAAACTGCAACGGTTAGCTTTAATCTTTATGCTATCAGTGATAAGATTAAAAATCCCACGATTAAATACATCCGGTGGCTTAGGGATCTTCCTCGCGACACTGTTGAAGGCCAGAACTGGGGAAAACAGGTTAATGGCGGAACTGTCCTTAATGTCAGTCGTGCCGGAGTTGTTACAACACCAGCTATTCCAGCAACGCCACTTAAAATGGGTTTGAACACATTGACCTTTACTGTAGAACAGACCGGTTTGTATGCATTTTTTGAAATTATAGTGGAAGGAAAGAACTCTGATGGGCAAACTGTTACCAGCAACGCAGGTTTTTTACCTTACCGGAAACTTGAAAATGTATTCAGCGTCAAACTGTATCCGCCAAGTGGAGAAATGAATTCTTCGACTGAAGTTACAAAAGTAAATGTTGGGGAGCCATATAGACTCCGGATAATTCCGCAGGATATAAATGGAAAAACACTCTCTACCGGCGAAGTGAATGAAACAGAACTCAGCATGGTTTCTCCATATCCGCTGCTTGATCCTGATGGAAAGCTGATAACAATTACCAGTGTACCCTTAACAGGGATGGAAATTCCAGTAATGTTTACTAAGATCCCGGAGCAAGGATGGGATGTTATTTCGGTAAATGGAGTCTACAGGCCAGCTGCAGGTGTTGCCGGGCGCGCAATTATGGGAACCTCAGATCAAATTGACATTAATCCAGGACTGCCAGCAAAAATCCTGTTTCAGGATCCGCCATCAGGCAGCTGGTCACATATTTACCAGGGAACCCCATTTGATGTGACGATTCAGGTTTATGACAAATACGATAATAAGGTTAATACTCCAGCCAAAATACAATTCGAAAGCTTAGAAAAAGGAACTGGTGACTTTGAAATAAAAGGACTGATCGATTCAGATAGCAATGGTGTAGCTGTTAATAAGATGAATGCCTCCGATAATGCAGAGCTGGGGGATTCCATTCCCATTGTCGCAACGCTTGTTGACAATGACTTTAAAGACAATTCAAAACTGGTTATTGGAAAACCGAGAAATCGCTATGGTATATATTACAGTGATACTGTGCTGTATAATCCTTCAACCGTGATACCCGAAAATACCTGTTCCGGAACGAGAGTACCTGTCCAGATTCGGGCTACCACTAATAATTTTGACACATTGAAAGATGTTAGCAATGAATTTACAATAGAGTTCAATTCGTCCCAACTCGCAGCCTACGCATCTGCTGCGGATGATGATACAGTCAGGATAACCAGAAGCAAGCTCACTAATGGTATCGGGAAAATATATATACAGACAACAGAACCTGGTGCATCAATGCGTGATGCATCGATTACCATTGCAGATGTAGATGGTGCTGTACCAAAAGTGCAGATGAAAATTCGCTCAGGAATTAACTTCTCTTCGTGTGTTGCTGTTATTAAAAAAGCCGTATACAGCGCAAACAATGGCAAAGGCGCTGTAGACCAGCTGGATATCTATTATGCAAAAGAACTTAAGGGAACAGAAATACCTGATTCCGTTGAACTCTTTTGGCCAACAAAATCTGATACTCGCAAAATAATAACAAAAGAGAATATGAAGCTTGATCCTGAAGACGCAACTCATGTTGTGGTAACTTTACCAGAGCCTTTTCCTGAAGAGATAACATATAGCAGTATACAGGATCTGGGGAAAACTTTCTGGGGAAAAGAAACCGCTGAGTTGAAAATCTTAGACAACGTTGGTCCGTTGATCAAGAAAGCAGTTATCAAGGAACGTTTACAGAAAGGCCTTACCGATACTCTTATCGTCGAATTCAGTGAGAATGTACAGAGTGGTAAAATTCTGGGCGAAGCACTGCAACTGACAAAGAATGGTGGAATCATCCTCAATGTTCTTTCGGTCATTGCAGATGGAAATAATTACAGAATTGCAATCGAAAACAGGGGTGAAGAAAACAGTCCTAAAGAGGGCGATTCACTGAAAATCTCTGTCGCTGAGTCCGGAGAATCAATTATCGTTGATGAAAAGGGAAGTTTTGCACATAAGGATAACCGGCCGGTTGAACTATTTATTCAGGAAATTCCTCCGGAAATCACCTTTGCTGCCTATTATGACAGGAATGCCGATGGTTCGATTGATTCGATAGCTTTGGCATTCAATAAAAAAGTGAAGCTCGATGAACAGGTGTATAGCGTCACTCTGGGCAGTACTATAAAAATTGAAGACATTCAAACCAGCGCAGCTTCATATATTGATGACAGTATGAAGGTGGGACTCGATCTGACCGATAAATTTTTACAGGCAGCTTACGGAGAAACAGGTGGTTATATGTCAATTTTTATTGACAATAAACGTTATGACAAAGCTGTAAAAAGTACTGTAGCCGACAGTGCTGCTCCTGTAATCATGGATACGGTATGGTATTATCAGGGACGGCTGCTCGAAGACGAAACTCAGGCCTCTGATACATTGCGAGTACAATTTTCCGAAAATCTCAAGAATAAAGAACTTGAATCATCAACCCCGCTATTATTCTTTACCGGAAACGCTCAGGAGTATACATTTGATCTTGTAAAGAGAGGCCAGAATGGTACAACGTATGAATTCATTGTAAATAAACATACTCAGGACATGCTTACATCAAATGTCGCAAACGCAACAAGCGGTGATCGTGTAATTATTAATGTTGAAAATGGCAAAAGTTCTTTTTCAGATGATGCAGGAAATGTTCAGAAAAACCCAGACAATCGTAAAGCACTTTTGATGGTTAAAGAACAGCCGGTTAATCTGTCCATTAAAATTGGTCCCTCTCCCTTTGAAGTGAATAGAGAAAACAGTCTGAGGATTTTTGTACAACCTAAAACAACGAGAGATAAAAAAGTTGATATGAATGTCAAGATTTTTATTCTTGACAATCTTGGCAACTGTGTTCATACCGATAACAGAAAACTTAGTTCTGACGAAAAAATTGAAATCAGATGGAATGGAACGAATAAGAAGGGTCGGCTTGTTGGTACGGGCACTTATGCATTATACATCGAATCTATTGATAATGTCGCCAAAACGGTTACAAAAGAAAATGCCCGAAAAATAGCTGTTAAAAACATTGAACGCAGCAAATGACAGATATAAAAAACTTCATGATGCCTTGAATATACATAGCGACATAGTATATCGCGAATAGATCTGATTTTCCCCCATCCGCCTTCGGCACCTTCCCCCGTTAACGGGGGAAGGAT
>JAFGIN010000020.1 GCA_016929595.1 Chitinispirillaceae bacterium
ACGGGGGAAGGATGGGATAGGGGCTGTGAAATATGCGATATTTGCCATTAGCACTAATGTATGATATTTTAACCGACCGAAGTATAAAATAGAAACACACCTGGGAGCTGGAGTCTCCGTTTATAGGGAACTTGCCACCTTGTAAGCGGGCTCCATGCTCTTTTTTTCAGGCTGGAGTAAGGTGGACATGAGTTGGGGGGTAATTACATGTTAAAGCTGACAACTGAGCAGCAGCGGGTTTACGATTTCATGCAATCGTTTCGTAAAGAAAATGGCTTTCCGCCAACCGTTCGTGAGGTGGCAGCGGGCCTTGGGTACAAAAGTCCCAACAATGCCCGTCAGCATCTTCTTCTGATTGAGCAGAAGAGATATATCCGGATAATTCCGGGAATTGCCCGGGGAATAGAATTCCGTGAAGACATTGATGCGAAGAAACAGGTTGCAGAGGTTGAGGAGGTGGAGTCCGGGGTTCCATTAATCGGGTCTGTTGCGGCTGGATTGCCAATAACGGCGATCGAGAATATAAACGGCTACATCACCCTGGATCGATCGATATTCAAGGGAGATGATCTATTTGCGCTTCGGGTGAAGGGTGACAGCATGACCGGAATGGGAATATTGAATGGTGATATTGTTGTTGTACGAAAAAAAACAACTGCAGAAAATGGGGAAGTCGTTGTTATCATTATAGATGGAGATGCTACGCTCAAGCGTTTTATACGGGATCGCGAAACAGTGTTGCTTCGCGCCGAAAATCCAAATTATTCCGATATTGTGTTGAGTTCCGTGAATTCTATCCAGATTGCCGGAAAGCTGGTAGGTGTTATCAGGAAGTACTGAGATGGACACACATGCAAAGCTGCAGCTTCTTTCGGATGCATCACAGTATGATCTTGCCTGTGCCTGCGGGACAGGAAACAGCGATCGTCGTCATCGTGGCAGTGATGGAGCCTGGCTCTATCCGGTGTCGCTCCCGGGTGGTGGCCATTCGGTGATGCTTAAAACACTGATGTCAAATGTTTGCGTAAACGATTGCGGTTACTGTCCTTACCGCAGCGATACCGACAATCTGCGCTGTACGATTTCTCCTGATGATATGGCAAAAATTTACCTGGATTATGTTCAGCAGAAAAAGGTATTCGGGTTATTTCTGAGTTCCGGAGTGACAGGTACTCCCGACAGGACTATGGAGATGCTCAATGATACTGCCCGTATCCTGAGAACGAAGCATAACTATAAGGGATACATTCACTTAAAGGTTATCCCTGGTGCATCTGATGGGGCGATTGAGGATGCGATGTGTCTTGCAAATGCGGTATCGATCAATATCGAGGCACCTGGGGAGCGGCGTTTCAGCAAATTGTCTCTTAAAAAGGATTATCTGCGCGATATTATCAGGCCGCTTCAGCAGATCAGCAGATTTTCGGATGAGTCCCGTTTTTCGAAGGTGAAAAAAACGACACAATTCATTGTGGGGGCATCAGATGAGACGGATTCTGAGATAGTCCGGTACACTGCCGGATTATATAACAGGCTGAAGCTTAATCGTGTTTACTTTTCATCGTACCAGCGTGGATTAGGTGATAGTCGTATCCCCGGTGAAAAACAGGAACTTAAGAGGAGTGATCAGGGTTTCGTGAGAGAGCATCGTCTCTATCAGGTCGATTTCCTGCTGCGACAGTATGGTTTTGAGGAATCGGATATTTCTTTCGATCGGGACAACAATCTTTCACTCGATCTGGATCCAAAAAGGACCTGGGCGCAGCGGCATCCGGAGTTTTATCCGGTGAATGTGAACCGGGCTGATAAGCTGAGTCTTTTACGGGTACCCGGAATCGGGCCTGAGACGGTGAAAAAAATCATACAGTTACGAAAGCAGAGCAGAATCTGCAGAGTTGACACGCTTCCGATGGTACGGAAATATCGTGAAGAGGCTGCGGCGTATGTTTCTTTTTGATTGTTGGTTGGTAGAGCTGTCGTTTGCAGCAACTATCAATTAACGCTTAATGCATTGATGTTATAGTAGTTAACAAAAGTATGTTCCGGTATTTTTATTCGCAAATTCACAGTCAGGAGT
This sequence comes from Chitinispirillaceae bacterium, assembly GCA_016929595.1. Classification (GTDB taxonomy): domain Bacteria; phylum Fibrobacterota; class Chitinivibrionia; order Chitinivibrionales; family Chitinispirillaceae; genus JAFGIN01. Next base: position 2,078 of record JAFGIN010000020.1, read on the forward strand.
TAACCTTCGTTGAAACTATGGAGGACAGGTGACAGTGCCACACGAACTGGAATAATTCCGGAATCTATTTTTGTAACACCTTTATAACGCAGAAATCAGGTTATCTTATGTTGGCACGAATTGGAACCAGCGGTTATTCATACGAAGATTGGGTAGGGGTGTTGTATCCCGTTGGAAGCCGCAAGGCTGATTTTCTTGAATTATATTCGCAAGAATTTGATATGGTTGAACTTAACTATACTTACTATTCCATGCCGAATGCCAGGCTGACACAGGGAATGGTCAATAAGACCGGTTCTGGTTTCCAGTTTTCCATAAAGGCGCATCAGACAATTACGCATAAAATAGATAATTCTTTGATAAATAAAGAAATAGAAATATTCCTTAAAGGAATAGATCCGATTTGTTCCGCCGGTAAACTCGCTGTGGTACTTCTTCAGTTTCCCTACAGTTTCCATTACAATTCGGAAAACCGGCTGTTGCTTGATAAAATTTGTACCGGTTTTGGCACAGTGCCGCTTGCAGTTGAATTTCGTAACAGTCAGTGGCAAAAAAAATCGGTAACCGATGAGCTAACCAGTAGAAATGTTGCAATGGTTAATGTTGATGAGCCTCAGATTGACGGTCTTATGAAACCGGAGTCGATAGTTACATCGCAGAAGATTGGTTATGTTCGTTTTCATGGACGCAACAAAGAAAATTGGTGGGGCGGGGATAACGTAACCCGTTATGATTACCTCTATAGCGATAAAGAATTAACTGAATGGCTCTCGAGAATAAGTATAATGCTTGTACAGACTGCGGTAATTTTAATCGTCTTTAACAACCACTCTAAAGGACAGGCAGTTCAGAATGCCCGGCGGTTGAAGCAATTGATGGTATCGGTTGTATAACAGTCATACGGGGAATTAAATTCATTATCAATTGGTGAAATTGTAGCAATGGGTGCAAAATTACTATCGATGTGTTGCGTGAATATCGTCTTCTGGTTGATATTCAATCACAGAAAATTATTACCAATAACTCAAATATCAGGATCTTAAGAAATATGGTTGATGTGTTCGTTTTTATTTGTCATTATTTCAATGGTGGCTGTAATGCCTTTTAATCTGTTTGTTGTGTTGGTATTACTTGGTGGATGGCTCTTCAGCAGGTTGTTTCTGAAAATTGGATTGCCTTCCGTGCTGGGAATGGTAGTATGGGGGATTTGTATCGGTTTTTTATGGAGAGAACATATTCCACCCATACTTTTTCAATTAGAACCATATTTAAAATCCTTTGCCTTGATTGTTATTCTGCTCAGAGCGGGATTAGGCATTAATTTGAAGAATCTTCAAAAAGCAGGACTTGCAGCGGGGTTGATGACATTTGTACCCTGCATAATTGAGGGTACAGTTCTTCTTATACTTTTCCATTTTTTATTTGATTTCAGTTGGGCTGTAGCTGGACTAACCGGTTTTATGCTCGCTGCTGTATCACCTGCAGTTATTGTGCCTTCAATGCTGAATTTAAAAGAAAGCGGTTACGGAAAAAAAAATGAAGTTCCTACAATAATACTTGCAGGTGCATCGGCAGATGATGTTTTTGCCATTACAATATTCACGGTGTTTATGCAGTTGTCTACTACTGGTGATGTAGCATTGGGAAACGTTCTTCTTGGAATACCAGTATCACTTATAACTGGTATTGTACCCGGAATTATTATTGGTTTTACACTTCTCTGGTTTTTTCGAAAAAAATATACAAGTATCAGAGCTACTGAAAAAGCACTGATACTTCTTATGGTTGCGATAGTTCTTGTTCAGATTGGGGATTGGGTCCATAGTGCCGCATTGTTAGGTGTAATGACCATAGGATTCATTCTACTTGAAAAAGAAGCCGTAGTAGCGCATGAACTTGCAGGAAAATTATCAAAGGTATGGGTTGTTGCAGAAATAATACTTTTCGTATTAATTGGTATTTCGGTGAATCCCAAAGTTGCATGGAGTGCTGGGTTCCGGGGAATAATAGTTATTTCAATCGGTTTATTTTTCAGGTCCTTAGGTGTTTGGGTTGCAACAATGTGGTCAAATTTATCTATAAAAGAGAGAGTTTTCTGTATGGTTGCATATATCCCCAAGGCTACAGTTCAAGCTGCGCTTGGAAGCGTTGCTCTGGCGAATGGTATTGCCGAAGGAAGCACCATTCTTGCAGTTGCTGTATTGTCAATAGTCTTTACCGCCCCATTGGGGTTAATCGGAATTAAATATACAGGGAAAAGGTTACTTTCTGCATCTTTTTCGGGAGCAGAAGAGGAGGGGGCCTGAAAGATGTGTCATTGCTATAATTGTAAACACAATTTTCAAATTTTAAATCCTGATCGACACGTAAAATCAAAGTAACGCATTTCCGATTTAGTGAATACACCAGGTTATAACATCTAATTTTCGACAGATTGCCATGGAACGCACCGTTCTTCACGTTAATATTGTAAACTTTTTTGTCTCTGTTGCATGCGTGCTGGAACCACGGCTTTCGGGGTATCCGCTTGCGGTGCGTGCTGCCGGTTCTAAAAGAACATTGATGGATATTTCATCAAAGGCGCTCGATGCAGGTGTGTGCAGGGGGATGATGGTTGAGGCGGCAAAGAGGCTCTGTCCGGATCTTGTTGTTATCGATCCGGCACCGGCAGAATATGAGAAAGCCGGGGCACTTCTGATGAAACTGGCTGCGCAACGGTCACCTCAGACTGAAGCTGCCGGACCCGGGCACTGCTTTATCGATCTCACCGGTACCCGGCGGCTGCTGGGACCATCAGTTGATGTTGCAGATTCGTTAAAAAAGGTGATAAAAGAGCAGTGCGGTTTTGATGCAACGGTTGGGTTGGCGACAAACCGGCTGGTGAGCAAGATTGCGACGCGTGTAATAAAGCCCAAAGGGCTCTGCACGGTGATACAGGGCTGTGAAGAGGAGTTCATGGGACCGCTGCCGATAAATCTGCTCCCGGGAGTAGAGCGCCGCATTCTCGAGCAGCTTCTTCAGTTCAACCTGCGTCTCATCCGCGATCTTAACCGCATCCCGGTTACTATGCTTCAGAGGGTGCTTGGACCGGCAGCCGGCGAAATAAGCCGTAATGCGCGCGGTATCGATGACACACCTGTGCGGCTACTTGAAGAACCTGCGCCATTTGTAGTAGAATCAATAACTTTAGGTGAACAAACCAATGATGAACAGCTGATTGCCAGCGCGTTGTTTGGTCTTGTGTCAAAAGCAGGCGCAAAGATTCGTGCTCTGGGGCTGGCGACCGGACGTATTCGTTTACGGATAATGTACGCTGATGGTGCCTGCGAGTCCCGGATGGCCCGATTGCCGGTTCCGGTCCGTGGCGATCTTACTCTTTTTGATCAGGCCTCAGCACTGCTACACAAAGCATACACCCGAAGGGTACGCCTGACCGACATGTTTCTTGAGTGTAACGATCTTACGTTTCCTTACGGTCAGGTGGACCTGTTTCTCGACACCGAGCGTGAAGAAAACCTCATGAGCGCGCTCGACTCTATTCGCAGCAGTTTCGGGGAGAATGCAATCCGTTTCTGGGGGCGTGATGGCGGGGGAGCACGGTGCGAGGATAAGAGGGCTTGATGGCGGGGAGGTGTATGTACACACAATGCAGTATGTTGTGAAAAATGTGCAGATACTTCTGCACATTAGCGGATTTGAGTAATGTGCAGATTGTACATGTCCTTATTGTACTGGCGGGGGGTTTGGGTGCAGTACAATAGGGACATGGCACAGAACTTTAAAAGTAAGGAAAACTTAATGAAAAG
>JAFGIN010000180.1 GCA_016929595.1 Chitinispirillaceae bacterium
CAACAGCCAACAGCCAACAGCCAACAGCCAACAGCCAACAGCCAACAGCCAACAGCCAACAGCCAACAGCCAACAGCCAACAGCCAATCCCGACTCATCGGAATTTGATTAATAGATTTCTAATTGTACCAGTAACCAATATCTCTGAGATCATAATTCCGGGTACAATTTATTAGGTTGCGATTCAAACCTGAAAGCTGTAGAATTAAATCCAGGCTCGCAACGCTACAGACATTTGCAATTTCAGCGGTAAATGTTTGATTATACTACATTTAATTCAATAAAGAGGCATATATGGCAACTAAATGCGGATCTGGCTTCAGTTATAATCGTAATCCCGAGATAGCTGCAAAAGAGGCTATCAATAAAGCTATGCAATCAGCCGGTGCAGAAAAATGTGATATTGTAATTCTTTTTTCTACGATCGGATACCAGCATGAGATACTGATAAAAACCCTCTCTGCTATAACTGATAACGCAAAACTGATCGGTTGCACTGGCGAAGGAGCCATCTCATTTGATTTTAATAATGAATCACCATTCGCATTATCCATCATGATTATTCAGTCAGATGAATTAACTTTTGAGATAGCGAAGGTTACCGGTGTCAAAACCGATTGTGAAAAAGCAGGAAAAAAACTTGGTGAAAGTATTACACCATTTATTACCGATAAAACCATGAGTATCTGGATATTCCCTGATCATCTCTCGATGAATTATGATGCATTTCTGAGCTCTTTCGAAAGTAGTGTTTCAACTAATCATCACATCCCGATTTTTGGAGGGGGCTCTGCAGATAACTGGCAATTTAAACAGATGTTTCAATTTCATAATAATGAAGTACTCACTGACAGTGTTGTCTGCCTGGTCATTACAGGGACTCTATCGGTTGCGTCAGCCATAACTCACGGTTGCATTCCCATCGGCATAGAAAGAGAAGTAACCAAATCTCAAGGGAACACCATACTCGAAATTGACAACAGAAAAGTTACGGATGTTTTACAGGAATATATTCCGGAAGAGGATGTTGCCAACTGGCACAAACTCGGTATCCGCTGTCTCTGCCTTGGCCTTAAAGCACCCGGTACATTGAAAAATGTCTATGATGAATACATCATTCGAGCAATGCCCGTTGTCGATTTTGCCACAGGAAGTGGAAGAGTATCTACAGAATTAAAGCCCGGTACAAAAATACATATGATAAGCCGCAATCCCGAGAAGTTATTGCCTAATGCTGAACTTATGGCCCAGGACATTACGAGGCAGTTAAATGGTGCTCAGCCAAAATTTGTTCTTCAGATCGATTGTGCCGGTAGAAGTAAGGTGTTGCGAACCGAGGAAAAGATGATCATACAGAAGAAATTGCAATCTTTTGTCAAATCTGAGGTTCCATGGACAGGTTTATACTGTTATGGGGAAATGGGACCTGTCGCCGGGAAAAATTATTTCCATAATTTTACGGTAATCATTGCAGCATTTTACTGAAATTAAAATACCAGGACTACTCACTGATGAACATTATGAGGAATTTTCGTGAATTCTCATTCACCAATGCAACCTGATGAAACTGATGATACCCGGCGCATTGTTCAGGAGAACAAACTTCTTGCAGAACAGGTTAAACGTCTGGTAAGAACAGAGTATGCTTTATATAACACACAGCTTGAGCTTGACAATCAAATTCAGTTATATAAAGATCTTTATGAAACTGGCAGGAAACTTTCTGCTACCCGGAATATAGATGAGATATTCATTGAATTAGCTAATTTTATTATAGATCGTCTTAATTTCGGTGGATTTCTTGTTCTGGAAAGACGCGGTAATGGTTTTGAGGTAAAAAGATCCGGAGGATGCTGCTCAGATATCAGTCTTCCCGGGAAATCTGAATGCCTTTTCCAGTTATTTACTAACAAGGACTTCCTTAAACATACAGGAAATGAACACATTTTATCTTTTACATCCGAAAATACCACAATATTCAGTGAACTTGGCAGTTTTAATTTTTTCGAAAAGCTTGTAATACACCTGTTTTACATTGGAACAGACAAAATACCTGCTTACATTCTTATCATTGGAAATCCACCCGAAAATCAATTTTATAATGATCTTATTTTGAATTCCATACATATGATCAATCTTGGGAATCTGGTCAGTTTGATTGAAAATGCTCTCAACCACACAATTCACTATCAGGAACTTCTCCGTGAGCGGGAGCTTCTGGAGATAAAAGTACAGGAACGCACAAATGACTTGAATAACGCACTGGAGAATCTCAAAAAACTCAACAACAGACTGGAGATTCTCTCTTTTCAGGATGAATTGACAGGTCTTTACAACAGAAGAGGTTTTTATATCTTTGGCGAAAAATTTTTAAGCATGGCAAAAAGGAAAGGTACTAATCTTCTATTTGTGTACTGTGATCTTGATAAATTCAAATCAATCAATGATATACATGGTCATAAAGAAGGTGATTGTGCACTGCAGACTACCGCTTCGATTCTGAAAAATGTCTGCCGGGACTATGATATCGTCAGTAGGTTCGGCGGTGACGAATTTGTCATACTGATTGAAAATGTATCTATCGATGACTTTGTACCATTGAAAAGAAGAATTTCAGAATTGTTGACTGAGTATAACAACAGATCAAATAAAGGGTATCAGATCCTCATTTCTCTGGGATATACCATCTACTCGCCAGATAATACTAATCAAGATATCAGTTTTGATGATCTGATCGAAGAGGCAGATAAAAAGCTGTATGCTGAAAAAAAGAAGAAGAATGAAGATTTGCATTGAAAACCAAAAACAGCCACACACGAAACAACGCATCTATCAATTACTAACATCAGCTCAGAATTCCCGAAAAGATTCGTTCGTGCTTCTCCCTATTTAATCGAAAAAGATGAGCGCTCTTTTTGCAGAAATTTCGCAATTTACGCTTATAGCGCAACTGGTGGGAAGCTTGTCGAAGAAATAGATCAGAAAAGGAAAGCCCTGTTTCTGAGTACTATTCAGAAACAGGGCTGGTCAAAATTGAGAGCCGTTAGTTACTTTTTACAGCTGGTACTACTGCGGGCGCTTCAGTTTTAAGAGCAGTATCAGATTTACCTTTTTTCAACTCATTGAGACGTTGAATATAGGTACTTGCACGTCGATCGCCAGGATGAGTTAAAGAAAATTGTTCCATAGTGGTAACTGCACTATCTAACTTACCAAGGTCTTCATAGCATTTTGCTATAGATGCATAAGTATACCACGGATCAGCATCTCCTTTATTCAACATTTTTTTCAAAACCGTAATACATTCTTCTTTCTTACCATTTTGATCCAGAGCCTGAGCGAACATTCTGAGATATTCCGTGTTGCCAGGTTCAATCTCGAGTGCTTCACGCATCTTTTCTTCAGCTTCGAGAGGCTTTCCATGTCCCATAAGAGTCTCATGGCGCAACATACGGGGACGCCAGTCCCACGGCATCATCGCTACACACTGATTCAGTTTACTAAGGACAAGTGACAACGAGTCTTCATACGCTTTCTTTTTCGTATCGAGAAGCGATTTTACCTGACCTGTTGAATCTTTCTGAGCACTTAACATCGTAACTTCATTCTTCATGTCCATAAGAGGTTTACGTAAAGCAAGAGTGATTTGTATATATGAAGCTGCGTAGTTGGAAAGAAGCTTCTCAGAAGTATCATTAAGCTGTGCTTTCCCATCACCAAGCCCCCTGAATTTATAAACATAATCCAGCAGGTGAACCGTGCGGGGGATATCGAGGCGATCTGCATCAGTTACCACCTGAGGCGTCACGCGGTACACAAGCCCCTGCATCTTAAGGTATGGACCGAGCCCCATCAGATTATCATCCGAAACGGTTACAGCAAAATAGATCGGCTTTTTCCATGCGTTTGCATCGACGATATTGACCACCATCAAATCCTGCACACGCAAAGCATTCAGTTGCTGACGGGTTGGAAGATTTACGGTAATCCCTGCGTTGGGAAGAGTATACTTCGTCGGCTCGGTGTAGGGATTGAGACGATGATCAATCTCGGATTCGATCTGTTTTTCAGTGTAGGAAATGGGTACTTTAGGATCATTTCTTTTAAGCTGCTTGATATACCATTTTGTATTGACAAGGCTTAAATTAACAATTCTGACATCACGGCGTATCCCATATGCTTCCTGCAACGCCCAGAGCGGAAAGGTATCATTATCACCATTGGTAAAAAGGATTCCATCCTTTTCACAGGACATGAGCAGATTGTACGCATAATCGTAAGGAACCCAATCACCTTTACGTGAGCTTTGAGCCCAGTTCTGTGTTAGTGGCACTGCCGGTGAGGCGATCAACAACAGGGACACCACTGGAGCAAGTGTCGTTCTGAACATGGACTTCTTGTGAGTATAAAGAAAATGCATGACAGCTGTCCCTGCAATACCCATCCACATACCCAGATACATGAATGCTGCCGCCCAGAAGTAATCACGAACACGGACCTCTCTATGGACTATTGGTTCTGCACCAGGTTTTCCAGCCTTTACCCATTGAACATAATCACGGTATTCCGGACGAGTTCCATCTGAGAAGTTCATGTATAGCACAAGGCCTACGGAACAGAGCAGAAACAGAGAGCCAAGAAAAATCGCAATATTTCTGTTTTTCTTAAAAAGATAATACCAGCCATAAATCATGAAAAATGTCGGGAGCAGATAGATAAAAAGCTTTTCGAAACCAAAAAAGCGCTCCGTATCAAGAGGACTGAACCGGAAGAACTGTGTCAGATGGAAACCACCATAGCCCATATGACCTTCAATTCCAAGCTGATGAGCCCAGCTCCCTCTTCTCCAGAACATACGGGAGAACATATCTTCTGAGCCGTACTGTTTTCGTTCAAGAAACTCTTTGAAAGCGATCCAAGAAGACGGGTCGTTTTCGTTAATCATCGGATCAAGCGTAGCCCGTATTGGAATGTAAAGGTGCGCGGAGAAACCGATATAAGCAAACAGTGTGATCCAGAAACAGAACTGCCACTGTTTCTGATGTTTTCCTTCCATAACAGCCATCAGGCCGGTAAAAACCGTCATAACTGCCCCAGCCCAGATATAGAGAGGCATCTCTTTAATTACTACACCCAGACCAATTGCTGTGAGCCATATTCTCCAGTCTGTGCGTTTTTCCTTGTCCATAAGAATGATAAAGAGGAAAACCGGTGGAAGAATGATCATTGAATACATGTGAACAGCAATACCGAGAAAACTAATATAGGTAAGTAAAATGAGCAGCCGATCCTTATTGATGGCATTACTTTGAGCCCATTTGAGAGCGAGCCACGTTGCAACAGCAACAAACATCATTGATGGATTAGCTTCAGATGCTTCAACAGCACTGAACCAGAAAGTACTCCCAAAAACAGCAAACAATCCTGCAACGACACCACCAATGTAGACAGAAAAACGCTTCCAGGTTGTGTCAGGGATACCAACCATTGCAATTGCAACTCTCACTGCTGTGAGATAGATAAACAAAGCGGTCAGTGCACTGAAAATGACAACTGCAAAGTTCATCCGATAGCCGACGTCCTGAAAAAAAGGCATGATGATACTCGACACACGCAAAATCATCATGAATAGCGGATTACCTGGAGGATGCGGTATGCCGAGAGAGTGTCCACTAGCAACATACTCACCACAATCCCAGAATGCGACCGTTGGCGATGTTGTCATTAAAAAAGCAAAAAACGCAATCGCAAACACAACGGTAGCGAAAATGCGATTGTAACGATTATGGAGTTTATCCATGCTGAAAGCCTTCCTTTCCAGAGGTGCCGGATTGTCCTTTCAATTTCTTATTTATCGAATCTATGATTCCATTTACAAATTTCCCAGAGTCATCAGTGCCGAATAATTTGGCAAGTTCGACAGCTTCATCAATAACGACTTTAACCGGAGTATCGGGGAAAAAACGTAATTCCGCAATCGATAACCGGAGTATATTCCTGTCGATAGCAGCCATGCGTTTGAGATCCCAGTTTGCAGCCCGATCCCTGATCATTTCATCCAGACTTTCTCTGTTATCGTAAACAGCTTTCACCAGTTCGGAAGCATAGTTTACGACATCCGGAGAAAACGATGATGAATCTGCGATATTATTCAACATCTGACGCCAGTCGTCACCCCCTGAACCAATTTCACATGCATAGAGGGTCTGCAACGCGAGTTCTCGCGATTTTCTTCTGTTTTTAAAAGCACCTTCATGTTTGTGTTCGGTACTATCCATTCTGATCTTTCTAAAAATTATTTATAAAACTAAAATACGAACGGGCACTAAAAATAGTTATTTCACAGCTTTGAAAACAGATCAACCATTTCAAGAGCACTTAAAGCCGCATCCCATCCCTTATTGCCAGCCTTGGTACCAGCTCTTTCTACAGCCTGTTCAATCGTATCGGTAGTAAGAACGCCAAAAATAACTGGCATTGATTCCTGAAGTCCCACCTGTGCAACACCCTTGGAAACCTCAGCAGCTACGTAATCAAAATGCGGTGTTCCACCACGAATTACAGCTCCCACACAAATTATTGCATCAAATTTTTTGGAACGTGCAACTTTCTGGGCCGTTACCGGAATCTCAAAAGCTCCGGGTGTCCACACAATAGCAAGTGAATCCCGGTCGACTTTGTGACGGATCAGGCAGTCAACCGCACCTTCCACGAGTTTACGTGTAATCAATTCGTTAAAACGGGAAGCTATGAGCGCGAACCGCTTTCCACTCCCATCTAAGTGTCCTTCAATTACGATTGACATATTAATCCCCCTTCAAGCAAATGCCCCATTTTTTCTTTTTTTGTTGAAAGATACCTGAGATTGTTTTTTCCCGGGGTGATTTCAAGTGGCACACGCTCTACCACCTTCATCCCATATCCCTCAAGTCCAACTATTTTTCTAGGATTGTTAGTCATTAATCGAATCTTTTTGATCCCAAGATCAGCCAGAATCTGAGCGCCAATTCCATAATCACGTAAATCGGGTGCAAACCCAAGTTCAACATTGGCTTCAACGGTATCCATTCCCTGATCCTGAAGATTGTAGGCTTTCAGTTTATTCACCAGACCGATCCCTCTGCCTTCCTGACGCAGATAAAGAATCACTCCCGCTCCCGCATCATGAATCATTCCCATCGCCCGATGTAGCTGATCTCCGCAATCACAACGGCTGGAGCCAAGTACATCACCCGTAAAGCACTCGGAATGAACTCTAACAAGAAATGGTTCCTCAGGATTTGGAGTACCCTTTTGAATCACCAGATGAGTTGCTCCTGAAACGTCATCTTCGTATGCAATAAGATTGAAATCACCATATTGTGTCGGAAGCCTCGAAACTACCGCCTGTCGAATCAATTTTTCATGAGCAGTTCTGTACCGGATAAGGTCAGTAACAGAAATAATCCTGAGATTATGCTGCTGTGCAAATACCTTTAGTTGAGGCAATCGGGCCATAGTACCATCATCATTCATGATTTCACAGATAACCCCTGAAGGATACAATCCGGCTAATTTTGCCATATCCAGCGATGCCTCAGTTTGTCCGCTCCGAACCAGAACACCGCCCTCACGCGCCTGAATAGGAAACATATGACCAGGTTTTACAAAATCCTCCGGTTTAGCCTGAAAGTCACATAATTTTTTAACCGTTGCAGCCCTGTCATGGGTGGATATACCAGTGGTGGTTCCCTCTCTGGCTTCAACCGAAACGGTAAAGGCAGTTTCAAACCGGGACGTATTCTGCTGTACCATCATTGGGATATGCAGTTCTTCCAGCCGCTTTCCCTCCATGGAGACACAGATCAGCCCCCTTCCATGTTTTGCCATAAAATTGATTTTTTCAGCATCACACAACTCTGATGCGCACGCAAGATCACCCTCATTTTCCCTCTCCTCATCATCGACAATGATGACAAGCTTTCCCATTTTATATTCATTGATAATTTCTTCGATTTCCGCAAATGTTTTCAAAACCCCGCTCCCTCCATTTTAAGCAGCAGTGATTCATTGGATATTCCAGACATACTACTGTTTCTTCCAGAATTAAAAATACGTTTGATATAACGGGCCAGAACATCACACTCGATGTTAACATAGTCTCCAACTTTTTTCTGTGACAGCACCGTATTCTGAAGAGTCAAGGGTATACAGGATATGGAAATTTCACAGTTCCCTGAGCTGGCTACTGTTAAACTTATTCCATCGATGGCAACAGACCCTTTCTCCGCCATGAACTCATTGAGTTCTTCAGGAACCCGGATTGTCCGCAATATGCTGCCATTACGGTCTCTGTCACGGACAATCGTCCCGACACCATCAATATGCCCTGCTACAAAGTGCCCGTCCAGACGATCACCAATTTTCAGTGCCCGTTCCATATTAACAGCTCTTCCCGGCAAAACGGATTGCAATGTTGTACGGTTTAAGGTTTCCAAAACCGCAGAAAAGAAACTGGTAGAACCTTCTATCCGCTCAACAGTTAAACATGCACCATCAATGGCAACGGAAGCACCAACAGAAGTTGTAAAAGTTTTCATACACGGTTTAATACCCAGTACGATATTGCTGCCAGTACGACTCGCAGAGACAACAGTTCCAGTACACTCTATCAAACCGGTAAACATTATACTATTCCTTGAAATCTATCCCTGACTTGTGTTCCGGAACTCAGGGCGATCTCTGCATCATCCCTTTTCCGGAGCGTAAGTTAGTTTTAAATAGCTAAAAATAATTAAAACTATGGGTAATGATGTGTTATTTTTATGAAACGATTTGAGCACAGACGGGTTTGCCAGTCACCATGAAATCATCTCTGAAGGTTTTAAACTGAATCTCATTCAAAAAGATTCCCTCCTTCATGGTTAACGGTTTTGGGAATTGAAACCCATCCCTGCCTCCACCCAGGATTCTGTTTCCATAAAAAAGATAAACTCTATCAACAAGTCCAGCAGAAAGAAATTCTGATGCGACTCTCTGACCACCCTCAATAAAAATACTGACAATATGCTGTTCATAAGCGATCTTAAGGAATGCCTGTAAAGCCTCCCTGTATGGTTCATTTCCAAGATGCCAGTATTCGATCCCATTCTCAGACTTTTCAACTAAGCCGCAAGTTCCATTACAAACGACAACAATAGTTCTGGTTTCTCTGGCACTTTGAGCAAAAAACGTACTCTGAGGAATAGTTTCATCAGTTGAAAAGACCATCCGTGCAGGGTTGTACCCACTTTTGTGACGGACATTCAATCGGGGATTATCGGCTCTCAAGGTAGCAATACCAACAGCAACAGCTGCATGACGACGACGAAGTTCATGGACGTATTCCCGGGAGTCCTCACCTGTAATCCATTTGGAATTTCCGCACTGATCAGCGATTCTTCCATCAAAGGTTTGAGCGAGCTTGAGTGTAACCCAGGCTTTACGTGAAGTAACTCCTTTAATAAAATCCTCGTTGAGCAGTGTTGATTCATCCCTCAAAAGTCCCAGATGTACCCTGACCCCGGCTTCGCGAAGTTGTGTTATTCCTTTTCCTGCAACAAGCGGGTTGGGATCTTCAAGCGCAACATAAACCTCAGATATACCTGCCTCAATAATTGCATTGGTGCATGGTGGGGTTTTTTTTCCATGAAAATGACAACAGGGTTCCAGTGTGACATACATTGTCGCTCCAAAAGTTTTTTCTCCTGCCATAGCGATGGCCGCTTTTTCTGCGTGTAATCCACCCCAGGGATTTGTTGCACCCTGCCCCACAATAATACCTCTAACAACAATCACTGCACCTACTGCAGGATTTGGAAAAGTTGTCCCCTTTACCGTTTCCGCAAGCGATAAGGCCGTTTGCATGAAATTCGTTTCAGTGTTTCTTATCAACTATCATCCTTTATACAATGAACTTAATGTCAGAAAAATGGATAAAAAGAAAAAACAAATTAATTCTTCCATTTTTAAGGAACTGATAGTAAATATATCTTACGGAGATTATTTTTCGACATTAATGTACTTTGCTGAATAGTTCCAAAGGAAGTATTTTTGAGCCATGAAAAAAAAGATCTTAACAGGACATGAGCTCCTTTCTCATATAGCAGCCAGCGGTGACGCTGCTGCATTTTATTCTCTTGTTTCTTCATCCCTGAAGGAATATTTTTTTAAACTACGTTCAGACGGAGAAACCGTAGAGGAAAGCTCAGAGAAAGTTTCAGAATGCGCCATCTCACTTTTTAGAAAATTCCAGCACACTGATCCGGACAACTTTGAAGACTGGCTTGAATCTGAACTTGAAACTTTCTCAGTCCGTAAAAACAATGATAATGAAGTCGTCTTAGATAAGCAGTTATTCCTGCAGTGTGATTCAGTTCTTGCTGACACACAGATGCAACTTTTGAGAACTGCCAGCATATTGAGAAATGGATCCCGAAAACAGGGACTTTTCACATTTCCCGCTCGCCACAAAACGCTCTTCACATTAGTCGTTGTGTCTATTATAATCACCATTCTCTCATTTGTTTTATTTGGATTCTACGGGATGAAAGTAGACATGTCCTTCTCGAAAAATTACACTTTATTCAAAAAGAAGAACCCCGCCAGAGACACAACTTCAACAGCCGTCAGCATAGACAGTGTCAAAAATGCAGATTCAACAATCAGTGCACCAGTTCCGGAAACACCGCCAGTGAAAGAGTCCAAACCTGTGCCACCACCGCCCAGACCACGTCCCAGAGTAACTCATACACCACCACCTCCACCACCTCCACCACCTCCACCGCCTCCAGCACCCGAGAATGAACTACCCGAATTGAACCAGTCTACTCAGCCGAATCCAGATCAGGTTTCGCAAACAACATCATCCCGACCAGAAAAAGTAAGCCAGCAGTCAGGGTACTCGTCTCAAAGCCAGACATCCGAAAGTGAACCTGTGTCCTCATATAATGCTTCGGGAAATTCAGTATCCACTACCCAACAACCAACTTCTCAGCAGCAATCACTCATTTCCCAGGAGCAAACCCAACCCTGAAGAATATTCACGGTTTTAATTACCTGTTTAATAAACAGTTTGACATACAGGCTGATTGTGATGTATATATAGGATTAATTCCTGTATATTTTATATTTGTTATCATGGTTTGTTGAACTCTCAGCACGGAAAGTAAGTGTTTTAGCTATATTTGGGGGTGAAACGAGGTATTAGATTCGAACCCGATTTGCAGAACCGCCTGTTGAAAACAGGTTTTTCCGGAAGGCAAAAAAGGGCTATTGATAATGATAACAGATTTTTGTATAATATATAACTTGTAACTGGTTTTTTTACATTGTTAAACCAGCTGAATGCAATATGAGCTAACATATATGAAATTTGTTTTGATCTTCCTGGTATCAGCAACCATCTTCCAGATACAGGGTCAGGTTCAGGAGTATATCCTCCAGGCTGGTGATGTAATATCCATCGCAGTCGTTGAGCACCCGGAATTTTCTGGAAGGCATAAGATCCGTCCCGATGGACGGATAAATTACCCTGTCATTGGTGAAATAGACGCAGCCTCCATGACTACAGCACAGCTGGTTAAAATAATGCAGGGAAAGCTTTCCTCGTACGTTAACAATCCTGTAGTTTCAATATCCATTGAGGCTTACTACGCCAATAAAATTTTTGTAATCGGCGCGGTTTCAAGACCTGGTGAATATCAGATTTACGAACCAATAGACCTGTTAAAGGTTATTGCAATGTGTGGTGGAGTAAGTAATAGTAAGGTTAAATTATTTAAGATTATCAGAGCTGATGGTACCGTGGTAACAATTAACAGTAAGGAAATCCTTGGTGTGAACACAAGTTACGATACAAAAAAATATCTCCTTTACCCGGGGGATACTATGTTTGCTCCCCATTCATTTCAAATTCCCTGGGGCGTTGTTGCCAGTATTCTGTCTGTTCTCAATATCTCACTTAATATTCTTTTGATAACTTCTAATTTGAGCAGAAAATAACGACCGGAATCTTTTTGAAACTATGGCCGACCCAATTATTATGTCAATCGGAGGGGGCAAAGGTGGTGTTGGCAAAAGTACCATCACCGCAAATATCGGTACTGCCCTGACCCAAAAAGGCTTCTCCGTTGCGTTTGTGGATGCGGACCTGGGAGGCGCGAATCTTCATTTGTGTCTTGGTGTCAAGCGACCAAATGCCGGTTTGCAGGATTTCATGTCCGGAAGATACAAACAAATAGCGGATATTTTAATTCCTACCTGCGTGCCCAACTCAGTTTTAATAAGCGGGGCCAGCGATATCCTTGAATTGGCAAATCCAAATTTTTCACAAAAACAGAAAATAATCAAAAACCTCAAAACTATTGCCGCTGATTTTATCCTTGTTGATCTCGGTGCCGGAAGTGATTATCATGTCACCGATTTTTTTGCAGCATTTCCTTTTGGAATAATTGTCAGTGACGGACTTCCAACGTCAATTGAAAATGCTTATGGTTTCCTCAAAAATGGAATTATCAGAGGCCTTGTCAGACTTTTTCCTGGAAAAACCGGCCTTCAGGAGCTTATTAAGGGGTTTGCGGATCCAGTCAGCAAGAGAGTTTTTTCAACAATGGATGAGATGCTCTCTTTCCTTGAAAAAGATTACCCGGGTGAAGTCACTTTAATGAAAGAATGGATCCATGGACGAAAAACCCTGCTTGTACTGAATATGATTCGAAGCGCAGAAGATATACAGATCGGAAATCGGTTTTCTGAAATGGTAAAAAAATACCTTTCGATCACATTGTACTATATAGGATACGTTATGTTTGCACCAGAAATTAGAACATCAATCAAAGAGCTCAAACCACTTATGCTTACAGGGGAGGATTCACATATCAGGGAGTGTTTTGAAGCAATCACACGAAATCTCCTGGTTCTTACCAGAGGTAGATACTGATGAGCTATCGCAAGTATTGGCATTTGAGAGAAAAACCCTTTGAAGAGGTATGTGATACACGCTTTTTTTTTGAGAGTGAAGATCATCGTGAGGCTCTCGACCGCTTACTTTACGTTGTCAATGATCGAAACATGAACATGGGACTGCTGACCGGTGAAGTTGGCTCCGGAAAAACCATTACAAAAAATGTATTGATTGGCTCTCTCCCGCCGCAGAATTTTGAGGTAATCGATTTTAATAATTCAAGCTTTGGTTTCACCGACATATTGTACGATATTGTCAAAAGAATTTCATTCAGGGACAATCGTCTGGATATACTGGACAACGAAACTCCTGAGCGTAATGATAAATATATGCTCATGCAGATCCTCAAAAAAAAGCTGGAGACACTTCTCTACGAAGAAAAACGTCATCTTGTACTGCTCTTTGATGAAGCTCAGCAGATCGAAGATAGTGTTCTTGACGAAATAAAAAATCTCACTAACATCTCATCCGGAATTGAAAACTTCCTGACCATATTTCTTGTTGGTCAACCAGAACTGAGAGAAAAGGTTCGTTTGCTTAAACAGGTTGATCAGAGAATTTTCCTCCGTTTTCACCTTAATAACCTTGATTTTAATGGCTCAACGAAATACATTCAGCACAGGTTACGGGTTGCAGGTCTTGAAAAAGGTACTATTTTTACCAGTTTGGGATACGAGATTATTTTCAGAGGCACCGGGGGTATCCCCCGGGAGATAAATAGACTATGCAAACTTGCTCTTAATTATGGATTTGCGCATGAACTTAAAGAAATTTCCCGGGAAGATATTCAGGTTATCATAGATGATCTTCAGGAACACAATCAATGAACAAAAGGAAATTCAGTCTTGGAGAGATCGTAAGTAAACTGAACAAGGCAGAAGATGAACATCCTGGTTCAGAGCAGCCCTTAGCTCATCCACCTGTTCAAACTGAAAAAAAAGCAGAGCCGCAAGCTCAAACATCGCAACAAGCATCAGACAAAGAACGCCCTGCAGCTCTACCATTAGAACAAACTGAATACGCACTCCCGAAACAACCCTCATTCGATCCGCATTCACACTCAACAAATGAAACATATCCATCAGGTAACAAATATCATCACGAGAACAGATCTGATCAAAAAACAGATAAAAACCTCTACAGACAATCTGCGCAAGCAACTGGCAGTACAGAAAACATTCAGAATATTCCTCCATTATCAGTTAGTAACCGCCCTGCGCCATTTCAATCACCTGAACTTGTTGACAAGTTCAAAAACGACGACAATGACGATGACGAAGAGGCCATTGATGTATTTAAATATATTGCCATTGTGCTTCGTCGAAGATATGTCATTATCGCAATCGCGTTACTTTCTGTGCTGTTCTCTGTCTATCGTTATACAACAAGCGATAAATATTACATAACCAAGGCACGGCTGCTTTTCAGTCCGGATCAGCAGGACCTCTCAAATGATTCCCGGCTCTTTCTCCTAAGATTTGATCGGGAAAAACAGCTTAACACACATCTTGAACTTCTTAAATCACCATCAGTACTTTCACTGGTTGCCGAAAATATGGGCAATGCAATACCCCCGACTGCAATAAGCATGGGCCTGATGATCAAACAGGGGGAAACTAATGGTGAAAAAACTGATATAGTAGAGCTCTCCTATAAAAACCGTGATCCGGATGATGCCCGAGATGTACTGAATGAACTTTGCAGAACCTATATCGATTATCGCAGGGATGTCAATACTCAGGAGGTCAGCCGGCTTATTACGAAGCTGGAAATCCAGATAGACAAATTACAGTCAGATCTTAATGACAAAGAAAACTCTCTGAGGTTCTTTAAAGAAGAAAATAAGATGATTCAACTTTCCAGTGAATCGAACATTGCAGTATCAAAGCTCTCAGAGATGGAGATCTCCCTCCAAAAAACAAATCTTGATATAATCGAAAGCAGAGAACGTCAGCAGGAGCTTAAATCACAGATCAGTAATCAGGAACTCAACATTGTTCAGTCAATGACTTACAGCGATCCTTTTAAAAACAGACTTTCTGATCTTGAACTTCAACTCAACACTCTTTCGTCAGAATACAGTTCTGAACACTACAAAGTTAAGTCGATCAAGGATCAGATAGAGCGTCTTAAAGATGCAACTATCGACAGCATAAACCGTGAGGCAGCCAGCCATACGCTGGTAAAAAACCCTATCCGTCAATCACTGTTACAGGAAATGATAAACCTGACAATCGAGATTGCGGCACTCGAAACAAAGCGGATTGCACAAGAAAAACTGATCGAACAACTCAATGGCGAATTAATCAGGCTTCCCCAGCTGGAACAACGATACATCTTTCTTCAACGGGAAACCGAATCAACGCTTCAAACACTCCGGACGCTTAAGAGTAAACACGAAGAAGCGAAAATCAGAAAAGATTCACAGGAATCGGATCTAAAAATTCTGGAAATAGCGGAGACACCGCAAGTACCAATACGCAAAGTAAAATTCACTATTATCTTCATCGGATTACTGGCGGGCATAATTATCGGAATTGCACTTGCGTTTGTTATTGAATATCTGGATCAAAGCATCAAGGATCCACACGAAGTAGAAAAATCGCTGGAATTACCCTTACTGGGTATTGTGCCTCATATCGAAGCAGACCAGGAATTATTCGAACAGATGGATTTATCAAAAAACATATTTGAACCATTCAGAGCGCTGCGCGCCAACCTCAAGCATATCGCTTCAACCCATAAGCTCAAAACATTCATTATCTGCAGTGCAGTCAAGGGTGAAGGGAAAACCACACTTTCAGCAAATCTATCTATCACTTTTGCGATGGATGGCAAAAAAGTTATTCTCATAGATGCGGACCTAAGACGTTCACAAATGCACACCTTGTTTAACGTTTCAAAGGAAACAGGCCTTGCTGATTATCTTCTGGGTACATCTACCGTTGATGAAATTCTTAAACCAACAAGATTCGAAAATCTTTCACTGATTACTTCGGGAGAGCGCCCTTATAACCCGGCAGAACTTCTCGGAACACCACTCTTTGATAATCTGATTCAGGAACTCAGGCAAAGAGGGGACTTCATCATATTCGACTCACCTGCGCTACTCCCTGTAAGTGATACTATCACCATGGCCCCAAAAATGGATGGATGCCTCGTGGTTGTTCGGACATTGTGGACACCTGTCAAGGCTGCACAACAGGCAAAAAATCAATTAAAACGTGTTGGATGCAGAATCTTTGGAGGAATTCTCAACGGAGTGGTTCATTCAAAAGGATATTACCCCTACTACTACGGGTACTACGGGTATTATTCGTATAAATACACTTATGATGACGATACTCCAAAAAGTTTTTCTATCAGGGAATTAGGGTTAAACATTGAAAGAAATCTTAAAGAGTACTTGCGTTCTTTCTGGTTGGGTATTCCAAAAATTATTGCCAAAGCAGGTATTTTTCTGCGTTATTTCCTTTCAAGACCACTATTCTGGATTTTACTGATTGTTTCCGTTCTGTTATTTATTTCGCAAATGTATATTGAATCGAAACGGCCACAAATAACAGATGAGACAATTCATTACATTGGTATGGGAAGAACATCTGATAACCAGGGAACATCTCTGGAATACAAAGATATGGCAACTTTTTCCCGACAACAGCCAGTTGTCACTCGGGAAAAAGAAAAAATACATTTTTCGGACAGCTTAGCACTGAAAGATAGTCTGCATCTATGGCTTCAGGCAAAAGAAAGGGCAGATACAAGCAGACTGTTCCGGTTTTACCATCCGGAATTCAAACCCTCCGATGTGTCGATAATTAACTGGAAGAAGTCAGCCCAGAAAAATCTGAATAAATTACAACAAAACAAGTATAACTTTTTTTTAACCTCACTTGAAGAAAAAAAGAAAGGCGATGATTTTGTTGAAATAGAACTCAGATATAGAATGAATACTATGCGTGATACATCCGATAACAGAGTCGCCATGATCTGGAAAAAGTTCAACTCCCAGTGGAGAATTATCAGGGAGTATCCATTTGTACGAAACGATCCGGCAAGATACTGAACAGGAATTTTCTATGAAGCACAAGAAAAACGGGTTTAGATTATTGAAGAATATGCTTTATATTCTTATTGCAGGTGTTATCGCTCTGCAAGTTTACACGCTTTATCGCACACATCACACTCCAAAACAATCAAACACACTCGATAGTATCCAGATTCATGTGAGTGGTAACGTGCGAAATCCGGGTGTATATAGAGCATTGAAAGGTACAACGCACTATGAAATTCTCAAAGTTGCCGGTATCAGACCGACATCAGATTTGTCTGCATTACGACTGTTTAATCAGGTTACCGACAGTGCCAATCTGGAAGTTGGTACCCGCGATGCTGTTAAAGTTGATCTGAAACCTGTTACCGCACGACTGGAATTCTTTTTTGGCGAACTCAGTGTGATTGCCGGAGATGGTCGATCATTACCTCAACACAGCGGTTTGACGATCAACCAAGGTGACCGTATAATCACTGAAGAGGCATCTCAGGCAGAAATATCTATTGGGAACTACACCCGGATAGATCTTGACAAATTCACGGAACTGGTGTTTGATAAAATCGGGGCTATGGAGAATGAGCAAAACGTTGTGGAACTTTATCAGAAAAACGGAGGCATCTGGTATAAAGCTGTTTATGAAAAAAGTAGTGATCTCCTTAAAATAGTCACCCAGAACACATCATTTACCGTTGGTGGTTCCGGCGCTGATTTCTTTATTGACATTCAACCAGATCAGACAACAGTGAATCTTTCAGATGGACTTGTTCTTGTCGAGAAAATAGATGGTTCTGAAGCTATAAATCTTATTACCGGACAAACGGTTACGATTTATAATGATGGAAGGCCATTCCAGATCACAAAGCTCCTTTCAGAGTTCAATACCAATGATATTTTTTCACAATTATCAAAAGAAAAAATAAATTATCTCAGCAAATATATGCCGCTTAACATTCTGCTCTGTGCACCACCGGCAGTATTCTATGTTTTAAATGTTAACTACCAGAATTCAACTTTTAATACAACACAGATTCCTTCCCAGACACTAATCGGAACATTCGCACAGGACATTGAATCTCTTGCACAGGCATACCTCTATGGCGGTCCTGTATTTGTCAGTACATTTGTTGAACGTATTCTCAACCTCAAAATTCATAAATACATGGTAATCGACAAAAGCAGTCTGATACGAATCGCTAACGCAATGGGTGGGATGAATACTGTCATCAATGATAATGCTGCCGCCGAACTTAACATTACTCGTGGAACTCACAAATTGATGGGTAATCAACTGCTCACCTTTCTTACTCCAGCAGCAGGTTTTGAAGAGAGTAGAATACGGCAGGCCAGCCTTATAAGAAACCTCTATGAAGATTTACGTAAGAAGAGTTTTATTCCAACCCTGCTTTTAGCTGAACAACTGCTCACTAACACTGAATCCAATTTTATCCCATCCGATATCATGGAGCAATATAACAAATTTATAAATAAAACAAACTGGTCATTCAAAGAGCATGCGTTCCCTGCAACTGCAGTTAAACTCAATCACAGCACTTATTATGAACCAGATCTGATAAAGTCAAAAATTCTATTCGCTGAAGATCAGTAAGTTGAATTTTTATGCATCAAAGGAAAACTGATAGAAATGATAATGCATGTGATTAAAAGGGGCTGAGCCTTTCAAATACAGTTGTTCTCTCCTCACGTTCGCATTTTCTTAAAAACTTCATTTGAAAATATCAGTTTAGTATATTTAAATGAGTTGCGATTATATACATAGCGACATAGTATATCGCGAATAGTTCTGATTTTCCCCCATCCGCCTTCGGCACCTTCCCCCGTCAACGGGGGAAGGATGGGATAGGGGTTGTAAAAATGTAAGGGTATAAATAATCGCAACTATTGATGTCGTCATGTATTTTTTACTTTTTTAATATAAACAATTGAGCAGGAGTCACCGTGAAAACGATGCTTATTACCGGAGGATCCGGTTTTATTGGTTCAAATTTTGTGCATCTTATTCTTGAGAAACATTCAGAATATTCAGTAATTAACCTGGATGCACTCACATACGCAGGAAACAACGACAATCATCATGCCACTATTAACAACCCCAACTATACATTTATTCATGGTGATATTTGCGATCGGGAGCTTGTTCAAAAGCTCTTCGTTCAATACGATTTTTCCTCAGTGGTGCATTTTGCAGCGGAATCACACGTTGATCGCAGTATAACAGGTCCTGAGCAGTTTGTATTGACAAATGTTCTTGGCACTCAGATTTTGCTTCAGGCGGCAAAAAATCATTGGGCTGGTAAAACTGACAAACGTTTTGTGCATGTTTCTACCGATGAAGTGTATGGGTCACTTGGTCCTGAGGGATATTTTTCGGAACAAACCCCCCTTGCCCCTAACAGTCCCTATTCCGCATCTAAAGCAGGCAGCGATCTTCTGGTACGCTCCTATTTTGAAACATTCGCATTTCCCGCGATAATAACACGTTGTTCAAATAACTATGGCTCTTTCCAGTTTCCGGAAAAACTGATCCCTCTTATGATAACTAATGCACTACGTGATATTCCACTGCCTGTATACGGTGACGGAATGAATGTCCGTGACTGGCTTTTTGTAAAAGATCACTGCAGTGCAATAGCGACGGTCCTTCATAAGGGAACTCCTGGAAAAGTGTACAATATCGGTGGTAACAATGAATGGCACAATATTGACATTGTTAAACATATACTCGCAGAACTTGGTAAACCCGAGAGCCTCATCACCTATGTCAAAGATCGTCTCGGCCATGACCGCCGGTATGCAATTGATGCATCATTCATTAAATCGGAGCTGGGCTGGTCACCATCAGTAACATTTGAACAGGGAATTCGCCAGACAATCCAATGGTATCTCGATAACAGATGGTGGTGGGAAAAATTGCTGGATAAACAATAAAAAAGCAGGTAACCACGCATTTACTAACAAATGAAGGATAACTACTATGTATGAAATAAGAACTGAAGCCTCATTCTCTGCTGCACACCGGTTAAAAAACTACCAGGGTCCCTGCGAAAATCTCCATGGACATAACTGGCTTGTACGCGCTACCGTGCGAACCGAAAGTCTTGATAAATGCGGAATAGGAATCGATTTCAAAATCCTTAAACAGCATCTAAAAGAGATCATCGGTGAATTTGATCATGGTGATCTTAACGCGATACTAGACAAAAGAGATCTGAACCCATCCTCGGAAAATATCGCACGATACATTTTTTGTAAATTGCGTGAAGCACTCAAAGAGTGGAATGGATCTGTTGCCAGAATTGAAGTATTTGAAACGCCAGGAAATTGTGCCGCATATTATGAGTAGTTTCAAAATTTGCGAAATATTCAAAAGTATCCAGGGTGAATCAACGTATGCAGGGACAATATGCTCATTTGTTCGTCTTTCCGGATGCAACCTTCAGTGCAGGTATTGCGATACCCTTTACGCATTTGACGAATTCACTATATTAAGTGAAGATGAAATACTCAGTAAGGTACAATCACATGGTACCTCTATAGTCGAAATTACCGGTGGGGAACCTCTCCTTCAGCAGGATACGCCCTCGCTGTGTGAAGCGTTTCTTGATCGTGGATATAGGGTTCTTGTAGAAACAAACGGATCTCTTGACATTTCTGTTTTACCGGAAAAGTGTGTGCGCATCGTCGATGTAAAATGTCCGGAAAGCGGAATGGGCGGATCGTTTCTCGATAGTAATATATTTTACCTCAACAACCGTGATGAGGTTAAATATGTACTTTCAAGCCATGATGATTTCACATGGGCATCAGACCATGTCCGGCGGTTAAATTTAAACTCAAAGTGTACAGTCATTTTTTCACCAGATCTCAATACGATAACTGCATCAGAGTGTGCATCATGGATTCTTGACACAAACGCACCAGTGCGTCTGGGAGTCCAGCTGCATAAGCTGATCTGGGGAGAGCGGCGGGGAGTATAATGAAAAAAGCAGTAGTGCTTGTAAGCGGCGGTATCGACTCATCAACGTGTTGCGCAATTGCTGCTCATGAAGAGTATACTATTTATGCAATGAGTTTCATGTATGGCCAGCGTCACTCCGTCGAGCTTGAATCTGCGCGACGGATCGCAAATGCATTCAACGCTGCCGATCATCGTATTGTAAACATAGATCTGAGAGCTTTTGGCGGGAGTTCGTTAACTTCAGAAATGGAAGTACCCAAAGACCGCACTACTGATGATGAGAATGAAATACCCAGCACCTATGTACCTGCACGAAACACCATCTTTCTGTCATTTGCTACAGGATGGGCCGAGATCATCGATTGCTGCGATATTTTTATTGGTGTCAATGCCGTTGACTATTCAGGGTATCCCGATTGCCGCGGGGAATATATCGCCGCTTTTGAAACAATGGCAAATCTTGCAACAAAAAACGGTATTGAAGGCAAAAAATTGACAATTCACACACCGTTGATTTCATTGAGTAAGGCAGATATCATCAAACTGGGCATAAAACTTGGAGTAGACTACTCAATAACACACAGTTGTTATGATCCTGACAATGATGGAAATGCCTGCGGACGCTGTGACAGCTGTATAATTCGCCGTAAAGGGTTTGAAGCTGCGGGGGTGCCAGATCCAACCCGATATACAAATTAATAAGGAATACCTTTGACCACCACAATACAAAAAATATTCGAAATTCTTGAACTGAACAAATGGACTGTAAGCACTGCTGAATCTTGCACCGGCGGCTTGATTGGTGCAGCATTTACCGACATTGCAGGCTCTTCAAACTACTACTATGGCGGAGTCATTGCATATGATAACAGTATCAAGAAAGCACTCATTGATGTTCCCTCTGAAACCTTAGATAAATACGGAGCGGTGAGTAATCAGACCGCACTTGCAATGGTTAATGGAGTAAGAAATCGAACCGGTACCGATTGCGCAATCTCAACCACTGGTATTGCAGGACCGGGTGGCGGCACAGAAATAAAACCTGTTGGTTTAGTTTATATTGGAATTACAGTTAGAGACAATGTTAAGACATTCAAGTTCGAATTCAACGGCAGTCGTGAAGAGATCAGACGGCAGACTGTTGCAAAAGCGCTGGAATGCCTGCTTGAAACGCTTTCCGCCCAGATGTAGGAACGTATAAGTATAAAGTCTGAATGCAACTGAATTTTATACCCATTATTTTAAAAAACTCACCTTCAATATTAATCCATATACTAATTTCTCTGATTAAACGAATTTCTCAAAATTACATATTCTGGTCATTCTTACTCAGAAGCGGTTTCAATTTTTTAGGGTATTCATGAAAAACATCGCTGGAATAGTCATAAGCCTCCGTCCCCGTCAGTGGACAAAAAATTTCTTTGTGTTCTCTGCACTGATTTTTTCCCGCAATTTATTTGATATCAATATGCTGCTTACAAGCATTGCCGCATTTTTCCTTTTTTGTATGATATCAGGAGCTGTTTATCTTCTTAATGATATTGTCGACCGCGAAAAGGACCGATGCCATCCTGAAAAATCAAAACGGCCAATCGCTGCAGGTACAATTTCTGTTAAAACCGCAGCTTCGGTTTTATTCCTGCTGACTCTCATGACACTTGCAGGAGCATGGTTTCTGGGTCTTCCCTTTTTCCTTTTGATAACAGCTTATTTTATTCTGCAAACTGCATACTCATTCTCTCTGAAACATGTTGTCATTCTCGACGTTTTTACAATCACTGTCGGTTTTTCAATCAGAGTTTATGCCGGAGCACAGGCTATCGGTCTTGGTATTTCATCATGGCTCGCAATCTGCACCTTTCTCCTGGCACTATTCCTTGCTCTTAACAAACGACGTCATGAACTGATTATCCTTGAAAATGATGCGGGAAAACATCGCAAAGTACTTTCCGACTACAGCACCTACTTTCTTGATCAAATGATCTCAGTGGTTACTGCATCAACGGTTGTTGCGTATGCCCTGTATACTCTTTCCGAACAGACAACCAATAAATTCCATACAACGAATCTCGTGTTCACCGTTCCTTTTGTCATCTATGGCATTTTCAGGTATCTTTACCTGGTACATATGAAAAACCGTGGAGGAAGTCCCGAAATGATGCTTATCACCGACCTCCCGCTCCTGATCGATATCATGCTATGGATCGTCACCGCAGGAGTTATCATCTATCGTTAAACACACATTCTCCTTCATCCTTCATCCTTCCTCCTTCCTCCTTCATCCTTCATCCTTCATCCTTCCTCATCATTCCTCATCATTCCTCATCATTCCTCTCAAGTTCTCGCCATTTCTGCCGATAAATATGGTAAACGATAGTGTGAAAGGAAGAGATATGAGTTCGACAGAAGCAATTACAAGTTCCGCTCAGGCTGTTTGTGATATTCTCAAAAATGCTCAGGCAAAAACACTGGAACAGGCAAAAAAGCAGATGGAATTGTCCATAACAATGAGTGTTGGAAAAGAGGTTGGAAAAGGATCTCAGACAGACATTATCGCCTGATACTTTGAGCCGTTCACCAGTAGTAAGGTTTGTACGCAGAATCCCGCTGCCGTTTAGTCCCGATAGCTGAATGGTAAAGCTGAATATATTTTTCAGCGCTGCGTTCCCAGCTGACGTCTGCTGACATAGCTTCCTGAATCATCGACTTGATGTGATGCGGACGATCGTAATAGGTGCTTACAGCCCACCCGGTTGTATAATAGAGCGCATCAGCAGTTGCATCCCAGAATTTAAAACCAGTCCCTGTCCCCTCAGCTTCATTGTAATTTTTCACGGTATCATTGAGACCTCCGGTTGCCCGAACGATTGGCAGAGTCCCGTAGCGCTGAGAATACATCTGATTAAGCCCACAAGGTTCGAACAGCGACGGCATCAGAAAAAAATCGCACCCAGCTTCGATAAGATGAGCCCTGTAATTGTTAAATCCTATATACGAACCGGCTCTGCCACTATAACGGGTAGGAAGATTGCCAAAAAACTCTTCGTAATTCCGTTCTCCGGTCCCGAGGATAACGAATTGAACAAGCATGTTTCCAAGAATTTTTTCAATTGATTGTGCAATCAGATGATATCCCTTCTGATCAACAAACCTCCCGATTGTCCCAATTAGTACGACGTTTTCATCTTCAGCAAGATCAAATGTTTTTTGCAGATGCCTCTTACACTCTTTCTTTCCACTGAGGTCCTGAGGTGAATATGCTGCAGGAAGATGACCGTCATGGAGTGGATCCCATATCTTAGTATCAACTCCATTGAGAATTCCGCAAAGATCATCATGCCGGTTTGAAAGATACGGGGCAAGTCCAAAACCACTACCAGGCTGTACAATTTCATTTGCAAATGAGGGACTCACCGCAGCAATTTTGTCGGCAAAATAGATACCGCCTTTTAAGAAATTAATTCGACCGAAACTTTCAAATTTTTCTTCAGTGAAATTTTGCCACCCAAGACCAAGGTACTCCATATGTGATTTTGGATATACGCCCTGATATGCTATATTGTGAAGAGTCAAAATCGATGCTGTACCTCCAAGGATCGGATCATTCCAGTGCCAGAGTTTCAAATAAGCAGGACACAATGCGGTCTGCCAATCATTGGCATGGACAATATCGGGCTTGAAGTTAATATCTTTACACAATTGAAGTGCTGCACGGGAAAGAAACCCAAATCGCTTCGGGTTGTCATCATAGTCTTTCATTGATTCATCGTGGTAAAGCCCCCAGCGATTAAAGTAGAGATCATGCTCAATGAAATAAACAGGTACACCGTCATCAGAATAGGAACCATATACTGAACACCACTCTTCCCTGTTCCCCATCCAGACGCCCATAGGTGCAAGAGTAAAGGTGATTCCAAGTTTTTCAAGATTGATCATTTCATAACGCGGTATAACTATGCGGGCATCGTGTCCCTGATGGCGAAGTTCAGCTGCGAGTGATGAAACCACATCAGCAAGACCTCCGGCTTTTGCATATGGGTACATTTCTGATGAAACAAGGAGAATATTTAGTGCTCTGTTTTTGTCTGAAGAAACTGGTTTCATAGCTTTAACTGACTATTCCTCGTTAGAGATTAAATCATATAATATACAATACATTAGATAAAAATACTACAACAGTTATCAGGCCATGTTTTTTCATGGCTAATCGAGCGGCACACCTGTTGCTAACTATGTTTTTATCTTCAGAGAGATCGAATAGTTCATTTATTTCACGAAGGGATTTTCCATGAGAGTTCATGTTGAGCCGGAAACTTGCATTGGTTGTGAGTTGTGTCCATCAATCTGCCCGGACCTTTTTCAAATGGGAGAAGATGGAATCGCACGAGCTATTATCGAACATGTACCAGGAGAATTGCAGGATTGTGCTAATGAAGCGGCACAAAGCTGTCCTGTTGAGGCTATAAAAATTACCTGATATTTACTTCATTCGAAAAATAAAAGTAAGGAGCAGGATGGATCATCAAAAGGAAAAAGTGAAGCGGCTTGTTGATTTTCTTGATCAGAAGGTTTTCAACCCCATAATGGAAGCAAGGCCTGAGCTCTATTCCAGTGAGCGGGAACAGAAAAAGCTGGAATATGTGAAAAAATTTACATCAACGGAAATAGAACATTTTCACCGCAAAGAAAACTCTCCTGAGCAGATCAGGGATATGTTTTTCCGGGAGCTTTACTATGAAACATCCGGTGTACTGGGTAAGGACCGGGAAGATCTTGAACTACCCCGGTTCCTTGAAATGCGAGAACTTTTCATGGGATTATTTGAGGAGAAATGATAATCCTGAAAACCACAAGTAGCTTGACGCGGATAACGCGTAATCGATTGCGGTTTTCAAGATTATCATTTTACATTACGATGCTGACGGAAGCTCTAATTCCCCCTGATCTAAAAGCGAAAACAGGCACTCTACAACTGTTCTGTCGATTTTTCCATTCACCGCAAGTGTAATGAGCTCATTTTTCGCTTTTCCAAGCACAAGTCCTTTTCGGTAAGGACGATCCGAAAGGAGGGCATCAAAAATATCGGCTACAGATACAATGCGGGTTTCAATTGATATATCGTCTCCTTTCAATCCATCTGGATACCCTGTCCCATCAAGGCGCTCGTGGTGATGACGAATCGGATGAAGTAAACTACGGTACATTTTGAGGGGTATCACAATATTTTCTCCGATCGTCGCATGCCGCTGCACGACATGATGTTCTTCTATAGTCAAGGGACCATTTTTAAAAAGTATTGCTCCGTTAATACCAGCACTGCCAATATCGTGCAGACGGGCAGCATCCCGAATAATTGAAATACTATCTCCTGTTAATCCCATTGCAGTACCAATCCGCGTTGCATATTGCTGTACCCTGCAGGAATGTCCCCGCAAATATGGGTCTCGCTCCTCAACGGAGAGCGCAAGACTGGCAATGGTATCGATATAAACCCTTTCGACGTTTGTTTTAAACCGTGCGCTTTCAAAAACACTCGCGATCTGAGAGCAGATACTGGTCACAAGAGAAAGCTGCTCATTATTAAGTTCCTGGCCCTCACGGGAATCGCAGAGCAGAAGTGCACCAATGTAATGGTTTTCATGAATCAGAGGAACACACACAAGAGGGAATCTGAAGAACGCCCCCTTTTTCATTGTGGCACGAGGCATCACAATCGTCTTGCGTTCATTTTCGATCCATTGCAAAAATGGTCTGGCATGCCTTAATATCCGTTCATCTGGAAGGTCCTCAAAACCGATTTTTGATTGAATTTCATATTCGCAGAGCGGATTCACAAGTGTAATACATGAAGAATGTGCATGACAGGAATCTGTTAGAAGCTCCAGCAGAGATTTTACCACGATGTCCGGATCAATATCATTTCCCGCAATGTCCGGAATATGACTAAGTACCGTGCAAAGAGTCGATTTGCTCTCAAGCAGTTCCCTTCGGGTTTTGTGAACATCCTCGATGAGCGTCTCCACGGAGCTTACCAGTTCCTGGACCTCTTTGTCGTTATCCGGAAGATCAACGAAATTTTGCACCGGTTCAAACACTCGGCTTGATCTGCTCAGAGCATCAGCTGTTTTGGAAAAAATGGTAAGACGAAATAGAATAGTGTGTGACCACCACAACAAAAACAGTGTACAGAATATCGAAAAAAGAAACCCATACTCAAGAGGTATTTTAAAATCAACCAAACCTCGTGAATGAAGTAAACCTAAAGCCAGAACTATGTTTGGTACTATCAGCATAATAATTGAAATAAGTCTCATATATCTTTTAGAATCAATGTGTTTCATATCAGCTTCCATGTTAAAGTCTTTTCTTATACATTTTTTTTTATTGTTTCTAAAGAATTGTAGAATTGCCGGAATAAAAAAACAAGTGCCGAAATTGGAAGGCGAAATAACATAATTCAGTTCTTTTTTAAATTCATTGTGTTAGCAGAATTATTTTTTTTTACTACTCAGGTAGCCATCCCGAGCTCGGGATGAATTCTGAAATCTGACTCCTGAGCAGTAACCAGTTTTGTTGAGCAGTGCCTGAACCCGGCAATAGCTTGACGCGAATAACTCACAATCTATTGCGCGCATAAAGGCTTCAATGTAACTGTATTGAGAGGGTCAATAGACAGGTAGTTATCTCCTGTCTATCTGCTGCAGTTATAAGAAGGTATTGAAGCAAGAAAACATTGTTCTATTCAGTTATTAAATCTGAATCTCTTTGACAATATTATCTACCGCATCTGTGATAGCTTTTTTCAACGCATTACCGATATTGGTTTCGTCAAGTTTTACTTTATCGTCCTGATAGGTAAAAAGGACACTCGATGCAGTTGTTGTGGATTTTCCTTCACCGGTTGCTTTCCATTTTTTCCCGGTACTTTTCTGTAGCAGGGTAATTTCGATTCTTATAACTGCTGCATCGGTGTTTCTGTGCACTATTCCTATTGACAGTTCTGATTGAGGTCTCCCGAAGTAGAGAAGTGTTGCCCACGCCAGGACTTCATTTTCAGATTTTTCGATCAATAATGAGAAATCTTTTTTTTTATACTTGCCATGCCACATGCCAGTGGCGATTTCCTCACGTTTTTTTTGGATACGGTCGTTTGTTTCTACAAATTTGAACATTCCACACTGATAAAGAGCTTCTGTCAATAAAGCCTGTACACCCAGTCCGATCCGTTCATCCTTCCAGTTTTTATCAGAAAGTTTGTTATGTACTCCAAGGACCTCACACGAGATCTGTTCCCCCCCCCCTATTGCCTTATGATTTTCAGATACTGGTGTACCGTAAAATGTGATGAGGATAAGCAATGAAAAAAAACAGATCACCGGCTGATGATATACATTAATGACAGAAGCGGATTCAAAACGCAAATCTACCTCCAACTGTAAACGTATTCGAACTGTAATATTCTGCAAGTAATAATATACGATAACCAATATTAAGACCGAAACTATCTGAGATTTTTATAATACTCCCGGCACCGATAGTTAAGCTGTGTGGAGTGCTGATACCATCCTGGCTATAATCGAACCGTTTGTAACTGCCATCAGTATAAGTTCCACTCATCATATCATATTCCGGGATTTTTTTAAAAGTCATTAGTGTTAAACGATATGACGCATAAATATTGAGTGTCAATCTTGTTCCAGCCGGCAAGCCGTAAAGTACTGCAGCGCCCAGATCTGTAGACTGCGTTTTATTGAACATGTTTTGCTGTAGAATTACACCACCAATGACCTTTTGTGATGAAAAATATTTTTCAGCTACTACATCAAGAGAAAAAATCCCCCCTATCGGGCTCACGTTATCACCCATATAGTTAAGCATGTCAGTAATCTTTTTTGAGTAGATGACCATATCAGCTCCGATTCCCGAACCCAGCACAAAATCATCTGTCTGCAAAAATCTTCTTCTTCCCTTAACGCTTAGTAAATGATTAAACAACGCATGTTTAGTTTCACCATTCATGAGAGGTTTTGGTACAATGATTCGTTCAGAGAAGCTTCCAGTGATTTTGTATTTTTCATCACCGCTGCTTCTGCCATATGACACCCTTAGATTATGAGATTGCCCCTGTTGTTTGACCCAGCCATCAATATCTTCTTTATATATCTCTAATTCGTAATCTGATGTGACAGGATTGAGTTTTGCTGGACCTGATTTTGAAGCCGCCTCAGGTCTCAACTCAAATTGCCGTACCATTTCAATACCATTCGATACGACGGTGGTTTTAGATGGATCATTGGTTGCAGCACTTCCAGGTTCAGCAACTGGAAAACCTTCCTGTGCAAACGTTCTTATGGTAATGATACCAACAAGAACAGTTAACAGTATACTCTTTGAAGTTTTCATACGATAGTTCCTTATCAATTGTTAGTGTTATAGGTTTACTCTTTTTAACAGCTCAAAGACAGCATTCCGCAGAGCTCTTTGCGTTGCAATACCAACGGTTGATTGGTCAAATGGCAGTTCGGGGTTTACCCAGACAGATGCGGCTATCGAGGTCGCTTCACCAGTTCCCGATGAAGGGACAAATTCACCGGTTGAAACGTTTAAAAAGCGTATTTGAAAAGTGATTCTGGTTGTAGCCCTTTTTTCCAGTGACAGTCCCTTTACAACCTCAGAATTACTGACACTGAAGTCAACGAGCTCTGCATAAACAAGGAATTGAGGTGCGCTGATTCCATCCGAATTAATCTGCTGGCTCTCTGCAATAATCCCGGATTGGGACAGTGCCCATTGAGCCATAAGCTTTTCCTGCATATCCGCTTTTTCTTCAACGAATGTGAAACGTTTTGTTTCATAAAATTCATCAATCATACGGCTGCTTAATCCCATACCGACCTGTTTTTCAGCCAGCTGGGGATACTGGACAGCAATTTCAGGCGCCATTTTAAACTCAACCACCTGGATTCGCAGCTTTTCACCAGAAAAAGGAGGATACGGTTGTAATGGGATGTTTTTTTCCAGGTCTGTTCCAACAGCACTTTTAACGCCCTCCGTTTTAACCGAAGCGCAGGAAAAAATTAAAAGTAGTAAAAAAGAGATACCATTTGGAATTGTTTTCATAGCCAGATTCCAGGTTACGGGCATAAATTATTGAAAATCTATTGCACAGTATACCATGGAAATTGCAGATGATCAATTATATTCATAATGTCCCGACATTTGCCTGTCGGGACACGCCGGACATTATTACCTATTTATGTCCGATAAAAGCACCACCCTCCCGTAAATCCTGAACCATCTGGTTTGAAATACCGGGAACTTTATATTTCAAATCATCCCAGTTTTCAAAGGGACGATTTTCAAGGATACGCTGTGCACGAACCTCTCCAACCATAGGCATTTTCCTCAGATCAGACTCATCAATGCTGTTTAAATCGAATTCACTTCGATTATTTCTGTTCATAATGACCTCTTCTTTGTAATGAAGCTGTTCGAACAGCGGCAGATGATCGAAAGATCTCCGCAGCTGCTCCTGTGAGACTTGGCAATAACTACCTGAATGCAGTATACTTGATTTTGCGCAGTCCCTTAATAATTACGGGATCTTCCGGGAGGTATTGTTTCCGACGCCTCAGGACAAATCGGGTAGTGTCGGAAAAACAGAGATAGGATCACCGAAAGTAGGTAACACCCGAGGTAAAAAGATGCTGGTCCTTGTTACCGTAAATATTTTTAGCGACATCAGAACCAATTCGTTCCGAATGTCCCATCTTGCCAAGCACGCGTCCATCAAGGCTGGTTATCCCCTCGATACCCATCATGGAGCCATTGAGATTACTGTCTTCGCCAGATGTAGAACCGTCGTAATTTATATATTGTGTAGCGACCTGACCATTTACTATAAGCGACTGCAGGACTTCCGGTGATGCTACAAAACGGCCTTCACCATGAGAAATCGGTATTGCGTGTATATCACCAGCACTGACACCGGCAAACCATGGCGATTTCACGGAGCAGATACGTGTATATGCCACCCGCGAGATGTGACGGCCGATAGTATTAAATGTTAAAGTAGGTGCCTGCGCGTCCAGAGGGCGGATCTCTCCCCATGGTACAAGCCCGAGTTTAATGAGTGCCTGAAACCCGTTACAGATTCCAAGCATCAATCCGTCTCTCTTAAAAAGCAGCTCATGCACCGCATCAGTAATATGAGGGTTCCTGAAAAAAGCGCTGATAAACTTCCCTGAACCGTCAGGCTCATCTCCGGCACTGAAACCGCCCGGGATCATTATGATCTGTGAATTTCTGATCTTCCGTACAAAACGTTCTATTGATTCTTCAATATCTGAAGAGGAGATATTTTTCATCACGAAAACATCAGCAACTGCACCTGCGCTTTCAAATGCCCGCGCGCTGTCATATTCACAGTTGGTCCCTGGAAATACAGTGATCAGTACACGCGGAGAGGCAATCTTTACAGCTGGTTGAACAGTGCTTCTAATTGTATGCAACTGAATCGGCTCGTAGTTTTCAGTTTGCTGTGCCGATTGCGGAAACACTGACTGCAAAGGTTTTTCCCATGTGGTGCAACAGTCATCGACCTTCAGGCACCCGCCATTGACAACTATCAGGGGCTCATTTATGGTTACCCCGATCTCTTCAACAGCAGCATAGCCATTAGTAAAAATATCATCTTTACCGATACCGTCGGCACATTCAACAACTATGGCACCGAATTCTGGTGAAAAATACCACTCTGACCTGTTCTCTTTTCCAAATGTGAATCCAATCCGGTTACCAAAACTCATCTTGGTGACTGCTTCGGCAATACCTCCCGCACCAACAACGAAGGCAGACACTATCTCTTTGTTTTCTATCGCGCTGTAAATAGCATTATAAGCTTTCTCTATCGATTTGAAATCCGGCAGATCATGATTATCCCTGGGGATACGAACGACCAGTACTGTATGTCCCCCCTTTTTAAACTCAGGCGAAATCACCACTGATGTTTTAACGGGTGCAAGTGCAAATGAAACCAGCGTAGGTGGTACGGTGAGATCTTTAAATGTTCCGGACATACTGTCTTTACCACCAATAGCGGCGATTCCAAGCCTGCTTTGTGTCCACCAGGCACCAAGCAATGCAGCAAACGGTTTTCCCCAGCGTTTGGGCTCATTTCCAGGTTTCTCAAAATACTCCTGTAATGTAAGCCTTACCTTATGATAATCACCACCGGTGGCAACGATTTTTGCAATGGAATCCACAATCGCATATACTGCACCATGAAAAGGACTCCACATTGAAAGCTCCGGATTAAACCCATAACTCATTGCAGTTCCTGTTGTTGTAGTACCTTTGAGCACCGGCAGTTTCGCAACCATCGCCTGTACAGGGGTCTTCTGAGTCACTCCGCCAAATGGCAGAAAAACAGAACCCGCACCAATGGTACTGTCAAAGCGTTCGACTAACCCTCGCTGACTGCATATATTAAGATCGCTAAGGAGGTCGCTCCATTGCTGCTTCAATGGTTTTGCAGTACTATCGGGTGTAATCTGAAAAAATCTCTTTTGTAATGAAGGCGCTTCAACGGAAGCAGTCATTTTCTGTTCCACTCCGTTTGTATTAATAAATTCCCGGCTGATATTAACAATTACCTGCCCGCGCCATTTCATCACAAGGCGTTTCTCTTCTGTCACCTTGGCGACCAGTGCCGTCTCACAGTTTTCATCAGAGGCATACTGAATGAAGCGATCCATATCCGAAGCGGCAATCACCACCGCCATCCGTTCCTGCGATTCTGAAATGGCAAGTTCAGTCCCGTCAAGACCATCATATTTTTTCGGAACTGCATCAAGATCGATTTCAAGCCCGTCAGCAAGCTCTCCTATAGCAACCGATACTCCACCGGCCCCGAAATCGTTGCACCGTTTAATCATTTTGGTAACTTCGCGATTTCTGAACAACCGCTGCAGTTTACGTTCAACTGGCGGATTACCCTTCTGAACCTCAGCCCCGCACGTCGCAATCGACTCTTCGGTATGCTCTTTGGATGATCCAGTGGCACCTCCACACCCATCACGACCAGTACGACCACCGATCAGCAGCACGATGTCACCCGATTGAGGTATCCCCCGAACAACATCCGCTTTAGGCGCAGCACCAACAACCGCTCCAATCTCCATTCGCTTTGCAATATATCCCTCATGATAAATTTCCGATACCAGCCCGGTTGCCAGGCCTATCTGATTACCATAGGAACTGTACCCATGAGCCGCAAGCGTAGATATCTTACGCTGAGGTAACTTTCCGGGTAACGTCGATTCAATCGGAGCTCCGGGATCACCGGATCCACTAACCCTCATTGCATGATAAACGTACGATCTCCCCGAAAGAGGATCACGGATCGCTCCGCCAAGGCAGGTGGCAGCTCCACCAAACGGTTCTATCTCGGTAGGATGGTTGTGAGTCTCATTTTTAAACATCACCAGCCACTCTTCTTTATTTCCGTCAATGTCTGCAGGAACGACAATACTACAGGCATTTATCTCCTCGGATTCATCGAGGTTGTCAAGTTGCCCGGTTTTTCTGAGTTGCTTCATGCCCATCGTGGCTATTTCCATTAAGCAGAGCGACCGTCCAGGTTTTCGAAACTCTTCGGCAACCTTCTGGTATTCGGCATAAGCCTGTTCAATTGGAGAAGTAAACTCCCCCGGTTCGATGGAAACGCTCTTCAGTGCTGTTAAAAAGGTAGTATGTCTACAGTGATCAGACCAATAGGTATCAAGCATTCTGATTTCGGTGATCGTAGGATTACGCTGTTCGCTGTCTCTGAAATAGTTCTGGCAGAATTGAAGATCCTCCAGACGCATCGCCATTCCAAGTGAAACCCGAAGCGTCTCAAGCTGCTCAGAACTCATCGTAATAAAATCGTTCAGAGTTGCAACATCTGCCGGTGACTCACTCTCCATAACGAGAGTTTTTGGCTTATCCATGGATGCTTCACGGGAATCCACCGGGTTTATGTAATATTTTTTAACTTTTTCTAAAATGGCAGGGTCATTAATCCCTTTTAAAATTACAACCTGAGCTGCAGCAACAACCGGACGGTTACCATGGGTCATAATCTGGATACATTGAGCTGCGCTGTCAGCTCTCTGATCATACTGCCCTGGAAGATATTCAACTGCAAACGAAGCTTCATCGTTCTGAACTTTAAAAACCTCTTCGTGGATCAGATCGATTGGTGGTTCGGCAAAAACCACATCCCGCGCATCATTAAATTCCTTGTCTGAAATTCCTTCAATATCATACCTGTTCAGTACCCGTACAGATTTTAACATCTCAAGGCGTAGATTGTTTCTAAAATCATGCAACAACCCTTGAGCAAATACATCAAAACCGGCCTTTTTCTCAACAAAAATTCTCCTGACACTCATCCTTTTATAACGCTGCCTTTCAATACTTTAAACAACCTGAAAACCTGCCCTGCAGATGGACACCAGCCCGAATGTTTTTCAAATCCCAGAACTGAAAAAATTCCCGTCTGGAATTCATGCATAAAATAGTATTAGCCTATCTCTCTTTTTATTTAAAATTATTGTATATGATTATGAACAATCGTATGATCAAGAGTAGCACAACCAGAAGGAGTTCTGGCCTCCCTGGTCATCTGGTCTGATGAATTGAGTGTTACTATCGATTTCCAGAATTTTCAAACCGCAAAACATTTCATCAAGTTTTACTATCAATACAGAGAAAACTTATGTATGAATATGCACAATGAAAAACGTTACTTTCAACCGATATTGTGAAATCGCTTACAGACTGGATAGTTACTCATATTATGAATCAAAATAAAAAATTGGCAAATATATAATAAAAGTCAAAGTGATTAATAAATTATGGAATACTTATACAATACTATTTCAACAGCACCGCCGGTTACTCCCAAGAAGAAAGCAGCATCGTTTACATGTTTATTTGACAAAAATGAGCAGAGGCCAGGTGAAGTCCTCTGCTGTGATACAGAAGCAGCATCACTGACAGAATTTTCCCTGCAGCAATTATTCTCTTGTAAATTCACTGATTTATGTCGTGATTTTCCACTGCTGAATCCGGCTGATTTTAATAAACATATCCATTTTCGTAGCGCACTCTATACACTTTCCGGCTCACCTCTGCTCTGTGACTTTTATGTTACTGCATTGTACAGTGTTGATGCAGTAATTCTTCAGATAATTGTACAACCGGATTCATCAGAAATATCACAACCACCGCAACGGGAATTATTCATTCCATCCAACAAGCTTGAAATTTTAGAGCTACTGTCTCATGGCGTTTCACACAGTATTAACAATTCCATAAATCTGGTTACCCTTAGCTCAGATCTTCTTGGTGAACTGCTTGGTGACCTTTTATCACATTTTGATCCAACGACCGATATGACAATCAGAGGAATGAGCCTTACAGAACTTTCCAAACTGGTTTATCAGTTAACTGACAACCTTTTGGAAAGTTCCTCCAGAATCAATTCTGTTTCTCAAGCTCTCGTACAATTCCTTCGGGTGAATAAAACGACTTCCGGATCCAGTTATGATTTCAGGAAAGTTATTCATGCGGCAGTAACTCTTACCGAACATGAGATCAATAAATCCTCAAATGAATTCGTCTGTGAACCGACTCAGGGCATTATCAAGCGTACAGGGAATCAGATCGAAATTCTTCAGGCAGTTTTGAACTGTATTTTATTTTTATGCAAAAGCGTTTCTGGAAAGAATGGTCGTTTCAGTATACGTTCAATTTACAGGCCAGATCAAAACAGTTTCAGTATTGAGATGCATCATGATAAAGCTGTGCTGCCATTGAACGACATTGAACTGAGAGGTTTACTGAAAATATCAGATGGAAACAGATACAGTAACCATCCATTATCAGTCGCTAAATCACTAATCACTGCAAATTATGGGGATCTTGATATTGTGCAGCATAAAGTAAGTGGTGTACTCATCAACGTTTCATTTTCAATGGTAAGTTCACACTGTTAACCCGAGGCGGTACACATTATTTCTTCTGATTCAACCATGAAAAGAGCTGTTTATCCGCAATACCCTGTTTTCATTGTTGATGATGACGAATCATTCAGTCGCACAGCGGCAATTACGTTGTTATCTGAAGGTATTTCCAATATCACCATATGCAATGACAATAGCCAGCTTTTTGAACTCATAGAAAAATATCACCCGGGAATTATTCTGCTTGATGTCATGATGCCGCATCATACCGGTACAGAACTTCTTCCACAACTAAAGAAGGACCATCCGGATATAGCCGTTCTAATGATTTCTGGTGTTAATGAAGTTAAAACCGCAGTTGATGCTATGAAGAACGGAGCATTCGATTACATAGTAAAGCCCTCACGCAAAGAGGAACTTCTTTCGAGTATAAAAAAAGCCATAGAATTCCATGATATACGAAAGGAAACAGCTGCATTAAAACAGACGGTCCTGGATAACAAATTGAAAAACCCCGAAGCGTTTAGTCAGATAGTAACCCGAAATGAAACACTTATTAATTTATTTAAATACACCGAAGCAATAGCAACAGCATTTTTACCTGCACTTATTTACGGAGAAACTGGTGTAGGTAAAGAGCTGCTGGCGCGTGCGCTGCACACATTAAGTAATCGAAACGGAAATTTTCTCTGTGTCAACATTGCTGGTCTGGACGATTCAATGTTTTCGGATACGCTGTTTGGCCATCGACGGGGCGCGTTCAGTGGAGCGGATTCTGAACGGAGAGGCCTTATTGAAGAAGCTGCGGGTGGAACACTGTTTCTTGATGAAATTGGTGATCTCAGCCCTGAGTCCCAGGTAAAGCTTCTTCGTCTTATTCAGGATGGCTCTTATTATCCTCTTGGTTCCGATCTGCCAAAGCACAGTACAGCCAGGATCATTGCAGCAACCAACAGAAATCTTCATGAAATGCAGAACAACGGCTCATTTCGAAAAGATCTTTATTTTCGGCTTGAAGCACATCTGCTTCACATACCACCACTGCGTGAGAGACTCAATGATCTGCCATTACTTGTCGAACATCTTTTTCAGGAAGCATCAGACGAACTCCAAAAGAAAAAACCCTCATACCCACCTGAACTTATTACTCTTCTTCGCCAGTATTCTTTTCCAGGTAATATCCGTGAACTGCGGGGAATGATTTTTAATGCGACAAGCCGCCACACAACCGGAATCCTATCACTTAACACATTCAAAATAAAATGTGGACGGAGTAAGCTTGACAGTCCGACCAGACATGAAACTACAGATACTTTTTCATTCCCTCAACAACTTCCAACTCTTGATGAGCTTCAACAGGCACTTATCAATGAAGCATTCAAACGTGCGTCAGGAAATAAATCACTGGCAGCTCACATGATTGGTCTCACACGGCAGACACTTAACAACTGGATGAAAAAAAATAAAACCACTTCATCCAACAGTCAATCCCTTACCCAATCCCTGAAACCCTGACTGACTGGTGTAATTTTTTTTTACACTGCTAAATTTCTTGCCTCCCCCCCAACATACTGTTATGCCGGTAATTATCATAGCAGATCCTTTCCAGTGGTAATTTTTTTTACACCAGTTTAATAGTATTCTATATCAATAAATTATTTTAACAAAATGTAACAGCGACAAAGGTTCTGAAGCTTTTTCGGACATAAACCCTTATTGTATATAAGTTTACAAGTATTTGTTTTGTGGTAGCGCGTTTTTAGAATAGCAACTATTCATTAATTCGAACCAGTTCTTTATTTATGGCAGGTTTTTTGCGTAATTATACTCTCCTTATGAGAACTGTCATTCAGCATCAACTATTCTCATAATAAAATCAGTGTGTTTTACACCTGACTTATGCAATAAACTCAGGAATTCCATGTCAAAAGGACAACACCAATGAACGTGCGTGAATGTCTTAACAGAGCCCTGGCACACCTCCCAATGGTAAACTGTCAGGACTTGTCCATACTTGCAGGTGTTATCTCCGATTTAGAAAATATCGCATCAAACGGATTACTTCCGGAATCACTCCGAAAACAGGCATCACGAATATGCAAATTAGGTGAAAATATAATTCTCAATGAATCAGCCTTTGAATCCGGGATGAAAAAGTTCAACCAGAGCATCACGATGTTAGAAAAGACACTTTATGAACTCGAACAAACATCTCAGATAGTTCAGGGTAATAATGAGATTTCTAATGATTCAGGATTGTCATCAAATGACTTAAATGAATTGCGTGTAAAATTTGCATCACAACAGAAACCACTTCTTGATGATTTTGAGGCATATATACTTGACTTTGAAAAGAATGCACCATCAGCTCCCGATGCGATAAAAAGAATACTTCATACCTGGAAAGGTGAATTTGGAGTCCTTGATTTTCCAAAAATGAGCTGTCTGGTTCACAATATCGAAGATGCTATAGAGAATGGTACAATAAATGCCGATGGCTTACTCAAACTTAAAGATCATCTCGCCGACTCATTTCACAAAATGGCTTCCGGTCTCCCGGTTATCCCTGCTTCTACCAGGCTTTTTTATAATACCGATACAACAGATTCTGTTGACTACAAGTCATCAGAACCTGGTACCAAAACCGGTTATCAACAAGTACAACCGTCTCAAACCGTTCAACTCCCTGAAAATGATCTATCATTAGTTCATGATTTCATACAGGAATCGCGAGACCATATACATTCTGCTGAGACACTCATGCTGGATCTTGAGTCAGATCCCACT
Source organism: Chitinispirillaceae bacterium (assembly GCA_016929595.1). Lineage (GTDB taxonomy): Bacteria > Fibrobacterota > Chitinivibrionia > Chitinivibrionales > Chitinispirillaceae > JAFGIN01. The sequence continues at coordinate 38,811 of JAFGIN010000180.1, forward strand.
AATACCGAATTTATAAATAGTATATTCAGATCATTTCATACAATAAAAGGTGTTTCTGGTTTCCTTGGTATCGGGGAGGTAACTGAACTCGCCCACAGTTTAGAAAATGTGATCGATCAGGCAAGAAAAAACATCCTTATAATAAAGCCTGCTCATATCGATCTTTTTTTACACTCAATGGATTGCCTGAAAGAAATTATTTCCAACATTGAAGCTGGTTGTGAAACCAACAGCTTTACAATACCTGCATCCTATTCATCGATAATGGAAAAATTGTCGGTTCCTGAAATAATTGAATTACAATACGATATTACAACTTCAGGACCACACAAAAAACTTGGTACACTGCTCTATGAAAAAGGTGAAATCGATAATGTGCAACTGTCAGAGGCACTAAGAAAGCAGGATTCAGGAGATCTAAGGAAGATCGGTAAGATCCTTATCGAGGATAATGGCGTTCCGGTACGCTCCGTAGCAAAAGCGATAGCAGTTCAGACGCAATCCCGTATAACAAGAAATGTTGAAGAAACAATCCGGGTTCCTGTGAGCCGTCTTGATCAGCTTATTGATGCTATTGGTGAAGCAATGATTTCGCAATCGATGGTCACTGCGGATCCTGCTGTCAAATTTTCAGATAGTCAGACACTTCTTACGAAAATTTCACAAACCAATCTTATTATGCGTCAAATTCAGGAGTTGTCCATGTCTTTACGTATGGTCTCTGTAAAAGCTACTTTCCAGAAAATGGCGCGACTCGTAAGAGATCTGTCGAAAAAACACACCAAAGAGATAGAGTTTATTACCGAAGGAGAAGACACTGAAATCGACAAATCAGTTGTTGAAAATATTGGTGATCCACTCATACATATGATACGGAACTCCGTCGACCATGGAATTGAAATGGCCACCGACCGTGAAGCTGCACATAAAAGCAGAATCGCAAAAATTCATCTTCGGGCATATCATAAAGCTGGCAATGTATTCATTGAGATCCAGGATGATGGACGTGGCATTGATAAAGACGCAATTTTTGAAAAAGCGGTCTCTAAAGGGTTATGCAAACCAGATGAAAAGCTTACTGAAAATGAAATCTATCAGTTTATCTTCCTGCCCGGTTTTTCAACAGCAAAGGTAATCACCGATGTCTCTGGTAGAGGGGTGGGGATGGATGTCGTGAAAAGAAACATTGAATCATTGAGAGGCTCGGTCGAAATTAGCTCAGAAAAAGGGAAAGGAACTACCTTTACTATTCGATTACCCCTTACTCTTGCAATAATTGATGGAATGGTGGTTAAAGTAGATGCTGAAACATGTATCATTCCAACTCTTTCCATCATTGAAACAATATCAACATCGCATAAACACATTGAAACAGTTCTTGACAAAGGAAACATGATTAAAGTACGGGGAAATCTTATTCCACTTCTTCACCTGTCTGGTTTATTCAACAATAACCATTCAAAACTCAATGACAAGGCAAAAGTAACTCTTATTATTGAAGATATGCTCGGCAGAAAAGCAGGACTGCTGGTTGATGAAATTATTGGGCAGCAGCAGGTGGTCATAAAAAATCTTGGTAATGGGCTTGGTGAAGTTCCCGGTATTTCCGGAGGAGCAATTATGAGCGATGGATCAGTCAGTCTCATTATAGATGTAAGCAATATTGTACGAACAGCATTTGGGAATTAATGGTGAATGATTAATGATTAATGGTGAATGGTGAATGATTAATGATTAATGATTAATGATTAATGGTGAATGGTTAATGGTTAATGGTTAATGGTAGCAATTGATAATTTATAATTAATAATTTATAATTAATAATTATTTAAGGAGGATTTATGAGAGAAGAATCTACAGCAATAATTGAGAAGACTATTGGTGAAAGGTTAGCTGGTAAATATCTGACTTTTCGTCTTGCCGATGAAGAATATGGGCTTGAGATCCTGAAAGTGCAGGAGATTATCAGAATGCAGGCAGTTACCCGCGTTCCAAGAACTCCAGACTATGTCAGAGGCGTCATCAATCTTCGTGGGAAAGTGATTCCAGTTGTCGAGTTGCGTAAAAAATTCTCATTTATGCCTTGTGAAGATACTGAAAAAACCTGTATCATCGTAGTTCAGATATCCTCTTCAGACCTCTCTGTTGTCATGGGAATCATCATTGATGAGGTCAGGGAAGTTCTTGATATTGCATCTGAAAATATTGAAGAAACACCATCGTTTGGCGCTTCGATCAATACTGATTTTATTCTTGGTATGGGCAAAATGAACGGCGACGTTAAAATTCTGCTTGACATTGATAAAGTTTTATCAATTAAAGAAATCAATGATATTCAAAGTATTGCGAAATAGGAAAGAAAATGGCATTTACCTTCTTTTTCAGAGACATACATACACTGAACTTCGCAATACGAACGATTGCACCTGAAGTAAGCGGACGTAGCTCGATACGAATCTGGGATGCTGGCTGTGCTATGGGACCGGAACCATATACACTTGCGATACTTCTTGCTGAACACTTTGGAAAATTTTCTTTTAGAAATATCCATATAGATGCGACTGATATCGATGAACAGGATTCCTTTGGTGACATTATCAAAAAGGCCAGTTATCCTTTCGAGCAGCTCCAGCGCTTACCTGAGGAAATATTACACAAATATTTCCAGCCAACAGAAAATAAAGGCGTCTACAGGGTTGACGATTCAATAAGAGACAAAATTCGTTTTCATAAGCACAATCTGCTCTCACTTACCCCTGTTGGAGAAGGGTATACCCTGATCGTCTGTAAAAACGTACTGCTTCATTTTACTCAAATGCAGCGTATTGAAGTCTTGAAAATGTACCATCGTTCTTTAATGCCAGGAGGTTACCTTGTCCTTGAAAGAACACAGCAATTACCTGACGAGGTGCGCCACCTTTTTTTACCACTCTCAACAGAAGCACAGTTTTTCAAAGCAATTAACATAGAAATGAACTCATCACCCATCGGAGGATAAATGAATAATTCTTTTTTACATTCAGGTTAAAACTTAACATTTTTTTAACATCATGACTAATTACAGTAATAACACATTTAAAGGAGATTATATGTTTAAAAATATGAAAATCGGTACCAGGTTAGGTTTTGGCTTCGGATTAGTTTTACTATTGTTAGTGGTCATGTCTATAATGACAATCATACAAATCCGTTCCATTAAGACAAGTGTCGATGTGATAGTTAATGATAGATTTCCTAAAACGGTTCTCGTTAACGAAATTATTGACGATATCAACATTGTAGCCCGTGCACTTCGAAATATGGCTTTACTTTCAGATTCATCAAAAATAGAAGCAGAACATAAACGTATTCTTGAAGCAAGAAGTAATGTTGAAAAAAAATTTGATAAATTAACAGAAACAGTTAAAAGCACCGAAGGGGGGAAAATTCTTGAAGCTGCTTTAAGTGCCCGAAAAGCCTATTTTCCAGTTCAGGACGAAATCATTCGTTTATTGATCCAGAGAAAGAAGGATGTAGCAGTCTCCTTACTTTTAGGTGAGTTCCGTACATTGCAGAACCACTATATTGACTGTACTTCAGATCTTATTAAATTTCAGACAGAATTAACTAATGAAGATGGAGAGACAGGTATTACGACTTCAAAAAATGCTGAAACCATTTTATATTTTTTAGTATCCTTTATTCTCATTTTCAGTATTATAGCAGCAGTTGTTATTACCAGATCCATCACTGGTCCTATCGGCGAGTGTATAAAAATTGCGGATAAAGTTGCTACAGGTGATACCGACATTTCAATCGATACAGACAGCAGGGATGAAACCGGTCAGCTTCTCAATTCCCTTGGAAAAATGATTGAAAGCATTAGAAGGCTTGTTATCGATTCTGGAATGCTGTCCAAAGCTGCAGTCGAAGGTAAGCTCGACACACGTGCCGATGCCTCGAAACACCAGGGTGATTTCCGGAAAATTGTAGAAGGTGTCAATAATACGCTTGATGCTGTTATCGGCCCTCTCAATGTCGCTGCTGAATATGTTGATCGCATAAGCAAAGGTGATATTCCACAGAAAATTACCGATACCTATCATGGTGATTTCAATGAAATCAAAAATAATCTTAACCAGTGTATCGATTCGTTAAACACCCTTATCAGTCAAATGAATCACATGGCAGATGAACATAACAAAGGTGATATCGACGTACAGATAGATACCGTTAAATTCCAGGGTGTATATAAAACGATGGCTCAGGAAACCAACAATATGGTCAATGGTCATATTAATGTAAAGAAAAAGGCAATGGCCTGTGTTTCTGAATTCGGTCGCGGTAATTTTGATGCTCCTCTTGAAAAATTCCCGGGGAAAAAAGCATTTATCAACGATACAATTGAGGATGTCAGACTAAATCTCAAAAATATCGCAAAAGAACTCAATACTTTAATCGATTCATCCAAGAATGGTTCACTTAGCACACGCGGCAATGCGGCTGCTTACCAGGGCGACTGGAGAGCCATGATCCATGGTGTAAATGAAATTCTTGATGCCATACTGATGCCTATCAATGAAGCTGCTGTAGTTCTTGACAAAGTTGCCGCACGGGATATGACTGCAAGAGTGGTTGGAGAATATAAAGGTGATCATGCAAAAATCAAAAACTCTCTGAATATGGCCGTAGACAATCTTGACAAAGCCCTTCAACAGGTAACCGAAGCAACCGAACAGGTATCCTCCGCAAGCGGACAGATCTCATTGGGAAGCCAGAGCCTCGCACAGGGTGCCAACGAACAGGCCAGTTCCCTCGAGGAAGTTTCATCCAGCCTTGAAGAGATGGCTTCCATGACAAAGCAGAATGCTGGCAATGCAAATCAGGCAAAAGGGCTTGCTGCCGAATCAGACGGAAATGCCAAAACTGGCACAGAAGCAATGAATCGCATGTCTGGCGCGATCAATCGTATCAAAGAATCATCTGATCAGACAGCAAAAATTGTCAAGACCATCGATGAAATCGCCATGCAGACTAACTTGCTCGCGCTTAATGCTGCAGTTGAGGCTGCACGAGCTGGTGAAGCAGGAAGAGGGTTTGCTGTTGTCGCAGAAGAAGTACGAAACCTTGCTCAGCGCAGTGCCCAGGCTGCGAAAAATACTGCTGACATGATTACCGAGTCGGTTAAAAATGCGGATGAAGGTGTAAAAATTGCCGTGGAGGTATCACAGTCCTTCGAGACGATTGCTACAAGCGCGAAAAAAGTCAATGATCTCATTGCCGAGATTGCCGCAGCTTCACAAGAACAGTCATTGGGCATTGAACAAATCAATATTGCAGTTTCCCAAATGGACAATGTGACACAACAGAATGCTGCAAATTCTGAAGAATCTGCCAGTGCAGCCGAAGAGTTGAACAGTCAATCTGAAGAGCTTAAGAATATGATCACTCAATTCGCACTATCGCGCAACATAATGAGTGCCTCTGCACCCGGGAAAATGGCAAAGTCACATACGTTTGTCCATTCAGGTGTGAAAGAAAAAGGTTCAATCAAGACAAACGCTAAAAAGCCTTCAGGTAAAACGACATCCATAAAATCAGAGGATATCATTCCTCTTGATGATGATGTATTGAAAGAATTTTAACATTTCCAATCCGCTGCCGACTCATTTTTTCGGCAGCGGATCTTTAACCTCAACTCTGTACATAACTATGAAACAAGATACATTCAATCAATTTTGTTCGATAATTTACGAACGTTCGGGTATCTCACTTGGAGATAAAAAAGAAGCCCTTGTAGCTGCCCGGGTTGGAAAACGAACCCGACAACTTGGACTTGACTCAATTGAAGACTATCTGATCTACGTTCAAAAAGACGGGACAGGTGATGAGATCATTCACCTGCTTGATGCAATATCTACAAATGTAACGTACTTTTTCAGGGAAACCGAACATTTTAATGCTATTACACAATGTTTCCTTGAATGGCTCTCTCATGGCAAGCGTACTTTCCGATTCTGGTCTGCGGGTTGCTCCTCCGGAGAAGAACCCTACTCAATTGCAATTACACTGCTTGAAGCGCTTTTGAACAGACCTCTGCCTGATATAAAAATTCTTGCAACAGACCTTTCAACCAAAGTCCTGACTACAGCATCGGCAGGAATCTATGATTCCAAAAAAGTAGAAAACCTCCCCGAAACAATACTTAGAAAATATTTTGTTTCGGATAATAATGAATATCATATCAACGATTCAGTCCGTTCGTTGATCACCTTTTCCAGGCTTAACCTCTCTGCGATTCCTTTTCCAATGAATGGACCAATGGATATGATATTGTGCAGAAATGTTATGATCTATTTTGATCAGCCATTCAGGAAACAATTAATTTCTGAATACCACAGATTACTGAAACCTGGTGGCTACCTTCTTGTCGGTCATTCAGAAAGTCTGACAGGATTAATAAACGGATTCAAAACAATTGCTCCGTCAATTTATATCAAAATCTGATATAGGATTATTTTATGACATTAAATCAGATAACGCTCACCATAGTCCTACTTTTTCCCTTGGAGTATTTATGAGAATTCTGATCGTTGATGATGATGTTACAAGCGGGTTGGTAATGCAGAAAATGTTAGTCAGATATGGAGAGACAACAATAACCTCTGACGGCAGGCAGGCTCTTGATGTCTTTAAGGAACATATTAAAGGTAAAAAACCATTCGATCTCATGTTTCTTGATATCATGCTGCCTGAAATGGATGGACAGGAAGTGCTTAAAAACATTCGTGATTTTGAATTAGAAAACGCTATTACAGGTTCCGATGGTATTAAAATTATCATGACGACAGCTCTTGATGATAATAAAAATATCATCAGCGCTTTTCGCTCTCAATGCGAAGGATATATTGTAAAACCAGTTTCACTGACAAAAATCAAAAACCAGATGAATACCCTTGGTTTTACAGAAAAAACATTATAACACGAAACAAGTAAGTGGCACATGAACACCAGCTCAACGCATTCAATACGACATACAATCGGAATCTCAGAAATGAAATTCAGTAACAATCCGGGAGACATTCTTGTTACTCATGCACTTGGCTCATGTGTTGGAATTGTGATTTATGACCCGGTACATGTTGTCGGAGGTATGTTACATTATATGCTTCCATTGTCGACAATAGATAAGGATAAAGCCACCAGGAACCCACTTATGTTTGGTGACACTGGTATTCCGTTGCTTTTTCAGGAGATATATAAGTACGGTTCAGTTAAGTCAGATCTCAGAATCGTTATGGCTGGAGGAGCAAACATTTTCCAGAAAACCGAATATTTTGACATAGGAAACCGCAATATAACAATTGCAAGAAAACTCTTCTGGAAAAATAACGTCATGATTTCGGCTGAAAATATTGGCGGCAATATACCCAGAACTCTTTACCTGGAGATCGGCAGCGGGAAAACATGGTTTACCAGCAATGGTAAATCGTACGAACTTTAAATTCTTGATGAGGTATAATCTATGAGTTTTTCAATACTGATTGCAGATGATTCTGAAATTATCCGTGAAGTTCTCGAGCGAACCATTCGTATGACACAAATTTCATTCGATAAAATTCACAAGGCGGCCAACGGTTCTGAAGCCCTGACAATTTTAAACGATCAGTGGGTCGATATTGTCTTTACTGATATTCATATGCCAATCATGGGTGGAATAGAACTGATTAAAACGATGCGAAAATCGCCTGAACTGAATGACACTCCTGTTGTAGTCATATCTACCGAAGGAAGCTCTGCAAGAATCGAGGAGCTTAAATCACTCGATATCAAAGGATATCTCAGAAAACCATTTACACCAGAAAGCATCAGAGACACACTCACAGGAATACTTGGAGTAACATGAACATGTAATTGTACGTTCAGTGATGTGTACCTGAACAAAAATTTGAATATCACCTGGCTCAAAGAGATCATTAATTCCGCAAACTGAACTTATATATGATAAACTGCCCACGAACCCCTCACAAATGTATGAAGTGGATTTCAGGATGATTTAAATTGAATAAAAAAATTACACCACACTCTTCCATTCCAAAGTTTATTTTTCCTTGATCAGTCTACTTGCCTTCTTAGTCCGATAATGATTTTTGACTCATCAAAAAGCAGACTGAAACATTTGCTATGTTCCTGATCCTGTATCTGTGTTAAATTTCACTATTAACGGAGCTCTCATGCCACTTTCTTCCGCACAAAAAAAGTATTTAAAAGGCCTTGGTCATTCTCTCACTTCAGTAATTCATATAGGAAAAGAGGGGATCACCGAAAAGCTCATCGCCAGTATTTCCAAAGCATTAAGTGACCATGAGCTTATCAAGGTTACTGTTCTGGAGAACTCTGAGCTCGAACGCAATGAAGCCGCTAAGAAAGTCGCGAGCGGCACAGGTGCAGAAACGGTTCAGATTCTTGGTAGAAAAATTCTGTTTTACAAACCCAATCCCGAAAAAAAACGTATTATTCTACCCGATTGAACAGGTTTCCACAAACCTTCGTTACAATCTGATGATTAATCAATTGCCTACTCCAAGGAGATAACTATGTGTTCTGAACACTTCGAGGAATATCAGAATCCTCTGCTTGAGCGCTATGCATCGCACGAGATTTCATACATTTTTTCGCCGCAATACAAATTCAGTACCTGGCGGAAACTGTGGGTCGCACTTGCAGAATCCCAGAAAGATCTCGGCTTGCCGATCAGTGATGAACAGATCGCGGAAATGAAAACACATGTCAACGACATCGATTTTGAAAAAGCGAAAGCATTTGAGCGTCAGACCCGCCATGATGTTATGGCACATGTTTATACCTATGGAGAGTGCTGTCCAAAAGCAAAGCCGATCATTCATCTTGGAGCCACAAGTGCCTATGTCGGGGACAACACTGATCTGATTCAGATGCGTGAAGGTGCCAGGCTTTTATTGTCAAGAATCGCCGGAGTGATTAAAGTTCTGGCTGATTTTGCAAAAACCAACGCATCACGTGCAACCCTTGGCTTTACCCATTTTCAGGCCGCGCAACTCACCACTGTAGGGAAGCGCGCGACACTCTGGATCAACGAACTTCTCATGGATTTTGAAGCACTTGAATCGTTTATAAATAATATTCCGTTCCGTGGAGTCAAAGGAACAACTGGTACCCAGGCAAGTTTTCTTTCACTTTTTGAAGGCGATCATGCAAAAGTGCGTGAACTCGACAAAAAAGTAACTGTATCAATGGGATTCCAGAAATGCGTACCGGTATGCGGCCAGACCTACTCAAGAAAAATTGATGCACAGATCGCTGCCGTCCTCTCGGGAATTGCCCAGACACTTCATAAAATTGCAAATGATATCAGATTATTACAGCACCTCAAGGAGGTCGAAGAACCGTTTGAAAAAGGACAGATCGGCTCATCAGCAATGGCATACAAACGAAACCCGATGCGTTCCGAACGCATGACCTCACTCTGCAGATACATCATTTCACTCTGTCAGTCGCCTGCAATGACCGCCGCTGAACAGTGGTTTGAACGAACACTTGACGATTCGGCAAACAAGCGGCTTTCCATACCCGAAATGTTCCTCGCCGCTGACGCATCTCTGCTGCTCGCACTTAACATAGGTGACGGACTTGTTGTTTATCCGCAGGTGATAATGCGTCATATTCAGGAGGAACTCCCGTTTATGGCAACGGAAACCATTTTAATGGCATGCGTGAAACGCGGCGGCGACCGTCAGGAACTTCATGAGCAGATAAGAAAACACTCAATGAATGCTGCAAAAGTAGTGAAAGAAGAGGGCAAGCCCAATGATTTACTTAAGCGAATCGCGGAAGACCCGATATTTTCTCTCACTGAAGCTGAGCTTGAAAAGATCGTAAATGTTGATGATTTCACTGGAAGAGCTCCTCAGCAGGTTGTAGAATTTTTAGAAGAGTACGTAAACCCTGTTCTGCTCAAGATGAATTCAATCACCGCTGCAGACCAGGTTGAACTTCATGTCTGAAGGGGAAATTTGATTTCAGATTTTCATGTACATACAACGTACTGCGGACACGCTACCGGAAGTACGTTGCAATATATAGAAAGCGCTATAGCTAAAGGCTTGAAAGAGATCGGTTTCGCCGATCATCTGGGGCGCTACTATCTCACACCTACCCAGAAACGACGCTACTGGGACTGGGGTATGAATGAACGCAACGTTGGCCGGTACTTTGAAGAACTGTCTGGTTTAAAGTCAACGTTTGGAGATTCAATCTCCATAAAAATCGGACTGGAAATCGATTTTATTGAGGGCGCAGATGATCTTTTAAAGCCACTTATCGAGAATTTTGATTTTGATTTTTTTCTCGGTTCAATTCACTGTCTCCCCCGTTTCGGATGGAAACATATCTCCGATTATCACACACACAACCCACAGCAGGCATTTACCGAATACTTCAGACTGCTTCGATCGTCAATTACTTCCGGTCTCTTCAGTTCCATCGCACATCCAGATTTCATCTTTCGATACATACCGGTTCCCCCTGAGCTTCATAAATACATTGTCAATGAGCTTATCATGACTGTTAAAATGGCCAGGGAACATCATATGCCACTGGAAGTGAATGCCAACAGTTTTCTCTGGAGCAATATGAAAGAGCAGCAATTTGATCCATTCCTTATCATGCTCGATTTAATTGCAGAAAATGATACTCTTATATCAATTGGATCGGATGCTCATGAGCCCCGCAATGTCGCGAAAGTCTACCCTGAACTGCAGGAGCTACTTTACAGTAAAAACATTCTGTACTATACAGCTTTTTCCGATATGAAACAGATTGTAAGGAATGTCTGAAAAAAATCTCTATGTTCCCCCTGATTTTACACTCCCCCACTTCTGTCGCAATTATCGACCGGAATGTTTCAAGCTCTTCAATGATATTCTACCGGGAGGGGACATATGACTTGAATGGAAATACTATTTTTGCAGGAACTAATAGCGATAATGGGTTTTAACCCAAGCCGTTTTAAAAAAGGTAACATGGAATGAAGCTAAGTACCCCTTTTCATAAATAGAGTCACAGGAGAACGCTGCTCTTTTTCTCTCTATCGCGTCCAGCAACAAATAAGTAACGATCAGTACCGGACACCCCTGCTGTTATTGAACAAAAAAACTTCACTTTTACCAGACACATAAATTCCCGGTGCTGCTGTTGATTGCAGGGGCTTTACACAGAAATTGTTGCATACACGTTTTCCTGCAAGATTAAAAACTGCAACTGCTGAATTTTGTACCGGACCGGAATTCCGTTTATTTTTAATTACCGGCGTTTCGCCTGATAAATCAGCTGTAAATTGGATCGTCTGCCCTTCAACAAGCCGATCAGATTTAATGGAGAGAATTGGTACATCCCCGCCAGAGGGAATCACACAGGTGATTGAACTGTCGGGTTGTAAATATTTCAGGGATGTTGCAGAACGAATCCCGTTGATTGCCACATATGCATCATAATATACAGGAGCCACACCTCTGTTATAAACTGTTACCATTGAAGAATCTTTATTTGAATAAAAAGCACTGATATGAAATTTATAGCCACATGCAATCCCGGCATCCTGTATTCTGCTCATAGGATGATATGACGGTTGATCGCTTCCAATCATATATGAGATGTGAAACTTTTCTGCTTCTTTTTCAAATGGATTACCATGTGATCCGTTGGGACCAAGCACAGTCCGCTGATCCTGATCGGTGTAGTAGTTGAATTCACCTCCTGCAGGGGAATGCCCGAATCTGTTTCTGTCAAAAAAATTCCAGCAGCTTGTATTGTATCCTGTATGATCTTCACACATGAACGAATCATCAAAAAGTCCGAATTTCATAGACCTGAGAGTGGAGTCCGACGCAAATGGCGTCAATGAATTATCAGCGGCATCAATTGAGATACTCCAATGGGTAATTTTGAAAATAGTATCAAGATGTCTGAAAAAACTGGTCTGAAACTCCTTTGATGGAAACGTTCTGCCCGGAATACAGGGTCCATCATAAATATGATACTCTGCCCATAAACCGAATCCAACCTGAATGAAGGCAATTCGTGGATCGCTGTCATACCGTTGTGCAAACTTCTGATAAAATTCGAGTATGAACCGTTTCAGTTCCTGAAATCTCCAATCAGGAAATGATGTCTTCTCTCCTTCACTTGTACTGTCAATTTCCTCATATCCATCGAGTTTTTTTATGTATTCTGGTATCGATGTTGGATAACCTGGATAGGTATCCCTGAAACGAAGGACAGCCTGATGTTTACGTGATGCTATTGCATCGAGCTTTTTGTCTACCACATCCCAGTTATAAACACCCTGTTCCCTGACAACCTGATCGTATAGCATATATGAGAATTCAAGCTGTATTGCACTGGTAGTATTTTTTTCGTGATCATCCCATAGAACTATCCCTGTCATCGGTTGCACTTGAGATATACTGCTTTTAAGGGGAACGGGTTTGTATACAGATGAAGCGTTAACCGGGAAAAATGAGTAGATGACAATAATGGAAATAATTGTGACAATACATACATTGTTGTGCCGTTGATTTGATGGTATAAACATTGCAGGTGCCCTTTTTACGTGTTATCGAATTCTTAAAAGCCTTAAACCGGACAGACCCGGAGTACTATGCTTGAGACCGGATTTAAGATCGATTTCAAAACATATTGAATATGAATTGTTAGTATTAAAATCCGGCAGTTTCGTTTTACCAAAATTTATATCTACCAGACCTGAACCTTCAAAAGTAATTATTTCCTTGCCCGCAGCACAAAAAGAGAACTCTTCTTTAAAAAATTCCGGAAAATACACCAGACATGATTTTCTCCTACCTGGTTTATGTTTAAAAAGTCAGAGATAATTAGAAACCGGATTATTTCCACCGCCGCACCGGATTTCCTACCCAATGCTACCTGCGGATCCCCGCGATTATCGCAATTGCACAACATGTGGCTCTGGTGTCTGCCCCCCTACTCCGGCTGCTTATTAGTTGCACAACCCTTTTCTTCACTCAGAACTTTCGCCTTTACCTCGTTTGGACAGAGTCGGCGTTTCGGCTATGCATCCGCCCAAACCGGGCTTTTGACGGAGCGAAGACTTACACCTCGCAAATTCAGCGGCCTTATCGGCTACTCCCCACACCTCTGTTTTTAACTTTTTATCGGTACTCTTTACACCTGGTGGCAGTGTGTTGTATGTCATATATGGACGCCCGAGGCGATTTAGTGTGGGTAAGAAAGTTTCGTGATTCGGCGCAACTGTAGTGATCCCACACATTGAAGCATTTGATGTCGTCTGATGGTGTTAACCACTGGTTGCTTTATCTTCGCACAAAACTGAACAACAACGAGTTCGATGCATACAAAGCTCTGTTTTCTCCCCTCGCCAAACATTATTAGTGGAAAAGCCGTGAGCCTGTTTAAGTGACGACGCGCAGGCGTCATATAATGATTCCTCAATACAGATGTTATAAAAGGCTATTAGCTGTTTGCAATAAAATTTCTTGAGTAAAATCTTTACTTATACTAAAAGCCAAATGCCAAATAAAAATAGAACAGATGGCGATTTCAGACCATTGTTTTCTCAAGAAAACAAAGGGTTAATTGCAGGACTTGCTCTGCATTTAAATATGCCATATATTAATAATGAAAACAAATCCGTGGATGCTTTTTCTTATACTCTTAGTGGTAAAACATTGCGAAACACTGTAGTTTTTGAAGCCACTTGCTTTTTGTCAAAACCACATTCATCTGCAAAGCGCAAGGTGCACAACCACGTTCCTTATATACTCCATTTTTCTTTTCATCATGCTACTACCAAAAGTCTGTTTGACAATGATACTTTTGCAAGCTGGGACGATGGACAATTCGCTGTTTACCATAATGATACATTAAAAATAAGAAATATAACATTCTACTATTATGTAGACAAACTGGGTTTACCAACTTTTAACAACTTTTATGAACTGGAAAGATATGGCCTGACTGGCCATTCCCCTCATGTGAAAGGATGCAATACAGCTTATAAACTTAAAAATAAAGAGGGTACTCTTATAACAAGTGCTGACCTTATATTCTGTTCGTATCAGACCCGTACCTCTGACAGGTTGAATGTGCCAAGGCAGAATAGTACCGGTGAGCCTGCTGTAAACCCATATTTGTTGAATGGCAGGCAATGCAGCATAAACAATCAGTGGAAAACATTACTACCTTTAATCCAGAATAACCGGCTCAAACTGACTGCAAAAAGCAGATCGTGCTCATAGAACTGAAAATTTCAGATAAAAGGATTCATTCATCCTCTTTTCCTGGAGGGGAAATATTATTAGTGGAAAACTATAAGCCTGTTGACTAATTTATTGATATGGATCATGATAAGTGTAATTTCTTTGCAGAATATCTGGTCAGAATTGGTATACAAATTGCCTATAATTTGCTTATATGGAGGGATATGTGCAAATTGTCTTGAAAAGCAATTTGTTTTACTAAAGGGAATTACATGTGGAATGATTTAAAAGAACGACCATTTCTCGTTCTTGTACTCGCGATTGGTTTAGCAGTAATGATTTATGCAGCGAGTTTTGTGGTCACGGCGATATGTGTGGGAGTAGGCTTGGCAATTACTATTATTTCAGGAGGTGTAATGGCAGCTTCAGCTTCAATTCCCTGGGCTATACCTGCAGCTTCATCAGCCATCGTAGGTATCGGTGGTGTTTACATAATAAAAATGATAACAATATTTTACAACCAGGCTAAAGAGAAGCCATTTAGTTTTAGCACAGCAACCCTTAGTTTGATATCTGCTCTCCTTGTTGGCCTTGCTACAAAATACGAACTGCAAGATATGCCACTTATATCTACACTCTTCGGTGTAGGTACTGCTTTTGCTGTTGCAGTGGGGGGGGCACTTCTAAAATGCGAGGGTCTTGCAATGAAATTGATTGGTTTCTTATTTCCCCTTATACCGGCTGTTTTTTTAGTAATACCAATTTTGTCCAAAAATAATCAGACAATTTTGACTGAACTGCAGAATAAACCAGGTATTTTAATGTTGTTTGCGATACTTTTAATAATAGCTATCTTATTGGGAATAATAGCGAATTACAAAAACAATGAGTAAGGAGAAATTTGAATGCAGTGAATCATACATTGGCATTCATTTGCAAGTGAATGCCAACAGTTTTCTCTGGAGCA
>JAFGIN010000181.1 GCA_016929595.1 Chitinispirillaceae bacterium
CCAAGGATTTCTTTTAAAACATTATCATCAACAATTCCGCCTAAGATAGAAATATATTTCTGTGCAGCTTCAACTGAATAGTCACCTGCGGTTTTAAGCATTTTTTCGCTGATATTTAGTGGAATTTTTGAATTAGCAATAGGATCCTGTACTTTTTCAAGCAGCCGTATATAATCGGGAGATCCAAACATGTTATTTAGATACTGCAATTCATTAGAAGTCAGACCATCCTTTGAAATAGTCTATAGCAATCCCCCATAACGACTTTTAAAAAGATTTAACGATTTAGTAACATTACGAAAATCCCCCTTTGCACATAAGTCTGCAATTTCTTTTATAAGATCATTGAAAACTTCAGTTATGTAACTTTTTAATGGACCAGTAGGTAGTACTTTTAGCGCTTTTTTCATTAATAACGAGATATAATTGCAAAGCACACTAAGGTCAGTTCCAATTCCAGTTAGAGGCAGCAGATCACATCCAATGCTCAGCCCCGCAATCACCATCGCCAGTGAGTTAACAGATCCTCCAGTTCCATAATCATATAAGCCAGTCAGAAGATCACGTACATCTGCATAGAAAAAGGAGTTCGCGATCATATCACCAGCAAAACCGGAAACCCCCGAGCCCTGTCCGGTTAAAAATCCTTGCCACAAATTGGTCGCCATTACCTGGGTTGCTCCTTTGGGACATCTTAAAGGGACCTCAAATTGGCGTGGAATTGTAAGCGAAGTAAGCTTTACTGTTTTAACAGGAATCACTAATGGTTGCGGATTTGAAGCAAAGTTCCCTGTTGTAAATACATGTATTTCACCTTTTCCAGTACCATCGAGCTGTAAAATATTAGAATTAGGTGAAGACGGAATCCTGGCAACAACATTGTCAATATCTGGTGGACAATCAGGGTCTGATTCAGGACAGTCAAAGCCTTGAATATTTACCCCCGATACTTTAATAAATTCATTAGAATTTCCGGTAACATAAACACGTGTAGCCGGGTGGAGACTTACTGGATCGAAAGTAAAATCAGGATCGGAACTAGTAATTTCTATGTACTGATCGGGATCAGCGAAATTTGATACAGCATAATCATCATATAAAACTTTATGATCAGCGTATGCACTTAGGGAACCTGTAGGTGCATACGCAATAATTGGCTGCTGTGCGCCACCAGTTACTTTTGGTGTTACAATCCACTTCTGCCCTACCTTCGCACCTACCAGAGTAACACCTAAATGAGCATTATAAACGTTTAAAACCGTTGAAGAGGTACCGTCTGTTATAGTGGTATTTTTTATGATAGTACCATTTGTTGTATACCAGTACACAGGAGTGCCATCTGCTACACCTGCAGCACTCAACCGGACAATTGTAGTTGAATTTGAAGTACTCGTTACATCTAAAGCGTAACTATCAGGCACAACACTCAAAGTAAAAAGTTCCGGGTATATAACAGCAGTCCGTTTGTCACTTGAATTTTCATTAGTTACGCTTGCAGTAACAGTAATTGCAGATGGAGTGATACCTGCTTGTACATCAAGACGGGCATTTCCACCGGTAAATTTATTTTCTTCGTAAATAATGCGTGCATCCCCTGCAATACTCCACTCAATATTCATTCCTTCGAATGGATTATCATATACATCCCTTACAGTTAATAAAAAACTTGCGGTAGAATGATTATCAAAAGGGATACTTGTACGGTTTGGATTAAGAAGAAGCTCATTCGGCGGAGCTGACACCACCGTTATTTCAGCAGATTCACTACTTAGATGGATATTATTAACTGGAATACCATTTATGGCTAATTCAGTGACTTCTCCTCTTACTTTAAATTTCTTTGCTGCAATTGTACCAGCGTTAAGCCAAACCTCTGCTATGTTATTTGGGTTTGTTCCAAAACGAGTATACACACTTGACAGAATACCATCCGCCTGGCCTTGTGTGATCGTCCAATGTACCATCCCATTTATAAATGGTAAATCTGTTCCATACTCATCCTCAGTTCTTAAAACAAAGCTTAAGTATTGTCTTCCCTCTTCCGCACCAACTTTCACATCAAACGATGGCTCTACAGTTACCGTGATATTGCCAACCGAAACATTTTCTTTTAAATATTCTTCTGTTTTTCCTTTTGCTCTGTAAGAAATAGAAAAACCAAATTGTCCTTTTTTTTCATGAGTTACATATACAATTGGTTGGGATAGAAAATGCGTTTTAAATTCATCCCAAGAAATGCGAACCATTTTCATACTTTTTTCTGAAGTTGTGCATTCAAAATAATTGTTTACATCTGGTATTAATTGACTATTTTTTAAACTCACATCTGCCGATTTGAATAATTTCATACCCGCAGGATATCTTACGATAATCTCGCCAGCATTACCCAGCTCAGCAGTAAGCTGACCATTGGGATCAGTTTCAACATTAAGAGGTATAATTTCCTGGCCCCAAACTGTTAATTGGCCATCAATTGCATCTTTGAAACAAATTCTTCTGGATAATAAATTTGGAATCTTAAATATTTTAATTGGTATGGCTTTCAAATTTTCAATTATCAGGAATTTGATCTCTTTATAGGTGATTGAGGTATCTTTTAACGCAACAGTATATTTATCTATTCGCTGTTCAATCATTATTTTTGATACATCAGCTGAATCAGCTACAATACGAAAATCAAGTCCACCATCAGACAAATAGTTGCTATTACACACCATGATTCTTTTTTGACCATGGAGAAATTGTGATGCCTTAATAGAATTTTCAAGGGTATCTCCATCGGAAAGTACCTTTATAGAAACCAAGTTTTGTCCTGCATCAGCCAATATAACACCAACAGGATCTTCAGAATCAGCTTGTTCAAAAGGTAACGAAAATGCACTGGCAATTGGGACTGTATTACCTGTTATTATTGGCAGCCTTACACTTGAGATACCTATGTAGTACTCTAATGAGTCTGCCTTATTTCCTAAGGGGCTGCTGTTCCCGTTCCCATTCTCATTCCCTTTTAACCAGATTCCATCAGTCTGAAATTTCAGCAGCAGGGAATCGTTTGATGGAATTATTATTCTTCTGCTTGAGGGTCCTCCGCTAATAAACGCAGTGTCAAACATGTTGAAAGTGTCGGCGAGGTTGGCTTCGTAGAGTTGGATGTTTGGGGAGATACGGAACATTATACCGGAGGCGGTGGGGACGAGGGGACTGTCAGACCCACCTTCGTACGAGACTACGGTGGGCAGGCGGAGATCGACGTTCAGGCGCGAG
>JAFGIN010000182.1 GCA_016929595.1 Chitinispirillaceae bacterium
CCATTCACCATTCACCATTCACCATTCACCATTCTCCATTCACCATTCACCATTCACCATTCACCATTCTCCTTTCTCCTTTCTCCTGAGTCTTATATATGAAACTTTCGTGTATTTCGTAATTAAACTCTTCAGAGGATTTGTTATTGGCATTCACTCATCTGATTATGTCTTCGTGATCGAAAGGTAGGTGTAGTCCGTAAAAATCTCATGTTTCTTTCGTAAGTGAAGCTTCGAAGGATATCTGAAAAACGAAATGATCTTTTTCGGAGTGAAAAAAGGGGAGGCAAAACTCTCCTCCCCCTTCTATCAAGAACTTGAATTGAATCTATCAGGCTACCTTAGCAACATGATTCTTCTTTGGAGATGTAAACATATACATTGCCGGGATAACATAGAGTGTCATAACAGTAGATACTGCAATACCACCAATAGCTGAAACTGCAAAAGGCGACTGAATACTTGCAGTATTAAAAGCCTGTGGCAGCATCGACAATACAATGGCAAGGTTCATCATCATGATAGCACTGAATTTAACCTTACAAGCATCGATTATTGCATCCTTTTGAGATAGTCCCTCCCTCTGCCGCTTATGCGCGTAGTCAATTATCAGAATCGCGTTATTGACAACGACACCAATGAGCATAATTGAGGACATAAGAGAAACCATGGAAATGGAGTTGCCTGATAGGTAAAGACCCCATAATACTCCCGCAAACCCCATGGGAATTGTTATCATGATCAGAATCGGTTGAGTCAGAGACTCGATTGATCCAGCCAGTACAATAAAGGTTAAAATAATCGCAAGAACCATGGTAATGAAAAGCGATCTGAAAGAATCATTCATCATTTCCTGCATTCCGCCATAATTGATTTTGTATCCCGAAGGGAGCTCAATTTTATCTGTCAGTTTCTGTAGTTCGGCAGCTTTCGAACCCGAAGCACCGGAAGAAACGTTTGCATACACAGACACTAGTCGCTGCCTGTTTTTGCGGTTAATATTTGATGCACCCCCTTCATATCTGACATCAGCAAGAGTCTTCGCCGGTACGATGCCGCGCGATGTGGGAATCGATACATTTTCTACTGCATCAATGGTGTTTTTATCTTTTTCGGCATACTGTATCCTTATCGGATAATCATCATTTTTTTCTCTGTAAATAAGGTCTTCATTTCCATTTATGCTGTTTCGCAGATTTAACCCAAGCATGGCAACCTGCATTCCATACTCATCAAGAAGAAAACGATTTGGAATAAATTTGATTTCCGGTTTTGCAGCTTTCCATGACAATTGAAAATCGACGAGTCCCGGAATAGTTTGCGCAAGATTTTTTACTGAATCTGCGATTTTTAAGATTTCTTCCATGTCATCACCGGTGACTTCGACATTAAGATCCGCTTCCTGATTACCCCCTCCCATCGAAGATGATTCCTTTACAACGATTTTGGCATCGGGAATATCTGCCAGCAAGGGCCTGACCTCATTAACGATCTGTTTTGTTAATCGATTCCGTTCCTTTTTGTCTTTTAATTTTACCGTAATCAGCCCGATATTCACTCCACCATTGATACCTTCGCCACCAAGAGAGAGGTTCATACTTTTGACCTCAGGTATGGTATTGATTCTCTTTTCGATAGCCATCAATGCCTGGTTTGTAACTTCGAGAGAACTTCCAGATGGCATTTCCAGATTTATCGTAAAAACTCCTTCATCGGTATGTGGAAACATCTCAAAGCCAAGTCGTGGAACAGTGAACCAGAAAGTGGCAAAAAGGGCAGCAAATGCAAATAATGTAACAAGAATTCTCAGGTTAATTACGATGCCTAACGTTCTGGCATAAGCCTCTCCTATAACATCAAAAATGGCTTCCAGTCCGCCTTTGGCTGATTTACTTGCGTTGTTTTTACTTTTTAGCATCACGGCGGCAAGCAGCGGAACAAACGTAAATGACAGAAATAGAGACGCCACAGTCGCATAGACAATAGTTAATCCTAGCGATTTAAAAATCTGTCCGGTAATACCTGACATATTTGCCATGGGCACAAAAACCGCTATATTAGTGAGAGCAGAAGCCATAACCGCTGTTCCGACCTCTTTTGCTCCGATTTCTGCAGCTTGCTTGACAGGCATTCCTGTGTCCCTGTGACGAATAATATTCTCAAGTACAATAATAGCATTGGTAACAAGCGTCCCAATAGATATCGCTATTGAAATGAGTGTAATCATATTAAGTGTAAAACCAGATATCTGCATCCCCACAAAGGTAATAAGAATTGATGCAGGAATGGTAAGCGCTGCAATAATGGTAACCCTCCAGTCTCCCAGAAACAGCAGCAGCATAAAAGCTGTAAGCAGGATACCAATTGCAATATTTATATACATATCATTTACCGAACTCTCAATGAATTCAGCATTGTTGTTGGCAACATTTATCACAGCACCGGCAGGAAGTGATTTATTGAGCTCATCAGTAGTTTTGAGTATTGATTTTGCAACATTCACAATATTGGCATCACTTCTTTTGAAAACAGAAAGACCTATGGAGTTTTCTCCATTATAACGAGCAAGCTCCCGTACCTCTTTGAATGCATCAACAACATCAGCGACCGTATGAAGCGGTGCCATGTAAACGCCTTTGTTACCGACAACCGGAATACCGCAATTTCTGATTTCATCAAGAGATTCAAACTGTCCTTTCATACGAACAGTGTACTCCTTTGAATTAGCGATAACATGCCCACCAGGAAAATCTGCCGTTTGTGCAGAAAGGATCCCCGCTATAGTCTGAATATTAAGATTCAGTGCATCCATACGCTCTTTATGAAGATTGATCTGTATCTCTCTTTCTTTGCCACCAACTATTGAAATCTGTGCAACACCATTGATTTTTACAAGACGTTCCTTAACCTGCTTTTCAGCTATTTCACGCAGCAACTGAGAAGGCTGCTGGCCGGTTAAAGCGACATCAATTATCGACTGGTCATTCATATCGAATTTACTGATAACCGGCTTTTTCAGGTCTTTAGGAAGTTTGTACAGAATTGCATCGATTTTGTCTTTTACATCAATGGCAGCAATATCAGGATCAACACCAAGGTTGAATTCAAGAAAGAGAAATGCCACACCTTCAAGAGCAAAAGCCTGAATGTTTTTAACATTGCTAACGGTTGATAGTTCTTCCTCGACAGGTTTTACAACTGAATTCTCAATTTCTTCAGGTCCAGCACCGGCATATATCGCCTGAACTGTGACAAAAGGAAATTCAATTTTTGGCATCAAATCGATCGGCAGGGATAGAAATCCAACTACCCCGAAGATTATCAGTGCGATAATGACCATCATCATCGCGACAGGTCTTTTTATACTAATCGTAGTTAATATCATTGTTATTCCTTGTTAACTTTTAGGGCAGAGGATATAGTGATCCTCTTAGTTATCACTGTAAATATTTCCGGGATTTTACCTGAGCGTATCAATTGACTATTTTAACTTTTGATCCATCAGAAAGCAAGCTTGAACCGTTTACAACTACTTTCTCATTGCCCTGGACACCGGTAATGACTTCGTATGAATTGCCAGAACGAATTCCCAGTGAAACGTTTGACACTTTAGCATTTTCGCCATTGATAAGGTACACATATTTTTTACTGCCTTCAGAAATAACCGCATCTATTGGAAGTGTTATAGCATTCTCCTTTTCGGCAATTACTACTTTCACCGGAACATACATGGCTGGTTTGACAATTCTTTTCGGATTATTAAATACAGCTTCAACCTTGAAAGTATGAGTTGCTTCAATTCCAGCCAGAGCTACTTTTTCAATTTTCCCTTCAATGGTATCATTTCCTATCATAGCATAAGCTTTCTGCCCGACTTTAAAACGGTTGATCATTATGTCGCTGACAGTCAATGGGACCCTGATTCTTTCTATTTTTGCGATTGACACCAGGTCCGCGCCAGGTCCGACTTTACTGTTAATCATCTGAAAAACATTAACAACGGTCCCGGAAAACGGTGCGAGAACAAACTGGCTTTTCCGCACTGATTCCAACCCTTCTTTTGCAACATACAATTGTGTGTTGACATCATCGATTACCTGTTGTGGAACGCCACCCTGTTCTGCCAGCGCAGTTATACGCTCTTTTGATTTCTGAGCGTTCTCAACCTGCTGCTTTACCACTTCATAGTGCTGTGGAATATCAGGTGCAATGGTCATAACTGATGCATCCTGAGCTATAAAGTCACCTACTTTGACATTAAGTGTACTTATTTTACCAGGCAATCCAGCACTTAAGGTTGTCTGAATATATCCTTCTGCCGTACCCCCAAGAATTTCATACTCCTGTATTGTAGTGTCTCTGGCAACAATGATACGAACCGGTATTCCATCCCTTTTCTGAATGTCCGAAATGCTCTCCGAATTTTCTTCAGCCTTTTGAGCCGCACATCCAGCCATCAACAGAAACGATGATGCAAGAAAATATGATAATAACCTGACCATTTTTTTATGTTCCATTGTATTCCCCATTTTACAGTTTATAATCCCGTGTAAATTTAACATCTTATAAATTCCCCATAAGTAGCTTTAAATCGATTAAAGCCGTGTGAAATGCAAATTTTGCAGCACTCAATGCTATCTTTGCCCGATTAAGTTCAAATTCAGCATTTTGTACATCAAGAAAGGTCTTGCTTCCCACTTCATACGCTTTTTTAGCAATAGAGTATCCTTTTTCAGCAAGGACTAACACGCTCCGGGTAGCCTTGAGACGATCCTTGCTCAAAGTGACCTGTTCATATGCATTTTTTGTCGCCAGCACCAGACCATCCTTAGCCTCTTCTTTTGTAAGCACAAATTTCTGATTATCGGTACGCGCCTGGTTTAATTTCTGAGATCTTCTGAATCCTGTAAACAGATCCATCGATAGCCCTGCAAATACTTTCCAGTCATTACCAAGTCCGACATCTTTAAGTTCATCAAAATTATTGAACTGACTAATTTTTCCAAATGATCCACCGGCATAAACCATGGGATAAAAATCACTTTTTGCCAGTTCAACAAGCTGATCCTGCATAGCCTGTGAACTCTCAAGAAATTGAATATCAGCATTTTTTACCATTACTTCTCCAACAGCTTCATCTTCATTGAGTGCAAACTCTACATCAGGAAAATCACCCTTTATAGAAAAGCTGCTTGCCGCATCCTGAATACACGTCTGGGTCAGAATCGCTTCATATGCCAGGCGAAGATCGCTTTCAGACTTTTTAATATCGATCCGTGCATTCTCAAGTCTCAAACGCGATATCAGCGTGTCCAGTTCACTACCCTTCCCAACAGCATGTTGAATAACCGCAAGACGATGCGTCTCTTCTGCAAGTTTAACAGCTTCTTTCTGAATGCTGACATTAACCTTTGCAAGTAAAGCACCGTAAAACAGTTTTGTTACCAGTCCTTTGACATTAAGCTCCTCACCCTTGAGTTTATACTGAAGAGATGTCTGATAGGATTTTGCTATTTTTAAACCGATACCTACTTTTCCCTGTGCAAAAATTGGCTGCTCAACTGAAAGATTAAGTGACAATGTATTTTTCTTGGTAAAATCATCAAACATGCCGCTGAGCTGCCCAAGTGTTATACCAGTAATAATAGGTCCTATCCTGGATAATGAGGTATCGAAGCTGTATGCATTGGCTAACGCTTGTCCAAATCCAGAAGTATCAGATCCACCAGATGTAAATGGTGAAAACGGTTCACCATAACTATAATATGCAGACCCTGAAATCTTCGGCAGACCACTGCCGATCGCTTCCTTAACCTGATATCTTGTTTTCTCGATCTCTTTCTGAACACCCTGCACCTGTCTGGAATTTCTGATCGCCTCTGTTACAAGATCCTCAAGCGTATATTCCGCAGTGCAGACTACCGAAACAGTTAAAAAGATAATTGATACTATTTTCCTGTACATATCCTTACTACTCCTGGCAAATTACTATCGCGTAAAAAAAATCTGAAATCTCTTTGGTTAGTTTACTATAAACACACCAAAGCTGATTTCAGAAACAGCAGCAAATTATTTATTTCCTTTTCAATATCTCCCATCCCCCCCCTTATCTTCCATTCAAAAATGATCCCCCGGATAAGTGATGTAATATAAACCGATACCGTTTCGTCATCAAGATCAATTTTTATCTCATTTTTTAAACGTGCATTCTCAATGATCATAAGCTGCATTTTGTTAATTTTATTGAATTTATTTTTGAATTCATTCAGCAGCAGAATATGATCTTTCTCGATCTCCACCTGCATATTTTCACACATTGCCCGAAAGTTCATTGTTGTTACAACAAAAGCGAAATGCTCACCGAAAAAACTCAAAACTACCCTGAAAAGATTTTCGAAATTTTCAAGCAAATGTTCCTGTGGTTTAAAAAGTACCCGGAGCTTCTCCAGAAGCAGATCGAATTCACGATTTGCCAGACTCATAAAAATTTCAAACTTATCACTATAATAATTATAGAGAGAGGCTTTTGAAAAACCTGCTTCTGTTGCAATTTCCTCAAGCCGTGTCTGGTGGAACCCCTTCTCTGCAAAGACTTTCCGTGCAGCATCAAGGATAATATTGCTTTTGGCATCCCTGATAAACTTTTCTCTTTTTTCTTTTAAATCCATTCAATGACTTCCAAGTCAGATTTTTCAACTTTTAATACAATTTAATGTTTTTAAAGTTAGAAATCAAGAAGAAGAGTCTTAAAAAACAACTTCGCCGACAATTAAGCAACAATTATACCATCCGATCAACCTCTTAGACCACCTGAATTTTGACCATTTTTAATGTACAATGATTAACCCGAAGACCATCCGCTCAATTTGATATATAATTTTCATATATCTGATTCAGATAGCTCCAATTTGCATATAAATCGTTCATTGATTATTTTTAAGATCATTCTTTCAACATTACTCCAGCTGTAAACAATTGGAAAGGATACTTAATGAGACGATTGCTTATTGTTTCCAATCGGTTACCTGTTACAGTTGACAAGAAAAAACAACGGCTCCAGTTTTCAAAAAGCAGCGGTGGACTTGCAACCGGCCTGGATTCATTTTACCGCTCCTATGATTGTCGCTGGATCGGCTGGCCGGGTATTGCCAAAGAGAAACTTACGGAAGCTGATAACTCTAAAATGAGCGATTACCTTTCTCAAAATCAATGTGTACCGGTCATGTTACAATCGTCGGAAGTGGATCACTTTTATCAGGGTTTCTCTAACAAAACGATATGGCCGCTCTTTCATTACTTTCCACAAATTGTCACCTACGAGCAGATCAGCTGGAAATACTATTCTAATGTAAACAGACTTTTTCGTGATGCAATTCTTAAGATTTATAAAACAGGTGACCTGATATGGATTCATGATTACCATTTAATGCTGCTCCCCGAGCTTATCCGTGATCAGCTTCCGGACGCCTCCATTGGATTTTTCCTTCACATCCCGTTTCCATCAATGGAACTGTTCCGGCTTTTACCATGGCGAAAAGAGCTTCTCAGCGGACTCCTGGGTGCAGATCTTATTGGTTTTCACACCTATGAATATATCCGGCATTTTCTGGATTGTACCCGCCGTCTCCTGGGGCTTGAACACATTTTCAACCGTGTTATCCATAAATGCAGGTTGATTCATTCTGATGTATTCCCTATGGGAATAGAGTATGACCGATTTGCATCGGTTAAATCGGATCCAAAGATCAAAATTGAAATAGATGAGATCCGGAAGAATATCGGCGACAGAAAGTTGATTCTATCGGTAGACAGATTAGACTATACCAAAGGTATTGTTCAGAGACTTGAGGCATATGACATGTTCCTCGATGCGAATCCGGTATTCCGTGAAAAAGTAGCGATGATTCTCGTAGAGGTTCCATCGAGATCGGCAGTTGATTCCTATCAACTGTTAAAAGTTAAAACAGATGAAATGATTGGCAGAATCAACGGAAAACATGGAACTCTTGGCTGGGCACCAATTTTAAACCTTTACAGATCGCTTCCATTCCATACACTTGCAGCGCTCTATGCCGCATCAGATGTTGCCGTGATAACACCGCTTCGCGACGGTATGAATCTTGTTGCAAAAGAGTATGTTGCCGCAAAGCACGACTCTGAAGGGGTTCTTATTTTGAGCGAACTGACAGGTGCGGCTCGGGAGATGGGTGAAGCCATTATTGTCAACCCAAACTCCATAGATGATATAGCTGCAGCAATCAAATACGCGCTCACTATGGACAAAGAAGAAAAAATTACTCGTCTTAAAAAACTTCAGCTCCGGCTGAGACGATACGACATCAACAAATGGGCCCATGACTTTATTACCAAATTAACACATATGAGTGAAGTTTACGATCAATACAAATTGAACAATTTTACCGACAACGTTTATGATAACATCATATCCAGATATCGTAATTCCAGTGAACGCCTGCTGCTGTTAGACTATGACGGCACACTAGTTCCATTTCAGAACAAACCTGAACTTGCAGTAATTGACAATGAGATTACCCGGATACTTTTATCTATACAACATAACGGTACAACAATTGCGATACTGAGCGGACGCGATCGCCATTTTCTTGAACAACAATTCAGAGAACTGAATGTAACATTGTTCGCCGAACACGGTGCATGGGTAAAATATCCTGATTCGCAGTGGCATACCTTCACAAATCTCCGCAATGACTGGAAAGATGATGTCCGCCCTATCCTGGACCTGTACATCGACAGAACTCCCGGAGCATTTCTTGAGGAAAAAGAGTACTCGTTAGCATGGCACTATCGTAATGCAGATCCGGAACTTGCATCACTGCGGGTACTGGAATTGAAGGACGCGCTCTTTCAGATGCTTTCCAACCGCAATCTCGCTGTGATGGATGGGAATAAAGTAGTTGAAATTAAAAATGCAGGGATAGGAAAAGGCCATGCTGCAAAGGCAATACTATCTAAAAGAAAATGGGATTTTATCCTTGCCGCAGGTGATGATATCACCGATGAAGATCTCTTTTCCGTATTACCATCTGATACGTACTCTCTCAAAATCGGTTTGCGACCATCAAAAGCCCGTTTTAACCTCAAATCATACCAGGTATTGCGATCTTTACTTTCAGATCTTCAGCCAAGGGCTATTTAATAACTGTTCAAAATGCAATTAAAAGACCACCCATCATTTCATCCCGAGTTCGGGATCAGCACAAGCTGTTTTTTTATGCGAAATACGTATAGTATGCTCATCCCGCAAAAGGCTGGACCCCGCATTCGAGAGCTGATCATATGACACACTTGACTTCGTCTTATTGGTGGCAAAAATTGAGTAGAATGTATTTTATTGTCACTATTCAAATGTTCTGGAGATATCTTGCAATATCCAATTCAG
>JAFGIN010000183.1 GCA_016929595.1 Chitinispirillaceae bacterium
AGTGAGGAGTGAGGAGTGAGGAGTGAGGAGTGAGGAGTGAGGAGTGAGGAGTGAGGAGTGAGGAGTGAGGAGTGAGGA
This sequence comes from Chitinispirillaceae bacterium, assembly GCA_016929595.1. GTDB lineage: Bacteria > Fibrobacterota > Chitinivibrionia > Chitinivibrionales > Chitinispirillaceae > JAFGIN01. The sequence continues at coordinate 79 of JAFGIN010000183.1, forward strand.
GTGAGGAGTAAGGAGTGAGGAGTAAGGAGTGAGGAGTAAGGAGTGAGGAGTGAGGAAATTCTCCTTTCTCCTTTCTCCTTTCTCCTTTCTCCTTTCTCCTTTCTCCTTTCTCCTATATACTTTCTCCTATATACTAAAAGGACAATTTATCATGCACGAAACCTTATTTATCGATAAAAAACTGATTGCCGAAACTGAAAGTGATTACGACCGATTTTTCAGAACTGGTATAGAGCTGCTTCAGAAATACGCAGGCGAAAACTGGACGGATTATAATATTCATGATCCGGGAGTTACGATACTGGAACAACTGTGTTATGCTTTGACAGAACTTAGCTATAAATCGTCATTTGATGTTGTAAACTATTTTGTTGATAAAAATAATGAAATTCCTTTTGAAAGCCTAGGTTTATTCAGGCCGCATAAATGCATGCCAAACGGTTGTGTAACGATCAATGATCTTCGCAGAGTTCTATTTGACGATGTTCTTGAGATTGGGAATATATGGATAGAAACGGACAACGCAGATATAAAAGGTTTATTGAATGTTTATGTGGATATTGCTGACCATTTAAGTGTTACTGAAGAGACAAAAGTAAATGTCAAAAACCAAATTAAAAAGGCTTTTGCGAAACATAGAAATCTGTGTGAAGATATCTCTGAAATTATAATTCTTGATCGCGAATATTGGGAATTGTGTGGAGAAATTGAAGTACATACTATTCGGCCAATTGATGAAGTGTATGGAGAGATATTTTACACATGTGTTAACTATGTTGCATCAAATCTGAAGTATCACTCTGTTATGGAACTTAAAACCGCAGGAATGACACTTCCGGAAATCCTGAATGGACCAGCCCTGAAAAATGGTATTGTGCTTGAAAGTGACCTTTTTGAAAGATCAAGAGTCATTGATATATCTGAAATGATTTCAAAAATTAAAAAAATTGATGGGGTCAAAGAAATACATTCATTGTATATCAGAAACAATGGAAAAGAGATACATGAAGAAGTACCCTATTACCAAAACAGGAAAGTAAAAGCGATAAGAATTCCTCAGGATAATGAAGAAATTGCCCTGAAAATTTTAAGTAAAGGTAAATGGTATAAAGCGAATACGGGTATTGTTTCAGACGAAGTGTATAAACAGCTCGTGTATGATCCATGCTTTCCTGAGTATCTTGAAGATTTAGAAAATCTTTTTGATTATTCACCAGGTATGTATCGGGATTTCAATAATTATTACTCAATTCAAAATGACTTTCCTGTTTCCTATGGAATTTCCTTTGAAGGACTTTCAGCAAATGAAACTCCTGACAGAAAAGCTAAAGCGAAACAGTTGAAAGCATATCTGTATTTTTTTGAGCAGGTCATGGCAGATTATCTGGAATCTATTCAGAATATAAAAAGATTATTTTCAGTAGATGAATCTCTTAACAATACATATTTTTCAAAGTACCTCAATAATAGAAACATACCTGATATCGAAGATCTTTATACAGATAATATAACAATGCCGGAAAAATTAATGTATACTCTTGGAAAGTACGATGATAATGTTTCCAGAAGAAGTGCTATCCTCGATTTTTTGTTAAGCATCTATGGGCTGGAGTTCAAACAACATTCCTTACGACATTATATACAATCCGAAAAAGATATTTCGATTGAACAAAAAATAATTCAAAACAAGATACGATATTTAAAAAATGCAGCAAGGATCACCGACAGAAGTAGCAATGGGAAAAATTATCTGGATTCAGAACTCAAACCTGATAATTTATCGGGACTTGAATTACAGGTCCTGCTGCGAACCGGGTTGGATCCTGCTGACCACAACCCCAATGATACTTTTTTCCATATTGAGCATATTCTTTTAAGACCAGTAGAAAAAAAAATCGCTTCTGATCAGTATGAATTTTACCAGCATATGGTAACTCTCGTTTTTCCCGGGTTTCGGGGAAGATACAGTGATAAAGAGTTCAGGATGCTGGTCATGGAGATTGTAGAGCAATATGCACCGGCTCATATTTATGTCAACTCTATCTGGTGTGACCATAAAGAGTGGACAAAAATAGAATCGGTGCATGCAAAATGGTGTGAATGTTTAATTAAAGAAAGCGATGATCGGGACGCAGTTTCAGGTGAACTGGTGAAGCTTATCAAGGAAATGAGTAGTAAGGAGTGAGATGTAATATTGATTATGAATACAGTACATAGTATAGACAAATTGTCATTCACATTTTTTATAGATCGCAATGCACTTGATCCATTGAAGGTGAATATGTTTAATGAAGTTTCATCGTATTTACTTCCTGTGATAGAAGAGGTTTTTGATAATTCTTCTTTCAATGACTATGACCTGAAAATTGATAAATTAACAATAGATCTGGGATCTATCAAAGTTGATAATGATTCAATTAAGGGTGGTGCTGACAGATTAAAACAGATGCTTGAAGATGAACTGAAAAAGAGAATACAAAACAGCCACATGTTTGATTGCACTGTAGTTCCCAGAAAAAAGAATGATGAGAAATTAATAGTGCAGTATTTGCTATCCGGAATTTTTACAAAAAAATATATTGGAACTCCCGATTATCTGCTTGAAGAGATACTTCGCAGTGATAGTATGTCGCTTTTAACCTTTTTAATTAACAACAGTTTCAACGATACTGTTATCAGGCGGCTTATCTGGCAATTTAACATTGAATCAATTGAAAAATTTATTATTGAGTTAAATCCATCTGATCATGAGTTTATAATTAAATTTTTAAATACAATTAAATATAACAAACCAATTAATAAGGGAGACAAAAAAGTAATTACTAGTGACACCTCTATATACCACAGACAGATTCTTGAATTTACATTAAAATATTCCCTCTGTGAACGACAGGTCCAGTTTAACCGTATCGATTTTGTTCATACTATGTTACTTGAAATTTCCAATCATTACAATATAGGAATAACGGGTTATATCGATGCTATTATTGATTCGCTACAGTGTACATCATTGGATACAGCGTATAAAAGCGAATTGGTGGCTATGCTCACAAAGGTGCAGGATAAGTATGTACATTCTGATGCAGATAAGATATACACACCGTCATCTTCCCGGCTAATAGCAGATAGTGAACAATATGATAAAAGAAACAACAACCGTATGCAAAAAATGAGAATGTTTACACAATATGCAACACAGTTTTATCATCTACTCGATAGTGGAACTTCGAAAGAGCAATGTGCTGAACTCTGGGATTTAATGATAGGTGAATCGATGACCGATACAATTGATTTTTTGTACCACCATTGTACTACCCGAAGGATCATAAGAAATTTTGTGCAACTGATTGTTACAGAAAAAATAAACGAATGCATAAAAATGCTTGCTCCCGATAATCTGAAATTTATTCATACGATCATTACAACAACAGATTCTTTTGTCAAAAGTGCTACAGTAAAAAAACAACCGGTAGCACTCGAAACATCAAGGCACAAGCAATATATATATGAATTTATAATAGAGTATCTGATCAGACAGAAAAATGGCGTTTTCTCGGAACGTGCATTTACTCATGGGATGCTGGTTGAAATTTGTAATCACCACAACATCGCTTATACATCACTGATTGTAATAATGCTGGAGTTTTTAATTAATGAAGCTAACGTTTGTGATGAAAGTGGATTTACCCAACTGGTTACGATACTACAGAAATTGTTCAAAGAAAATTGCAAAAAGAATATTCCGCATAGACTTACATTTAACCGAAAAGTTTCACGACAGTTTGAAATAGTCGAGTTGTATGAACATTGCAGGCAATTTGTTTTTAATGAGACAGGTGAAAAGGTTAAAAAAAATTACCAGCAAGTTGATACATTTGTAAAATATTTAAAAACAGTATATCATAACAGGCCTGATCTGATCTACTCTCTATTCCAAACAATGAAAAATGAATCTGCTTGTATCAGAAGATGTACCTTGAGTTACGGTGTTACCGTATGCAAAACACTGTTGTTACTTTTTATAGAAACAATTGTTGATAGGTATAGACACATTCAATGGATTCAGAGCAGAAATGAAACACTGGCAAAAATTCAAAAACAGCTTGAAAAATTCATTTTAAATGGGTACACCTATGATGACATGTTGACGAATTGCCTTTCAATGGATTTTTTAAATGTTCTTAATGAGGATCAATTTTTTCAAAGTATACAAGCGTTCATAGTAAATCGATCACTGACTGATTGCAAAAAATCTCCAATAGATAGTATCAATGAGATTAAAAAGGAACATGGAAACAACAGCGATCTATCTAACAATAATAAAAGAAATGCATACGAGTTTAAACGCTGTATAACACAAAATGATTATATATTAAAGGATGATTCACCTGATGAAAATTATGAAATTACTATAAAAACATTCTTCTCAAAACTTCATACAATTTCAATACTGTCAAATGAAGAAATCGTCTTCTATAGAAAGATTGTCCAAACCTTAATCTGGCAGTCACCTGATCGATTGAGAATGTGGTTAAAGTTATCGTCTTCAAATAATGCTGTAGTTGAAAACCTTTCGAAAATTGTAACAGAAAAACTGTTTTTACAACTACTGCTGTTTATGGGAAGTCATACTGCTTTAGTTATGTACCATTATTACACATTTATCGTACAATCTATATATACATCATTTCCTGGTAATAATTTTGAACAATATATTTCAACACTACAAAAAGTAATACTTGACTTAGTATTTAAATTGGAGGTTCAGTTATTAAACGATGATGAAATAGAGTTAAAAACCGGTGTGGCGTACTTAAATGCGATATCAGAGTATAATGATAAAATGCTAATAAAAAAGATAATTGGTCAGGAAAAAAAATCGAGCTATTATACTGTGAAAGAGTATACAATTGTACCTTCCATTGCAAACAATCTAACAGAAGTATCAATAGCAAGTAGAAAAAATGAGCTAAAAATGCATGTTAATAACTCAGCAGATGAATTACAAAAAAGAGAGATTATTATTGGAGATCTGGAAAAAGAGGAAATTTTAGTAACCAGTGCTGGAATAATTATAGGAGCTGCATACTTTGAGCGTCTTTTTGCAATGTTAAAGCTGACTGAAAACAAAAAATTTGTTGATGAGGATGCGATACAGAAAGCAATAAAAGTACTCCACTATTTTGCAACAAACAGGAGTCGATGCTGCGAGTATGAAGTATCACTCAATAAAATTATCTGCGGTGCGCCAATAGATTTTTTACCCGATCCAAGGGTTGAACTTTCTGAATCGGACAAAGAGATCACCGACAGCCTTGTTGATGCAATAATAACAAACTGGCCGATAATGAAAAATACCAAAAGAGAAAGTTTTCGTAAATCATTTCTGGAAAGAAAGGGATACCTGTCAAAAATAGATGGCAATTGGTTACTTCAGGTAGAAAAACGTGCATTTGATATGCTTATAGATACACTGCCATGGGGATTTTCGATGATTAAGTTACCATGGATGAAGGATATGATGCAGGTGGAGTGGGGGAAGGTGTGAGGGGGAAGGAGAGAGGGGGAAGGAGAGAGGAGGAAGGAGAGAGGAGGAAGGAGAGAGGAGAGAGGAGAGAGGAGAGAGGAGAGAGGAGAGAGGAGAGAGGAGATGCAATTTTTTCAAAAATTGCGGGAAATGCGCATTTCATCTCCTTACTCCTTACTCCTTACTCCTCTATACTATACTTTAAACTGAGAACATTATGAATACAAATACGAAAAACGCAACTACCGAAAGCAATACCGCTGTTATTGATGCTGAGATTAACTGGTGTGTCAAAGTATTTGAAACCCGCCTCGACCAGTATTTTTCGGCTGATGATGATCCGAAAAAAGAAGTTGACATTTATAATATTAAGCCACCTGAATTTGATATGTTGAATGGAATTGAGGACATGCTTAATGAAATATCCGCAGTGGGAAGTGGGAATTCGTCGTATGCTCAGTTTGTCAACAAATGGAATTTGTCTTTCGACGAACGAATAATTCTTGTAATTGCATTAATCCCGCATATACGGCCATCTGCACTGGACATATTCTTCATTCAAAACAAAAATCTCGCTCGTCCATATACAGAATTCGGCGGCTGGAGCGGAAAGAATCACCAGGGGTTTCTTCCGACATGTGAAACAGTAGCATTTGTATTAGCTGGAGATGACCTTTCAAAACGTATCGAATTACAGGTGCTGTTGTGTAATGAACATCCATTTTTCAAGTATGGTGTATTAAAAATCGATCACCAGGAAACAGGCGAACCATTCTGGGCGGGTGCGCTTCAGATCTCTGATGAATACATTATCCATTTTACAACCGGACAGGTTCATAAACCGGACTATAGTACATCCTTTCCAGCAAAGCTGATAACCAGCAAGCTAACCTGGGATGATTGCATTCTCGATCCGGAGGTACGTGAGGATGTTGCTGCAATTGAAACATGGATTACACATTCACAGAGAGTAATGCAGGAGTGGCAACTTGAAAAACATATTAAACCAGGCTACCGATCTCTGTTTTATGGTCCTCCAGGTACTGGAAAAACATTGACTGCAACATTGCTTGGTGCAAATACCGGACTTGATGTTTACCGGATAGACCTTTCAATGGTCGTCTCTAAATATATCGGTGAAACCGAAAAGAATCTCGCAAATGTATTCAATCAGGCGCAAACAAGGAATTGGATATTGTTCTTTGATGAAGCTGATGCACTGTTTAGTAAACGAACCCAAACCACCAGTTCGAATGACCGGCACGCAAACCAGGAGGTAGCCTATCTTTTACAAAGAATTGAGGATTGCCCGAATGTAATTATTCTTGCAAGTAATCTTAAATCCAATATCGATGAAGCGTTTATGCGTCGTTTTCAGAGTGTCATCTATTTTCCAATGCCCGGCCCGGAACAGCGTTTACTTCTGTGGAAGGGAATTTTTTCCATGAGCGAGAGACTGGGAAATGAGGTAAATCTCAAAGTGCTTTCGGAGGAATACGAATTATCCGGCGGTTCGCTTATCAATGCTGCGAGATTTGCTGTACTGAGGGCATTGCGAAACGGGAGGGATATAGTCTGTCAGGAGGATCTTATTCTTGGAGTGAGAAAAGAGATGTGGAAAGAGGGGAAAGTGGTTTGAGGCAGTGGGCGGTAGATTTGAGTTTGTGGAGATTTTTTTTATAACAGCATTTTATTACAAAGTAAGTTTACATCTATAAAAGGAGAAGCGAGGTGAATGTATGGGATAGATTTTGAGCAAATGGAACTGTAAAATTTACAACAATTCATTAACTTTAATAAAAGGCAGGCTTATTATGAAAAGCAAGACACACATTTACATGGCTAATCTTTTACTTGACGATCTTATTGCAAACAGGATTGAACTTCCGGAAAATCTGGGTGTTTTTACACCACCACAGGAGATCCGTGATGCAATACTTGCTCATCCGGATGAATTCAGAGCTGGGTCCGTTGGTCCTGATTTTTATCCTGATATGCAGGTTGGCCAAACAGTAATACATCCAACTAATTCAGGAGCATGGTTACAATTAATGTTCGATGAATTTGCACTTATTTCGGTAAATGATCCTGAAAGAAAAAAATCACTATCATTTTTATTGGGGTTCATGATGCATTATTCCGCTGACCTCTACGGTCATGAATATGTCAATTCCTGGGCAAAAGGCTGGTTTCCACCATATACTGAAGCTCTTGCTGACCCAGAAAAGATGAAGAAGATTATCCGGCACGTTCTGGTTGAATCATATATGGATACAAAGGTTCCTGCGGATACCAATTACAATCTTGCTTTTCCTGTAAAATTCCTGAGAAATTGTTTTACTTCAAAAAAGGCAATGGAATGGTATAAATCCGGAAGTAACATCGCACTTCTGTTTGCAGAAGAAACAAGATTGTATGCTTACAGGAAATCTCAGAACAGTACAACAAATATGCTGGACATTGTTAACTATTATAAGTCCTGGGAAAAGGATGTAAGCCAGGGCATTCACGAATGGTTCAATACCTGGCATGCCATTGCTCAAATTATGGTAACGGACGGTAAATCTATCAAAGATGCCGGTGATGCACTCAACAAGTGGGCTTCCGACTACCTTGCGTATATGTCACCAGCTCCTGATTTTATGGCGGACTTTGTCAAATTTGTGGATAGTTTGAATATACTTAAACCAATCAAAGAAGCTATCAAAAAGGAGATCAACCGAATTCTGATGGCAATGGTTAAAGCCGCGACAGGAGTGGATGTACAGGATGTGCTGGAAGAGATAAAAAAGATGTTCAAGGATCCTGCATTGTATTTGAATAACGGGATTCTTTATAAGGAGAGGAATGTCACTGAGTTAATTGATGCTGAGTTTGGCAATTTTGGTAATTGCACAACTACCAGCAAACAGACGTTTCTTGCGTTTCAACAATGTCTGAATATGGGCAAGCTCTGTCTTTTGGGACCTGATAACCTCAATAAACTCATCCAAAAAGCCACAGGAAAACAAGTTTCCCCTTTTCAAAATATGCAGTGTACAGGTGCGTTGGAGTCTCTTTCTATCCGCATTAAAACAAAAGGAAGAAGCTTCAAAAACTTTACGTCGGGAACAGATGATAATGTATATTTTGGAGTTATCCTTCACAATAATGAATGTACAGAATTATTACTCGACAAATCCGGGTATAACGACTTTGAGGCTGGAGATAACGATACCTACGCTTTTGTGTTACCAGGAAGAATACACTATAAGGATGTCAAAGCTTTCCGGCTTAGAAAAGATTACATAAATATCTCAGATGACTGGACACCTGAGTCGATTACGGTCACGGATCAGACTGGACGAGCTCTCTTAAATACAGGGCTGAATGTAACTCTTAAAGGACGTGCACCGTTTGACATTCCTGTAAATTTGAGTGGGTGTGTTTCAAACCAGGGGCTCCAGATGGATCACCGGGTAATCTCATTTCTGTATAGTCTTGATGGTGCCGGAAAAATTGATAAAGATAATCCGACATCGGATAAGCAATGGGCGGATGAAAATAATCTCTTTTACAAAGATATCGATACGAGAATGGCTGTTTATAATAAGCTGTTTGATATCAGTAAAGAACTGGTTAATTCGTAAAAAAAGAAGATTGGGTATGGTGAGAGATAGACTTGCCTTGCTCAATCTTCTTTCTTTAGTTGGAATAACTATATACTAATTGAAAACACTAAAGGCCATTAAAATATGCATTTGGTAAAACAAGCGCTCAAGGTGATCCCGTGCTCGGGAGAACCATGCTTTCACCCTTCGACGAGTCGAGCCTTCGCGGGATACTCCCTTTGTTTGTATGTTTTTTCTATTTCAAAATCTTTCTTGTTTAAAGGTACAGAATTATTTTCCTCTATATACCCGGTCCATGCACCCGGATCTGGAGTTTGTTTCTTATTGTTTAACCAAATTGTAACGGAGGATGTTATGTTCTGTACTGAATTAATTATCGTCAATAACAGGAAAAGAGTAAAACTTTTCACTGATGACAATACTGAAATGCCATACTTTATCAGATATTTTTATGGTTGTGAATGGAATGATGAGCTGCAATGCTGGAGTATACCTTATTACCCGAATTATAAAGAGTATCTTTCTACAAAATTCGGTAAAAATGTCGAAATTAAGCACATTTACTGGAATGGAACCAACGAAACGGTAGTATGTTTGAAAAAAGAATCTCCCGTTCCGAAAAGATTTATCGAGCAGCTTACTCTTAAACGGTATAGTGAGAACACAAAAAAAACCTATATCTCTGTTTTAACAAAATTTCTTGAGTTTTACAATACTACCAAACCAGAAGAGATTACCGATGAACAGATACGTGACTACCTGTTAAAAATAATTGAGAGAGGAGCATCTGCATCCCTTCAAAAACAGGTTATAAACAGCCTCAAATTCTATTATGAATATGTTCTTGGAAGAACATTACTAAAAGCCGCTGTACAACGTCCTAAAAAAAGTCATAGATTACCAGATGTTTTAAGCCGGGAGGAAGTATCTGATTTATTTAAAACTGTTACTAACATCAAACATAAAGCCATTCTTCTGGCAATCTATTCTGCAGGTTTACGGCGTTCTGAAATAATAAATCTCAAAGTTAATGATATTGACTCAAAAAGAAACTGTATCATTTTACGTGGTGCTAAAGGACAAAAAGATCGCATGACACTGCTCACGACCAAATTGCTGAAAATCCTTCGTGAATATTATAAGGAATACAAACCGAAAGAATATCTGTTTGAAGGTGCGAGTGGAGGACAATATAGCGAAACCAGTATTCGGATGATTCTGGAGAAAGCTGTTAAGGCTGCCGGTATTACCGAAAGAGATATTCACCCGCATACATTGAGACATAGCTTTGCGACACATCTTCTGGAGGATGGCGTCGATATTCGTTTCATCCAGGCTTTGCTGGGTCATAGCAGTTCGAAAACTACAGAGATATACACTCATATTACAACTCGTGGATTTAATAAAATACGGTCTCCACTGGAGGATATGGATATATGAAAATAACCAGGGTGCAATTGCACAATAACTCCTCGTGAGGGGGTTATTGTGCAATGAAATGGATAAAGAGACAGTCGGAAATAAATGCAATGCCATAATACGGCAACTTTGTTGCCTAGTTATAGGCAATAGGGGAAAGCCTATAACAGGTCGCACAAGCAATTGAGGAGTAGTGAGATATGTATGCACAAGTTGCGAAATCAAAAGAGAGTCAAAGTGGAGCGGTCGCTAATTCTGTTACTCAGAAGAAAAGAAATGGGAAGCACGGTTTTAGGTTTGTGGATAATCGGTCTGAAGCTGTTGCGCAAGGAAAACTGAAAGATTTGACATGTGAAAAAAATATAAAGCCGGATCAGCTACGAGACCATGAAAATGGATGTAGCTGTTCTCAATGTAGTTCCAACTCCGATACGATCCAAAGAGTCGAAGCGAACGATCATATTCTGGCTTCTGATGGAAAAATAAGCATAAATCTTGAAAAATCGGTTCGGGATACAAAAGGAACTGAAGTGGTTCAATTGACTGATGCTGACCTGTCAATCAACGGTGCCATTCGCGGGCATGGACATGCAGGACTTGGAGATGGCCCTGGAGGGATTGACCATGCCGAGCAACGAGCATGGAATGCAGCCTTGGGCAACATCAATACCGCGTTTGCCAGTATTGGAATTGTAGCAGTAAATGTGAATTATAATGTTACTCAAACCATTTGCCCAGCATGTCAAGACTGGTTTGAACAAACCGCGTACGTACATCTGCAGCAACAAAGCGTAGCCAACAACAATAAGGCTTTTACATTAATTGTAACTGTAAATGGAGTGAACGTTAATGTACTGGGACAAAATGAAACCCGTTGGCCCAACACCGTGGGGGACGAAGAACGTTGGCCTTTAGTTGATCAACTCAAAGATATGTTAGTTACTTGGGGTGGATTGGGAGAAAATGCTATTTTTACCATTCGTGGGAACGGAACATTGGAGAAACACGAAACTTGGGATTTGGAACAAACCATTAGAGATATGGAACAAGAAATACGAGAATCCAATGATCGATATGTCCAGTTTCAAGAAAATGGAATGTGGCTAGAAGGGAATCGTGCAGATATTCATTTGGGTGCCCTAGAGCAGGAAAAAAATGATGCTTATGAAGCAGAACATAGAGCCGCCCATTGATTTACCTTAGGTGTAATAAATAGCATATTACTCAAATAAACCTTACTAAAAGGGAAAATCACATATGTGAAATGATATGATATAAAAACTTTGATAATGTTCCGTACTCGCAAAAGCCTATAACAGGTGACAAAGTCAATTATGGAGTGGTTAGGTATGTATTCACAAGTAGAGAAACCGAAAGAGAATAAAGGTAGGGCTGTTGTTAGTTCAGTAGCTCAGAAGAAAAGTAATGGGTTGCAAGATTTTGGGTTTGTAGATAATCGTTCTGTAACTGTTACACAGAGGAAACAGAAAAAAAGTTTTGATAGTTTTAAAGGATCAGCAAATAATTTTACTGCTAAAGTTACGCAAACAAATATAATTCAGCAAATGAAGTGGACATTGGACAATGGTACATGGCGCGATGAGGAATGGAAAGCAGGAGTCCCAGCCAATCTACCTCAGAGCCATCCTGATGGTAGAGCATGGAAGAATTTTGATACTTGGGATGATACGTCACCTGTTGTAAAACTGGTTACCATACCTTCATCTGATATTAAATCTACCTATGATGTTAAAAAAGGGTGTGCACTTCAAGCTCTAATACAAGCAGGCCATAAACCATTCGGAAAAACAACAGCAAGGGATTTACATGATCATATTTGGCGTACCCCATCATTGGCAGCATATAAAGATTATGATATATCTTATCCAGCATTATATGCTATCTTGGGGATTAAACCGATAACTGTTAGTGCAAAAAAAATAAAGGATCTTCCAATTGGCGACTACATATGTGAAATTGCAGGTCATATGGTAGCAGTCACGGTAACAAAGGATAAAGTCACAATGAAACAAGATCCAGGAAACAAACTAGGAACCACTTCTGACCAGCTTTTAACAGTGTATCAATAAAATTTGCATACTATAAAGGCGAGTGAGGCAACAATTGTGTTATGAAAAAGCCCATAACAAAATCTAAAAGACATTGAAAACGTCTTTTAGCCTAATTGATAGCAACAATGCACAATAACCTCCCAATTGGGAGGTTATTGTGTAATTACTTTAGAGTTGACATGGTAAAATAATCATTATAACGTTTTACTTGTCATTACTAACACACCAGAGTTCCATGCGAACCATGAAAAATTCTACTTTGTGTATAGTAAGATAATAATCTTGTGCTGATCCCCTTTGATTCCGTGCATCGCTGCTACAAAAATCAAGTGCAAAGCAGAATCATAACAAAATCAAAAGTTGTTTATCGAAGCTGTGTCGATGGCCCATCATTCTGTTATTGTATGATTCCAATTTCCTTGCAATAGTTCCGAACAAGAGCTGTAGCTTCTTCAAGGGATTCTACAATAGCACAAGACTTTACCAGTTTACTATATGGTACATTCCAATCCCGGCGGTGCAGAGAATAGTGGTGGAAATTCGCTATTTGCTCTTTTTAAAAATGTTGATCGGGTAATTTCAAAAAGTTTAGAAGGAGACATGTGCGTTTCCTTTATTAAAAGTACCATGTCAATAATATCTTTTACACGTGAATTAGGATAATCTCTTATTAGTGTAAATGCATGAAGTTTTTCTGCGAATTGTTGTTCTGCACTGATAACCGGTATTTCAATCGGTGGAATTCCAGCAAAATCGAACCAGTCACGAGTTTGTATGTTTTCATGTGGTTCATGCCAGGCATCTCCGGCTGCAATATCAATACTAAATCTGGCAAATACTCTTCCTGCCATACGAGATTCAATCGGATATCGGAAGCCACCATATGGAGCATTTTCAAGATCAAGGATTGCTGTGCCTATTACAAATTCAAAAAAGTCTCCTAAATCGACTTGTGCATTCACATACAGAAATTCCTGCAAATATTCAGGTTTTCCTCTCCAGAGTCCTCCAAGATCTCTTGTAAATGAAAAATCAATATCTTTGGTGGTACGTGCCCGGTTGAGTCTAAGCTCCAGTGTATAACCACCCTTTACAATTAGTCCTTTAACCGGTTTTGAAAAAAGTCGGGTAAGAAACCTGTCAAATGCCACATGTCTTCTCAACCGATCAAGATCCAGATGTGATTCTCCAGCTATTCGTTTAAGCCTTTGCTCAAGAGCTGTACGCAATCCGGATGCATTCGTATATTTCTTCTGCTGGTTCATTATAACCTCATTAAAAGTGTGTTCAGTTTTTTACTGACCTTATCGGATTGTTTCAGTTTCTGCATGTAACTTTTAATAAAGTATCCCTTGTTGATACCATCCTTTAGAGCCTGCACTAGAATATCATCCGGGGTTTCACATTCCTCAATGAGCATTAAAATTGTTGGTAATGGCTTTAAAACCGAGTATCCCATTCTTTGTTCGCAATCACCAGAATGTAATGTCTTTTTATGTAGTATGAGGATTTCCGGGATTGCGGCACTTTTTCGAAAATCCGGGGGTACAGACATGTGCAATTTATCTGGATTTACATCGCTCAACTCAAACATACTCAGTGCGGTTTCATGTGAATAAACTCCCCGAATCTTCCCGTTTCGATCACAAGACCAGAGCGACCATAAGATATATTGACTGTCATCTGGTTCCGGATAGCGTGAAAGACGATAAATTCCACGTAATTCTTTTATCCAATCCCCATTTTTTACGTAATAGTGATGATTTTTATGTATATAACCACAAAAAACCGCTTGTTGGGCTGTAAAATAGCCGCCCTGTGATGATGCGATCTCATATAATTGTTGTTCTGCTATTGGGTTTTTCATACATGTTTACCTTAATTATTACGGTAAATATACAATGATAAGGGGGGTTTGGCAAGATACTCACTATTGAAAAAGTGCCTGGTGCGGAATAAAGAAGAAAAAATGTTGGTCATGGTATGTCATATGGATTAAATCGAATAAAATACTAAAATTTTGAAAACAAGCCTATAACAAAACCTAAAAGCCATTAAAACGTCTTTTAGCTTAACTTGTTGCAGAAAGCATCAAAACTCAAGGTTATATCACATTTTTGTATCCGAGCATCAATGAGGTGATAAAGGAAGTAGCAATTGCAGCAGAAAGAAGAGGATAAAATACCCCGGATGTAAAATAGTAAGATAAGACACTCGGCGCTTACCAACAAAAAAATAGAGTATAAAGATTGATTACACTGAAAATAAAGCCTATAACAAAACCTAAAAGCCATCGTAAACGTCTTTTAGCCCTTTCGAACAACATTGCACAATAACCGCCACGAGTTTAAAATATACTAAATACACGGCGTCTATAGCCGTGTATTTAGTAACAAATAAACTTGCATGAGTGGGTAAGTTTATATTATACTAAAAAAACGGCGATTTTCGCCGTGTATAAAGAAAGACGTAAACCGAGCGTATCTATGCAGGATAATCTATTAAAACTGAAACAGCTATTGCCTCATGGGGAGGTTGCATCACGGAGTTGGTTTTTAGAACAAGGATTCTCACACCATACCTTGGATAATTTCATAAAAAGTAGAAAATTAAAATTATTAATGCATGGCATATATGCCTGGAATGACATACCAGTGTTCTGGCAAAATGTAGTAGCTTCGCGTGCAAGACTTCCGGATGATACACTTGTAGTTGGAGGGCTCACAGCATTATCATTGCAAGGTTATTCTCACTATCTGGAAATGGGTAATAAGAAGGTGCATCTTTATACTGATAAAACCAAGCAGACTACTCTGAAGCACCTTTTTGGAACTATCGATAATATACAAGCTGTCTGGCATGCAACAGGCCGTTTATGGAGCAGTGATACTAAGTCAGAGCTATTTGTAAAAAACTGGAAATGGCAGGAAAATTCATCACAAATGGCAATTTCAACACTGGAAAGAGCCGTTCTGGAAGTGGTTGAGATGATACCAATGCAACTAAGTTTTGAGCATGTGGATCAGATATTTCAGGGCTTGACACAGTTATCGCCTGAGAACTTGATGGTGGTTTTAAAAAATTGCAGAAATGTAAAAGTTAAAAGATTATTTTTTTGGTTTGCAGATAGACACAACTATCCATGGCGAAAATATCTTGATGATAAAGATTTTAATTTAGGCAGTGGAAAACGTGTGATTTTTAAAAATGGTACTCTTGATTCGAAGTATTTGATTACTGTTCCGTCTGAGTTCCAAAGTGGAAGCCAGTATGTCTGAGAAAATCTATTATCAACGGGTACAACTACTGATTCAGATTTTGCCGATTGTTTTTACTGAGAACTGTTTTGCACTGAAGGGCGGTACTGCAATCAATTTGTTTGTACGGGATATGCCACGACTTTCGGTTGATATTGATCTTGTTTATTTACCTGATGATAGCCGAGAGAGAGCATTACAAAATTCGCAGGCAGCATTGGACCGAATCGCAATAAAATTACGAAAAACGTTTCAAGGGATTCAGATTCAGGAGGCATACAGATTAAAGCCGGATGCATTAAGGCTGATTATTAATCGAAATGGGGAGCAGGTTAAAGTTGAGCTATCACCGGTTCTCAGAGGAACGGTTTTTAATCCGGTGCAAATGAAAGTAACTGCAACCCTCCAGACTCAGTTTGGGTTTGTTGAAGCATCTGTTGTGTCGATACCCGATCTATATATGGTGGAAAAATTTGTGCTGCTTTGGATCGCCAACATCCACGGGATCTTTTTGATGTAAAAGTGTTGTTTGAAAACGAAGGGGTAACAGATTCAATACGTAAAGCAGCGATTGTTTACATGCTAAGTCACCCCAAACCTCTATCAGAATTGTTGAATCCGCGTTTTAAAGATATTAAAGGTATCTTCAGAAACGAGTTTGAAGGAATGACAAATAAGCCTGTCCTATTAAATGATCTTGAATTAACTAGAGAAACATTGGTAACTGTAGTAATGGATTCTCTCACAGTATCAGAAAAAGAATTTCTTCTATCATTTAAAGAAAAAAATCCCCAATGGAATTTACTCGGAATGGAAGGTGTCGAAAACATGCCTGCAGTTCAATGGAAATTAAAAAACCTGGCAGGGATGGAGCAAGCTAAACACAGAGAATCTTTAAGAAAATTGCGGGAATTACTACAATGCTAAATATGCTTTTTAAATTTGAACCTATAACAAAAGCTAAAAGCAACTACCGCAGCTTTTAGCCCTTTCGATAGCAACATTGCACAATAACTCCCAA
>JAFGIN010000184.1 GCA_016929595.1 Chitinispirillaceae bacterium
CGGTCGTCGAGCGGAGTCGAGACGACGCGTTTTAAGCAAATCACGCTTGTCATTTCGACTCCGCTCAATGACCTTTTTGATGCGATTTAGGTTTTTTAACGTTGTAGATATAATTCATCAATTTATTTTTTTAAGATACAGAGCTCTGACAGATGGTCCGTTCCATCAGCCTGTAGTTTTATTTACCACATCAACCGGATGTTGCTGATATTGGGATCTCGCAATCGGGAGGAGTCTGAATCTGCATACGTTATAAAATACCGCTTGAGCTAGGCACTTATCAATATTGCTATAATATTTTAAAACGTTAAATGCAAGTTTACAAGATATTTTTTGTATTCAAATTGTGTACAGTATCAAAAAATAAAGTATAAATTCTTTTGACAAAAATATTAATCTGGATTATATTTCTATACAAAATAGTAATTGTAGTCTTAAATAATATGGTTTAATTTAATTGTAAACAGATTCTGACAGCTCAAATTGTATTCTCTTTATAACTGATTGCTCATGGCAGTTTTGTCACATTATAAGAATGTAGATTAAAAAAATCAGAAGTTGTATAGACATTACGCAAATTGATTTTGCTTGTCAGGTCAGTAAAAAACACATTTTATTCGCTGAAAAACCGGTTAAAGTGTGTTTGTTGTGTCGTTTTGTTTTAAAATTTGACATAAGATAATGTGCGTGAATAATAAAAATCAGGAGTGAGTAAAATTATTATCGAGTTAAAGTATTTTAAGTGCTTCATTAAATTGATGCTAGGCGTTTTCATACTACCGTTATTTAATCTGGGGATTATTCATACTGGTAGAATCTTTTCAGATGGGAAGATTTCTGAAAAAGATCTCATATCAGCTGGAAATAGTGCAGTAAAGGCTGTTGAGATTAATTATAGAGCGTATACACATTGGCATTGTTCAAATATTTCGCCGCTGGCATGGGAAGCTCAAACTGCCGGATTGAATGCTTCACAAAGCGAAATTGAGAAATTCAACCATGAGTTCAGTATAGTTTTTCCTGGTATGCAGGCTATAAGCAGGACTGTTTTAAATGAAGCGCTTGCAAGAAAATATGTATATGAAGTAATCGGTATTTCAATCACTGAAAAAGAGAGAGAAAATGCTTATGATGAGATAATCAAAAATTATGCAAATGGATCTGCACCAGCCATGTCTGATATTGCTTATATCATTGAAGCTCGGGCTTATGCATCATTACCTGTAATTCAGGGTGAGATCCTGAGAATAAACGACAAGAATGAGCAATTGAAGATCAAGTCAAAAAAGGAGATCGAAAATTGGACTTTAGAACAGTTGCGATTACCATACGATAATACTTATTGCATTGCAGAGCATCCTGACAGTTCAAATTGCATGTTGACTGCTGGTTGTTTTAATAACTTTTTACGCTACCAGGAATATAGTACTTCAGTGCCACTTGATACTGCGAGGAAAATGGCAATTACATCGATGCTTTTTGATAAATATCTTTTTGATCAGGCAAAGCGTTCGGGTTACGATACTACTGGAGATGGTATTGAGGGTTCGTACGATTGGCTGAAATGGTCTGCACAACATGAACGGTTTAAGAATCTGGGCTTTCCTGTTACAGATGAGCATATTCTTCGTAAAATTTATGATGAATTTTTTTCATTACTATTCAGGGGCAGGAAAAAAATCTGGTGTTCATTTATAGGGTCAAGTGACTCTGCATATATTGATTCAGTATACTTGAGTTGTTTGGATACTGCTGGGCAAAAAATCAGCAATGAGAAATTACAACTTAGAGATACCCTGACCAGCAATAAAAATAACTGGAGTTATTCCAGTTCAGAATTGTTACCGGAAGTGTTAAGCAGGGTACTGGATACACTGCATTATGGAACGATATCTCAGCGGATCAAAACTTCTTTTGGATTCTATCTTTTGCGAATAGACAGCATAGCAACTTCAAATTCAATACCCTATGAAGTTGCGACTGAAAAATTGTCACTCATTGCAACAAAAAGAAAATGGGTGAATTTCGATTCACTTATTGCAGCAACATCTTTTCAAGTATATGCATCAGGCAAAAATTCAATATACAAGGTACGGGATACTCTTGTTTTGAAAATGTATCTTTACGCTGGAATCAACCCCGATTCTCTCTGGTGGAATCAGATCAATGTGACTTCCGTTAAATCAGACTCTTCAGGCGTGCAAGCAAAATATCTTAAACTTTCTTCGGTTCAATTGCCGGAAGATCTTTCTGACAGCCTGTATAAACAATATGTTAAGTCAAAAAAGCAGGGAAAAACATTCGGGCCGATAGTATCGAGGTATGGGGTCTGTTATTTTAAAATTACCGACATAAAATTGGGGAAAAGTACGATACCGTACTCTTTAGTAAAAAGAAAAATTACAGATAGTCTTATTGTTGCGTCTGTGGATTCTGGTATCTGTGCTCTTTACGAAAAACCAGACAGTCTGTTACGCAACGTGTCGATTGCACGCTCATATAATAAAGTTTTTTTCGAACCACTGGAAAATGATAACAGCAATGTATACAAGGAAAATGAAGATTATTATGATGTAAAACTATCCGAGGTTCAAACCTGGATTGAAAAGATAACAATTCATGGTAATTAACCAGCGTCCGTTTTTTAAAATACACCATTTTTAAGGAGAAGCAGTATGCTTAAACGTGTTTTATGCGTGGGTTTGCTTAGCTTAGCGATCTGTGGTTCATCATTTAGTGCATCTCGATTTGTTCCGAGCGCCACATATCCGACTCTTTTGTCAGCCTATAACGCATCAAGTAACGGAGATATAATTTACATTTTGAACGCTATATCTTCAGCAGGGTTTACCATTTCAAAAAACATTTCAATCGAAAGTTCTTCACCGGTTGATATGCGGCAGATTACACTTACATCGACAACACCATTTACTTCAAATTACAGTTCTGTTCATTTTGTACGAATCAAAATTATTGGACAGTATAATGGTACCTGCATAAAAATCAACGCCGGTAAATCATTGTCATTAATTAACTGTGAACTCAGTGGCTCTGCATTGTATGCTATTCGCGATATGGGCAGCAGAAGCACTCATTATGAAACTGTTAAGATTAATGGGGCTTATACTGGTCTTTATGGTACGAACATGAGTATGATCACTATGGTCGGCGGTGGGAATCAATTCAACAATATTTACCGAAATATTTATAGTTCCAAAAGTGCTGCTGGACTTACTGGACATTGGATCAGCGGTGCCAGCATGACAGCTGGATACTATAGTTCAGCCAATAATTTCAGAGGTGTAAATACTATTCCTGCAGAACCATCATATGTGTTATTTGAAGGGTGTCTGTTTAATGCTGTTACTGGAAGCAGTGCATATCCTTTATATTTTGCAGGTAATCATGATATCAATATCATGGGTGGTACATTTAATCCCTGTCCAAATACAGCCTGGTACAGGGCTTCTGGCACAGTGAATATTAATGATGGATCAACGCACATCAACTGTCCTGTTCCTAGATAAAAACGCAAGTTCTTATGTTTCAAGACTTCGGATGTACAAATGGAGTTGGAAACATTGTTTGAATGTCGTGACAAGAAAAAGGCATTCCGGTTCCCGAGTGTTCTATGTTCTGAGAATCGGAAGCCGAAACGGGATATCGATTTTAAACGATACGCCCGATTCTGTTTGTAATCATCATCTCTGCGGGGATCCGGAATTATTCCGGACGCTGGCAAATGGATCCCTGCAGATCTTATATAATAATTCGCACTCTCAATATACTCAGCAGGTATTATAATCTCCTGCCAATATTTTTCCAGCAGATACCGCGTTTTCCACATGAAAAATAGACTATTCTCACTTTTCCCACTACATAGCTTAACTGAACCGATCCAATTCAAATGTAAAAAAGCAAATCAGCTATCAAAAGATAACTGAAAAATATTTAAATTGCATATTTATTGTAAATAATGTTCATGGATTTTCCTTCTTTTGCCGGATCACCATGAACATTAAATGTATGCAAATTTGATGTTGCAGAATTAAGCTGACTTCCTATTTCTGCACAGATGAAACCAGCTTGCAAACACTTCCGGAGTTGGCAATTAAACGCATCACGAGTATTTTTTGTGAAAGCGTACCGGTTTTTGTAGCTTTATTATTCCAGATCGCACTATGTTTTCCTGGACTGCTAATATGCTTTTGAAGAATGGTGCAAATTTTAGTGCCATTCAAATTTAAAAGATCGATAGTGACTGGGCCTGCGACATCAATAGAAAAATGAATTGGTTTTCCATTTGAAATATTACCACTGTTAATTGAAAGTGGCTGCGTCTGAGGTGTGACTCGAGTTGCGTTGTGAAAGCCGACCCTATCTGCGTACACTTCAGCAAGCAAACCGCAAGGTCCTATCTCGAGTGGATTTTTGAAGGCAATTCGTATGTTCTTCTCATGCCCGGCTCCCTCTGTAGTACAATTAAAACTATCGATAGCAGAACTGCCAAGGGAGATACGTACAAACGGTTTATCCGTACCCATACTATTGTTGAGCACAATTTCCTTTATGGTAACAAGAGAATCAAACGTTACAGAAACTTTTTGAGTGCGCATCAGTGATTGATTAGGAATGTCGGTCAACCGACCATCATAATTAAGATTACCCCAGCACTTTGAATTAAGTAGCGGCGCATTGACAATTAGCTGATTCATTTCCTGAGGTATTCGGGGTCGGATCCAGAGACGATTATTGGCATTGTCAAGCATATATCCGGTCATCTGAAAATAGGAGCGCCACACACTGGGGGCTGTCATGTAACTTGAATAGATGCTGTTATCAGCCCAGAGGTCTTGCCAGAATACCATTTCAGGGTTGGCTGCATGGAAAAAATCGTAATCCATTTTGAAGAGATTCATTGCAGTATCGGGGTTACCGCAGGCGATTTCAGTGCCACCCCAGTGATCACATGTGTAAAAGTGCCACCTGCCAAGTTTTTTCTGTACCTCATTTTGTGAAAGATACAACTGCCTGAGCCGTTTACATCCTTCAGTGACAATTTCTGGAGCCATGATTGGTTCCAGGCAAAAATAGTTTGCCCAACTATATCCAGCAAGGTCTCCCTCTGCATAATCTCTAAACCTACAAAAATCTGGAGTGTAAATTAGAGTTTCACACTCCTTGCGCGCAATATTGTACCATTCCCGATATTTTTTTGCAGAAGTCGTATCACCAATGTAAGTTGTGAGTTCTTCCATAACACGATATGCAGCAAGGGCCAGTCCGGAAAGATATCCTGGAGTAAGATCACCTTGAGTATCGTAGGTACTCCTGCTGGCAATGGGAATATGTTTTCCTGCCTCTGCACACATCGACATCAAACGATCAGCGGTAATTATTGCCTTTGGCACATAGACTTTCATTGAATCGATATTGCCGGTAGCAAGCATGAGTTCATATGTTTTAAATATCGTCATTATGTTAAGATCAGCCCAGTCTGTAGTTATGGGACACCACCAGTAATCTTTATGCAGATAATTATCCCAGGGGCACATGAAACGAGATTCGTGAGTAAACAAAAGCTCTCCTGAATTGAAATCGTGATGGATCTGTCCATTTAGAGAAGGATCTTCACCAATT
Source organism: Chitinispirillaceae bacterium (assembly GCA_016929595.1). Taxonomy (GTDB): domain Bacteria; phylum Fibrobacterota; class Chitinivibrionia; order Chitinivibrionales; family Chitinispirillaceae; genus JAFGIN01. The sequence goes on from JAFGIN010000184.1 coordinate 5,641, forward strand.
CCTTTATGGGAAGTCCGATACCAGTATTGAAGCTCCTGCCACTGGTGTTGGGGCCAGTTCCATGTATACCAGAGTGCTGCATGTTGTCCTTGATCGATAATACCAATGTTTCCATAATGACCTTCCCAAAATGCTACACGTCCATCTTTAGCACATAATGTATTGTGGATCTGGGGGTAGAGGTTGTTAAGTAGTTTCTCTCTGTAGTAGTATGGGAAATTTGAGCCCATCACCTTTTGTACCATTGTTCGGACACCATTGATAACTTTGTCAAAGTGTGTCATTCCGAAAAGTCCGACATCTTTTGAATCTGCGTAAAAATTGTGGTAGTAATAATTGTCTTCATCAACTTTTCCACTTCCATACCGATCAACCGTTGAAATGAACGATCTCCACCACGAAAGTACAAATTTGAAGTGTACAGTTCCTCCTGCTGCAATAGTGCATTTTGCTGCTACAAGATTACCTGATGTATTATCGAGTATTCCGTTTGTTAAAAATGTTCCGAATCCTCCGGCACTATACAATGGTGATGCACCCTCACAATCAACTGCAAGATAGGCATTACCAGTAGTGGAAGTACCTGGAAAGGAAATTGCTTTATTATTTGATGAGGTGTCGATAATTGCATTGTCAGCACCTCCAAGTAAATTCTGGGTGGAAGATTTGTTGGTGAATTCCATAGCTACCGCAACTTCGACGGCTTTAGCTCCACGGTTTGTTGCGATTATTTCAAAAAAGGCAAGAGGTGATGTTGCAAGTTGATAATTGATAGGGTCTGCTCCCGGTATTAATGGACTACAAGCACCAAGTGTGAAGCCAATATCATTGAGATTACCAAAATCAGCACTGTAGAATGGAAATTTCGCATCTTCAATATTAGATATAGCTTTTTGCTTACATTCCCCACCTGCAAAAAAATGAAATCCGCTGCTAACCGATTTCCTTGAAACAAATTCATCCTCCATATCAGAACCGGCAGGAGGAAGTTTCCCGCTTGTTGCAAAATCCCCAGTTAGGGCATTGTATATAACATAACCGGTTCCCATGCCTCCTAATGGTGTACCGTTTGTTTTGGATAGTGCCAGCGAATTGATAGTTAGAAAAAGAATAACGATCAAACTCATAACAAAATGAGAATACATACTACCTCCAGTTATCGTAATTGAATGGTATAGTTGTAATTGAAAAAAACTGAGAGTCATGTCTTACCAATATGGTAATACGATGATTTCTGCGCAGTAAAAAAGATTACTGATCAAGCAGCTTGAAAACGGTTGGTACCAGTCATTTAGTAATGTATATAATTTTTTAAAGAAATAGAAGTACTTTTTGAAAAATTCGCTTCTAAATGGTCAGCTGTTTTTGTTTTTGGCATTTACATTTTGATTGTAAATCTCTATAAATCAAGAACTATGCAGGTTCATATGTAATGCGCGATTAAATCTGTAAAAAGTATGCTATTGTCCTTGATCAACAGATTGAGAAAACAGAATATACTACCGTTTTTCAAGATCTCGTTTTTAGTGGTGAAAAGTAATTGCACAGTAATGATTGATCTTGTAAAAATGGGATTAGAACTTTCCTGTGATGAAATATATGAACTGCAGTTATCGAGAGTCAGCAGAGATGTCAAACGGCATACTCACGTGGGCTCTTCATGAAATGAAGAGAAAGAAGAGGATTGGTGTTAAAAAGATAGGTAGGTAAGGTATCGAGGTTGTTGTACGCTAAGGTCGGGCCTCTTATCCCCGTTCTGGACAGCCAAATTGTAGGGTGAAAAACATGTTTTAAAAAACTGTTGAAAAAACATTATAACTGTTATATATTAACTATAACATATACATCAACTATAACGAATCGCGTTGTATGATAATTAGAATTTTACTTGAGTCGGACATTCCCATTTATCGTCAGATACGAAATGCTGTTATTGAGGGTATTGCCCTGGGACATCTTAAACCTGGTGAAGGATTGCCATCAGTCCGGCAGCTCTCGTCGGAACTCGGGATAAATCTGCACACCGTAAATAAAGCGTATACTCTTCTGAAACAGGACGGTTTCATTACCATCCATCGTCAGAAGGGGGTTGTAGTCAATCAACGTACTGAAATGAAACTGTCGCAATGGCAGCAAGATCAGTTATCACAAGAGCTCAAACCATTGATTGCCGAGGCTTTCTGCAGAGGGTTAGAGCTTGAGGGAATCAACAGAATCTGTAAAAATATTTATATACAATTCAAGGAGCCCTGATATGCATATATTATTCCTGGTTTTGACAATAGCGATATGTATTCTGCCAATCTATGTTTTATTTGCATTTATGCCATATCTATCTAGAAGGACAGAGTGTTTTGGCGTCGGAATTCCTGAGGAAAAATATGATGCACCGGAACTGACGATACTGCGGAAAAAATATCGCAATGCGATATTGGGAGTGGGGGGATTGATTATCGCAGCCGTTTTTTTAATTGTATTTATGCAAAAGGAACAGTTTACCGAAATGGCAATGATAACCGGTTTGCTGTTGCTGATCTGTACCGAGGGGAGCATTTATCTGCTTTATCATAAAAAGATGAAAATTCTTAAAACGGAAAAAGGGTGGATGGCCGGAAAAGTGCAAACTCTTGTTGCCGATACCACACCTGTTTCCGGAAAAGAGTGTGCTTCACCGCGCTGGTTTCTTTTGTACCCGGTAATAATAATTCTGACGACGCTTGCGGGGGTATTTCTATTTGATAACATGCCAGATAGAGTATCGATTAAATTTGATTTACAGGGAAATGTCAGCCGCTGGGCGGATAAATCGATAAAGCTTCTCTTTTTTGCCCCCCTGGCACAGCTGTTTATATCGATAACGTTTATATTACTATATGTCAGCATACGAAATGCAAAACGACAGATTGACGCATCGAATCCTGAAGAATCGAAAAAACGGATCATCATTTTCAGAAAAGCCTGGTTCCTTTTTACCGTTTTCGGAGGGCTGCTCATGCTGATGATGTTTGGTTTTCTGCAGCTCTCTTTTGTTGGGGTTATCAGCAATCCAACAGCAATACTGGTCATCACTATAGGCCCGGCGATTATTTTAATTGCGGCCGCAATCGTGCTGTCGGTAAAAGTGGGGCAGGGGGGCAGTCGTGTTACTATTAAAACAGACTGCAAGAATCACGGAATGGATGTAAATCGTGATGACGACCAGTATTGGAAATACGGAGCATTTTATTTAAATCGGAATGATCCGGCATTGTTTCTTGAAAAAAGGGCAGGTATAGGATGGACAATGAATTTCGGGCATCCTCTTTCACGGGTGATTATTATTGGATTTGTATTGTTTATAGCCGGGTTTGTCATCTTAAGTAACTGGTTGACAAGATAACCATTGATAATAAAAAAACGAGCAGGGAACAATAGTATAATTATTATCACAAAAACAATATGGGGCTAAAGGCATTAGTGTGGATGGTGCACTGATTGCCGAATTTTAAAGGATAACGTAAACCGCTCCACAGTACAGGTTTATAATACCTCATGGAAAGAGAGTGTTCGTGATATCAAGCGTTTTCTGGTAAACTTCATGATGTATCGTATTGAAAAGAGTGTCTTTTCGAACTTTTGCACATACCGATCGGGTGAAGAACAAAATCGAGATGCCTCAATTTTTTTTAATTGAAAGGCTGAACTGATTTTAGAGTGTATATTCCGGCAAATTCCAGGTTTTTCCAGTGAACATAGCCTTCAGTCTTCGTGAGAAGGATGACTTACGTTCCCACATCAGTTTTGGCAGATGGAGGCGAATAGGATTAATATTCTCAATATTCCGAAGCAATTCGGATAGCCCCGTATCTTTGTATTTTTGTAAATAGTTTGATAATACCTGTCTGAATTCTTTAAAATTCCAGTAATGATACACAGCCGGTTCGATTGGAATGACAGCACCATGCATTGACATAACATAAGAAAATGCCAGCTGCTCGACAGTATGCAGTGGACAGTACCTGAACAGTGTATCGCTAATGTGAAGTACCTTTTCTATAATATCGCTATCCCTTGTATTGAATCCGATTGCACCTGCATTCCAGAATTCAAAGTTGGTGTCAAGCTGCACATTCGGGAGCTGAAGGAATGCTTTCCGATATTTCTTAACATGTTTACCTTTATGATTAGAAAAATGATATTCTCTCAAATGCATGATCATTTTGCCATTTTGCAGCACCTCGAAATATTCACTAAGGCTGTTATGAATATACGTATCAGTATCCAGATAGATCATATTACCGGAAAAACGCGCAACTGCATCCTGTAACATTTTAATTTTTATTCTGTGAACAAAATTAAATTCACCAGCCCATTCTGTTATCGTTGGCTTATCTAAAGGAACATACATTATTCTGGTGCAATCAGAAAGATAGCGTTTGAAATATGCTGCATCATCTGTGTACAGAACAACTTTTGTCAAACTTTCAGGATCGGCATGTATAAAAGACAATATTGAAAACAATGCTTCTTCATAAATTTTTTCTGATGTATGTGCCTGATAGATTAAAATGTTATTTTCCAATGGTACTCCTGGATTTTTATGTTTCACGATTTAACTGTATGAATACACTTTTCAGTTTCTTCATCTAAACGGACCGGATCACTGCACCATACAGATGTCCAAATGAACGGGTGATCGATTCCAGCACCGCTTTGGTATCAGCCATATCACCGTATCCTGCCATTGTGCGCTCATGTACTTCTCCCATTCGAAGTGCTACTGGAGCATTCGTGAGCACTATATCAGCACCTTCTTCATCGCAACATTCTGCCACTTTCCATGCAATTGAATTTTCGTTAAGTGCACCGAAAATAACACTCTTTTTTCCTCGCAATAGATTGTAATTCATATCACGGTTTCTTCTGTTAAAGATGTTTTGATCACGAATTCATTTTGAGGTTTATAAAATAAACAGGTTTAAGACCTGAAAGAACTAATTTTTTATAAAACAAAAAATAATGTTAAAAAAGCAGAGTTAAACATGAATTCCAATCATTATGAAATTACAGTGTTAAAAGTATCATACAATAACACTTGAAATAAGTGGCAGCTTTCGGGCGTTGTAATTCTGAATGTTTGTATCTATTTTCCTTTTTCTTACAAAGTGTCGAGGTGGGTTTCTGATGTAGTTGAAATTCTCCTGCTTTGATAGTACTGTAATACATTCTAATAAAATTTGATAATTAAAGGTAGTTTTGAATTTGCAGCAAAAAAAAGAATTTGATGTTATTGTTATAGGCTCAGGAATAAGTGCACTCACTACCGCAAGTCTTTTAGCGAGGGTAAATAAAAAAAAAGTTCTGATTCTCGAACAACATTCAAGAGTCGGTGGCTATACCCATGTGTTTTCACGAAAAGGGTATACCTGGAGTGTTGGATTTCATTACATCGGTGATATTTTTAATGGAAAGCTTGCCGGAAAGGTTTTGAAATGCATCACTGATGGAAAACTGTCCTGGCACAAGACACCGGAACCCTTCGAATCGTTCATCTATCCTGATTTTACATTTAATATGTATGGTGACGAGAAAAAATTCAAAAACGATCTTATTACAATGTTTCCGGAAGAAAAAAAAGCAATTCAAACGTATCTCAAAGATATTAAAAAAGTTACGATTTGGTTTGCATTATATTATCTGAGCCGATTCATGCCGGCTGTAATAACTTTACCTATGAAATTTATCGGCAAATTTTATGATAAACTGGCCTTAATGCATACCGATCATTATCTGGAAAGAAGATTCAGAAGTGAAAAGCTGCGTTCGATTATAGTTTCCCAGTGGGGTAACTACGGTCTTCCACCTTCACAAAGTGCGTTCTTGATTCATGGATTGATTGCAAAGCATTTCATGAAAGGAGGGTATCATCCTGATGGCGGATCTGAAGAGTTGGCGAAGTGTATTGTGCCGGAAATTCTTAATAATGGCGGGAAAATACAGCTTAACAGTACTGTTACTAAAATTATTGTTGAAAAAGGACGGGCAACAGGGGTAACGGTTTCCTTAAAGGAGAAAGGTGAGTTCGTATCCAGGGACTATTATGCTCCGGTAATCGTTTCAAGTGCCGGTACATTCAATACTTTTACCAGATTGGTACCACAGGAATGCAATCTTTCTGTTACAGAGAAGTGCATTGAAATAAATAAACCATCAGTATGTGTTGCCCTGTATCTTGGTCTCAAAGGTAACATACGTTCATCAGGATTTACCGGAGCCAACTGTTGGATTTTTGATTCGACTGACCATGAAAAGTGTTTTCTTAATTCCCAATTGATAGATGGAAAACCCTCATTCAGTTTTGTCTCTTTTGCTCCGCCCGAAAAAGAAAGCGGGAAGGTTACTACTGCAACCATTATTGCTTTAACCAGTTATCCCTCATTCAAAAACTGGAGTGATCAGGCAACAGGAAAACGCGATGATGATTATTACAGACTTAAAGATAAAATTGCCTCCGGTCTGATAGAATTAGTAAATAAACATTATCCAGATTTCTCTTCAATGATCAGTTATAGTGAACTTGCTACTCCACTATCAGCTGAGGCGTTTACTATCAGTTCCGAGGGAGCCATGTATGGTTTACCGGCAACACCAGAACGGTACCGTCAAAAATGGCTCTCTGTTAAAACTCCAATTAAAGGGTTGTATTTGACCGGTGCAGATATCAGTTCGCTTGGTATCGTTTCCGCAATGATGTCGGGGGTTGCTACTGCATCATTTTTAAATGGATGGGCGGGATTCTTTAAAATAGTCAGGTATGTGCGAAAAAAATGCAAAAGTAAGTAATCGGCATAGTTGCATTTCATTTAAAAAAATCTTGCGACACTAAAATACATAAAATAAAAACGAAAAATCTGAAGAACAACCTCGTTAATTAAGCAAATGCAAAGAATTGGAATAGCTCAATCTTTCAGGAAATGCGCTCACTGAACTCCCCGTTATCTTTGAACAACTGCCAGTTTGATATGGTGTGTTGTTGATCCGTTTTAGTGCTGCTGTTCCATCATTACATGTCTTAAAAGAACCTGCTGTTGAACAACTCTTCAACATTTTCAGAATTGATAATCCCCCAAAATAGGAATATTTCGCTGAAAAAGCAATCTGGGGAGGTATATTATTAAAGAGTCGATTGACCTTTGTTTTATATCTAAGGATTATTAAAAATGAGGAAATTTGTAGCTTTTTTTCTATTCCTATTGGCTATATCACCATCCATTTCAGCGCAGAAAACAGTATACATCCCAGGTTCTATTAAAAGCATGAATCTGAACAGTTCTTCCAGTAAGTATTGTTATGCCAGAAGTAAGGAATCGGACAATGTTGTGGTATTCTGGGAGGCTGGATTTGGAAGTGATCCATCTACCGCATCCGGCGATTATCGTGTGAACATGGCGACACTTCTGAGTGTAGCAGAAAAAGCATATACAGTATATCTGGACACTTTGAAGTTTGCCAGCAAAGGTTCTTCAGTTACCGATAACTACAAACTGATGATTTTTTTACTCTATACAACAGAATGGACCGCAAATGGTTCCGGAGAGGATGAAAAAGTCGGTTCTTTACGGGTGAATCCTGCTGCTGCAAATATAGGAAATGTTGTAGCGCATGAAATTGGGCATTGCTTCCAATATATAACCGGGTGCGATACTAAAGGCGGGTATCGGTATGGTCTTGGCGATAATGGTCAGGGGGGCAACGGGTTCTGGGAGCAGTGTGCGCAATGGATGGCATTTAAGGTGTATCCGGGACAGCAGTTCAAGGAAAACGATTTCAAAGTATACCTGAACACGCATCATAAGCATATTCTTCATGAAACTCCACGATATGCCAGTTTTTTCATTCAGGATTACTGGACATACAAGTATGACATTACTTTTACAGGAAAATTATGGAGAGAATCACGAAGCCCTGAAGATCCCGTCGAAACCTATAAAAGGCTTAATTCATTAACTCAGGCTCAATTCAATGATGAAATGTATGAGCAGGGGGCGCATCTGACAACATGGGATCTGCCCGATATTAAATCCTATGGAGTAAAATATATTGACAGCAGGGCACAGCCGAAAATGAATCTTACATCAGATAATTTCTGGCTTATCGATAAAACAGTATGCCTTGAAAACTATGGTTACAACTGTATTAAATTGGTTGCTCCATCAAAAGCGGCAAATGTCACGGTTTTGTTCAAAGGAAAAGCCGGAGCGAGTGGTTTCAGAGTATTGAATACCAATAAAGGGGGGTGGCGATTCGGGTTTGTGGCCCTTCTGGCTGATGGCACAAGAAAATACAGTGAAATGAAAGCTGCCAATGTAATAAATGGAACCAATCCTGATGAATCCCTTACGTTCAGTTGTCCGGATAATTGTTCCAAATTGTGGCTGGTTGTTTCGGGAGCACCTCAGGAGCACTGGAAACATGAATGGGATGATAAGGATGATAATGATGAACAATGGCCATATCAGGTACAGTTTAAAAACACCAATCTTCTCGGTCAAAAAGTAGCTATCGTAGCATCTGGAATGAAAAATGGCCTGTTCATGCAAAGACACGAAATCACCAGAACAGCTATTTACCTTCCAGCATATGTCAACTGGAAGATCTTCGATCTGGCTGGAAAAATGGTTACATCCGGCAATAGCAATACGATAGATATCAGAAATCTGCAATGCGGTGGCTATGTGCTGAACTATTCCGATATACATTTGAAAATCATGAAAAACAAGGAGTAGCGGTTATTTTCTGTTGAAAAATCGTGTGTATAGATTTTACAATTAAATTCAGGCTGCAAACTTCTAACAGTCGAGAATGAAAATGAAGTATGATTTGAAACACACAATTTTTTCAATACTTGTTATAAGCTCCTCAGCCTCTTCTTTACCTGTGCTGGATGCTTCTGTACAGAATCTGTTCAATCAAACTAATGCCTCTATTGAAATGCTGAAAAAAAAGGCCAGTGCTGATTGTGCTTTTAAGGAATTTACCTCTTTGAGTGATTCAATAGTAAAAAAACATAAAACGTTACATTCTATTGTTGTTTCCGATACTGAAGGGAGGGTTCTTTATGAGGCATCACACACGGAAACTAAATCGTTAGCCGGTGTAAATATCAGTAAGAACCGATGGTTTTTAAATGCTCTTCAGGGTAAAAGCATGGTTTATGAGGAAATTGTAAAAATCGAGAATAAAAAAGTGCTTCTGAAGAGTTGGGTTTCCTCCGGATTAAAAGATGATCATGGTCCGTTTCTGATTGCGGTTCTGATCGATCTTGAGGAGATACTGGCTGCGATCAGTAGAAATACAACCGCTCCATCAGCCCTGTTGTACAACGGGCAGATCGTTTATGAAAGTGACTGGATAAGCGGTACGGATAATGTAATTGATTTACCAGAATTTAGCGGGATAAAAATCGCAGTTGCAAAAGGTGGTGAATTGAATACCTCTGTGGAACCGATACATGTATCTGCAAATGAAAGAACTTTTTTACTGGTAATTACGGTCCTATCGGTTCTTGTTGGTATGGCGGGGGTTGTATCATATTTAATAAATCAAAAAACAGTTGCCAGAATGAAAGATGTCGCCTGGATCAAAATGGAAGAGGAACAACTTTCGGATAAAGAGAAAGAAAAAATCCATAATCTTGCAGTTTCACACATTTATTGTGAAATAAAAAGACAGGTGGAGACTCATGAACTGGAAGATATTACAAAGAAGGTTCGGGGAGAGATTGAAGAATCAATTCGCAATAGATCTATTCAGAAGGGCGCTGAGATAGTTCCAGAGCTGACTTCTGTGTAGGGTCACCATTAGCTCTTGCCCTGGCGCATTGCATTTGATTCGCGAAATCCGCTCTTATTTCCTTTGCTTCTGAACCGAACCATGTTTTCTATTTTGCAGTGATCTTCAGTTTTGGAGAAAAATCAAAATTTCCCGGTCTAACACGATGTTTTGCGACGTCATTATCGGTACCGGTGTTGCCTTTACGAATCCAAATTAATTCAGGATCATCTTTATATTTCCATTTAACACACAGTACATAATTGTCATTTCTATCACAAAAATTACGATTTCTCATACTGATTTCTCATACTGATTTCTCATTATTACATATAACCTACTTTTATCTTTACTACATGGTTAGTTTGTAGTATTTTCTCATATTGGATCTTTATGTGTGAAGTTTTTTCCGGATTTTGGAATGGAGCATAGTATAAAACCGATAATATTCAAATTTTATACTATATTATTATATACGAAATAATTAACGAATTCTGAACTCCATCAAAAAAGGATTATGTGGAATGTTATCATTAAAGGAAAATGTAGTTGAGACGCTTAAAAATGGAAACCCGGATTCGTTTGTTAATGGATGGGAGCCGTTTCCCCAGGTGTGGGATCCGGTATTTTTTTATATGTTTCCGGTTGCACCGGGGCTTACTGCAGTCAATCCCTGGGGTACGACAATTCATTGGGGGGTTAATGAACCCGGTGTTATGCCCATTATTAATGAAGAAAACAAGGTCTGTCCCGATATAACAGAATGGCGAAAGTATTGTAAAGCTCCCGATATCGAAAATATTTCTTTAGACTGGAGTGAGGCAAAGAGTGCTGCAGAAAAAATCAGAGCTGAAAATAAATTTGTCATGTGCTGGAATGTTACAGGTGTCTTTGAATCATTACATTTTCTAATGGGCTTTGAAGACACACTTTGCAATTTCCTGATTCAGCCCGATGCAATGCATGATTTAATTGCATACATCACCGATTTTAAAATAAAACAGATCCGGCTTCTTATCGAAAATTTGTCCTGTGATATGATCATGTTCCATGATGACTGGGGTTCGAAGTACAGTTTGTTTATGGATCCCGATACCTGGCGTGAGTTTTTCAAGGAGCCATACAGGAAAATTTACGGTTTGATGAAAGAGCACGGTGTTATTACAATGCATCATGCGGACAGTTATTGTCAGCCGATAGTTGTTGATATGGTTGATGTGGGAATCGATATATGGCAAGGTGTGCTTCCATCAAATGACATTCAGCAAATCAAAAAAGATACTGGTGGCAAACTGACTCTTATGGGTGGCATTGATGCACACCTCGTAGACTGTGAAAACTGGGACGAAGCTGTTGTTCGTGGCGAAGTCGCCCGGGCTTGTCGCGAGTATCACGACGGCGGCTGTTTCATTCCATGCCTGACTTATGGTGGAGAGCTCTGTATTTACCCTGGCGTTAAAGAAATCATAATGGATGAGGTCAGAAATCAGAATCAGATCTATTTCTCGGGTAGCTGATAATTGCGATATTTTTGTCCCAGAGTGTTATCAATGATTGTGAATATACATGCTCAGGAGTGCTCAAGGGGGGCTGTTACTCATTCTGTCCGGAATTACTTCAAAAACTAATCAGTCACCTGAATAATTTGAATAATTTCAGGAATGTTCTCCATATTTACAATGTAATTTAAAGTTGTAAATCTATTATAGATTAAGTTCTTTAATGACATCTTCTAATCCAGCGATTTCCCTAAGTATTTTATAAACTATTTGTTGAACAGTTTGAAAACAGTGGTCAGGACAAAAAGATAACCGCGTTTTGTAAGCTATTACATCGGCAATTAAATAGTACCCGTTCAACACTTAAGGGTGGCCTGTTCTTAAGGACAGGATACAAAATTATAAGCTTTAGCGAGATTATAGTGAGTAATATTTAATTGCCCGAATAATATTCCGGGTGAAAGGAGCCATCTTTTAGGATATTTTATTGAGAGAGACAGGATATCAAGTACCAATTGTTTATATAAAATAATAATTGCTTGTATTTATTTAAGATTAAATGTATTTATAAATAGGTAATTACAGTTATTTTACTTCAAGCAAATTATATGCCAAAAGGTAAAGTGGTATTGTTCTGTTAACAGTATTTTATTCTGTAGAATTCCTCTATGTAAAACTCACATGCAGGGGCTTACTTAATGAACCAGCGTCAGTTGGAACTTCAGCGTGATTTATACCGTTTATTGTTAGGTGTGAATGATAGCGTGACCCGGGATATCGATGAAATTTTGTACAATGCATTAAAACTGGTGGTAGAGATAACCCGTGCTCGTATAGGATATATAGAATTACGTGACAAAGAGGGTGCCATCTGGTGGTCAAAGGAGCATTGTAATGAAGTTGATATCGAAAGTATCCGGCGAAGGATTTCGACAGGAATCATTTCCAGGGCTATCTCCACTGGAGAGACGATTATTACTCCGTCAGCCTTTCTTGATGCACGATTTTCAGATCGGGATAGTGTTCGTGAAGACCGTATAGAAGCGGTCCTCTGTTCTCCTTTCAAGCAGGATGAAATCGTGGGAGTGATCTATCTGCAGGGGGAAAGTGAGCATGCCTTCACTGATGAGCATTGTTTGATGGAGACTGAACTTTTTTCACGGCACATTACCCCACTGTTACGGCAATTGAATCGCAAAATGCAACCGAATCGTAATGAAGATTTGCGTAAAAAATATGATTTAAAAGATGTTATCGGGGATAGTCACCTATTATTGCTGAAATTAAAAGAAGCAATGGCTATAGCAGAGCTTGATGTGACCGTACTTTTAACCGGAGAAACCGGGACTGGAAAAGGTGTGGTGGCTCGTGCAATTCACAAAAACAGTTTCAGAAAATATAACCCGTTTGTTCATGTAAATTGTGCGAATCTTCCCGAACAATTGGCGGAAAGTGAACTTTTCGGGGCATCGAAGGGTTCTCATTCTGGAGCATATACCGATATTAAAGGGAAAATTGCTGCAGCAAAGGGGGGGACCCTATTTCTTGATGAAATAGGGATATTACCGATATCTATACAATCAAAATTACTTCAGTTCCTTGAAGATGGCTGTTATTGTCCGCTTGGTTCGACTGTTCCTCTGGATGCCGATGTACGGATTATAACCGCAACAAACATTAATTTTGAAGAAGCTGTATCGCAGGGTACCTTCAAAGAGGATCTGTACTACCGTTTATGCGTTTTCCCTATTGAGTTGCCACCTTTGCGGAAACGTAAAGAAGATATTCCAGCACTAGTGACTTTCTTCATTAAAAAATATTGTAACTTGTATAAAATGGCTGTCATGGAAATCGAGCCGCAGGTGCTATTGGCACTACAGGAGTGTGAATGGAAGGGTAATGTTCGTGAAATTGATCATAAAGTGCAACAGGGCATACTCAGGGCTCGGGTTGACCACTCATCTAAACTGCAGTTTCATCATCTGTTGCCTGAGCAGCAGGAAATACCGGATTCGGGGGAGTCAACAACTTATCGTGAAGGAAAGGATACCTGGGAGAGGCGATTCCTGATTGTTCATCTCGAAAAAAACGGGTGGAATATATCTGAAACTGCAAAGTCGCTCGATTTGTCAAGATCGCATCTCAATAATCTCATAAAAATACATCAACTTGAGCGGCGTGATATAAGTCCCGCAACAGCATGAGATGTCATTTTTTTCGGACGCTCAGGAGTATCTTGTGTCCGTTTTTTCAGACAGTGTAAATTTGGAATAAAATAGTTGATTGGCATATTCTTTACCACTTCTTCCTGAGTGAATTAAAATAACGGTATGATAATTGCGTACATGATCGGCTTTTTTAAGGACTGTTATGACAAACACATCAGATGACAAGTTACTTTCCATTGATGATCTTCACGACTGCTATCGCTTTACAAGAAAACTTGCTAACGGTGGATTCTCAGATGTTTTTCTGGCGGAAAAACGTAATTCAGGCGAATATATTGCCATAAAAATGATGAAAAGTGTCAGTCTTGATGAAGGCGACGAGCGAAAAACAGCCCGTTTTCGCCGTGAGATGTTACTATACAGACAATTGGATCATCCGAACATTGTTAAAGTTATCGATTCCGGTGAGACCAACAACGGTATTCTTTTTATCGTTTTCGAATACATAAAAGGGCAGAATCTATCAGATCTGTTAAAAAAGGAGGGGGCACTTTCACTCTCAAGAACAGTACATCTGATGATGCAGCTGTTGAAAGGTCTTGGTGAAGCTCATGCAAAGGGAATAATTCATCGTGATCTCAAACCAGAAAATATAATGGTTGTAGCAGACGAAACTTCTGAGCTGGTAAAAATCCTTGATTTTGGTGTCAGTACGTTTGTGCAAGGGGTGTCACCTGACATTCATCGTCTTACGATGACGCGAGAGTTCCTGGGAACACCTGTCTATTCGGCTCCGGAGCAGCTTCGTGGAGAGCCGGTGTCTGTCAAAATTGATATTTATGCATGGGGACTCATCTTCCTGGAATGTATTACGGGTAGGTCACCCTTTACAGGACAGACAATTCCTGCTGTAGTACAACAACAGCTCGCTTCATCACCGATACCAATGCCGGCAGCACTTATCAGCCATCAACTTGGAACACTGCTACGCTGGACTCTTGAAAAAAATGCAGATCGCAGGGCTGGCAGTGTCCCGGTTATCATCTCACACCTGGAAACCGTTGCACTAGATAGTATACCACAGCAAAACGGTTTTTTAACCGGGGATTTCCCAAATGTGGAATCAGTAGCTATTCCACAGGTCGTGATCTATGACACAGTCAGTGCTGCCCCCGAACGAAGGCAGGTAACAACCCTCTGCTGCATTATTGACATGCAGCGTTTGCCACCGGGCATTTCAAATGATGTACTGGATGAGCTCTATCAGGACCTTATGGAAACAGGCAAAAATCTGGTAAAACGATATGGGGCATATATCAGCAACGATTCCGGTGACCGGATTTTTGCCTGCTTTGGTTTTCCCGTTGCCGGAGATACCGATGCGCGACGAGCTGCACGAAGTGCTCTGGAGCTTGCAAACACACTTACACAACGTAATGCTGTCTTTTCCAGGCAGCATGGAATACGTATTACCTTTCGGATTGGTATTCACACCGGCACAATAACCGTTCGCAGGCATTCTCAGAACAACCCTGTTCTGTCGGGACTTGTGCTCAATAACGCAGGAAAACTCTCCAGGGCGGCACAGCAGGATTCGATTCTGGTAAGTAAAAGTAGTTTTTCTCTGCTTAAAGACAGTATCGAAATGACCGAAATTTCTGATAATACCGTTTCTGTGCTGTTTTCCAATGAACAAGTATACAGAATGATAGGTGAGAAACGCCATGACAGTCTGATCGATATTTTCACCGACACGATTTCCCCGATGATAGGAAGAGATGGAGAACTTGCCCGGTTGTCTGATGCATGGACCGCTGTCCGTACCGATTTAGTTGGTAATGTGATACTGCTGCAGGGAGAAGCTGGTATCGGTAAATCCCGCCTTGCTTCAGAATTTGCAAAAAAAATTGCAATGGAAAGCTGCGGATGGCTTGAGTGCCGCTGCCTCCCTGAAGGAAAAAACAGCGCACTGCATCCGGTACTCAGTTTCCTGCGTACCCTGTTCAGATTATCAGAAACATCTTCATCAAATGATAACAGCCTTTCACTTGAACACCATCTCAAAATGTATGGAGTGGACTGCAGTATTGCGATGCCACTCTTTGGTTCCTGGCTTGGTGTTCCAACTGATAGCTACACCATGCTGCAGTTCTCTCCTCAAAAACAGAAAGAGATTGTCCTTCACTTGTCGAGTGAGATTTTTGCACGAGCTGCACAGGATTCCGGTTCGGTTATCATGATCGAAGATCTTCACTGGGCCGATCCGACAACCATAGAATTCTTACCCAAACTGTTTGAGCAGGTAAAGAAGCGTGGTGTTTTGCTTTGTATGAGCGCGCGACCAGCATTTGTACCTCCGTGGAATAGCAACGAAACCGAAGTCATAGCGCTCAGCGGATTGAATGATGAACATGTTGAAGAGGTTGCACGGGTAATATTTGGTTCCGAAGAGATTGGGCGTGATACCCTTGCTAAAATTGTCAGCCGTGTTGACGGTGTACCTTTGTTCATTGAAGAGATCGCAAAGCTGATACGTGAAAAGAAACTGAACAATGAGGAGATTCCGTCAACACTTATTGATTTACTTACCAGTAAGATGGATCATTTAGGTCCTGCCCGAGAAACCGTTCAACTCGCATCTGTTATAGGGAGAGAATTTGATTATAATCTTATTGAGAAAGTCTCCTCTAAGGATACTTCATTACTTCTTGCAGATCTGGATCATTTAATTTCTGCGGGAATAATACATATTCAGTTAGTCGTAGGGAATCCACATTATATGTTTCATCATGCATTAATGAGGGATGCGGTTTATGAGAGTGTTGATAAAAACCTGCGGAAAGAGATGCATACAAGGATTGCTGAAGTATTGGAGAGAGATTTTACCGATATTGCAACATGTCAACCAGAAACTCTTGCGTTTCACTGGGCTGGAGCTGGCTACCACGAAAATGCAATTGTTTATGGGATTAGTGCAGCAACTCAATATTTGTCAAAATCGCTCTACTCTGAAGCAATATATCACGCCTGTGAAAGTCTCACATGGATTATGAATATAAAGGATGATTCTTTAAAAATCGAAAAAGAGTTACAATTATTACAATTGTTAATCCCATCCTATATTTCTACAAAGGGATTTGCCGCATCGGAAGTGAATAAGATCAATTTGCGTATGGATGTTATACGGAGCCAGCTTCCTAGAGAATCACAATATTACACATCCATTATATGGGGAAAAGTGATATATTACGAGACTACCCCCGATTATGATCAAATGGAAAATTATTTAAATGAAGGATTAATAATCGGTTTAGAACTTGGTGATAATGACCTTTTATCAGCCTTGCATTCAGTAAGATCACATTACTGTTTATCACATGGAACATATAAGAAATCTGTTATCAATGCGGATATTTCCACTGATTATTACCACAAAAAGATGTTGAATAATCACAGCACGGTATTTGGGCATGATTCAAAAGTTCTATCATTAAGTATAAAGGCGCTGGCATTAGCTATTCTGGGTGATGTTAATCTTGCAAATGACTGTATAGAATCAGCTATATCTTTTGCCAATGAATTAAATGATGCTTCTTCAATTGGTTTAGCCTTGGCATATCAGCTTTGTGTTTTCCATGAATGCAATGAGAAACAACGGATCAGACAATATTGTGATACCTTCAGGGTGTTTATAAATCAATATGGTCTTGGACTATGGCTTAATATTTTGGACCTTTATGACAGCTGGTCAAATAATGATCTTGAAAAAGCAAAAAATTGTCTGGACTGCTTTCATTCTTTGGGAATAAGACAAATTGAACCATACTGGAATTTTATTACAGCACAAATTGAATATGAAACAGGTTTATATTGTGATTGCATGGATCGGATTGAAAGTGCAATAATCCGCAGTAATGAATCTGGTGAAATTTTTTATGTACCGGAACTTTATCGGTTGAAAGCACAATGTATCTGCAGGACCGATCCTCATTCAACACAGGAAATAGAAGAGGCTTTTTGGAAGGCATATCATTTCGCTGAAAATATGGATGCTCATTTGTTCAAAGTTCGTATTCTTAACATTAGCATACAGAGCATGTCCAATTATAGTATTAGGAATAAAGTAAGAAACGAATTGTCTAAGGAAATATCATATATTAATAATTCAATTGGAAAACAGGAACATTATGAATTTAAAGAGTCACAGGAACTGATATCATCATTTTAACAAAGTAAACTAAGGAGAAAAGGTGAAAATTAAAGTAACATTACCAACTGGTAAAAAAAAAGATAATGAAAAAGATGAATATATAATTTATGGTGAAACTATCAATGAATCATGGCAGAATGCGTGGCCAAGAGCGATTTCCCGTGCCTGGAGAATCGAATACAGACTTTTATCAGAGAAATTTTTTGAAAGCGATAAAGAATTAAACGAATTTTTAGATAAATGGATATTAATTACAAAGGATTTCGATTCTAAAGATATTGATAACAACAAATTACAAGATTTATTAAATTCGTGTAAGAATCAATGTCTTCCTGCTAATCTTAAGAATGACTTCTTATGGTATCTTCGTCTTCTATCACAAAATAGCTGTTGGGTTCTTAAAGCACTGATGATCGAAGGGTTTATTATTGATGCAGTTGAATATCCGCCGCCAAATATGGTTGAGATGAATGTATCGACGAGATTAATAGTAAAAAAGCCCAAGATGTCTTACCAAATTAACGCCGCAGATTCTTGTTATGGTTACAAATATAACGATACAATAAGCTCAGGAACTTCAGTAGAATTTACATTTGAAAAAGATGTTAATAAACCTAAAGGATGTCCAATTACGGGTGGAAAAATAAATATTAATGAATTCGATGCCTGCAGGAAAAACGGATGGGACGATCGTGCAAAGCACCTTGAACATGTCCTTGTACTTTCTTTACCACCTCGTCCGGTAAATGCAGATGAGTATGGTATTGCAGTTAAAGAGTATGAAGCGGAAGGAAGGGTTTACCCCTTCACTTGCACATAACAAATCAAATTGCTTGCAAATGTCTCTTATTAGTATCCATCTTGAGCAATATATGATTACACCAGGGTATTCCATACATAGACTGGGTGTAGATCATGCTATTCTGCTTCACGAAACCCATTCTGTATCACTTAATGGTGTATTGTATATTGACACACTAACTGCCATTGCAAATATGTTTATCAATCAAATTGCCAGGTACTCTATCGCAGATATATATTACGCAACCGATTATTTAAAAACTCGTGGTTATATATACGAGAAGCAAACTGTAACTCCAAACATTATTCATAAATGTGAATTTTCCAAAGAAGAACTGTATAACACATCCTTATCGATAAACGGAACATCACCATTTCTCATAGAATCGATGACTAAAGCTTTAATTGGAACCGGCTTCACATCCGTAATTGATACTCCTGGAAGTTCTGTTAATCTGATCGTCTGCAGCGACTACCTTGAAAGTGGAGTCTCTGAAATGTTGAAATGTGCATTTTCTTGTGGAGCTGTGTATTGTTTTCTGGTGAAACTAGCAGGAAAAGTTCTCTGGATTGGGCCACTTTTTCAAAAGGGACAACGCCCCTGCTGGAATTGTCTATTGAGAGTTTTAAAAAGAAACCGACCTGTTGAAAGCTTTCTTTCAAAACTGACTGGTTCTCAAATAGTACCAAAAAATATTATCTCACCAATATCTATGCAGATCGGTTTAAATGCAGCGATTATGCATCTGATAAAAAAGATACAGATTAATACACATAATGACTCTGAGCTTTTAACAATTGACACCCAGAATTTATCAGTAGAAAGACACTACATTCGCGTTCTGCCGCAGTGTGAGGTCTGCGGGAACAGTTCTCAATTCTCCGAGCAGGTCAAGTCGCCTATTGAAATAACCGATGTACCTCGTCTTTTCACTCAAAGCGGCGGGTACCGAAGCACTCCTCCTGAAATAACATGGGAAAATTACCGTCACCTTATCAGTCCGGTTACTGGTATTGTGAGTTATATTGCTCCATGCAATAAAAAGAACAGCATTTTTCGATCAGTTTGGAAGGCGACATATTTTGTGAGCCCTTTAACAGATGTAAATATTCATAATGAAAAATTTGTTAGGAATAGTTTTGGCAAGGGAAATAATGCTGCCCAATCCCGGACAAGTGCACTATGCGAGGCTATAGAGCGTTATGCAAATATGTACACAGGAGAAGAACCTAAGATTAGAGGTAGTTATAATAAACTTAAACCATCTGCTATAAATCCTGAAACACTGCAGTTTTATACTATGAAACAATATGCATTAAGAGAAAGTTTGAATGCGCTGTCGTCACCGCAGAAGATACCGCTACCCTTTGATCCGGATAAGGTAATTAATTGGACTCCAGTATGGTCTTTCACCCGAAAAAAATGGTGCTATTTACCATTAGAATATTGTTACTCCATGACACCAACGGTTCGCGAGGAAAATGTTACTTCTTTCAGCTCAAATGGTAGTGCTGCAGGCAACTGTATTGAGGAAGCAATACTACAAGGGTTTCTTGAATTGGTTGAACGGGATGCAACTGCTATCTGGTGGTACAATAGAATCAAGAGACCGCAAATAGATTTAGAATCCTTCAATGATAATTATTTTAATGAGGTAAAAAAGCATTACAAGGCACTTGGTTGGGATCTCTGGGTATTAGATATTACTCATGATTTGCAGATACCTTCTGTAATTGCTTTGTCAAAAAATAAGGAGAATGGCCATTTTGCCATAGGACTTGGAACGCATTTGTCAATGTATTTGGCTATTCAACGGGCCATTACAGAAATGCATCAAACTTTTGATCCTGAAGGAAATCACGATCCGATATGGACCGAGGAGCAAATTGAACAGAAAAGCTTTTTATACCCTGCAGAAAATCAAAGCACAGGGATTAATACCTGGATCTTACCACCTGAAAGATCACTAAAAGATGATATTCTGGATTGCGTTAAAAGAGTAGAAACTGCTGGAATGGAATTTCTGGTATTAAACTATACCAGACCCGATATAGGAGTACCTACTGTAAAAGTAATAGTTCCTGGTCTGCGTCATTTCTGGAAACAACTTGGTCCTGGCAGGCTTTATTCTGTTCCGGTCAAAATGGGGTGGATAGACCAGGAATTAGAAGAGGATTCTATGAATCCGATAGAACTTGCAGTGTAAATTTTAAAATATGAAGACTAATTGTTCTATGATTACACCTCACAGACCAGGATTTAGCTCTTTATCAAATGTATCAATGACTATGTTTATTACAGCAGCAGCCAGAGCTTATGCATTGGAAAAAGCACCAGATATAGGATTTGATGATTATCATGCAAAAAAATTGTTGAATCTTCTTCCTGTTGAGTTAACAGCATGTAATAATGATTTAACGCTAATAAGATCAGTTGCACTCCGTGCATCTATTTTTGATAAAATAACCATCAATTTTATAAAAAGTAATCCCGGCTCAGTTATTATTAATTATGGATGTGGTCTATGCAGCCGTGGACTCAGAATGCGAGAGAGATTCAATGGTTCAGTACCATTTCAATGGTTTGATGCTGATCTACCTGAAGCGATTGATATTAGATTAAAGTATATGAAATCTGATTTTGGACATATTATACCCATCACTAATGAAGACCAATGCTGGATTCCAAAGATTATTAAAAAACGGAGTAAAAGAGCCCTACTAATAATGGAAGGTGTTGCACTTTATTTTGAACAAAATAAGATTGAAAAATTTTTAATTGATTTTGGTAATATTATTACAGAATATAATATTGCATCAGAGCTGTTATTTGATTATATCCATCCTGATTTTGCAGGTTCTGAAAATATGAAATATAATTATGGTGATTCATATGCAACGTATAAATCCGGATTTAAAAACATTGATTCAATCAGATGTATATGTCCAGTTCTAAAATTTAAACACGAATACCACATTTTTTCTAATGTCTCTAATCATCACGCTTCCTTTGAAACAAAGTTTAAATTACAAACGAATGGTCAATGGCCATATACAATTGTACATTTTAATAGCTGACACCTATCTCTGATGGATCCTTATTGAGTTTTCCTTTATTGATAATTAAAAAGTACAGATAACGTTTTTCAACGTTGTCTTTTATTGTGTATATCAATATTAAAATTAGTCAAATTTCCAGTATAACTTTTTGTTTCCTCTTTTTTTAGTATTTTGGAAGTGAGATCGCTTTTTTGCTTTAGGGACACGGCTCCTATATTGAGTTACTCATGATACGTTAGTAAATAAAATTAACTCTGTTGTGTCGGCAGAGACTGTCCAATGTGTCCATTATACTGAACACTTAACATCGTAAAGTGTCCTTTTTTGTGGCTATTTTTTAAATCAGAGAATGGTTAATAAATGGTAAAAACACAATTAGATAAAGACCTGCACATTTTTTTGACCACAAGAGCTTCTGGCATTCTTATTGCTTGAGTACTCTGACAAACAGATTCAATAACTCTATTTCAAGGTTTTTAATTTCCTGGTACACCACCATCATCACATTCATGATCAGGACTTTAAAAAAGTTGTTTACACCTACACAGCCCTTCCCCCCATCACATCAGCTTCACTTTCCAACCCTACCTCATCATTCACCTGAACCCCGCCGTTCATCTCAATTGTTGGCAGGACTCTTCCCTGCATCTGCTGAACAACGTGCCATGCTTCATGAGGTAAGTGTTGTTCCTGACCGGGTGCTACGTGAATATCGGTTCCCTGTGTATACGCCAATGCCTGAAGCTGCGTTGGTTTGTCTGAATTATAATGCACCTGGACATCATCAAGAGAAAGTCCTGAAAGGTTTTCGACACCCGATTTAAGATTGTCCGGAAGTCCTGTAGTATTAGGTTTTGAGGGTTGTGCTTCCAGTTGAGAAGAAACGGTTGTACCGTTATCAAATTTTCCTTGAATCGGTTCTTCATCTTCGGGATTTCCAACTCTTTGCGCTGTCATTGATTTACCCTGAACAGGAAGTTCCTCTTCCTCTGGTACTAATTGAGTTGTAATACATTTCCTCTGAACCGGCAATTCTTCATCTTCCAACCCACCTTCTCTTTGAATGATATCTGCAGATTGCGCTTGCTTAAACTTTGCCAGCTTTTTTTGAATCGTTTTTTGTGTGACTGATTGATTGCGGTTGTCCAGGATTTGAAGTGATTCTGCTGTGTCTTGTTGCAGTGAATCATTAGTTCGGTTTGATTGTAAGTGCTCATAATCAGATTGGTATTCACTCATAGTATTGTACCCTCGCTATTTGTTAAAAGGATATAAATTGATATGCAAAGTACGTACCTGACAATTTCAAAGAAAGTTTCTCTTTCCATTGAAATAATAAACTACCTGACTGGAGCACTAAAGATAGACATACTTCGATCATGGCTTAACGAATATGTTAGGAAAGACAGTGTCTATATTAATGGACAATATATATAGTTACGTGTCCAATTTTCAGAATAGTAATTCATGTATATAGTATGACTCAGAGAATAAAACCCAAACTTTGGTCATTAAAAATGTAAATAATTTTAAATGTAAATAAATGGCATGGTTTTTGTGTACATGGAAAAAGAATGTAATTTCATTTTCATCATTAATTTGGATAAAAATTAAAATATTATTAAAAGGTAATAATAAATGAAAAGCAGTATAGTTGTATTGTTTATTTTTTATATAGTAGTACCCTGTACTGTTTTTTCGGATGATAATCGGATAACCTATTTCTGGATTTTCGATTATAATAACGATTCTCTCGGAAGTATATTTTCTGAACCGCTGAGAATTAGATTCGAAAGTATGCTTCAGAAATACAACAATACAAGATTTGTAACCAGATTGAAAGATACACTGATAATTCCCCCGGCTCAAAGAGTTTATACACCACAAGATTGTGCTATACTATTTGAGAATACGGTTGATTATCTGATTCGGGGTGCGATCTGGAAACCAGCTGATGATGGACAAGTGAATATTTCTATAAAATTATACAATCGAGTCGATTCTGAAAATGTAACAGTTTCAAATTTCAAATACAGCAGTGATTTCGTGAAGGAAAGCAGAGAGATAGATTTAATTGCGCATAATTTAGCTGCAGAAATATATCCAGCATTGAAAGTTGATGAATTAATTAATTTGTCAAAAGCTGAAGAGTTAATTAATCTGAAAAAAAAGTATCTTGATGAATATAAAAAAAATGTTGATTCTCTTCTTAAAAGAACCAATGTAGTTGCAAAGCCCTGTTCATCTGGTGCAGATAAAAATGTTATAGACACTGTTGTTATTATAAAGAATGATTTCTGTAAAAATGCTGCCAATGTTCTTATTCCTGTTTATGGCATGATTAAATCGTTAAATACAAAAGAAAACATTCTGCATTCAACACTATATAATTTACTTCAAGTCGGGACATTAGCAGGTAGTACAGCATTTCTGATCGAATCAGAGCGTGATAGAAAAAAACATGATTCAGGCAGATATAAACAATACGGAACTTCGTTGCTTGCAACAGCGGCAGTTACTTCGTTAGTGAATGGTATAATAGTAGCACACAAATTAAAACACAAAAAATCAATTGAGTCCAAATAAAAAGGGAATGTTGAACAAGTGACAAATATAATAGACGTTTCTCATCATGGAATGTCCAATTGTATATACATTAAAATCCAGATCATATATGTTTACCTTGTAAAAAAGATATACATAATCAAAAATGTTATTAAAAAATAATTGGCATACTTATTGAGTGATTATATAATGCAAACAGAAACAATACATCAAAATTTTATAAAAAGTATAATGTATGAGTACAATCAATAATAGAATCGTTGGTATGATAAAACTTATAATACTTTCAGCTATTTGTATATGCGGGCAAATGAAAAGTAGTACTCCGGATAATAATCAAATTATGGGTGTTAAGGGCACTATTGATTCTATTGATTCAATTGATACTGAGATTCAGAGATATCTCGATGTAAATAAAGTAAATACTAATATATCGACTATCAAAATAAGCAGGAAAACTGAGAAAATAATAAAAGACACTTCAGTATTTAAAGATAAGGATACTTTAAAATCTAAAAATGAAGATTCAACACATAGTTTTACATTTAGAGATACTACATTAGAGTCAAATTATTATAACGAGTATTATACGACTGGTGATCCAGATGCTTGTGATTCAATTTTTTGTATTACCCCTAAAGCTGGTACAGTAAGTAATATTAAAACAGGAAAAATGGTTTATGGATTTGTCAATATGCATAACAGAACAAAAAAAGTCGAAATAGATTTTAAACAATTTGACAGAATTGGGATCTATTCAATATTTCCAGAAAAGTATGGATGTATAGAAATGATATTTTCAGGTAACAAAACCATATCAGAAGGAAAAATTATTGAAGTCTTTGTAAAACAAGCTCAAAAATACAATACAAAAGTTGATCTGGTTGTAAGCTATTATAATTGGAATACCTTAAAAAAAGAAGGACCACCACAAATTAGGCAGGATGTTGTAATGCTTAACATGGTAGATTCGCTTATGTCTATGATAAAAATGCACCAATTTGATGGTATTACCTTTGATTTTGATATTAGTAGAATGGACTATTTAGATTTTTTATATTACAAAAAGCTGCTTTATACAGTTCACAAAGAAATAAAAAAATGTAAAACAAAATGTCTCAACATTGTAATTAATACAAGTGATATTCTGGATACAAATAGATATTCTTATGGAAAAATCGATAGCTTAAAAAACATTTCAGACCAGGAAAACGAAAAAATAGATAGCAGGAAAAAAGTCTACAATAGATTAAATCTATTGCTGAAACCAGACTTGATCAATTATATCAATTACCTTATTGTAAATGCCGATACAAATATTCAGAAACTAAAATACATTGTTGATTATTTTAACGACAAATTTGATTCGGAAAACAATTCAAAATTAGTTATGTTATTACCTCACTACAATTATAATAATATAGAAGAAAAAGCTGAAATTCATAAAAAAATCAAAGAGGCATTTGCAGAAAAATTTGGACTTGCTCTTTGGCATATTGATTATTTAGATAGCTCTTTTTACAAAGTGCTTAATGGAATCAAATATGAAGATTTAAACACAATAAGCACTCCTAGGATTTTTATTATTAAACGCTTCCGAAAAGTAAGGGCTTTTGTTGATTTTTATCGATTTCCAATAGGAGTATTCCTGGTTTGTTTAATATTAGTGTTTGTATCTTTTATTACCTATTCAAAAATGGCAGGTAGGGAGACGTTGATTAAAAATTACAAATCAGTTTATGTTGTAACAATAATTTTTCTTTTATTTCTATCGTATTTATATATTATACTTTATCCATTTAGTATAGATAAACCAGTTGACTTGATTTTCATAGGAGTTCTTCTCGTTGTATTCTTTATTGCTGCAGTTTATAGACTTTACGAAACCAAAAGACGTGAAGACCTTCCCTGAAAGAATAGTTACTATGATCAGTAGAGTTTTAAATAGTATAGCAACTGACATCAACCAATTCTTAAGAAACCGTTATAATCTCAATGAAGACCCGGTTGTCATTTCGAATCTGACTGGTCTTGATGGAAGTGTAGCGGTTGATGGCGAAAACAAGATAGTATTAACAATTGTTAATATTGAACAGGAAAATACAATTCAAAAACAGAATCATGCATCTGTTGATATGCAAACATCGCTGAAATACATGCCACCAATTTACATCAACCTGCTTGTTCTGATGTCGGCATTTTTTCAAAATACAAATTATTATGAATCTTTGAAAATGTTATCTGCAGCACTATCTTTTTTTCAGCATAAACCCATTTTCAATTCACAAAACACACCTGGCTTTGATGATAATCTTGAAAAGATAACTGTCGAAATAGTCAATTTAAATATAAACGAATTGAGTAATCTCTGGGGACAACTGGGGGGTAAATACCTTCCGTCAATTCTTTATAAATTCAGAATGATTAAATTTGATGGTAACTACCCAGTTGAAATGGTAAATCTTGTAACATCGTCTCAAAACAAGACTGCACAAAAATGAGTATGAAGAATATTCTTACGCTGGTAATTAATCACCATTATTACAGAAATTCGCGCTGTACTGATTTTGTCATTGAGGCTGATACCCTTACTGCGAAATTCATGAAAAAGAATAGAGTGGTAGTACGGTATATCGGCAATACCTGGAAGCTGTTTACCGACATTGATAATGATTCACTGTGGATACCGACTGAATTTGA
Source organism: Chitinispirillaceae bacterium (assembly GCA_016929595.1). Lineage (GTDB taxonomy): Bacteria > Fibrobacterota > Chitinivibrionia > Chitinivibrionales > Chitinispirillaceae > JAFGIN01. The sequence continues at coordinate 32,454 of JAFGIN010000184.1, forward strand.
GGACGATACGATATTACTGAAATTTACACTTTCTTCATCGGATGCTTCGTTTTATAAATCTCTTAGAGAAGACAATAATAATGACGGTATTAATTGTATGTGTAACAAAAAAGATGAGGTGGCAATAGAAGGAATATCATGCACTCAAAAAGAGTGTAAACATTGGCAACAAAACAAGTTGCTAACAGGATGTATGTATTGGACCATCTGTTTGAATTTTAAAAGATCATTATTCCTGACAGACAATTATCTGTATAAAATCTCATTCAATGTTAAAGATGTTTATTGGAAATATATAGTGTTTCACTCAAATGAACAGGAAAACATCGAGATAATAGATACTGATTCCAGAACATGTTTTATTCAGGATCAAAAGGTGGAATATCCAAATGAAAAACGGGCATTAACATTTGTATCCGAAAAAAAAATGCCTCTTTCGGAATTCGATAAACATAACTTTCGTTTGATTTATAAAAAAGGAAGTAGTGAAAAAAATCTGATAAAACGATTACCAGTTGCAACTCCATCAGGAGTTCAATTTAAGGATTCAGAAAAGAAAGAATTTGTTTCTTTAATATTTATTAACACCTGAAAAAGGATGGTTACATGGGAGCGATGAAAACACCTGGAGTGTACATTGTTGAAAAAAGTGCATTCCCTAACTCTGCTGTAGAAGTGGCGACTGCTGTTCCGGTTTTTATTGGATATACAGAAAAATCTGTTAACGGAGGTAAATCTCTAAAAAACAAGCCCTGGAGAATTACCTCTCTGGCTGAATATCACCAATATTTCGGCGGGGCCCCAACTTCAAAATTTAAAATCGAGAAGATCGAGCCTGCAACTGAAGGTGTTCCTGAAACAGACTTTATTGTTAAAGATAGTGCATACAGTTTACAACAAACAACACAGCACTACACGTTCTACTATAATATGCTGATGTTTTTCTGCAATGGTGGCGGCCCCTGCTTTATCATATCAGTCGGAAACTATGAAGAGGAAATAGAAAAAGAAAAACTTGAATCGATTATTGAAGAACTCAAAAAAGAGCAGGAACCAACAATGTTAATTATTCCCGAAGCGGTCTGTTTAAAAGCTGAAGATTGTTTCGCGCTGCAACAGACTACAATGAAACATTGTGGAATGGACATGCGGAACAGGATTGCAATTCTCGATGTCTACAATGGATTCAAACCGCGTAATCATCCTGATGGAGATTGTATTGCTTCATTCAGGGAAGGAATTGGAAAAAACTTTCTGGATTTCTCGGTTGCATATTACCCATGGCTTAACACATCAATAGTACAGGATAGAGATCTCAGCTTTGAAAATATCGAGGATCCCAAATCATTGGCAGAGGTTATAAGGGAAGAGCATGGAATAAAGGCGGATGCTACTTCACCGGTTAATGAAGAGCTGAAAAAACTGGATGATATATCTGTTATTGACTCAAGTGAGAAAGGTATTCTGAATAAAACCCTCGCAATGCTCAGCCCGACATTTAATACCATTATAGCTGAAATGAAAAAGAAATTGAATTTATTACCTCCGGCAGCTGCAATGGCCGGGGTTTATACCATGGTGGACAATACCCGTGGAGTGTGGAAAGCACCGGCTAATGTAAGTGTTGCCGGGGTAATTGCACCGGTAATAAATATTACCCATGAACAGCAGGAAGACCTGAACGTCACTATTTTAGGTAAATCAATTAATGCAATCAGGCCATTTATCGGTGAAGGAACAATCGTTTGGGGCGCACGAACCCTTGATGGTAACAGTCTTGATTGGCGATATATAAATGTCCGAAGGACTATATTGATGCTTGAAGAATCGATCAAACTGGCAGCTAAAGCATTTGTATTTGAAAACAATACCGCCAATACGTGGATAACTGTAAAAGGTATGATTGATAATTTTCTGACAGGAATATGGAAAAGAGGTGGACTTGCAGGCAGTAGTCCAGCAGATGCATTTGAAGTTCATATCGGCCTTGGTGATACCATGACTCCTGAAGATATTCTTGAAGGCATTATGAGAATAACGGTACTGGTTGCACTCATTCGACCTGCGGAATTTATCGAAATTACATTCCAGCAGCAGATGCAGAAGTCATAACAAATACTATTACACATTATAAAGGAGAGAAAATATGGCTGGTGAAAAACAGGATAAAGTGTGGCCACTTCCAAAATTTTACTTTCAGGTAAAATGGGATGATCAGGTATGTCAATTCCAGGAGGTAAGCGGCTTAAACGTTGAATCGACACCAATTGAATACAGACATGGTGATAGCCCTGAATTTTCTGTCATCAAAATGCCCGGTTTAAAGAAAGTTGGAAATGTAACTATGAAAAAGGGGGTCTTTAAATCTGATAATTCCTTTTTTACATGGTTCCAGGAGATTAAACTCAACACTATAAAAAGGAAGGTAATCACTATTAGTTTGCTCGATGAATCTAACGCTCCAACGATGACATGGACACTAAATAATGCATTCCCTACAAAAATTACCGGAACTGATCTTAAATCAAACGGAAATGAGGTTGCGGTTGAGTCTATTGAAGTTGCGTTTGAAACTATGAGTATAGCAAATTCGTGATATATGAACTTTTCTCCTGCAATTGCCTTTTATTTTAAAGTTAATGTAAATGTTAATGGAGAAAATTTCCCGGATACATCTTTTATGGAAGTATCCGGTATTTCTATGACAATGACAGCAAAGGATATTCAGAATACTACTGATATTAATAATACATATAGAGTACCTGATAAAATTACTTATAGTAATCTAATTTTGAAAAGAGGACTTACACCAATGAATTCACAATTTGCTCAGTGGTGTAAAAATACAATGATGCAGGAAACGTTAACAAAAGATGTGATAAAACCTGCTTTAATTAACGTGTCATTATTAGATAGTGAAAGTATAACATTATGCATGTGGACATTTTTTAATGCTTATCCTATTAAATGGAGTATTGATCCTTTTAATTCAAAAAAAAATGAACTTGCCATAGAAACTATCGAAATGACTTATAGTCAATTTAAAAGGATAACGTAAATGAGTGTAGAAATTAAAGAATTAAATGTAATATCGACGATAAAAAATAGCTCTAACTTAGAGCAAGCATCTATAATAGAAACAGAGAAAATTATTCATAGAATTTTAAAAGAAAGTGAATTAAAAATTAAGAAAAAAGAACAAATTGAATATGATAGATAAATGAATATATTCAATTATCATAATTTTTCTAAAGTAAAAATTCAAATTTGGAGAAAATGTGTCAGAGTTGAAAATATTTAAATGTGATAATTATGGGAATCCAGATGAAGCTAATTTTGTTGAATTACAAATTAGCCCTTCTGAAATAAATATTGATTTTAAAAATATATATGCAGATAACAAAACATTGGGAGCAATAGGTAGCGATCAAAAATTTGTCAGATCTGATCCTACGACACTGACTTTAAAAACTTTATTTGATAGTACTGGTGCCATCAGTTCTCTTGATATAAAAGAAAAAATAGAGGATTTAAAAAGAATATGCTACAGTTATAACGGTTCTGAACATCAACCAAATAAAAACATTATTATCTGGGGAGATATATTATTCAAATGTTGTCTTACAAAATTCATTATAGTTAATAAATTATTTACACCAGAAGGTGAACTGCTACGAGTTGAAGTTGAACTATCTTTTGCTCAATATATGGATAAAAATGAAGAAGCAAGGATAAAGAATCAACAGTCACCTGATATAACACATTATAAGGAAATACATGCTGGAGATAATTTACCTTCTCTATGCAAAAAAGTATATAACTCACAAACGCTATATTCAATAGTCGCAAATATCAACAATCTTACTGATTTCAGAAATGTTAAACAGGGAACGAAACTTATTTTTCCACCGTTAAAGTAGGTGCTATGGCTGATTCACCAGAAATGCAAAGTAATGGAGTTGTAACATTTACAATTCAGGTAGATGGACAACCCATCAGCGATATCTATAAAGTAATCTCTATTCTAACCTGCAACAGAGCAGGTCGAATACCTTATGCACAGATTTCCATCATGGATGGGAAAATGGAAGAGGGCTCTTTTCCAGTGAGCGATTCTGACGATTTCAAACCGGGTAAAAAAATAGAAATCACTTCAGGATACCAATCGGTTGAAGAATCAATATTCAGTGGCATAATTGTCAAGCATGGTATTTCAATTCTTTCTGATGGTTTTTCGGCACTGGAACTGGAATGTAAAAGCACTGCAATCAAAATGACTATCGGTAGAAAAAATGCCAACTTCCTTAAAAAGAAAGATAGTGAGATTATCACTACATTGATTCAAAATGCAGGTCTCGATGCTGATGTTGGTGCTACGACAGTGACCTGGGAAGAAATGGTACAGTATTACTGTACTGATTGGGATTTTATGCTTACACGAGCAGAAGTATCAGGATTAATTCCAATCGTTGATAATGGTAAAGTCATTGTTAAAAAGCCCCTTGCAAGTGAGGGAGAGGTTTTACTTATAACCTATGGTATCGATATTATTGATTTTAGCGGAAGTATTAATGCCACTACACAATTAAAAAAAATAAAAGGAGTCGCATGGGATATAAAAAATCAAAAGGCAATCGAAGCTGAAGGTGTTGATCCGGAATGGGATGCGCAGGGAAATCTGAAAAGAACGGATCTTTCTACGGTTGCTTCACCTGATGTTTACCGCCTGCAAACGGTTACTCCAGTTGAAAAAACATCGATTACAGAATGGGCGAATGCCAAATTCACAAAGTCAAACCTCGCAAAAATAACCGGGCATGTAACCTTTTGTGGTTCATCAAAAGCTAAAACCGGTAAAGTTATTAAACTTGCAGGAGTAGGGGCACGATTTGAGGGAAAAGTATTTGTTACCGGAACCACACATGAAATTAAAGATAACAACTGGACAACTACATGTGAATTCGGAATGTCAGACGAGTGGTTTGCTCAAAAAAACGATGTGGTTGCACCGCCTGCATCAGGTTTTCTTCCTGGAGTTGAGGGATTGCACATTGGTAAGGTGATGAAGCTTGACGGAGATCCGCTCCAGGAAAATAGAATACAGATCAAATTACCGGTACTTCAAACAGCAAATGATGGTGTGTGGGCACGTTTAGCGCAATTTTATGGAACGAATGCCAGTGGATCATTTTTCATACCGGAAATCGATGATGAAATAATTGTCGGGTATTTCAATAACGACCCAACACAACCGGTAATTCTCGGAAGTTTGTATAGCAGTAAATTAAAGCCTCCGTATGAAATAACAAAAGAAAATTTTAAAAAAGCAATCGTCTCAAAAGAAAAACTAACAATCGAGTTGGATGATGAAAAGAAAATAATAACAATTAAAACTCCGGGTGAAAATTCTATTATCATTGATGATGATGCTAAGGCAGTTATCATATCAGACCAGAATAATAATAAAATAAGCTTGTCTGATAGCGGAATTCTTATCGATTCAGGTAAGGATATCACCTTAAAAGCCAAAGGCAAAATTACAATAGATGCAACAGATGCAGTAAGTATTGGTTCAAAGGCAGATGTCGCCATGAAAGGTAATAACGTAAAAATAACAGCCAATATAGGTGCAACGGTAAAAGGGAGCGCAACTGCAGAGCTTTCTGCATCGGGAAATACTACGGTTAAAGGAGCGATGGTGATGATAAATTAGGGGAGGAGAGAGGAGAGAGGAGAGGGGAGAGGAGAGAGGAGAGAGGAGAGAGGAGTAAGGAGTAAGGAGTAAGGAGGAAGGAGTAAGGAGTAAGGAGTAAGGAGGAAGGAGTAAGGAGTAAGGAGTAAGGAGTAAGGAGTAAGGAG
>JAFGIN010000185.1 GCA_016929595.1 Chitinispirillaceae bacterium
GTGCCAAAGGCGGATGGGGGAACGCGAAAACTGCGAAAAATGTAGTGCAACAAAATATTCACTTTTGACCCGTCTGCAGTATATAATCGACTCACTTTTCAAGAAAACGTTAGAAGAGGTGTTTGCGCTTATTGGTTCTCCATCATAGCAGGCAGAACAGTCGTTTCAGGGTGCGGAGTAGCGGGTGAATGAAAGTATTGTATTTCATCATCTCAATTTACGTCTGATTTCGGTTTTTCGAAAACATGGGCCTTAAACAAATCTAAGACAATAGTAACCTTTTCTCCAATTTGAGGTACAAGATTACTTGAAATAAGACTTACTGAAACTGATTCGCAAACTGCGTAAATTATAGTTTCCCGCCCAAGCCGTTCTATTCCAGTTACAGTAACCTCGATTGAATCTTTTGAAGGTTCCGGTTTGATTTCGATATTCTCCGGCCTGACCCCAAGCAAAATGGTTTGTGTCGTTTTTTTTATTTGTTTCACCAATGAATCCGGCAATTCTATTTTAGTACCATTTACTATAAAACCATACTGATTATTATTAAATGTTACATTAAGAGTAAACAGGTTCATTGGTGGAGAACCGATAAAAGTTGCTACAAAGTGATTAACAGGATTGTTATACAGTTCCTGAGGAGTACCAATCTGCTCGATATGTCCATTGTTCAGTAATGCGATTCTGTCACCCAGAGTCATAGCTTCAACCTGATCATGAGTAACATAGATTGTTGTTATTCCAAGGCGTTTTTGAAGTAGTTTAAGGTTATTTCGTGTAGAAGCCCGTAATTTGGCATCAAGATTTGAAAGCGGTTCATCCAGAAGAAACAGGCTTGGTTTACGCACGATTGCCCGTGCAATTGCAACCCGCTGGCGCTGTCCACCAGAAAGCTCACCTGGTTTTGCCTGAAGAACTTTATCAAGCTCAAGCATCTGTGCAGCTTCAAGTACCATAGCAACTCTCTTATCTTTTGAAATACCACGGATTTTGAGGGGGAATTCAATGTTTTCAGCAACATTCATGTGGGGATACAATGCATAATTTTGGAATACCATTGCGATATTGCGGTCCCGTGGCGCAATATGAATTCTTTTAGCGCGAGAGGAAAAAATTGTCGCTCCAAGCGATATTTCCCCTCCTGATGGTTGTTCCAATCCTGCAATTAAGTTGAGTAATGTTGATTTTCCACAACCTGATGGTCCCAGCAAAACAAAAAACTCTTTTTCTTCAACGGCCAAAGTAATTGAGGAGAGAGCGGTAACCTGCCGGTTAATTGTAGAAAATTTTTTGGAAAGATTTACAATATTAAGTAGACTCATCCTTTTAAAGCTCCCCTTGTCAAGCCCTGAATAATATAGCGTTGAAAAACAAGTGTCAAGATCACAACCGGTGCAGTAGTAAGTGTAGATGCCGCCATAATAGATCCCCAGGGTATTTCTCCATGCAGACCCTGAAATAGAGAGATCCCTACAGGAACGGTTCTTGCTGCCTGATCAGTTGTCAGCATCAGTGCAAACATGAACTCATTAAATGAAAAAATGAAGGCCAGAAGTAGTGTGGAAAAAAGGCCGGGGGATGCAACCGGAAGAATAACATACCACATCGTTTTGAGTGGTGAACAACCATCTATGTAAGCGGCCTTATCAAGCTCCCCCGGAATCTGTAAAAAATAACTGATAAGAATCCATAGAGAAAGTGGAAGAACCCATGCCGTGTAGGGTAAAACAAGGCCTGTTCGGGTGTTTATCAACCCCACCCCTGCCATAATACGAAAAAGATATCCAACAATACTTATTTGAGGAAACATCGACAGTGCAAGTATACCCACTAATAGAATAAATTTGCCAGGGAAATTAAATCTGGTAAATGCATAAGCCCCCATTCCGGCAATAGCGGTGCTTATCAACGCACTTATAGATGATACAATCAAACTATTTGCTAAATATTCAGGAAAATGAAGCGAACGTGTGTAAATAATTTCGTAAAAATGCCTTATTGTAAAGTTAAACGACTGCCCTAAAAAATCAGGATTTTTACTGAAACTCATCAAAATCATAAACGTGACAGGTGCTAAAATAAAAACAAATGTCACACAGAGACCCGTATAAAAAAGCATTCGCTCCAGGAGATTTTCCCTCATATTGCCTCCTGCGAAAATTTCCCGAATTTGATTACCAGCAAAGACAATACAAGGGCACATAAAAATATTATAACCGACAACGTGGACCCATATCCGAAATCACCACCAACAAAATATTTAAATCCTAATTGCGAAAGTGAAGTTGTACTTCCACCTGGACCACCTGATGTAAGAATAAAAACCAGATCAAATATCCGAAGTGCATCGATTGTTCTGAATAGTAATGCCACCACAATGACCGGTCGAAGCAGAGGTAAAGTTATTGAATAAAACCGCCGAAAAAATGAGGCTCCATCAATTTGTGCCTGCTGGTAAAGAGTCTCTGGTATCGAGCTAAGTCCCGCAAGAAGTATAATTGCCACAAAGGGGATTGTTTTCCAAAGGTCTGCAATGATAATAGCCCAGAAGGCTCCGGAACTTGTTCCCAACCAGTTTATTTTTTCAAAACCGAATTGTTCTATGATGTAATTTGCCAGGCCATAATTAACATTGTAAATGAGTTCCCAGATTCTACCGGAAATGACGGCCGGTATTGCCCAGGGAATTAATACCAGTGAGCGGATTATGCCTCTGAATGAAGACTTGTAATTCATAAGAAGTGATAAACCCAAACCAAAGAGTAACTCAAGAGGAACTGAAACTGCAATAAAGGAAATAGTAAAACGCAACGATTGTCTGAATGCCGTATCTTTAAATAATTCAGCATAATTACTCAAACCCACCCATTTACCGTCCATAAATGTAATATCACGGTTCGTACTGGTAATTATAGTGCCAATTACCGGGATAAGAATCAGTAGACAAAGCAGGAACAGGCCTGGTCCAAGGAGCAGGGTAACCCAGGGCCAGTCATAGCTATACTGTCTGCTATCCTGGGAACGTTTCAGAGAAGTCATTTCGAATACCGTCTGGAAATTTCCTGTAATTCCTTTTCACAATCAATGAATGCAGCAGATGCTTCGATTTTACCGCTTAGAACAGCATTGAGATATCGCTGAATTACTGCTGACATATACGAATAATAAGGAACAACCGGACGAACCACTGTATGATTAAACACTTCCTTGAGTATCGGCGCATGCTGCATAATTTGCAGTACAGTTGAATCGTTATACACATCAGGACGTCCCGGATTCCAACCCAGTTGTATTGTAAACTGTTTCTGAACCTCTGAAGAGAGAAGATATGCAATACAGGTAAACGCTTTATCTTTTTGTTTTGAAAATCTGGAGAGTCCGATATGCCATCCACCGAGAGTTGAAGCTGAACGTCCATCCTTAAAATGTGGCAGAAGTGCTACACCGGTAAGTCCCTTCACAGCAGAACCTTCCGACTGATGAAGTTTCCATGCGTAAGGCCAGTTGCGTTCAAAAAGTGCATTACCACTTTGAAAAGCTATGCGTACCTCTTCCTCTTTCATATCTGTATAGGTATTCTGCGGAGAAATGTTGTATGGTTCGATAAGATCACGCATAAGTGTTGCAGCCTCGATATTACGTTTAGTATGTATAATCGGCGACGAACTATCAATGACAATACCCGGCTTATCCGAACCAGCGAACTCAAGAAAATTACACGTCAAACCTTCATACTGTGCTCCCTGCCAGACATAACCCACAAAATTTTTATTTTTTTGCCGTTCTTTTTCTGTTATTGTTTTAGCACAATCGATAAATTCATTCCAGGTTTCCGGTGGTTTTTCGTATCCATATTTTTTTAACAAATCTTTACGGTAATAAAGCAAACCACCGTCAACGTAAACCGGAAGTGCAATAAGTTTGTTATCATAATGGTCGGCTTGCTTTACTACAGATTCAAAAAAAGAGGTGTCGGAAATGGTATGCTTATCCATAAACGGTTGAAGTGGTTCAAGCCAGTTTGAGCCTGCGAATTGAGCAATCCAGGCTACATCCATAAGGAAAATGTCAGGAGTGGCCTTTTTAGCTCTCAGTGCGGTAACCAGATTTTGTCGACGTTGATCGGTATCAGTAGGTTGTCGTATTAATTGGAGCTCAATACCTGTTTGCTCAGTGCATTGAGCTGCTATTTTCTCCCAGAATTCAACCTCCGAGGGAGCTCCACCAACAGCAAGAACAATCCTTTTGTTATCTGGTTTTGAACAGACTGTCAGTAATGAAAGTAATGTGATAGTAATGTAAAGGAATGACTTTTCAAACAAATTCATGGTCACTTGTCTCCATCGATAAATAGTCGATAATGAATTCAAAATGAAATTCAACATGAAAGGTTCAAACAGAATAAAAGCAATAGCCTGATACTTTAAAAGTAATTCCTGAACTCCAGATCACAAAATCGTTTTCCGTTTTTTTTAAACCAAAAGCGATTTAATGTTTGAATGTATCAGAACACTTATTCGTGGCCACATCTACGAACAGATTGAAAATTGCGCCTGAACCATCAATGCTGGAAAAATGGGGAAACCGGGTAGTTATTCTCTTTTTACGTTCAGAGATCTCTTTTTTAAAAGTGCGGTAATTGAGAATCGTAAAAAACAGTTAGTAATGAAAAGAGGGATAATATACAAAGATGAAGACGGCATTTCAGATGAAGTTCAATAGTCCTTTTTGTTTTGTTTCCAGTTCAAAATGACCAAAGACCACATTTAAAAATAGTCTGTAACCTGCAATAGTAGCACTTAACTTTAAAACACTTGAAATAACTACTTTTTGGATAGATAATTAAAAGTATACACTATAAGTATAAATACACTGGAAAACTTTTAAATTTAACATAAAGTATAAAATGATCCTCTTAAGTAATTATCATTTCTAGTGCTACATTGTGCACTTAGAAAGGAGGACTTAATAAAATCTATCAATTACAAAAACAAGCAAAGGAGATCGTTTTCAATAAAAACAATCCTTCGTTCTGAACAATTTATTATTTCTTTATTTTATTCATTTCAAAATATTCATTAATCAAATCTAACTGCAATCTACAATAAAAATAAGGAGTTATTTAAATGTCCTTTTCACAGAAAAGAAAAAATATTCATATAATCTTGTGTGCTATTTTTTTATCGGTATCACTCAGCATGTCTCAAGAGAGCTGGACAGAACTATTTTCCGGTGGAACAATGAAGTATTACTGCATTACTAAATGCGATTCCCAGTTTGTAATAGTGGGCAGCAGTGGTTCCATTTGCCTATCCAGCAATCTGGTAACTTTTAGGAAAAAGTACGCCGGTACAAATAAAGATTTTAATTCGGTAGCTTATGGAAATAGTCTGATTGTACTTGTCGGTATGGATGGTACTATCATGACATCAACAGATGGCTCAGAATGGTCAAAAAAAACCTCTCCAACTTCATATGCGTTCTCATCTGTTAGATACGGAAATGATATGTTCATTGTTGTTGGTAATGGTGGATCCGTAGTGACCTCAACTGATGGCTCAACATGGACGAAACAAGTCAGTGCCACCAACAAAATGTTAAGTTGTGTCATTTATGAGAACAATCAATTTGTTGCTGTTGGTTCAGAAGGAACTATTGTTACTTCATCCGATGGCATTAACTGGACAAAAGAAGTTTCAGGAACGCCATATGCATTAGGTTCAGTAGCATATGGAAATGGTACGTATGTTGCTGTTGGTGGTTTAACTATACTGAGTTCTCCTGATGGAAAGGCTTGGACAAAGCAGACCAGCGGGGTTAATATTGCACTAAGCAGCGTCTGTTTTGCTGAAGAACAGTTTGTTGTTGTGGGAGATAACGGTACTGTTTTGACATCACCAGATGGAGTGAGCTGGACAAAACAAACGTCTGGATCAAAAGATTACCTGTATTACCTTACCTATGCAGATAGTCAGTTTATTGCAGTTGGAGCGTACGGTACAGTTCTTTCCACAAAAGCAGCTCCTATTAGCGTTTTATCAACAAAAAAGGATAATTGTTACAAGAAAAAGATTAATTTCGTAAATAATACGATTCATGTGCAGGTGGATCCATATCATTCACAAAACGTGGCGATCAGAATTATAAATATTAATGGAAGAGTTGTTCATTCAGTATCAAAAAGGTCAACAAACGGTCTTATCAGCTTACCGCTACCAGGGATCTCAAATGGGTTTTATACAGTCACAGTTTCAGATGGAATCAGCGAAACATTAAACTCATCATTGAAACTTATCTGGTAACCCGCAGGCTTGCATTATTGAACATCGCCGTTTTTGAAAAACGGCGATGTTTTTTTTATACAGATGTCGGGACTGCAAAGCGGAAAATCTGGACAATACTCAGGCAAATTGAGATCAGATTCGACCGATTATCTGGTGATGAGTTTCCAAGCAGATCGCTTACAGGGATCGGTCGATTTTGCCAGAAGAATAACTTTTTCATGAAACGTAAACCTGATTGTTTTGTTCACAATCTGATAAAGTGACAACGTGATATTCAAGCGATTTACTACAGGGAAGATGGACAGCCAGACGTGCAAAGTGCGTGTACTTATCAGAAATCAGACCCCGATATCCTCATTCCACAATTCCGGTTTTTCATCGATAAACCTGCGCATCAGATTTATACATTCATCACTGTGCAGCAGTTTAACCTGCACGCCTCGGGTACGAAGCAATTCCTCCTCTCCGATGAAGGTGCGGTTTTCGCCAATGATGACGCGCGGAATGCCATACAGCAGGATCGCTCCGCAGCACATGGAACAAGGTGACAGAGTCGTATACAGCACCGATTCCCGATAAACGCCGGCAGGTTGCCTTCCGGCATTTTCCAGGGCATCCATCTCGCCATGGAGTATAGCGCTTCCTTTCTGCACCCGCCGGTTATGACCCCGTCCAATAATCACCCCATTGTGCACCAGTACCGAGCCAATGGGAATACCCCCTTCAGCGAAACCCTGTCGTGCTTCATCGATCGCTGCCTGCATGAATTTGTCCATAGTGGTCTTCTCCAATGTAGCTTATAATTTGACGCAGATTTCGCTTCACCTGCGCAGTTGTTACCTTTATCCACTTAATATATAAAAAGTCCATCTATATGCAAGGAGACAGCCATACCTACCTTCGTACGAGACTACGGTGGGCAGGCGGAGATCGACATTAAGACGCGAATAGCCCTCGTAGAATGCGAGTTTTCTTTTCCGCCGCCAAACATTTTATTGGTTATTATTAGCGCACGTATCTTTTCTGTAAATTAATGAGCATTTGATCAAAACGTACCATTATTTACATACTAATAATTCATTTTAATTAATTTTTAATTTAAAGCATTTTAAAACAGTAGTTGAATTAGTATAAGTTAAATTTTCTTTTCTTCGCCCCCCAAAATATTTTTATTGCATATAACGTTTGCGGGTACCCGAAGTTGCCGAAGCGTAGCGCAGGCAATTTTGGCGAAGCGAAGCGTAGCCGGGTACTCGCTGTTATGATACGTATTTTGCGCTCTCATTTTGTACACTTAAACCATACCATTGATTTCTCTGAAAACAACTCAACACTGGTATATAATCTTCTCAAAATATCTTCGAGTTCTTTTTTTGTTTGGAAAGGAGGTGTAAACCAACGTTTTCTTGACAAAACCATATTGACAATAAGGTCAGTTAGCTTTTTTTCTTTTTTGATGTAAAAACATCCAATAAAAAAGCCACCCTTTTTGATTACTCTAGCTGTTTCTTCAAATGCCTTCATTTTATCAGGAAAAGCGTGAAATCCATTCATTGATAGAAGAATATCATAAGATTCATCATCAAAATCCAAATTACCGACATCACCTTGTTGACAGGTTATTTTGCTGTTTGGTATTTTTGCAAAACGTTCTTTTGCTTTCGTTATCATTTCCTCTGAATAATCAATACAAACAATTTCTGCGTTTTTTAGTAAATTATATTTTTGATACGTAAATACAGCTGTTCCTACAGGGATATCAAGCAGTTTCCCACTAAAATCATTAGGAATAAATTCTAAGACTTTTTTTGCTAATTTATTATCATCAACACCCCAAAAAAGGTTAATATACAGCTTTGATAAACAATTATTTTGAGTTAGAACATCATCATATATGTCTCTTGATTCTTTATATGCTTTTTTTATTTTGTTTTCTGTCATTTCTACTTCCATATATATTTGCAAAATATATCATATAACGTCCCCAGCGAATATGAAGTTTCCCGTAGCGATAGCGGAGGGAAATTTGCCGGTAGGCCAAGCCTTAGCGCCGCATATCCGCTGTGTTGAACAAAGCCTTCGGCAGCAAAAAACACCAAACGCTTCTTCTAAACATTTGAGCACTGAAACGAGCACGAACGGTATAATTGA
>JAFGIN010000186.1 GCA_016929595.1 Chitinispirillaceae bacterium
CACCGGGCAGGGTCCTGGTACTTTAGCCAGAAAGTTGTCACGGTGCAAGGAGGGTATGGCGCACTTTTTGCCGTCCAGGTACAAATTTCATTGAGCATTACGAGTGTCGCGGTACAAGTTTGATAGGAACCGCGAATCTATCCCCGGTTACAAAGTTGGTGGCGGGCACTGGCGCAGTGTCGCGGTACAAATTGTCTCGGAGCCAGAAATTTGTCAAGGTACAGGATTTTGATTGCGGGCAGATGCGCGTGTCCTGGTGCAACGGCCATTACGAAATTGTCTTAGGTGCAGGAGCAAAAGCAAAAAGTGTGACAAACAACTTACCCATATTGTCCGTGTTATAGCTAGTGCTTTGTTATTTGTCTGGGTGCAGAAAATTGTCTCATAAGGAAATTAAAAGTCATGAATTCGTTCTTTGCAAGCTCTTTTAAAAGATTTGGTTGTGCTTCATGACGGTGTGGCTTTTTTATGTGCCTGCAAAATGATCAGATATACTTTTCGATCAATGACAATATTTGTTCTTTACTGAATGGTTTGGAAACATACTCGACGCATCCGGATTCAAGTGACCTTGTTCTGTCTGAAGGATGGGCATAAGCTGTCTGGGCAATGACAGGAAGACCGGGCCTGATTTTAATAATTTCCTTTGTAGCTTCAAACCCGTCAATCTTTGGCATTTGGATATCCATAAGAACAATGTTAATTTCAGGATCAGATTTGCATATTTCAATGGCTTCATGTCCGTCTTTTGCATGTACTATCAGGTAGTCAGTCGATTTGAGTATAACCTGGAGAAGATTAAAATTTGAAAGTTCATCTTCCGCAATCAGTATTTTTACTTTTAGCTTGTCTTTTCTCTCTTTTTCGATTAAAATCCGGGGTTTATGTGTTTCTTCCGGCTTCAATCTAATAAATGGCACTGAAATTGAGAATATAGATCCTTTGCCTTCCTCAGATTGTACTGTAATCTCACCGCCAAGAAGTTTTATGAAACCTTCAGATATTGATAAACCAAGCCCGGTTCCTCCGTATATTCTTGACTCTGTTTTATCTACCTGGTAGAATCTTTCAAATATCCTTGCCTGGTCTCTCTCAGGTATCCCTATGCCAGTATCTTCTACCCATGCTATGAGCTTGTTACTTTCGATTCTACAACCTAAAACAACATGTCCTTCCCGAGTGAACTTGAAAGCATTGTTCAGAAGATTGGATATTGTCTGGATCAGTTTACTTTCATCTGTTTCTATGAAGGCATCTGATGAGTTTATTTCATTTTTCATATCGAATGACAGATTCTTTTTTTGTGCTTCAATCAGATATTGATGATAAAGGTTATCCATTATCATTTTAATATCTGTCCTCGATTTTTTGATCTTTACCTGATCTGCTTCAATATAGGAGATATTCAGTATGTCATTAACAATAGAAAGGAGCTGGTTATTACTCTGGAAAATAATATCAATAAAATTTTTACGGTCTTCTGTTGTCAGGTCTGGCTGGTCAAGAAAACTGGAAAATCCAATTATAGCATTAAGCGGTGTTCTTATTTCATGAGAAACATTGTGAAGAAATGCTGTCTTCAGCCTGTCGCTCTCTTCAGCCTTTTCTTTGGCTTTGATCAGATCATCGAAATCTGTATTCGATCCAAACCATTTGATTATTTTCCCATCACTGTCTGTCAGAGGAATTGCTATGGTCTCAAACCACCTGTAAACTCCATCATAACGGCGGATACGGAACTCAATATTAAAATTCTCACCTGTTTTTACTTTTTCCATCCATTCAGCAATTGTCCGGTCCCTGTCATCAGGATGAAGCTGATTGAGCCATCCATATCCCAGCTGTTCTTCTTCGGGTATTCCGGTGTAACTTATCCATTTGGGGCTCAGGTAATCGCAGGGCCCATCCACACGGCACGTCCAGACAAGCTGCGGTAATGACTCCAGCAATTCTTTCCACCTTTGTTCATTTTGCCGAACCTCATCCTCCGCATTCTTACGGGCAGTGATATCAACAATATACCCTCTTATCTGAATAAGATCACCTGAATCGTTGAATATTCCGACTGCATTTACTATAGCGTTTATAATCATGCTATTCATCGCTCTGAAATCGACCTCATAATTTTCAACCTTACCGGATTCTTTTACCTTGCGGATCAACTCCTTCCTGTCATCCGGATTCTTATATAATTGGGTAATATTAAATTTTTCAGCTTGTGATCTGTCTTTAAAGCCAAACATTTCAAGGAAAGTCCGGTTACAGCTGAATATTTCACCATCCGCCGAAACCAGATAATCGGCAGAAATATCATTTTCGAAATAATCCTCTAAATTCTTTTTGCTTTTCTCCAAATTAACAAATGCCATTACCCGTTCGGTAATGTCGTAAACAGTACCGACGAGATAGGAGCAGGTTCCCTGTTCATCAAATATCGGAGTGATTGTAACATGACCCGTTTTCTTGCCTGAAGGATATTCGGTGACCTCTTCCCACTGAACTGATTTTCTGTCTTTAATGGCTTTACGATAGTTCGCAAGAACTAATGATAAAGATGGTTCGGGTATAACTTCATTTACCAGTTTACCGACAACCTGGTCTTCTTTCAATCCGGTCGCTTTTAAAAAAGCTGTATTAACCACCTGAAAGCGGTATTTATCTTCTGCTTCAATATCCAGGAAAAAGATAATTTCGTTTACATTCTCGTAAAGACTAATAAGGCGCTTTTCTTTTTCTAAAAGTTCTTTCTCCGCCCGGGCTGTCTGAACCATTTTATCTTCCAGTTTCCTGATTAACGTTTCATTATATTCTTTCAGGATAACTGATTTCGGTAAAAGTCTGACTTTCTTTGATTTGAATTTACTCTTCTTAACATCATTCAAAATACGTTCAATCTTTTTGACGAAATCCTCCGGTTCCTGTGGCTTCAGTATAAAAAGATCAGCTCCAAGACTAAGAGCATATTCTTCATCTTTGGGATCGGTATAAGTGGCGGTATAAAAAACAAAAGGAATGTTCTTTAACTTTTTATCTTTTTTACATTCGTGGCAAAGGGTAAAACCATCCATAACAGGCATTAAAATATCTGATATGATAAAGTCTGGAGGATCATTCCGCATAAGACCCAATGCTTCAACGCCATTTTTCGCGGCAACAGTTTTAAAACCGTTTATATCGAGCATTGCCTGCAGGAGGTAAAGGTTTTCCGGTTTGTCATCAACAATTAATACTTTGATCATTTTTTGTCCCTCCTGTTCTTTACCATGTAAATTTTGAGCTGGGAAATAAACTTATCGGGATCGATCGGCTTTTCTATGTAACCGTCAGCCCCTGCCTCATAAGCTTTTTCACTGTCCCCTGACATGGCGTATGATGTAACGGCAATAATGGGAATATTGTTCAAAAGATTGTTTTTTCTGAGCTCACGTACTACTGAATAACCATCCATGCCGGGGAGTTGAATATCGAGTAGGATTGCATCCGGGTTGACTTCAATTGCCATAGCAATTCCATCAGCGCCATTAAATGATTGAACTACATCAAAATTATTGCTTTTGAGCAGGTAACTTATCATGTACATATTCTGCTCATTGTCTTCGATAACCAGAATTTTTTGTTTCATGGGGAAATTTTTATCTGCGTCGTTCAAGTTCCATTTTTTTGTTTCCCGTTTTCTGAAGGCAATTTCACTATAAAAGTGCTTCCGACGCCTGGTTGTGATTCAACTTCTATTGATCCGTTCAGCAGATCGAGCAGCTTTTTACATATCGATAATCCAAGTCCTGTACCTTCAAATTTCCGGGTAAGGCCGGTGTCAATCTGCGTAAAGGGTTTAAATATCTTTTCCATTTGTTCTTTTTCGATGCCGATTCCTGTATCGATCACTTTAATAATCACAAATTTACGAATTAAACTGCATTCTATGCTTACATATCCAGCCTCTGTGAACTTTATTGCATTGTTAACCAGGTTGAGAAGGATCTGTTCAACCCGCAGTTTATCACTATATATGTTTTTTACTCCGGGAGCAACTGAAATATTTATTTGAAGGTTTTTCTTTACGGCAAAGGATCTGCTGTTTTCAATAACTTTATTGATCACCGGAGAAATATTGAAACGCTCAATGTTAATATTTAGCTGACCTGCCTCTATTTTTGATATATCGAGAACATCATTTATTAATGAAAGAAGATGCCTGGCGCTGTTTTGCACCATTCCGAGCTGTTTCTTCTGTTCCTCGTTCACCGGACCAGGTCGTTCCTTTAGAAGAACACCGGTAAAGCCTATAATTGAATTGAGGGGAGTCCGAAGTTCGTGTGACATAGTTGCAAGAAATGCAGATTTTAAGCGATCGGCTGACAGTGCCCGTTCCTTCTCTATTTCCAATTCGGCAGTTCGCTGTTTTACAAGTCTCTCGAGATTTTCTCTGTAAAGTTTAAGTTCTTCTTCCGCCTTCATGCGCTCGGTGACGTCGCGGGCAGCGGCAAAAATGAGTTTTCCAGTCGATGTTGACCGCCACTCAATCCATCTGAAAGTGCCGTCTTTACAACGGTAGCGGTTTGTAAAATCAATAACATTCTCTTGTGCAGACAAATGTGAAATGGAAACAAGTGTCTTTTCTAAATCGTCGGGGTGGATAAAATCCAAAAATTTCTTCCCCTCTAACTCTTGTAAAGTATAACCAAGTGCTTTTCCCCATTCAGGATTTAATTTATGGAAGTATCCATCAGTATCGGCAATACATAAAAGATCGAGACTTGTACTGAAAAATTTATTTAATTCTTCCGTTTTAGAGAGGAGCGCTTCCTCCGCCTGCTTGAGCTCAGTAATGTCACGTGCAGTTGACAGTGCACCGGTTACGATTCCCTCTGCATCTTTTAAAACCCTGCACCACCATGCCAGCAGGCGTTTTTCTCCATCCT
Source organism: Chitinispirillaceae bacterium (assembly GCA_016929595.1). Lineage (GTDB taxonomy): Bacteria > Fibrobacterota > Chitinivibrionia > Chitinivibrionales > Chitinispirillaceae > JAFGIN01. The sequence goes on from JAFGIN010000186.1 coordinate 4,923, forward strand.
GTCGTCGCTGCCAGCTTTCAATGTATATAGTGTTTTCACTACCGGCAAACAGCGGGTTTACAATGTTATATGTTTCCTGCTCACCCTCAAAATAAAATGCGGCTTCTTTCCCGATCACTCCCTCCCCAAAAAATTCCTTTCCGGCACTATTCGCCCATGTGTAGATTTTAATGTTGTCCACTTCCATAATTATATCAGGAACGGAAGACAAGATAGCTTCATAGCGTGAAGATAATTTCTGCAATTTTCTTTCTGTCTCAATCTTTTCAAGTGCAAATGAAATATCTCCAGTTACTTCAACAAGCAGATCAATTTCTTCCTGGTCAAAGAAATGAGGTGTGGAAGCATAAAGACAAAATGCGCCAATGACTTTCCCAAATAATTTTAAAGGCAGGGCAATTGAAGAACGGTATCCGCGTTTGAGCGCTTCTTTGCGCCATGGTGCCATTCTTGGATCATTTTCTATATCATTACAAATATTTTGTACTCCCTCCCTTATTGCAGTTCCCATAGGTCCCTGTCCTTCCGTCACATCAAAAGCATAAATCTTCTTGATCTTTGTAAGATACCCATCTTCAATTCCGGAGAAAGACACAGGGCTGACAAACTTAGTTTCTTCGTCGACTAATCCAATCCAGGCCATCTGAAATTTCCCGGATTCAACGGCAATGTGGCAGGCTTCAGCGAAGATTTTATCACGATCCTTCGTTCGCACAATCATTTGATTGATCTGACTTATAACTGAGTAGATACGATTTGCTTTGAGGATTTTTTCTCCAGCCTGCTGAAGCTCGGTAACACTTTTTTCAAGCTCGCGGGTTTTGTTCTGTTCGGATGCATATAACCGGGCATTTTCGACAGCCATGGCTGCCAGATTGGCAAACGTAAGGCATAGGTCAATTTCTTCCTCAGAAAGCATTCGTGGATTTTCGGAGGTGGCCACTATGAGCGTCCCCAGCACTTTTGTTCCGGTAATTAGTGGCAGGTAGAGTATGGAGTGTAAACCTCGCAGCACTGTGACGGCTCTCTCTGCCGGAGTGAGACTGGCAGTTGCCGTGTCGTACAGGAAGACAGGCTGACCTGTGGTAAATGCCTTTTGTATATGAGGGTGATCGGCAAGCGGTGCCTTGCGTAATTCTTCAGGGAACTGCGGAGGCAGCGCAGGTGTAGTAGCACATAGGCGCAATGTCTCTTCTTCCAGAAGATAAATAGCGGAATTTTCAAGTTCTGTCAGCTCAACCACGCGATCGGTGGTCATCTGCAAAATTGTTCTCAGGTCAAGTGTTGCGGCAAACTCCTGGCTAATTTTAAGCAGAACTGTTAATTCCCCGGAACGCTGATGAAAATATTCTTCCGCCCGCTTTCGTTCAGTAATGTCAGCTACGCTTTCCTTAAGTTTTTTAAGTGTTGATCTAAGCTCCCTGATCTCGTTTGAATTATCAAGTGGTTTCTGATCAGATTCTGAAGATTGCTTTTTTGATTTCATCGGGTTATCATTCATGAACAAATTACATAGAAAGAAAATTGAAAATTATTTAATGTTACATTCATGAATTAATATTCTGATTATTATGACCGGAAGTTGTTACTTTTTGTTTCATCAATGTATAACTAAAATTGACTTCTGCAACCTGATATCTTTAAGATAGCACCCTGTTATTTCTGGTTTCAAATACTGTTTATCTCAGATCTGGA
>JAFGIN010000187.1 GCA_016929595.1 Chitinispirillaceae bacterium
GGTGCCAAAGGCGGATGGGGGAACGCGAAAACTGCGAAAAATGTAGTGCAACAAAATATTCACTTTTGACCCGTCTGCAGTATATTTGCGTTTTCTAAGCAGATACATTATTGCTCAGGATGCTGCTTTGTTACCTGAATCGTCGTGTGACTGATTGCGTACCTTGTTTTAAGAAAACTGTTTACATTCCGTATTATGTCCTCGTAATCATCTGATATATCATGCGAAACCTCAATATGTGCGGAAAAGTTGTACATGCCGCTGGTAATCTCCACAATATGCATATCGTTAATCGCTTTGATCCTGGGATCATTCTGTTTCAGCAACACGCGTACTTCATTGGGTGGGATATGTGATGGAGCGATTTCAAGAAGTACCCGCATCGCATCCCGAAACAGGTTCCAGGACCAGAAGACTATAAGAATCGATATCAGAATTCCGGCCAGAGGATCGATCAGCATCCACTTAGTATAATGGATTATAATTGCGCCGATAACTACTGCCACTGATGAAAGTAAATCAGCGACCATATGCATGACTGCGGCTTTGATATTACGATCGTGATGATGTGATCCTTCAAGAATGATAAGTGTTATAATATTTGCTATAAGTCCGATAACAGCAACAACAAGCATCTCTACCGATGCAATCTCCTGAGGGGAAATGATTCGTTTCACAGATTCGTAAACGATAAGTACTGTAACACCAAAGAGAAACAGGGCATTGACGAGAGATGCGATCACTTCAACCCGGTACAGCCCGAACGTCCGGTACATCGATGGTTTAACTGAAGCCATCCGAATCGCCAGATAACTGATAAAAAGAGCAAAAAGATGCGTGAACATATGCCCTGCATCACTGAGCAGCGCAATACTGCCGGAAACTATTCCCCCGATCACTTCAACAGCCATGATCAGGCCGGTTACCCCCATGGAAAGGAGCAGTTTTCCACGTTCGGAACGTTTATAGCCGCTATCCCACACATGCTGGTGAATCTCCTGGCCACCGCATGGACGGCTATCGCTGTCGTTGTCCCCACACGGATCGTTATTTTTATGATTATGAAGCATTTCACATTCCCGATACAGAGTTAGAGGCCCTGCCCCTTTTTTCAATATACTATTTGAATTCCTTTTCATACATGCCCAGGTCCTGATTTTTCTTCACTTTTTAACAGTCTCAGAATTACCACCCTTTTTCGATAGTAGTTATCGGGATCGATTCTCTATTACTGTTCTGTTCGATGCCGATACCGACTCCGAGTTGAAAACCAGTGCATTGTATTATGACAGAAAGTTGTTAACTGTCAAACCATAGCGATACTCATCACATATAACCCCATTTTTGATAATTGCCTTCTCAAAGACACACTCTCTCTTAAATCCTGCCTTTTCAAGAACCCGCTGCGATTTTTTGTTAAAGCTGAAAATGCCGCTGTAAATTCTGATCAACTTAAGGTCGTTGAATCCATAGTTAATAACTAATTTTACAGCTCGTGTTGCAATTCCCAAACCCCAGTATGGTTCTCCCAGCCAATAACCAATTTCGGCACTCAATCTGTAAACATCACTTTGAGGAACAAGCCCTGCACATCCTACCAGTACTCCATCGTACACAACGCCGAATGTCACTGTTGGATTTTCTTTGGAACAGGAACCTATGAACGCTTCTGCATCTTTTTCGGTGTATGGAAATGGAATGTAATCCCGGAGATTATCCGAAATATTTTTGTTATTGCACAACGTTGCAATTGTTTGTACATCTCACCTCTCCGTAATTCATCTCCACCCGATGCTATTCTTCGTGCTGATCTCTTTCAGCCATTTAGCAACCTTTTCCTGTGATTTTTTAATATCACTTGCTTTAATCGCAAGACCATCAAGTACCGTTGACTCCGGGCACAGCTTTTTAATATCTGCAACACTATTGCCCAGTCCGGTACCTCCGTGGGTCATAAATGGTATAATCGTTTTACCTTTCATATCACTGCCCGAAAGGAATGTTGCGACCGGAGGTGCTATTGTACTCCACCAGTTTGGAGAGCCGATAAAAATTACATCGTAAGAATCACTATTTTCACCATTGGATTTTAATTTCGGTTTGAAATTTGAGTTGATCTCTTTCTTAGCCTGATCAACACAAGTCTTATAATCCTGGGGGTAACTATCAACAGGTTGGATCTCAAAAATAGCGGCATCCGTTTCTTTCTGGATCTGCTGAGCTACATTACGGGTATTACCGGTATGAGAAAAAAAGGCAATAAGCACTCCGGTCATTTCGGCCGTCTTACCTCCCGCTGCGCTTGAATCGGGCTGTTTTGACTCCTTTGTGTCAGAATTCAGCTTTACCCAGATACCAGCAAACAAAATAACACTGATAATAACAACGGTAATTAAAGTAAATTTGTTCATACCTTCGTCACATCCTCTTTAAAAAATGTACACCCGTTTTTTGTTCTGTTCTGTTTTAAATATACTCTTTGCAGAATTTATCTCATTATAAACAAGCAGCAGCCTGGTCTCGTCAGGTTAAATACTACCAGGTAGTATTCGCCTTCCTCGTTTCGTGATAGAGAAAAAAATAGCGGCGTTATCCTGTGACCATATTTATAAAAAGGGGTACATAGTATTGCAAAGATTCAGGCGGCTTCATCATTTCTTGAAGTTGTCAACCATAACCTTAAAATAATGGAATCCAAAAATCGTTAAGGTAATGGCTTCGGGCAGAAGCTTCGGGCGTCGCAGAAGGGTCCAGATACAGAGTTTCCAGAACTGCCATCTACCTTTGCTGGCAACTCCGATTTTCCAAACAACATAGCTCAGTGCCCGGAATTGTTGTGTAAGGGAAATGTATGGTCGTTTTGAAAACCGGTGGTATTGGGCCAGAAACGTTTTTATTCGCTTATAGAAATTTAGAGGGCTGTATATTGACCCAAGTATTTTTTTGTAGCCGTTAATAAGTGAATTCTGGTTCATGAGAGGAATAAAATTCATTGAAAAGTCGGTATTGTTTCCTGATGAGGGGGTCACAATGATCCTGCCTGCATCCTGAAGTCTTTTAAAAAGCGGTGTTCCCGGCAGAGCCTGAAGCAACCCGACCATCGCTGTGACAATACCGCTTTTCTGGATAAACCTGATAATAGCATCAAAGGTTTTCATGGTGTCGGTATCGAATCCGACGATAAATCCAGCTTGTACTTCGAGGCCGTTTTTCTGAAGTATCTTAACTTTATCAACAAGATCCTTGTTGGTGTTCTGCATTTTGCCACAGGATTTCAGAGCCTCTTCTTCAGGCGTCTCTATACCGACGAAAACGGTGTTGAAATTTGCGCGACGCATAAGAATCATCAGCTCTTCTTCATCAGCAAGATTAATCGATGCTTCAGTATAGAGCGCGAACGGATATTTTCTTTTTACCATCCATTCGCCGATTGCGATGAGAATACATTTTACTTTTACTTTATTTCCGATGAAATTATCATCAACAACAAAAACACTGCCGCGCCAGCCGATGTTGTATAATGCATCAAATTCGCTGAGAACCTGACAGGGATCTTTGACACGGGGTATTCTGCCATTCATGATTATGATATCGCAAAACTCGCAATTCCAGGGACAGCCTCTCGATATCTGAACCGCCATTGATGCATAATGGGACATGGTCAGCAACGACCAGTCGGGAAGGGGCGTTTTTGTGATATCAGGTTTTTCGGTTGTTGAATAGATTCGCTGGAGTGTCCCGTTTTCAAGGTCGCTAAGAAACAAAGGAATTGTTACTTCACCTTCATTGAGAACAAAACAGTCAACATCGTTAAATTCTTTCCACCCGGTCGTAAACAGCGGCCCGCCTGCAACAACAAATTTATTCAATGATTTTACCCTTGCAATAACATCCCTGACAGATTCTTTCTGTGCAATCATGGCACTTATAAATACATAGTCTGCCCAGAGGATATCAGCATCTTTGAGACGAACAGCATTTAAATCAACAAGTTTTTTCTCCCAGTCCGAAGGCAGCATTGAAGAAACGGTGAGTAATCCCAGGGGTGGAAGTGCTACTTTTTTACCAACAAACCCAAGAGCATGTTTGAAGCTCCAGAATGTGACCGGGAATTCGGGGTAAACAAGCAACACTTTCATTCTGCCGTTTTACTTTCTGTTCGGTTGAATTTATGGGGATATCAGGGGCCATAGTGAAAATGGCATCAAACAGTTCATCATTGCAAATACTCCTTCGCAACTTTAGTTCCATGAGTATCTCGGGGGAAACTCCTGATCCAGCAAAATTATTTCTGAAACAGGAATTACCGGCTAGTATATTAAAATGCTCGATCCCAAATGCGGATTCTGGCCGATAGTAAACCGTAGCAGATACCTGACGCATTAAGACCGGAGTATCCCCCCTGTGCGCCGACATCGGTTCTACTGGTGCATGCGTACTTTTTTTAAAAATATAGCAGGTATTTCTGTGGCAACTAAACTGACTCAATCAAGCGTAGCATCTACTCTTTTTCGAATGGCATATCCGATGCTTGCAGGCACGGTTGCACTTAATGCCTATAATTTTGTCGATACCTGGTTTGTTGCCCGACTGGGTACTACCGCTCTTGCAGCAATGGGGCTTACGTTTCCAGTGGTAATGCTCCTTTCATTTATTGCAAGCGGTATCGGAACCGGGGTTACCGCCCTGACCTCACACGCTCTTGGCCGTCACGACAACGCGGACGCATCACGAATCGTCACGCATGGCGTCATTCTGATCATGGTTTTCTCACTAGTGTTATCGATTTGTGGTTATTTGAGTATGGGTCCGGTTTTCCGTTTGATCGGAGCTGATGAACAGACAATGCCACTGGTAAGAGAATATATGGGGATATGGTATTGCGGTGCTGTGTTCATGGCGATTCCCATGATGGGTAACGGTATTCTTATCTCTCTGGGAGATTCTCGTTCGGCAAGTTTGTTCATGCTCTCGGGAGCACTGCTCAACTGTATTCTTGACCCCATTTTTATCTTCGGCCTCTGGGGTTTTCCGGCTATGGGGATTTTCGGCGCCGCCCTGGCAACTGTAATTTCACAGGCGTTTTCCGCGTGTTGGCTTTTTTATCTTCTTGCCATCAAACACCGTCTTCTTGTGCTGACACATCCACGTCTAAGCTTTCTTCCACAATCATGCAGCAGCATACTGAAATTTGCAATACCAGGGAGTTTAAGCATGATGCTTATGCCGCTCTCCACTGCGGTAATTACCGGGCTTGTAAGCAGGCACGGTAATGCAGTTATTGCTGCAGTGAGTGCTGCAGGAAGAGTTGAAATGGTCGCATTTGTAATACCGATGGCACTGGGTATGTCGCTGATGCCATTTGTAAGTCAGAATTTTGGTGCGGGACATTTCAACAGGATCATCGAAGCGAAACGTTATGCAACAAAATTTGCACTTTTATACGGTGCCGGAGTTGCAGTGCTACTGTTCATATTTGCTCCGCATCTTGCAAGGGTATTTACAGAAGATCCGCATGTTGCTGAATTTTTCATCCGCTACCTGCGCATAATCGCATTCGGATATGGCTGCATGGAAGTTCACCGGTATTGTGGATTTATCGCTACTGGTATCCATCGTCCGGTCTACGCCACGATAATCAATGCCATCCGCGTTCTGGTTCTGCTGCTTCCGCTGTCATTTACAGGAAATTCCCTCTACGGTATAAGCGGAATTTTTGTCGGCAGACTATTTACAGATGTTATTGCAGGAGTAATCGGCTTAATTATTGTATCAAGGCTTCTTGGAAGGCTGCCTTTATCACCAGATAGAACCGTACTTCCGTAAATCAGCATAATATGATCTATCAAATATCATCAGAACTCGCCTCACCCCCTCCACATCCGAACATCCATACTTTAGGTGCTTGAATACGGTTTTCCCTGCATACGATTTGTGCTATTTATCTGGAAAGAATGATATTGTAGATAGTCAGCATAAAAATACCATTGGCAATCAGAATAAGTATGTGAAAAAGCTCATGGAATCCAATAATTCCTGGAAACGGGTTAGGCTTTTTCAAGGCATAGACCAATGCTCCTGAAGTATACACAACTCCTCCTATCAGAAATAAGGTAAAGGAGCCCGGTGTGATGCCCCGGTAGATTGGAACTATGGCAACAAAAGCGATCCAACCCATCAGGAGGTAAATGAGAGATGTTACCCATCGGGGAACAGAAAAACGAAAGAGTTCAAAACAGAGTCCCAGAATGACCAAGCCCCATTGGATAGAGAGTATCGTGATCCACCATACGCTTTTCATACTGAGAAAACAGAATGGTGTGTATGTTCCGGCTATCATAATGTAAATAGAGATATGATCCAGCGTTCGCCAGATGCTCTTCTCATTCTCCATTTTTTTATTGAAATGATAGAGTGCAGATGCAGAAAAAAGTACTATAGTGCTTAGTGCATAGATGATAACAACCAGAAGGGTGGCGCCGCGGATTTGTGTTGCAGCAATTAGTACAATGGTCACAATTGCCATTCCGATTGCACCTGCAAGGTGAGAGAGCACATTTACTGTTTCTGCTTTTTTCATTAATTCCGCTCCATAAATTTTGTTATGCTATTTATCACTGAAATGCTGCGCCAGTCTGACAGCGCCTATTGCATCACCTGCGTATCCGTGCGCGCCGATTTCATCTGCGTAATGCTGATCGACAACCGCTCCTCCGATCATAAAACGTACATTGTCAAGCCCTTCCTGATGCGCCAGATCGATTACACGTTTCATTTCCACCATGGTAGTTGTCATGAGTGCAGAGAGGCCTATGATATCAGCGTTATGTTGTTTAGCTGCAAGAATGATATTTTCGGCACTTACATCCTTACCAAGATCGATAACATCGAAGTTGTAGTTGTTAAGCATCAGGGAGACAATGTTTTTTCCGATATCATGGATATCTCCCTGAACCGTTGCGAGCACTACTTTTGCTCCCTTTTGTTCCGCATTGCCGTTTAAGGCACTGAGATGTGGCTGAAGAACCGTAAATCCTTTACGCATAGTATCTGCGCAGGAGATCAGTTGGGGAAGGAAATACTCCTTACGGTCAAATTTTTCCCCGACCAGGTTAATGGCGGGAATCAGACGGTCATCAACGAGAGACCGTGGGGATTCCCCTTTGTCTAATGCACCTTGGATCTGTTGTTCGATCCCATCGAGATCTCCGTTAACAACTGCATCAAAAACGGCTTCAGCCGGAGTGCGTGGTACATTTCGATCAGTTCCTCGGGATGAAGATTGCTGACCAAACCGCCCGATATAGCGGCTGAAACGGGTATCTCTTACAGCAAGTGCATCGAGTGCATACGCCATATTGACTGTATGTTCAGATGCCGTGTCGATAAACGCCGCTGTCAGCCCCCGTCCCGCAGCCATGCAAAGGAAGGTGCTGTCGATCCACTTCTGCACGTCAAGCCCATATGAAAGATTAGAGATGCCGCACAGGGATGCAAGAGCGTGTTTTTTACACCAGTCTATTAATTCAAGTGTACACTGGTGAGCTGCCGGAGGAGCGGATGTCGTTAACATAAGGCAATCCATAAGACACTCTTCCGGATGGATATTGTACTTTTTCGCATTCACCAGTATTTGTTCAGCCTTTTCAATCGCATCCGATGATGAGCGCGGTACTCCTTTTTCATCAAGAGGCATACACACAATCATTGCACCATAGCGGCTCGCCACAGCCAGCATCGATTCCATTGCGCCACTCTTTGCAGAGACGCTGTTAAGGATCGCTCTTCCTGGAAATACGCGTAAAGCGCTCTCGGCAGCGGAAGCATTAATTGTATCAATAGCAACCGGTTTTCCGCATGCTTTTACAGCTGTGAGAACTGCAGCACGCATTAGTGCTTCCTCATTCCCGCCCTTTACATGCACGTTAACATCGATGATGTCCGCACCATGGCGGGTCTGTTCCTGCGCCATTTTCCAGATTGAAGACATCTCTGAGCGCAGCAGACTCTCTTTGAGCTCCTTTTTTCCTGATGGATTTATTTTACCACCAAAAACGGTTAACGGCAGATCACTTGCGATTCGCACTGTTTCGCGATAAGAGCACACTGCAGTACATTTTTTTCTTCCGGGTTTGACAACCGTAAGAGATGCTGTTTTATTTTTTAATTCTTTTATGTAAGCTGGTGCAGTTCCGCAGCATCCACCAAGGATCGCAGCACCCGACTCGACAAGTAGTGGCGCATGATTGCCGAACTCTTCCGGTGTCATATCGAATGTTGTTACACCGTTAATCAGATGAGGCATTCCGGCATTGGGCTTTGCCAGCAGAGGTATTGTCGCATACGGTTTCATCACTGCGATAATTTTCGCCATATCCTGCGGTCCGGTAGAGCAGTTACATCCCACTGCATCCGCACCCAGTGATTGAAGTGTAATAAGTGCCGAAAGAGGATCGGTGCCGTTAAGCGTTCGTCCGTCTGCTCCGAAAGTCATGCTTACCATGACCGGATAATCGCAGGTCTCCTTTACACCTATAAGTGCCGCCCTGGCTTCCTGAAGATCCATCATGGTTTCTATGACAAATCCGTCAACTCCACCTGCAAGCAATGCTTTTGCCTGTTGTGCATAGATATTTACCGCATCTTCAAATCCAAGATCTCCGAACGGTTCGACAAACATGCCTGTCGGCGCGATATCACCGAAAACCATTGCGCGACCGCTCACTGCCTCTCGGGATATTGCGGCTAATGCGGTGTTGATTTCTTCAGTTCTGTTGTCAAGTCCAAACTCTGCAAGTTTCAGACGGTTTCCACCGAAAGTACATGTGTAAACTATGTCACTGCCGGATTGTGCATACGTGCGCTGGATATCGCGAAGAACAGATGGATTATCGAGTACCCAAGCTTCAGGAGATACACCCGCAGGCATGCCGTTACGCGCAAGCTCTGTTCCAGTCGCACCGTCAAGGATAAGAATTTTTTCACCAGCAAGTTTTCTGAACATATCTTTTTTCATGATTGTACCCCCGTGAAACGTCCCCGTTGCGCAAGCATTTCAGTATCATACCCCCGTAAAGCATTGTACGCCTGCACTGTTGCCATGATACCGTCTGAAGAGGGGTTGGCAATCGCCATTGTCAGTCCACGCCCCATTGCCATTCCTAAAAATGCAGCGTTAATCCACGGCCGTTCCGGCATGCCGAAAGAGACATTTGAGAGGCCGCAAATCGTGTTTGAACGGAGTGTATCAGAACACCAGCTGATCAGATCGAGTGAATCGCTGGCAGCATTCGGATCGGAACTTACCGTCATGACCAGCCCATCGACAACGATATCATCAACCGTGACGCCAAATGGATCAGCAGCCTGCATTATGGTGTTGATAACTTCGATACGTTCCTTTACTGTACGGGGAATACCCGCATCAGTGAGCGGCAACACAATGAACATCGCTCCGTATCGGGCAGCTGAGGGAAGTGTATATTCAATACGCTCCTTTTCCCCTGAAACAGAGTTGACAAGAGCACGTCCTGGGTAAAGTCGCAACGCCGCCTCCATAATTTCAGGCCGGGTAGTATCTATACAAAGCGGTACAGGAGTGATACCGGACAGAAGGCTGATTGCACGAAGCATCATAGCCTTTTCATCAATACCCGATAGCCCCATATTGACATCAAGTACTGATGCACGACGCAGCTCCTGTTCAATTGCAAACTGCCTGACCATATCGAGACTGCCTTCACGCAAGGTTGCCTGAAGCTGCTTTTTTCCGGTAGGGTTGATTCGCTCGCCAACCACGGCAAAAGGATGATTTCTACCCGGCATGATCGTACGTCGTGATGACGAAAGTGCACTTATTGAACTGATCGCCGGTGGTTGTGCGGGAACACTTCTGATGCCCGCTCCAAGAGATTTAATGTGCAATGCTGTTGCAGTATCACCGCATCCAAGCAAATTAGCACCGGCAGAAACAAGTATGGAACCCAGTGATCCGAACTCCTCCGGGCTTTTGTCTGAGGTACACGGGAGAGCGAAAAGCGGTACTTTTGCAAATCGTTTGATACTTTTAATAATCTCTTCAAGTGATACATTCGGATCTATGGTACCGAAACCAACAGCATCAGCACCAAGTGACTGCAGCGTTATCAGTGCAGAGAGCGGATCGGTTCCTCCTGATGTACATCCCTGCGATTCTAATGACATACATACCATTACCGGAAGACCACTGATATCGCGTAATGCAATCACTGCAGCGCGCGCTTCCTGAATGTCAGTCATTCCATCAATAAAAAATCCATCAGCGCCACCTTCCGCAAGAGCACGTCCCTGTTCGCTGAAACATTTTACCGCTTCTTCAAATTCAAGATCACCGAATGGCTCTATTTTTAACCCGATCGATGAGCATGTGCCCAGAACGGTTGTATTTTCCAGTCCAGCACGGCTGCGACGCATTAGCTCGCGGTTGATCTGAACGGTCTCTGATCCAAGTCCAGACTTTTCGAGTCGGTATCTGTTTGCGCCAGCAGTAGGACTGCGTAGTATAGTACTCCCTGCGTTTTTAAAGTCAGATTGCATGGATGCAACCGTATCGAAATGCTCCAGCATCCATTTTTCAGGACATTGCTGTATGTCTGACCCGGCTGTAATGCATCCATCAAGCAGCACAGGCCCTCGATCAATCAGGTTTCTAAATTCTTTACGTGTCATAAATCCATTATTGTTGTAAGTTAAGTGATCCTTCTGGGAAGAATCTTGAAGTTTGTTAAATCCAGCAACTCACCATACGCTATTCTCCATAGTTCTCAAGTCACCTCAACTCCCGCAACCGCTGTAACAGATTTCTCGGGAATCAGCATGTATCGGGATGTGAGCTGTATGTTCAGACGGCCAAGATCGAGTAATGAGTATAGTACGTTCTGGTTTTCCAGGGGGAAATCGCCAAAACCGGGAGAAAAGCGATGAGCGGTAAGCTTTTCAGCTCTTCTGCTTAGTTGGGACCCTACAAAGTCGTTTATCCAGTTCATCGCGGCATCGGCGCTCTGCCCGCCGACTGCGTCATAGATGACCGCTGTTGCACCATCACCCCGTGCAATTGCATCTGATGCCGCATGAACAATTTCCGGACCGACCGTCGAAGCCATAAAAATAACGGCAGAACTATGTGCCAGCAACGCTGCCAATGATGAACTTCTAAGGACCGGACCATCCTGCAAAACAATTTCATCACGTTTTTTCCCGGTTATTGCAATGCGACGCCAGCAGCCGGCAGCCTGGCACAGCGAAAAGCCCTCTGCAATAGTCCTGTCCAGTTTTTCGCGTTGCTGGGTAGATAACACGGTTGTACTTTTCCGGTAACCTAAACGCATCATGATCATTTTTAGTGGCAGCTCTATCGGAATCGATTTAATAAACGTTGCTGGTGCACTATGTGAAAAGTTGTTATTGATACCCGGTGTCCTTATTTTTTTCAGGATGAGCACATCACGACCACGGATCTGGCATGATTGTAACAGGCTCTTAAAATCCTTCTCCTGTTGCTGTTCTTCTGAATTGAAGGCAGCTAAAATTTTTGAGTTCTTATGAAAATAATTTGTTCCCCTTCGGATTGGGACTTTTTCCCTGCACCGGTTTTGAGCTTGAATTGCTGCACTCCTCTCCGGAGTGAATTGGTAACTACGTTCGGTTCAGTTAAACAACTCTCTCAGATAAAGAAATAGAAAATGGCCGAGAAAGAGCTAATCAAAGAAATTGCAAAAATAAATCTATCTGAAAGAATTTGCTTGTGGAGGATATCTGGGTTTCAATTGCATAAAATAAAAACGAATTACCTTTTCATGAATGGCAGAAACGGGAATTATGGTGACTTTTCAATTAACACACTGAAGCGGGAAGTGTTTGCAAATGTAGTCGAAGTCCCTGTCGGCATGCAAAAGAAATACCGATGATTTAATCGTGCATGCGGCGATTATGCAATCTACAGGTTTTCTGATGGTTATTCCTTTTTTCCGGCAATGCCGATATATCTGTGCTGCATATTCGTGTATCTCTTTAGTAATATCCAGATAAACAAGATCATTAAGAGTTTGCTTGACTTTACAAAACTGCTGATCATTCCGGATTCCCTGAAGAATCTCGGTGTAAATCATTCCGTTGATACAAATATCATCATTGAGGTCGATCAGCTTCTCAAATTGATCAGTTTGCCTGGTTTCCGTACCGTTCAGCAAGTCAATCCAGACAGAAGTATCGATCAGAACCATTAAATGCCCCTCATTGATCTCATCGTCTCCAGATTACCTTCCCATTTGATCTTGCCTTTCAGGTCCAGAATTTTGTGTTGATTATATTTCCGGATCAACTCTTTAAGTGCGTAGTCGATAATGGCTTTGCTTGTTTTAATGCCGGTCATTTTTTTCAGTTCTTTAATTTTTTCTTCATCTAGTTCGATATTTGTTCGTTTCATAGACACTTCCTTTAATACACACACATACACATAAATATATATATGTGTGTGTATAATACGAAGTGTTTCAGAATTTAATCAGGATATTCATGGTAAATGTTTGCAGGTTGCAGAGGATTCGAAATCGGAATTCTTAAAAATGGGATTTTATGACCTTGTGCCATGGAAAATGGGCCATTGGGGGGCCTCATCAGGCGCGCACTTTCTCAAGGAGGATATTGTTGACAAAGAAACGAATCTGTTTTATTGAAGGTTTGCAAAACCGGGAGGAGCCATGACAAAAAGAATATGAAACCAGACAATAACTACTATGCAGTTTTTAACTTCTTGGGAGAGTTCAATGATTTCTTTCCACTGAAAAAAACAGAAGGAGAATATCCAATACGTCGAATGTGCGGTGCACTGAGCCTGCCGAACGTGTCATTTCGAAGGTGGGAGCAGCGAAATATAAAGGTCGAAGTATGTTCAGGCGGTGCCTGCCACTTTTCCGCAGCGGGGAGTTTTCAGAATGAAATTATCGATGTCGGGGTAGGTATCGCTATCGGTATCGAAGCTTACTAAAAAGTGCAGATGATTAGTTAGTGAGTGATTCAGAGGTAAAAACACCATTCGGCGACATTAAATGCCTCAAAGTGTGGGATCACTGCTATTACGGCGCACAACACTCGCCAACCCACACTAAATCGTCTACCATCCGTAGTTTCAACGAAGGCTGGCCTCGGGCTTCCATATTCGAAACATTTTCGCTTCGTAATTATTATAGATTCATAAAAAAAACTACCAAATGAATAACTAATTATTAAAATGTACAGCAATTATTTCAAGCGGTAATTATTTTGAAATCCAGTGATACCAACTTTCTTTCCTGACATCAGGATATGCTGATCTGGAATTATGGGTAGGTGATGGTGAGGTGTATGCTACTATTATGGATGCGGTGGAGGCAATCCCGCAGCCTGCAACCGACAATGTTATGATACAGGTTAAAATTCCGCCTGCCGGTTATTATGAAGACGGGATGGATCTGGATATCAGTACAATCAACATGAGTGGTTACTCGCTTGATGTTGTAGCAGTATCTCCGGAAATGATCGTAACCTGGTATGTCGGGGATGACATTGAATACCGTCAGACTGATAATAATAATATTGACATTATAGAGACGGTTACCGGCGGTGAGCACCTTGCCCGTCGTGTTCACACAAATAGCTATAGCGACGAAGCAGATTATCAGTTCTATATAAAGAACCACCTTGGTTCTACCATGACCATGGTAGACCAATACGGCCGCCGTAGCGGGCCGGTATACGACTACTATCCCTACGGAAAGCAGGTCGAAGAGGAGGTGACAACAGATGCTCCTGTAACACCGACATTTACCGGAAAAGAGCTGGATCTCTTCGAGAATGATTTCGCCAGTGGTGAAGATGGAGAGGGGTGGTATTATTTTGGTGCCAGGTTCTTAGATCCTGATATTGGAATTTGGATGAGTGCTGATCC
The DNA here is from genome assembly GCA_016929595.1 of Chitinispirillaceae bacterium. GTDB lineage: Bacteria > Fibrobacterota > Chitinivibrionia > Chitinivibrionales > Chitinispirillaceae > JAFGIN01. The sequence continues at coordinate 13,964 of JAFGIN010000187.1, forward strand.
TGAAGAAGAATTTTGGAACCTTTACCGATATACTATTAATCCAATAAGCCATATTGATTTACTTGGACTAACAGATATCGACATTGTTATCAATAGAACCAATGAAAATAATGCCAGAACTTTAGGTGGGATGTCGGTTACAAATAGTGGGGACGCAAACCAGCTTAATCTTTTCACTCTTGAATTACCTGATAGAAATAATCAAAACAATATCAGTAGAATTAATGATGGCGAATACAGAGCACAGAATTGGAATAGCAATAGATTTGGTCAAGTTGTGCGATTGGATGATGCCAATGGACGTGATGCTGTTTTAATCCATACTGGTAACACAACAGATGACACTCACGGTTGTATTCTAGTCGGTTCTGGTCAGACTGATAATACTGTCACTCAAAGTCGAAATGCAATGAATCAACTTAGGCAATATATTAATAACATCATCAATGCAGATCAACAGGCTGGTGAGCAAACCAACATTACAATTACAGTAAATCCAGTCCAGCAGGATGATGACAACTGAAACAAAAGGTAAACTATGAAGAATAATTTAACAAAGATCGCAATATTATCCAGCTTTTTATTTGCAATATCGGTAAGTTGCTATGGGAATAAAATAGAGAATGATGAGCTATACCAAGTACTAAAGCAATATTGGCAGAAAAGAGATGGCGCTGCAAATGTTTACATTCATACAGCTATACTGCAGGTGATTGTTCTTGATGTTACATCTACGTTGCATTGGCTAAGTCAAGAACAAAGTATAAAAGAGTCTCTGTTAACTAACCTTCAAAACGATGTTTTTACAGATTTTCGTGGCGACCAAAAAGGTAAATTAACAGACCTGAAGGAGAAGACACTTAAAACGTTAAAAGACTATTTAAAAAATGTGACTAATGAACAAAATAAGAAAGTCGCAGAAGAGCTTGTTAGCAGGCTTAGCAGTGTCAATATTAGAATTGTTGACTAGTAAGTTACCACCTTTTACACCCCTTCCTATCCTTCCTCGAAAAAGCTCGATTTTCTACAATGTTGGATACATATATAGTGGGGTGGGAAGATGAAATAGGAGTACCATTTGATGAAATGATTAAATATAACTTACTTTCCGCGCATCTCACATGTAAAAATTCTTAATATTTTTTACATGTGCATTTGGCAACTAACCGCTTTCAAAGAATTTGCTTGGCTTGATATTCAACAATTCGAGAACAAGTTTTTGTTTTATTGTTAATTCATCGGGAATCGTTTCAATTATTCGATTCTCTTTTACAATATATTGAAGTCTAACATCATTGAAAATATCTATTACTAATCCTGCTGTTGGTGATTTGCACTTACGATTTTCCGGTTAAAGTGGTACCGAATCAAGATTTTTCTCTTCCATTTTTAATTTCATATCCCGTTCAATCAACGAAGTAATCACCATACCAATGAAATACAATAATAATAGCGATTCGATTCTTTGTGGGTTTTGCAACAGAACCGGAGCAACATCATACACACTTTTAAGCTGTTCATGTCTTTTTTCCAGCATCGGTTGATATTTGTACATTATTAGTACCTGCGCTGCCGGATCCTTGCTATTTGTAACAATCGGAAATAACCCATCAGTTCTGGCTTCTTTTTGGATGGATAGTGCATTTTGGGAATACTCAATAGTATAAGTTGTCTCCCGTACGACATGATGCAGCGTAGATGTAGTAGGCCTTCCGCGTGTGGTCTGTTTAACATGTTCTTGAATAATAGGAACAATTTCATAGTTGAAATACTGGTTGGACTTGTTGGTGTTGAGTATGGTATTTATTTCACTCTGGAGTTTCTCTTTGTTGAGGAATCTTTTTTTCTTAAGTGCAGCAAAGCCATTTTCAGTATGTTCAATCCTCCTGAGACGACGTAACCCATCATCATTTTGTTTCTGTAATGATTTTACCCAGACAAGCCTATAACCTTCAGATGTTAATAGCGGCGAATCAAATGTCCAGTAGGTACGCCTTATCCCATCTTTCTTACGAGGGTTTTGCTCGTCAATTGCAATTACCCACTCCGGATTATTGGTCTGTATCCATTCAAAAAACAACGAACTTTCTTTTCGAGTTTCAGGTAAAATGGTTATAAATGTTCCACCTTCAGTAGCGATATATTGCAACGTATCTCGAACACAAAGTTTGCTGTCAGCGACATATGTAAAATCACTACTCCCGATTAAATCTCGCAGATGCTTCCAATTTTCAATATGTGTCGTATCATCAGTCCTGTTACCATCAAACACCTTGAATAATAGCGGTACAGAAAAATCGGAGGTGATTGAAAGCGAAAATACTAATTGCTTGAGGTCTGGCCGAAAGTCCTTATTGTGCCCATGTTTTGGAAGTGCTGCGCCACAATCGCTATAATCGTCATAGTTACCATGTAAAGTAATCGAGGTAGAATCATTGTGTATCCGATTGATTTTAAGTTCAAATTTCTTAATAGCACGAAGTACTATTTCGGTCGTGATTGCAGTGCGATCACTACGATAAAGCCGATCAAGTCCTCTACCAATCCGGTCATCATTATAGAGCGCTATTTCATCGTCGTTTATTAGTCCCCATTGCTTTGCCCAATCTCCCATTTTGTATAAAGGGTACCGTTCTACTATGATATTGCGCAATGCAATGCACAAGGTTTTCCAAACGGGGACTTTATCCCGAGCGTCAGAAGGAACCATTTGCGCAAACACATCGCTAATACCAAGTTTATCGATATATGCATCGATAATAGGTAAAGCGCCTAACCTGATCGGCAGAATAGACATTTTGTTATTAGACATGATTGTAAGATAATATTTGCAACTAAATGTTGCAAATATTATAATTACCTGTATGAATAAAGAAGAATTGAACCTTGAACTCCAATCCATAAAAAAAGCAATCCAGGACAATGGTTTGCCAATACCTGGGACAATACATAAACTTTATGCGCGTTGTGGTTCCAAAACATGTCCTTGCGCTAATGACGATAGCAAAAGACATGGTCCTTATTATCGTTGGCATTACCGCATGGGAAGTCGACAACGCACAATAGGTATCGACATGGAAAATATTGAGACAGTACAAAATGCAATAAATAACCGGGAAAAACTTGAAGCTTTAATTGAAAAATTACTTAGTATCGGTATACAGTATATTGAAAGCGAGTTGGATCCTTCTTTGAATATGTCAACTACTAATAAATCAAAAAAAACCTAAACAAGATGCGCGGAAAGTAAGATATAATTCTAACGGAGGTTATTTCGATGGCCGAAATACTTATAGCTTACAGAAGGATCTTAACGAAGTTTTTGGAAAGGAAAAGGAATGAGAAAGACGATACACTCATTACTTGTACTTCTTATAATTGCCAATTGCGGAGGTAGTTACAAATTAAAGCAAGTAATGAACTGTAAAGCTGATAAGATTGGAATTACATTTCGATTGTATCCCTCAAATTCAAGAGTCAAAGAATGTGGAAATGACTTAGTTAAAAAAAAAATATGGGTAAATGACATAAATAAAATAAAAGTTCTATGTCATATATTTTCAGATAAACAGGTTCCTCCAAAAATTTGTGGACAC
>JAFGIN010000188.1 GCA_016929595.1 Chitinispirillaceae bacterium
AACTCTAAAATATTAAAGGACACCCATGACTACTAATTATCAAAAGAAATCAATGACTTATGGGGTTGGGAAAGTCGGATAGACCCAATTTTTAAACGGGATTATCAGGCACATGATGAACACAAACATCAGGGACAGGGATTAGGGTTAGCAATCGCCAAAGAGATGGTACAGCGTCTTGGAGGTGAAATTGAGGTTTTGTCAAAAGCTGGAAAGGGAACCACTTTACGGTTCAATCTTCCGCTGTATCCTGACCAATTTACTAATGTCAAAAATACACCGATAGTACATCCAGAGAGAAGGTCTGGTGTCGACAGAAGACAATTGAGCCGTGTAAAACTTATCCAGGAGCAGATTGAAAAAGGTACAATAGATGAAAATTTTTCATTCGATATTTCCCAATTTGAAAACAAAGATCCCCACAAACCGTCAATATTGATATGCGAAGATAATTATGGTCAGCTGAATCTACTGATTGAAGGATTGAAACACGATTATAATCTACTCATTGCAGTAAATGGCAATGACGGGTTGAATAAACTTACCGAGTATAGTCACAGGATCTCGTTGATACTATCTGATGTCAAAATGCCCGAAATGGATGGACTGGAATTCTGCAGGCAGGTATTTTCCAATGAGTCGTTCAAGCACCTGCCATTCATTTTTCTGACTGCATATACTGATGATACCGAGCAGCTCACTGGCCTTTCATACGGAGCAACTGATTATCTGCAAAAACCTTTCAACCGTTCAATTCTACTTGAAAAGATTAACCACTGGTTATCACGACGAAAAGATGAACAGATTCTTGAGAACCTGGTCAATACACTGGAAAAAAAGAACCAGGAAATCTGTAAATTACGATCTATCATCTCACATGAAATACGAAACCCGCTTGTTGTATTAAACGGGGTCCACTATAAACTCACCAAATTAAAAGCTGTTTATTATGAACATGCAGATGAAAAGGAAAAGCATTTTTGGGACTCTGTAGATCACATATATGATGAAATTGTGAGCATTAACGGTGTACTTAAATCTGCTAAAATTATGGAATCCGGCATTGCTAATACTACATTGAATGCCATTGGGGTTTCAACAATTCTTGACAATGCAATTAAAGAAACGTCGCATTTAACTCAATCGATTGAGGTTAAGATCATCAACCCGCTACACTCAGATACAAGCGTACTGTGTGACTGCCAGCTTATTACTCAGGTTTTTGTTAATCTCATAAGAAATGCAAAAGAAGCTATTGAGGAAAATGGTTTATCAGATGGTTTGATAACCATTTCCACTAGCAAAGATGAGTTTAATGTACTTTTTGATGTTTCAGATAATGGGACTGGTATTACTGAGTTAAGCTTAAAAAATCTTTTTCAGTACCATTATACAACCAAAAAAGATGGTACCGGTATCGGATTATATTTTTCAAAACGTATTCTTAATGTCCATGGTGGAGACATAAAGGTACAATCTTTAGCCGGTAAAGGAACTACCTTTACAGTGTTGTTACCTTTACACTTTGATAAAATACAGTAGATTTTATAAAGCAGTCAACTTATGGTTTCGATGTATCTCCCACTTTTTGAATTTTTCATTGTTTCATCATTTTAAGGATGGTATACAGGTAGCTGCCCCGAACAACTATTTGGAGTATTTTTGTCTTCTGGAGTGCCACTAACTTTAACAATGGAATTCTTAGAAACCTGAATTAAAAGAAGACAATAAAGCAGAAGTGATGAAATAGTATATCTGGAATAATAAATTAACTTGAACAGGTAATGAAGATTTAACTTTTCTATATTATGATAACTCGGAACAGCCAATGCAAAACAGCAGAGAAGATATATTAAGGCTGTAACATTCGTTCTCAAAATACCGCGGTAATACAGAATGATCAGCGAAGGGTACAGCATCACAAATGTATAACCCCATCCAATCGGTGTGACTAATGGAATTAAATTACACAGTCCAGCGATGATACAGGTACAGGAAGCTTTGTATTTCCAGGTGATATACCAGAACACAATGAGTGTTGATACTATCACAACATAAGTAACTATTCGGAATACAAGTGGAATAACCATGTAATCATAAGAAAAGAATATGTCAGTACTGCCCCGAAAAAGCCTCAACAAAGCCGGTGTAAGCGACTGATTGAAAACATGGGTGATTGTTTGCCCCGAATAGGCAGGCGTAATTTCAAGGAAAAATTCTTTAAAAACTTCAATGGGTATAAAGAAAAGTGAGATGATAAAAACTCCGGATATTCCGGCCATAAAACTGCCGGCAAGTTTTCTTTTTTCGTCAGTTTTAAAAATAGTCAACAGAAGAATCGCAGGATAGAGTTTCAGCCAGAATGCAAAAGATAGTATCACTCCTGCCCGGACATATTTTTTACCTTTAAAAAGCCATGCATATACAACGCATAACAACAGAAGAAGACTATTAACGTTTCCGAATGATGAATCAAGAAATGCCGGTGCAGCAGATATGCAGAGAACCAGGGGAAACCACATACCAGATTCTCCTTGAAAACGTTCTCCATGCAAACAATTGATATACAAATATAATGTAATCGTAATTATTATATAAATCAACAATGACCATACTGCATATGAGTACGCAAAAGGGAGTATTGAAAACATCCTGAATAAAAGTGCTGCAGGTGGAGGATACGGATGAAAAACATTTCTCTTAAGCAATAGAACAGCGGTTCCATCATTATCTGGATCGCAATACAGTCGAGCGGGAGAGGTGATCGATTGTATTCCCATTTTATAAAAATATTCAAAATCAAGAACAAAGTGGTCATGGTTACTGAATAACGGAATGACTTTTTCAAATTCCAGGATATAAATATTTCGCACAAATAGTAATAAAAACAGTATTGCTGTCAGTATAAGAACCGTGTTAGACTTATTTCCGGGTTTAATTATCATTGCCTTTATGTAGTTATCAGCGTCGCTGTCGGTATCGTTTACAAAGGCTTCCGTCTGGACATCTCTGCGTTCGATACCTATTCGGACTCCAAAATGAAAACCTGTGCATTGTATTATGAGACAGTTAATATATGATCAAATAGAATGCCGTAAAGCTGATATATATATACAAGTAACAATCCTGCTGAAAAAAAGTGGCCTGAAATTTGCAAAAAACCTCAAAATCAACTCTTTTAAATATTCAGTCAACCTGATTTCTTAAACATCTGGAAGGTACCATTATGACTATGAAACTCTACTTCGGCATTCATAAAAACATGCATCAGCCTTATTACCGATCTTGCGACACCATGTATTGGGATGGCGAAAAGGAGGGTATTTTTGGTTCCCGTTGCGGTAATTACACCACATTCATTGCTGATGCTATTAACCATTACATGAATGGTGACCTTCCCCACGCTGGAATCTCAAGCAGCTGGAGCGGTTCACTTATAGAACAGCTTAATCGCTGCGCCCGTGATAACTTATGTGGAGGTTGCTTCCGAAATTGGGAAAAAGCACTCTCGGCTATATCAGAAATGACAACTGCTGACGGTAACCTGCGACACACATTCACTTCATTTGGTTTTTATCACCCGCTTATGCCTCTGATCCCCAAACGGGATATCATTAAACAGATCGATTTTCACCGGCAGATTGTACACCAGACCTTTGGTGTTAAACCTTCTGACACGCTCTTTCCTCCGGAAACTGCTTTCCATATTCGAATGATACCTGCACTTAAGGAAGCTGGTGTTAAAGCAGTGATTTACGATTCTATTCACCGTTTTCGTACATGCAAAGAATATCCCTACGCCGGGACCTCTGAAGGCATGCTGCCTCCCAATCCGGCAGATCAGAGTAACCCTGCCGTAAACGACTGGATTCAACTTCAGAATGTATGGGCTGGCAGTAAAATCAGTCCCTCACTGCTCAAGCCCGAGTATGTCAAATATGAAGACTTTGATGGTACAACACACAAAATTATCGGAATTCCAGCTGAACGTTATATCGGGAATGAAGATGCAAGAGGTGGTTACGGTGCTTTACAGTATGAATTTGTTCTTGGTCAGGTTTACCAGAATATACTACAGCACAATTCGTATGATCCCCTTCATCCGCCATTTTTTCTCCTTCACTCCGATGGCGATAACCATGGCGGCGGTGCAGACAGTTATTACCACCATAACACAGAACGACTTGTCAACTGGATTAAAAATGATCCCCGTTTTGAACTGACAACTATTGATGACTACCTGAAAATGTTTCCACCTGATGAATCTGTTGCCGTTCATATCGAACCGGGTTCGTGGAGTGGAGCCGATAATGGCGATCCGCAATTCAGAAAATGGTTCAGCAGACATGACCAGCCCTACTCCCCGGACCTGAACTCCTGGGCAATTCTTACCGCATTGCAGAACTGTATTCATAGCATTGAAGATGCCGGGAAAACCGGAGATGCTTTTGATAGCGCACTCAGGTTACTGTTGACAGCAGAAACAAGCTGCTACTGGTACTGGACAGGCCAGCAGATCTGGGATCAGCAGGTTACTGATGCAGCTAACAAAGCCATGTCAGTTATCGGAAATATTGTTAACAGCATCAGTGGTACAAAAGATACCACCCCACCTACTATCTTTGCACCATGGGTAACGCCGGAAAATCCCGGTGGCCTGACATGGGGACAGGGCAACCTGAAATCCTCTGACAAAACGGCAACTGTTCACACGTTCGTCTATGATATCAGTGGCGTAAAAGAGGTACGGCTGATAGTACGAACCACCGGGAAAGAACAAGTCATTCCGATGCATTCACAGGGCCCCTATCCATCACAAACAGGAACTTCTTTGACTTCTGATTATTATACAGTACAGTTACCCGAAGGGCTGGGAGATACCCGTTTTTACATTGAAGCTCTTGATGGAGGAGGGAATGTTGCAAGATCTTCACTTGAAAGGATTTTTCTTGCGTAAAATTTTTTGATAAATGCAATAGGAATTTCTTTATCTCAAAAACGAAATACCCGGTGCCAGATTGTAACGAATGACACCGGGTAATATCATAAAGTAAATAGTTTACTTGTCTTGTATACTTATTGTATGAACGAATCGTAACTTTCCATTTTCCACCCTGAAAAGATGGGAATCCGGCATTGCACCTCCGAATTTGCAGAAAATGTTGACCGTTCCCATATCGACATCAATAACGTACACTCTGTTGTTGATCATCACACCGGAAGGCACTCCGACATTACATGATTGATTTGGATCGTTGAGATTGTTTTTGTTTCCAGTATAGGCGGCACCCTCAAGACGGGCACAAGGGGAACCCCAGGGAACCTTAACTGTTTCATCATCAAACAAATCCAGATAAGCATCTCCTGCAGATTTAATTACCTCCCGCGCATTTTCAGCCTGAATTGTGTAACTGCCGGAAAGCAGCATCAAGGATAGAAATAGTGCCTTTACCATGGAATCCTCCCCCCCTGGAAGTTAACATTTTTGGAAAAACCGATAGTGGACGATTATGTCCTGTAATGTGGTACAGATTACTAATATAGCGTCTCTAATGACGCTATGCTTTGAAAAACAGGTTGTTTCCGTTAAGATAAAATCGCAGTTCATTCTCTGATGGGTGTTCAACCGAAGGCCGCATACAGACGAGCGGTTATAACTATACTGCAGACGGGTCAAAAGTGAATATTTTGTTGCACTACATTTTTCGCAGTTTTCGCGTTCCCCCATCCGCCTTTGGCACC
>JAFGIN010000189.1 GCA_016929595.1 Chitinispirillaceae bacterium
AGTCGAAAGGTCGAAATGACAAGCGTGATTTGCTTAAAACGCGTCGTCTCGACTCCGCTCGACGACCGGAACAGTAATGTTAACGTTATAAAACTAATATACAGTTTTATCCGCCTGATAGTTTTTCTATTTGACACCACTGATGGATTATAGTAAATTAAATATCATTTTTTGGGGCTGTAGCTCAGTTGGGAGAGCATCAGGCTGGCAGTCTGAGGGTCAGGGGTTCGAACCCCCTCAGCTCCATTTATGATCTTCTTCGATTTTATCACTTCCTGAAGCGCTTTTTAACCTTGTTCTACCCAAAAAAACTTTTTTTATTGCATGACACATTTGCATTCTGATGTAGTTCTTTGATATATTACTGATTTTAGCGCATAAATGGGGAGTCGATATACAAATCATTTCAGTTACGATTTGAAAGAAAGAACATCATCGCTTGATGTTGTTTTGTTTAGACGTTTAGCAAAAAGTCTGATTTTCAGAGATCAACATAAATGGAGGTTACATGAAAACATACCAGGCGGGGTCTATCAGGAACATCTGTTTTCTTTCTCATGGAGGGGTGGGTAAGACCGCTTTGATGGAGGCTGTTGCATATACATCAAAAGCAACATCAAGAATGGGAAAAATTGATAATGGATCAAGCATATTTGACCATCGGGCGGATGAAAAAAAACACAGAATGACCATTTCAATGCATCTGGGGCATTGTGAATGGAGCAATGCAAAAATTAATATTCTGGATACACCGGGTTTTCTGGATCTGCTTGGTGATGCGCGCGCTGCGCTGCGGGTTGTTGAAACTGCGGTTATCCTGGTAGATGCTCATAGTGGTGTACAGGTTGGTACTGAATTGGTTTCATCACTGGTTGATGAAGCAAAGGTGTCAAGGGTGATCTTTGTTAATGGAATGGACAAAGAAAATGTTGATTTCGAAGATACTCTTACAAAAATGCGTGATGCGTATGGAACATCTGTCGCACCACTGGTAATACCAATAGGAACAGGAGCTGGTTTTACCGGAGTTGTAGATCTTGTAACAAGAGACGCGTTCAAGTATGCCCGTGAAGGAAATGGTATCGGGGAGAAAATTGAAATCCCTGCTGACCTGGTTAAGACTGTTGATACCCTCAGACAATCTCTTATGGAATCTGTTGCCGAGACTTCTGAAGAATTAATGAATCTTTATTTTGAGCACGGAGAGCTTACTGATGCTGAGCTGCGCGATGGACTTTCGAAAGGTGTTGCGGAAGGAAATGTGTGTCCACTTATTGCAGGAAGCGCACTATTGAATATCGGTATAGATCAGTTTCTCACAAAAATTGTCAACTTGTGCCCGTCTGCAGAATCACGTAAAGAGGTAACCGTTATAGATGGTGATTCAGAATCGTTAATAGCTACGGGTGTGCAGGAGCCCCTGTCTGCATTTGTATTTAAAACTCTTACCGAAGAGCATCTTGGAGAAATTAACTGCGTTCGTGTGTTCGGGGGTAAACTACACACCGGTACGGATGTTATAAATACTGTTCGGGGAAATACCGAAAGAGTGGGGAACATGTATTTCCTGCGAGGTAAGGATCGTACAGATTCTTCAGAAATTGTCTGTGGCGATATTGGTGGTCTGCTTAAGCTCAAAGATACTCATACCAATGATACGCTGGCTGACAAATCAGTTAAATACCGGTTTGCTCCTATTGAGATTCCGGAACCGCTTGTCAGTGTGGCTATTGCTCCAAAAGTAAAGGGTGAAGAAGATAAGATTGCAGTCGGAATAACGAAACTGCACGAGGAAGATATAAGCTTCAGCTATAGATATCACGGTGATATCCATCAGTCAATTATCTCGGGCATGGGCGATATGCAGATTGATATCGTACTTGAGAACCTTAAGAACAGATTCAAGGTGGAGGTCGATAAAAAGACTCCAAAAATCTCATATCGTGAAACCATTACAAAGCCCGTTAAATATGTTGAATATACACATAAGAAACAGTCAGGCGGTGCCGGACAATATGCCAGAGTATTTATTGATCTGGAACCGATGAAGCGTGGTGAGGGGTATCAGTTTGTTGATAAAATTGTAGGTGGTGTGATCGATGCTCCGCTACGTCCGAGTGTTGATAAGGGAATACATTCAAAACTGGAAGAAGGTATTATTGCTGGGTATCCGATTGTCGATGTAAAGGTGTCGCTTGTTGATGGAAAAACTCATCCGGTTGACTCAAAGGATATTGCATTCCAGATCGCAGGGCGTGAAGTATTCAAGAAAGCCTTCGAAATGGCATCACCAATTCTGCTCGAACCTGTTGTTGATCTGAAAGTAACTGTTCCGGAAGAATATACTGGTGATATTATGGGTGATCTATCCTCACGGCGCGGTAAAATCGGTGGGATGGATCTCAACGGCAGATATCAGGTTATTAATGCGAAGATTCCTGAAGCCGAAATTCAGACCTACGCAGCAACATTACGTTCCCTGACTCAGGGACGTGGTTTTTACAGCAAGAAATTTTCTCATTATGAACCAGTTCCCGCAGAACTTGCCAAAAAGGTTATTGAGGTACACAAAGTTGAGAGTACTATTGAGGAATGATAATTTTCTGCTCCTGAAAATGTTTGAGTAAAAAGATATTTTTCAGGAGCTTTCCGGAGGAATTGATGTCGCGTCTGAAGACTATAGAATGGGTCGATGATAAAGTAGTCATTATCGATCAAACTCATCTGCCGACAGATCTTGTATATGAAAAGATCGACAGGATTGAGCAGATGTGGGATGCTATAAAAATACTTAAAGTCCGTGGGGCTCCTGCTATTGGAGTTGCTGCAGCTTTCGGTTTATACCTTGGGGTTAAAGATTTTCCTGCACAGGGTACAAAAGGCGACTTTCTTGCATTACTCGAGAAAAATGCAGATTATCTTGCAGGGTCACGTCCTACAGCTGTCAACCTGTTCTGGGCTCTGAACCGTATGAAAGATAAAGCTCATAAAATTGCTCCGAAGGCCATAAACTCTTCAGAAATTAAAAGAGCAATGCTTAGTGAGGCTATCGAGATACTTGAGCAGGACAAAAGAACCTGCAGAGCGATAGGTGAGGCCGGGCTTGAGGTTATAAAAGGGAAAAAAACAATTCTTACGCATTGTAATGCAGGAGGTTTGGCAACCGCAGAGCTTGGTACTGCATTAGCTCCAATCTATGTCGGAGCAGAAAATGGATTTAAATTCAGCGTCTTTTCAGATGAGACACGCCCTCTTCTTCAGGGATCCCGGATAACCGCTTTTGAGCTTCAGAAAGCAGGTATTCCTGTAACGGTCATATGTGACAATATGGCGGCAACTGTTATGGCGCGCGGCTATATTGATGCAGTGATTGTTGGTGCTGACAGGATTACTTCAAATGGTGACACTGCAAACAAAATTGGCACATATGGGGTTGCTTTGCTCGCAAAAGCTCATCACATCCCGTTTTACGTTGCGGCGCCGTTCTCGACATTTGATTTAAGTTTGAAAAACGGCTCAGAGATTCCTATAGAAGAACGTGATCCGACAGAGATAACAAACGGAATGGGAAAACAAACAGCTCCAGGTGGAGTTTCGGTTTTTAATCCTGCGTTCGATGTAACTCCATCAAATCTGATTACTGCCTTTTTTACTGATAAAGGTGTCTTATATCCACCATTTGACAGTTCAATCAAAAATGCGTTGTCGTGATGGATTCAGGGAAAAAATGCTTCCGGGTGGCGACGGTTACCTTGAAGAAAATGAATCTGTTAGCAAATGCAGCACAATTTTATGTGGGCGGGTTCTTTTTTTTAATGAGATTAATGGCACAGGTTACATAGAACAGGAATTATTTGCTGAAAAGTTGAAATTCACCTATAAGAATATCATCAAAGAGGGGTATCGTTCGCTTTATGAAGGCCAGAATATCATCTATGGTATTGAGAAGGTTGGTACAGGAACAAGGGTTACTTTTATAAAAAGTACAGATATGGAATAATCACCCGTTTTACTATTATTTGTTTTGAACGAATATAAATCGCTTACCCACTAAAAATGAAATTCAGCTTATACTGACGAAGCTGATTACCATATTAAAAAAATGGCACTTACATGGGTATTCCGGGTTCTGGATGCAATTTCAGGATTCTGGCCAAATTGTACTGAAAAAACACAACGTGAAAGGATTCGGATCAGTGTTAAAAGTAATTCTGATAGTTATAAGTCTAACCGTTTCAACCTCTTATGCAACACTTCTTCCGTTTCCGTCACCACATCCAAAAGTATCTCACTCTTATGACACTATCCTGAAAAAAACCTGGGAAGGCATTAAAAAAAGAAATATAGATCCCTATACTATCAAAGCGGTTCACAGGCCCAAATCAGAATTGCCCGATGATTTTGTTTCTGAAGGCATTGGCTATGGAATGATACTGGCACTCTACTGTAATGACCAGGAGTATTTTAACAAAATCTGGGATGCCGGTGAGCAGTATCTGTGGGGGGAAAATTTTTACAACTGGCGGGCCAATGTGAGCGGGGACGTGGCAGCTGTTAATGGAGGTGGGGCCGCAACCGATGCTGAAGAGGATATCGCATGCATGTTGATATTCGCCGATCAGCTTGTAAAGAAAAACGTATGGCAGCCACACACCAGTCCTAAAGGGGTAACATACGCTCAGAGAGCACAGATAATCTTAAATTCAATGTGGGAATTAATGATTGACAAAGGCGTTTATCTCTCGCCGGGTGCCGGATGGGGTGGTGAGGGATTTGTCAATCCTGGCTATTTTGCACCGGCCTTTTACAGGGTGTTTGATGAATTCGATTCTGAAAATCATAACTGGCAGGGATTGATAGATCAGTGTTATCTCACTATTGCAAAATCACAGGGATATGCAAAAGGGTTACTGCCAGACTGGATGAAACCGACCGGAGAGTTCGCTGGAGGTTCGCTTGGGTATAATAGTTATGCATCTGGTGAGTTCATGTATAAGGATGCGATCAGAATTTACTGGCGTCTGGCAGCCGATTATCTCTGGTATAATGAACCCCGGGCAAAAACATTCTGTAAAAACGCAATTACGTTTCTGGGCGGGGCAGAAAATGCCAATTTTTTTCAGATGGACGGATCAGCGGTTACCGATACATTCAGACTTTCAAATGGAGTGTTGCGAAATCGTACTGAGCACAGTCATTTGACTATCGGAATGTGGGCTTGTGCTGCAATGGTTGCCGGCGGTAAGGATTCTGCGGAGGCGTTCAGTGAAGAGATACTGAAATTTTACGAAAATGGTGATTACTGGGGTAAGGCATCCGATCCTGATAATGAAGATACGTTGCATAATGAGATGTATTTCGATCAGTTCCTTGCATGGTTTGGAGCATCAGTTCTTTCGGGTGTATTTACAAATATCTGGGATGACTTCAAAGATCCCGATCCGTTGCTGGTTCTGGCATTTGAAAATGATCCAAAAATAGCGCCATTTGACATAAATGCTGATATTGAACCACTCAGGATAAAAGCATCATTCAATAAAAGTGCGCGGTGGAACGTTTCTATTGTAAATATGGAAAAAGATACTATTTCTCTCGGTTACAGTGGAAGTGGAAAACAGATAGATATAGCATGGTATGGCACTGGCAATGAAGAAACGATTATGCCGCAAGGTTATTATATTGTAACAGTTTCAGCTAAAGGTCTTGACACGACATATTCAAAAAAAGTCTGGTTAGGAAAGGTCAAAAGTATCAAAATCGATAATATGATATGTATTGATGATTTTAGTGATGGGGATCTGAAACCCTACATTGGTAATGACTGGAGAAATTATCTTGATAGTTACGAGGGTAAATCTGGTAAGTCAAAAGTTGAGAAGTTTGCTGTTGAAAACACAGACGGTACACAGGAACTGCACTGGAGTGTCATGCTTGATGGTAGTTCTGTTTTAGGGTACAACCCCTATGCTGCACTCGAATGGAATTGTTCAGATGATAATGGAAACCCGGGCTTCTCAGCGATTGATTCAATCTTTTTAGTTATGGGTGCAGCATCCGATACAAAGGTTTCTGTACAGCTTGTCACCAGTGACATTTCGGATTTCAATTTTTTTGAGGATTCATTAACATTAACCTCAACTGTAAAAGAGCATCGCCTGGCTATTAAAGACTTTAAAACAAGGTGGGGTGGGGGTTCACCATCACCGGATCTTTCAAAGTTAACTGCCATCAGGTTCCAGATTCAGGACGTTGATAATACTCAGAAAGAACTGATTATGAAAAAGATATTGATGCATGGTAATCTGGGCCAGATTTATACCGATCCTCCAGAATATGTCAAGCCACCGGAACCAGAACAGTCGGTGCGGTTTTTAACAAAGAAGAATGGGCCTTTTTTCAATATTATAATCAAAAACGGTATTCTAACTGCTGATTTGAGTATGGTATACAGCGGCAGTGCGTTTACTCTGTTTAACTGTGCCGGGAGAGTCGCATTTAAAGGATCGCTGGATAAATCCGGACATGTATCAGTTTCATTAAGCGGCTTGAAACATGGTGTTTATATACTTAAGGTTCAAAACCGCAATCGCAGTGATGCTGCTTTTGTGAACTGGTACCATAAATAAAATAGAATATAAGTGTGTTCAACTGATCACACGGTTCTCAATTAACCAGGTAAATGCTTTTCTTGTAGACGAAAACGCCAGTTTATTCATTTCGATATCCTCAATATGAACAAAATGGATTCCGGCTATTTCATAATTGGGTTTAAGTGTAAATGATTCACTCCATTCCACAAGAAATATGCTGTCAGTGGTGAAGTAGGTAATATCGCTGTAAGTATATTCATTAGGAATTGAAACCAGATAGCGGAATTTGGAAATTGGAATATTCAACTCCTCCAAAATTTCCCGACGAAGCGCCTCTTCAAGAGATTCGTTATAGTTAACAAATCCTCCAGGAAGATCAAGCAGCCCTTTTGATGGCTCGTAAGTTCGTTCCGTAAGAACTACACCCTGAGGCGAAACTAATATACACGCAACTGCCGCCGCCGCGTTGTGGAAGTATTTCAAATTACAGCAATTGCATATCATTCCATTTTGTTCAAAAATTGATAATGATTGATTGCCACATCGTGGGCAAAAGCGAAATTTTGTATAACTAAGCATGAAAACCCCTTTCTTTTTTATGTTAAAATAATAAAACGTTAAACCTGAATTTGTCTGTTAAAATTTAAATGGTATGCAATTTTCTGGATCAAAAATTGTTTAATTGATTATATGGACCCGCTTCAATGAAAACTTAAAAAACAATACACCTTTTAAGAGAGACATTCATGGAAAAACTGGAAATTGTTGAACGGCTGACAGCCCTTATT
Source organism: Chitinispirillaceae bacterium (assembly GCA_016929595.1). Classification (GTDB taxonomy): domain Bacteria; phylum Fibrobacterota; class Chitinivibrionia; order Chitinivibrionales; family Chitinispirillaceae; genus JAFGIN01. Next base: position 7,379 of record JAFGIN010000189.1, read on the forward strand.
AAACTTGATAATGATGCAGTAAACGCTTATATGAAAGCGGTGGAAAGATTTGGTGAGTCTGATATCAGGCAATATCTGATGAACTTTCTGGATGAACACAAAGTTCACATAAGTACGATTAATTCAATGCTCAGAGATTTTGGAGTTGAGCCACCTCAGTCCGGTCCTGAGTTAAAAGGAATTTTCCTTACACCTGAACATTTCAGTGGTGCATTCGGTGCAGATGATGTATTGAGGGCGCTTCAAAAGGGTGAAACAATTAGCTATAATTTATACGAAAACGCAGTCGAGCTTCCTTTTCCATCAGAGATACGTGTTATTCTTGATAAGCATTTCAGAGATGAGATCAAACACAAACGATATATAGATCATGCCATTGACATAAAAATATGGGAACAGGAGGGGTTAAGTTTGTGAGTGGGAAGTCAAAGTGATTGAAGGGTAAGCCCCTCTTATATTTTAAAGATTCAGTTACTACTCAGGTGTTCAAAACCGTGTTTGTGCTCATCCTGCTCCTGCATTGCGGTAGGAAGGTGGGCAGAGTGCGCAAAACGCTCATGTTTTTCCCGCAACGGGATCAACACGAGTGTTCTTGTAAACATTGATGTCAATGTACCTGAGTAGTGACAGGGTTTATTTATTCTTCTTCTTCGTCACTCTCATCACTGGCGGGCCACAATCGTTTTGTTTCCATGATATATAACGAAGTCGCATCTGCTTTTTCATTAAGGAAATTAATGACTTCAAGAGTCTGTTCTTCATTGAGCTGAATACGGGTTTGTCTGGTAATTTTTGATGTATATCCCCATTTCTTCAACACTGCACTTGTGACTTCGAATGCATCCTGTATAGCAACAAAGCGTTTTTCATCAGCCCGCATACAGTAGCAATGGTCCTCATCAAGACAGGAGTAATCCGGGCAGTAACGTATATGCACTTTTTTTGCATCTGCTATTTTGTTAATTCTGTAAAAACCCGTTATGAAAACGCGATCTTTATATTCTGCAATGGTACCGGAATATTTGGTCATAAAAAGAATGTACCTGATTTTTGATTTGACAAAAGCATTCCTGACTTTAGACTTGCTGCATCCATAGTATCCATACGTCCCGCTCTCATAGTGAGGTTCAGGCAGAACATCAGATGGAAGCTCTTCAGGGATCTCCCTTACAGGTATTTCTGAAACTGGATCACTCGTATAATAAAGAACCATACTGGTGTTTGATGCGCGATAGTCCTGCCAGGTGACATTTTCGATTGAAATATTCATGACGTTTCCAGAAGTCATGGTACTCTCCTCATCTGATAGAGATTTAAAAAACGAAGCCCGTAAAAGTTACGGGCTTCCGGAAATTTTCAAAAACACGCAAAAAAATACTTTTACAGAACTGGAATCAGTTTCTGTTCGATTCGAAACCTCATTTAGTATACTGGTATATACTTGAGACTTAAATTTAAAATATATGATTTTAACGATCAGAAATGTCTAATACAGCGATTGTTGGTCGCTTAACTTTTTTTTAAGATACCATTCGGCAGCTGGCGGTGTCAATAGTTTATTGTTACTTAATTGTTCAGGAAGAGGTTTAAAAAATTTTCTTTTATCTGTTTCTGTAAAAGCTCAGGGGGAATATTCAAAATTCCGGCGATTTTCTCTCCAACGTATCTGACCATTGATGGTGTATTTTTCTTCCCGCGAAAGGGTACCGGTGTCAGGTAAGGCGAATCGGTTTCGATAAAGATACGATTAAGAGGAATTGCGTGCAGTAATTCATGAAGATTCGATTTTGGAAAGGTTACTATACCTGAAATCGATATCATAAATCCGACATTTATAATTTTTTCAAGGGTATTTTTATCGCCGGTATAGCAATGAAACAGGGCCTTTTTTACACCATGCTTAATGCATATTTCAAGAGCCTGATATTCGATTCCACGGGAATGGATGATCACAGGAAGATCGTTTTCAACTGCAAGGTGAAGTTGTTTTTCAAAAACAGGCATTTGCTTGTCTAAAGGAGGATAGGTTGGATTAGAATTATCGATACCAATCTCACCAACTGCTATAACTTTTTTCTGCTGCAGCATTGATGATAATTCAGAATACCAGGAAGGCCTTAAATTAATGACATCAAAAGGTGAAATCCCGACTGCACCGAAAATTTCATCAAAAAGAGCAGCCTGGTGAAGCACGATCGCTGCAGTAGCAGGGGAGACTGCTGTTGAAACGATACAATCGACATCAGATTTGTGGGCGTCAACTATGAGAGAACGTAGCTCATGATCGTCATATTCGTACAGGTGCGCATGTATGTCTATCCACATTGGTACTGGTCTTATTAAAGTCGATCTTTGAATACACTGTTCCAGCGCGACAGTGTCCATACTGATGGCTTCATTGATTTGTCACATTTAAATGCTACGACTCCAATGCCATTGACTTTAAGAACTTTCCCATTGAGAATAAATCTTACAAGAGAATTATTTCCAACGTGAACATTGAAACTGTCTTTTGCCGAGAATTCGCGAGACTGACCTTTGTAAACAACATTTTTCCAGGACTTACCATCACTGAACACCTGAATCCAGACAGAATCACCAGTTACTTCCAGTCGAAAGTTTAATTGCAGTGAAGAATCAATACCGTTGGTCACAGATGGTGCAATTCCAGCTTCCTGCATCTCTAATGGATCTGCTGCCTGAACCGGAGCCCCGGAAAAGAGACTGTCATCGAGAAGGGAATCGTTCGCAACTGATGGTATTGATGAGCTGCTGTTTTGTGGAACTGTGAGAATTTTACCCGACGAAGTATTAAGCCATCCTTTTTTACTGGCAAAAAAAGTAAAACCTATCAAAATGGCTATAAGTATGAGTGCCGTAATAAGAATGGGACTGCGGGTATCCTCCTTATCTCTCATACTGACCTTAATTTTTGCAACTGAGTCTTTTTTGAGAAGCTCAGCACCGAATCCGCGCTCTTCGTAAAACTTCTTTAGAATTTCTTCTGGATTTAATGACAAATATTTTGCCAGAGAACGCAGATACACCCGAACGTATGGATCTGCGGGAAGATCATCGCTTTCATTTGCTTCAAGAGCTTTAATGTATTTAGCGTTGAGTTTGAGATCTTTAGCGATAGTCTCAATGGTAATGCGTCTGGTGACTCTCTCTTTTCGAATGATATCACCGACCTTGTCTTTCTGTTCCTGTCCCAATTGTTGATCTGTGGTATTTCTCTCAGACATCTGCTGCTTCCTTTCGACCTGCAAACTCTTTTAAGAGCCTTATGGTGCCCTTTACCGGCAATCCGACTACGTTATAATAACATCCGACTATTTTATCAATAAAAACCAGGGCTTGCCCCTGAATTGCATACGCTCCTGCTTTATCCTTATATTCATCAACAGAGAGGTAATCCTCAATTTCAGAATCATGAAGATCGCGAAAATATACCTCTGTTATTTCTACCGATGACCTGGAAAAACCTGAATCAAGACACATTAATGCAATCGCAGTCATCACATGATGTTTTTTTCCGGATAACTGCCTTATCATAGTAAAAGCATCTTCCCGATTCTCTGGTTTACCAAGAATCGAGGTATCCAGGCACACAATGGTATCAGCTCCCAACACCAGTGCGTCTCTATTTTTTTCAGCTATTATCGACGCTTTTTGCTCCGCCAGCTTTTTTAAAGATTCAGTTAAATTTTCTGGATCAATAAATGCTTGCTCATTAAACGAATCCGGTACTTCTATTTCAAAATTCAGCCCCATTTGTAAAAGTATCTGTTTACGTCGAGGGGATGCTGAAGCTAAGATAATTCTTTTACCCGGTTTTTTCCAAAATACCATTTTTTATGCCAGAAAGTCTAATAAAATACCTGTACGAATCAAATTGATTCATCGCTGCTGTAAGTAGATAATATACCATCAGGAATCGAAAAGGTGAATCATTGTTTAAATATTAATCTCAAAACAAGTCGTTTCACCTCAATTTCAATGATCGCCCGTTCTGCATCTACTATATTCGGATATCAAAACAATAAATTTTTGTCAGGCTAAGTACAATTTTGAAGCAGAAATGAGAAATGTTTATACATTATGAAAAATATTATTATCGAAACTATTCCGGTTGTAAAAAACGCAGGGAAAAAAATAATTGATCTGCTAGGAAATTCGAAAATTCAGTACAAGGAATCCTCTGTTAATCTGGTCACCGAAGCCGATACAATGGCTGAAGAGTACCTGGTGGAGAATCTCAAAAAACTGGTACCTGATTCACTTGTTCTTGGTGAAGAGGGGAGCAGCAAAGAAGATCGATCTGCAGAAAAGTTATGGATCATAGATCCACTTGATGGAACAAACAATTTTGCACACACCATTCCTCACTTCGGAGTTTCTGTGGCTTATGCAGAATCGGGCGTTGTAAAATGTGGCGTAGTATACGATCCTTCACGTGATGAATGTTTCTCAGCATCTATCGGCAATGGCGCTTTCCTGAATAATGATCCAATTTCGGTGTCAAAAAGAGCGACAATTCAGGACTCAATAATCGTTACCGGTTTTTATTACGATAGAGATAATCTTATGGAGCGAACGCTTCTTTCTATCCATCGGCTTTTTAAAGCAAACATTCGCGGGATCAGAAGAATGGGGAGCGCAGCCCTGGATATTTGCTGGGTTGCCAGCGGGCGCTTCGAAGGGTATTTTGAGTATCAGCTCTCACCCTGGGATTTTGCTGCAGGAGCATTTATTCTTACAGAGGCCGGGGGGGTGTTCGGCGATGTGGATGGAGTTGAGCGCGGTGTTTTCTCAAGAGGTACTATTTGCAGTAACGGTTTGATACAGAATGCACTTGTCGAACTTGTGAAAGAGCGGGATGAGAAATGGGAAGACAGATCGTGTCAGGTATAAGTGCGCTGCTAATTCGATAACACTACGTTAAGTGAAAGTAATCCTGTTGATGCAGAGAATGCTCATCGATATAGGACAGCACTTTATTCATTTTTCTTTCGGAAAGAATAAACGCTGATGATGCGATTCCTTTTTCATGGCAGCGGTTAAGCAGTTGTTTTTTCAGATGTGTTATCAAATCGTGTACGTCGGTGTACGATGCAGGAACAATCTCTTTTACTTCCTGTAAAAAACTGTCAATGCCGAAGAGTTCATTTTTCATTAGTGCAAGATTTTCCAGAAAAACATAATTTGAAATTACCTCATGATCGTGTTCATCCTTATATTTTTCAATGAGGAGCTCAATATCTTTGTGGAGATCTTCCAGTTCCATCGTGAACATCTGAAGAAACATAGTGACTTTTTCAAGCATTCCCGGTCCCCTTGATATAAGGTTGTGCACCACAAAAAAAGTCTACCACTATTTCTGAAGAAAAGCAAAATAAAAGACTATCCGGAATCTTGATTGTTTGTAACTGATTGAGATGCTTGAAATTAAAAATAAAGAATGATACTTATTCAGGGCAATGAACCGTCTGGAGTTTTCTTATCTGGATATTACAAAACCTGTCATCCCCGACAGTGCATTCGATCAAAGATCGGAACACAAATATTTGTAAAATCATCATTAAGTAATGTACTATAAAACGATAATATTATTAATGAGAACGGAAGGATCGGGTTTTATAAAAAGCTAATTGTTCCCGATGTGAAAGTGGATCTTGCAAAAAAAGGATTCTGGAAAACCAGAATCCTTTTCAAATGGTTGAACAGTTCCGGTTGCTTCTAAACCGGGTTATAAGAAAAATTTCCTCACTGTAGGACTCTGGAAGAAAGGTTCGTCATAACACGTTGTTTTACCATACCGTTACCGTTGAATCTTACGATGAAAATGCCAGCGGGCATTTTCATCGGGAGAACCGTCTGAGAACTACCGTTCTTCACTGCCGCTGTTGTCGTAAGCTTCATCAGCGTTCTTCCTTTCATGTCAAGCATGGAAATCGTTCCTGTTCCGGGACATTGAACTGCCAGACTTCCTGAAACCCGGATTATTTTTAACTGGTTAGCTGTGGTATTGTTCTTCGTTTTCAGGTCATCCATAAAACGGCTATCGTCAACATCTGTGGATTTAGAATATATCGCGTTTTGCCATTGTCCGGCATCAACGAATGCTTTCATATTGGTTTTTTCCCATTCGATGTGTTTTTCACGATTATTTTTTAAATATGTAACATACTTAGTTGAATCCGCAGCGGCCATACCTTCATAATATGTACCACCATGGGGAACCATCATATCAATCCAGCAGAAGAGTATTTCACGTTCCTCAGGTGTAATTTTATTTTTATCGGTTTTATGACCTTTAATCAGCATTTCTGCAAGTGGGCTTGTACCTGATCCCGGAACGGGAAACTTGGTTCTGGGTGCAGCCTTTTCCTCTTGTGTTATCCAGTCGACATACTTTCTCTGCGATTTAGTGAGGTTTAAATAAGACGAATTGAAAGTTTTTTTAGCTGCATTGACAAATTTAGGATTTGCCCGAAGGTCCAGACTCTTATGACTGGCGCTATGGCAGCTTGTGCAATGCTTGTCGAGAATCGGCTGAATAATTTTTGGAAAACTCATCGCCTGACCTTCAATACCGAGTGGCTTCTCAAGAGGCAGCGGAGTTACCGCAATGGGGACTTTCGGCGGTGGTGATTCGTTCTTGTCTTCATGGCATCCTACACAGTCGAACCGTTCACCCGGCATCAGCGTCGTCCAGCTTCTCATTGTATTCACCATTCTCCCATCAGCATCGACTGTCTGAAAAAAGAGAGGGGTATTTGCTGGAACGATAAAACAAGCCGAACCGTCCTTCGCAACGGGAATCTCACCTACAAGTGTTTTTACCAGCCAACTTGTAAAAGCTCTACCGATTGGATTGACCGCAAAACCATCTATTCCCTGACTGTTGGAATAGTTAGTCCGGTAGTCAAGGGCGATAACCCGAAGTTTCGTGATCTTGCCAGCAGGAACACCTTTTGATCCCATACCAAAATTGACATCGACCATACTGAAAATTCCCGTTTCTTTTGTATAATCGGCCTGAAGTGCACGGAGTGGCGGCATTTTTCGGGCATCCATAACTACCGGTTGACTCACAGACATTTTGCTGTCCCAGGCAAAAAGCTCACGGCTGGCGTCTTGATTGAAGAAATAGATTTTGAAGATTTTATCAGCCTGTTTTTCACGCCAAGATACAAGGCAGTTAGCCGTGTCAAACGGCCATGGGAACTGGAACAGGTATTTTATCTTCCCGCCGCTATTGCCGGACATTGCCGTTGACGGATCAACAGGTGCTTTCCGTACCGGGGCGATCAATTTGATCGATCCATTCTCGTTACCCTTGTAATTGTTTCTGGAGATCTGCGGATCAATTACAACAATCTCTCCCTGATATGGGGCAAGGTGATCACCAGCAATTCCCATAAGTTTACCATCAGAATTGGGTATCTCACGAGTATGGTATTTCATAAGCGGGAAGTCTGACTGATTTCCCCATAGTTCGTTTTGTCTGGTACCATCGGGATTCATGGTGAAAATACCGCTGGCACTGATACGGGTACGATCATTGTATTCCCAGCGAGAATAAAGTACATCACCGGTCGACATCATTACAGGTGTGAAAGTGGCTTCCTGATCGAATCCGATTTTGCGGAGCCACTCTCCGTTTTTATTACAGATGTACATATTCCCGACAGTATTGTATGCACAGTTGACCATACTGAATAATCTTGTCGAAGTGAACATGATATCACCGGTGGGCATATAACAGGGTTCATAGTCCCCGACTTTCAAGTCAAGGGGGTCTTTGGTGATCTGCCTTGTCTGCTTTGTCTCAACATCAATTTCGAAAATCTTGGCTCCGCTACTGCCAAAACTACTTTTCCACCAGGCAAAAACTACTTTTTTCCCGTCATATGAGACGTTAGGGTCTTTGATAACTCCTGTTGCGTCTTCAAGGAGTGTTTCCGGTTTTGGATAATAGCTATCCATAGTTAATATGTAAAGACCCGATCCCGCAGACCAGGAGCTGCCTCTGTCACTACGCAGTTCACTAAGAAATCCCACGATGCCACCACCCTGGTTGTGATGTTTCGCGTAAAGGATTTTTTTTACACCGCTCAAATGGGGTTTCATTTTAGCAACCCGACGCCAGTGACAGGCTGTCAGATAATCGGCCTGGGATGAAGAACCGGTAACCTTTGAAGCATACTCTTCAGGCAGTGCGGCTTTAATCTTCTTGATAGCAGAAGAGTAATCGCTTCCACTTACCTTATCCTGTTTCTTCCAGTCGGCAACAATGTCGTCTGGTATTGACGCAGGCATGGTTTCGTCCGGTTGTGAAAAAATCGTTACAGGAATCAGAAGCAGCATGAACAATGCTGCTATCCGCAAGCTTTTAAATTGTGCCATATTAGTCCTCCGGAAAAAAGATGAATGGCAGGGAACAGAAACATTCGCGCATCGAGGTTATCGCCTTCCTTGAATGTTCTTGTAAATAAGTTAATGCTATTTCTGCAATTGTTCACAAAATATTACAATATTGTAAGGTTTTTCATTTTTTCTGTGGACATTTTTTATAATTTACTTTCGTCCTGAAAAGTCTGTCGCATTACGGGCTGGGTCTGGATTTCATGGACGTTTCGCTTGTGGAATAATTGATGGTGCTGTGTTCTGAAACGGCGATGGTTAGTATCTTCGGTTCGGAATGATTGTTGAGCAACATGAATAATCACCGATGCCATCATGAACGGGATGCGACAGATACTGGTTTTGTGGACAATGCCATTGGGAGTTTCCATCTTATGGTGATCAAGTGTAAATATATCCCGGATCAGATTTTTTTGAGTCAAGCTACTACGTTTTTTAAGGTTTAAATTTAATGTGGGAATTTTGCTATGAACCTGATTTCGAAACGAGAAACACTTACTCTCTTCCTGAGTGGCATTCCGTGGACAAACAGAGCTGGAGATCAGTTGGAATTCCGAATCAAACGTACCGAAAAACCACGATTCTTGCCAGCGAAAAGTCTTAGCAAATCCTCATACTCAAATGAGAGCCTGCGATACCACGTGCCTGTTGCACCCCCATTCATCGAGCTCCACCAGCAATTAATGCTGTCAAGACCATGGAACCCCCCGTAATCATGGTCGCGAGCACCACCAGGCAGTGCAGAAAATCCACTTAAATCGTTTTTTGTCAGGTCATTACCTACAGCACCATCAATGTCACTGCTTTCCCAATCAACTTTTGATGCCATTGATTTGGCAATTTTATTTTCATTTGTCGAGCTGTCCCAATTATGACCATTTTCAATCAGGTAGTTAAGCAATGTATCCCACTCCTCATCTGAAGGCACATGCCATCCCGCCGGTGCCAGCTTCTCGGTACTAACCACAAACCAGTTGTACAGTGCCCCGAATTTTTTAATACTGTCGGGATTGGATGTATTATTGTAATAGCAATAGGCTCCGGTCTTGGTATATATACATGAATCCCAGGCGGTGTTGGTGGTAAGATTAGTTATAGGTGTTCCATCATTGTATTTAGTAGTTCGCAGATTCTCAGCAGTCCAAACCTGATTACCGATTTTAACCGTCTGATACAGATTTCCATCAACATCCGTCACCATGTTGCCATTGCCTCTGTTGCCAACAACAGAATCGCTATTGCAGGATATTCCTATGAGTAGCAGAATACTTCCAAATATTACAATTACTGACGCATATGCTATTGGTTTAATAAACATGTAAAACCCTCCCAATAAAAACTGGCAGGTAATTTGATATTTTGCTTGTGAGAATAATATAGTATCTTGATTTTCATCCTGCCCAATTATTTCATTTCATAAAGGAGTAATCTTGCATCAGTTGAACCAGAAAGACCTTGCGCTGTACTGCATAATATTGTAATTAAACATGTGGCAGGATCTTTAACAAGAGTTGTCAATTTAACCGCTTAGAATCAGCAATGAATTTTAGGGCAGTGTGGCTATTGCTGTTTCCTCTACCGTGTAAACTGAACTGCTATTTGGTGTGAAATATACCAGGTGCCACTTGAGCCTGCAATCCGTAGTTTCGATGAAGGCAGAGTACTCGCAAACGTTCAAATTTTCTCAAATGGTGGTGCAAATTTCATTATTATCGCTTCTGCCACCCGTATGCCATCTGCGGCTGCAGATGTAATACCTCCTGCATAACCAGCCCCTTCACCTGCCACAAAAACTCCATGTATACTGCTTTCATACTGTTCGTTTCGTACAAGACGAACCGGTGATGAACTCCGGGTTTCTACGCCGGTAATTAGTGCATCAGGTAATGAATACCCTGAAATCTGACGAGCGAAAGAGGGTAGCGCATTATGAAGTGTTGCTGATACATAGGTGGGGAGACAGTCATTTAAATCTGATGGTGTTACCCCTGGTGTATAGGTGGGATTTACGGAACCAATTTTTGTTGTTCTGCGATGTAAAAGGAAATCTTCCACACGCTGTACAGGTGCATAATAATTACTCCCTCCAAGCAAAAATGCTTTTTCTTCCCAGTGTCTCTGAAATTCATAGCCGCTCAACGGATGGGAATCTGGAAAATCGGATGGAAAAATGTTTACAAGGAGAGCTGCATTTGCATTGGTACCTTTACGGGCATGATAACTCATACCATTTGTCACAATACCGCCTTTGCAGGAAGCAGCTGCAATAACTTCTCCACCGGGGCACATGCAGAATGTGAATGCACTGCGATTGTTTTTATCGTGAAAAGCCATTTTGTATTCTGCAGCCCCTAAACGCGGGTGGTCTGCAAAATTTCCGTACTGTGATTTGTCTATTAATCCCTGAGGATGTTCAATACGCACACCGATTGCAAATGGTTTCTGAATTATATGCATGGAATGGTTATGAAGCATGGTAACGGTGTCACGGGCGCTGTGACCTGTTGCAAATAATGCAACAGAACAATCGATCCATTCGGTATTGTTAACCTGGAGAGCCTTGAGAGTATTATTAACTGTATAAATGCCGGTTACCTGATGCTGAAATAATACGTTACCGCCAAAAGCTATAATCCGATTTCTTAAAGTACGTACAACTTCTCTGAGAAGATCGGTTCCGATATGGGGCTTGTTTACATACAAGATGGTCTCCGGCGCTCCGGATGCAACAAACTCCTGAAGAACTTTTTTGCACCGGGGATCATTGATCAGTGTAGTTAATTTACCATCGGAAAAGGTTCCTGCTCCACCTTCACCAAACTGGATGTTGGAATCAGGATCGAGAGACCCGTTTTTCCAGAACGCCGCGACATCTTTAGTCCTATTGTCAACATCACGGCCACGTTCGAGTATCAATGGTTTGTAGCCCTTCTGAGCAAGAAGCAGTCCAGCAAAAAGCCCCGCTGGTCCGCTTCCGATAATTAACGGATTTAAAGAGAGCGGCTCTTTACCTGGAGTAACATCTTTATAGGACTCATCAGGTGCAATAATGATTTTTTTACTATTTAATTTACAGACAATATTCTCTTCGCCCTTCACTGCACAATCAACTGTATAAACAAAGTAAAGGAATCTTTTATTTCTGGCATCTATAGCCTGTCTTCGAATCTGAATCTTATCTATATGGGACTCATTAATTCTGAGAGCTTTTGCTGCAGCTTTCTTTAATGCTGATTCCTGGTGGTCTACAGGCAGTTTAATTTCAAAAAGACGGATCATAATTCAACCTTTACCGCCGATTGTCCGGCTGCAAACCCTGATGACCATGCCCATTGCAGATTATACCCACCGCAATCACCTGTTACATCAAGTACTTCTCCTGATACAAAAAGTCCTTTAATAAGCCTGGATTCCATGGTTACATTATTAAATTCTGATGTTTTAATACCGCCGGCGCAAATATGTGCATCATTCCATGAAAGAGATCCATTGATCGTAAATGCCCAGTTTTTAACCGTCGATGCAATTCGATCTGTATCTCTAATATCAATGGTAGAAGACAAACTTTTCAGATCTGTAATACCACTTTCGCTTATAACAGATGTAATCAGTCGCTTGTGTATAAATCCAATCAGGGTAGTCTCGATAGAAACTGTTGGTTTTTTTGTAAAACGTTTATGTAAATGATCTTTCAGCTCAGCATGCGTTTTATCAGGGAAGAGATCAACCGTACATTTTACATTGTTATTCTGTTGAAGCGCACTATTTACCAGTATACTGAGCTGGATTACCGGAGGCCCTGAAAGCCCATACTCTGTAAAGAGAACCTCTCCATATTCACTGGTGATACTTTTGTCATTGATGAAAAGTGTAATATTCGCAAGTACTTTTGTACCTTTAAGATGTCTGCTGTGCAGAAAGTCAGTTTTAAGTGGTACCAGAACCGGAAATGTAGCTGTAGCTCTGTGGCCGAGGCTCTTTAATAAATCAATTCCGCTTGTGGTGCCACCCAGTTGGGGTGCTGCTCTGCTGCCACACGCAATTATAACTGCATCTGAAATAAAACGAGTGTCCGCTGATTGAAGCGTAAACCCGGATCTGTTTTTTTTAACACTGATAATTGGTGTCTGCGTCTTTACCCTTACTCCACACGACTCCAGTTCAAACCGTAAAACATCGAGTATGGTTGAAGCCTGGTAGGTGCGGGGATATGTTCTGCCATCATTTTCAGATACGGTAAGGGCCCCAAGAGAATTGAAAAAATTCAGGGTATCATTGATTGTAAAACATTTGAATACATCTGTAACAAAATCAGGATCTTCACCATGAAAATGGCTGCGGTCACAATTGAGATTAGTGAGATTACATTGTCCGTTGCCGGTAGCAAGAAGCTTTTTCCCAACCCGATCATTGCGTTCAAAAACTGTTACATCTGCACCTGAGCGACCTGCGGTAATTGCAGCAATCATACCGCTTGCACCGCCCCCTATTATTGCAATCCGTCTTTTCCCCATAGCTCACATTCAATTTAAAGTATTGTTTTTTCAGCTCTAATATACTTCAAAAAGGTCGACATTTTCAATGTATTCAGATGCACGGAAAATGGTTCAATATCTCACTGTTAAGGCCCTAAGGCCCACGAGACGCAAGCTGGGAGCGGGTGAAAAAACTGTTTATCAGTTTATTGAAAAAAGAAGATAGGGAGGGCAAAAAATAGATGCTGCACATCTTTGATCTTTTTTAAAATTTTCCATCCTCAGATACTGCAGCTTTCAGGTTTAACACTTTTAAGTCACTTATATCTTTAGAGGCCTTTTTTTTTCAAAATACTTTGGATTGTCGACCATCCTATCGAAAGGCCAATAATAACGGAAACTATGCCACCAGGAATTCCCCAGAGATATTTTAATAACATTTTTAAAAGTATACGTCTGCCGGGAGGATCATAATCGCTGAATGCATTCGGATAAATAACGGCTACCTGCGCCAATAAAAATAATTGTCCAGAAAACCCCGGCTATAGTTTGTTTTTTAGTATCATTTTCAACCGCTTGTTTTTCTTTTTTTCTTCTTTTTCACGATTAATAATATCCATTTATCGGTAAATCAATTTTTCTTCTTTACAATCATTTATAATATTATTATAAGGCATAGTTCTAAAAAATTACCTTAATGTGTTTTCATTTTTTGCAGTTATCCTTACTTACCCGGGCTCAGGAAAACTGTGCGGTTTTTGGAGTATCTATTTTCATACTGATGCTATTGATTAATTATCAGAAAATTTCTTATGAGAGCCCTACCTGTCTGGATAATATGTCAATTAGCCGGGGATGGCTGTAAAAAAAACAGAATTACAATGTTTTTGTAAATGTTTATTTAAACATCATCTTTATCAACTTGAGTTTAAAATCAGTACGAGGGTAATACTTGAGATCGGATTCAAACAGGAGAGATTTCTCGAAAATACTTTTATAATGTGAGAATGTTTTAAATCCGAATTCTCCGTGGTAAGAACCAATACCGCTTTCACCAACGCCACCGAAAGGCATATTCAAATTTGCTATATGCATTAATGCATCATTAACAGCCCCGCCGCCAAAGGAAATTTCGTCAAGAATTTTATCTTTTAATTCTCTGTTGGATGTAAAGATGTAACACGCGAGCGGTTTCTGCCTGCTTTTAATCTCTTTTATTACTGAATCCAGTGAATCAAACGTAATCAATGGTAAAATCGGCCCGAAAATCTCTTCCTGCATCACCGGATCGTCAAAGGTAACATTGTCCATAATTGTCGGTTCAAATATTCTGCTTTGCTGATTATATGAACCGCCAAATACTATCTTCTCTTTTTCGAGCAGTCTGGATAACCTTTCGATGTGTTTTTCCGTTATAATCTGAACGTAATTGTGATTTTCTATCGAAAAATGCTGGCACTTGATTTCTTTAATAGCGGCCTCAATAAACTGTTTTTTAAGTTGCCGGGGGATCAGCACATAATCAGGTGCGATACATGTCTGACCTGCATTGAGAAACTTTGCCCAGATCAATCGTTTGACATAGATCTTTATGGATGTAGAATCTAGTATAAAGGCAGGATTTTTTCCACCCATTTCCAGGGTTACCGGAGTAAGGTGCTTTGCTGCGGCCTGATACACAATTCGTCCGACAGTTGTACTTCCAGTAAAGAAAATCTTATCAAACCGCTCGCTGAGCAGTGCCTCTGTTTCGGCAATACCACCCTGGACCACGGTAAAATATGATGGATCAAAGCTATTATTGATTATTTCAGCCATCACCCGACTGGTAGATGCAGGCAGCTCACTAGGTTTTAAAACGACTGTATTACCGGCTGCAAGTGCAGCGACAACTGGTGCCAGTGATATGAAATAGGGGTAATTCCAGGCTCCTATAATCAACGAAACACCCAATGGTTCCGGGATAATATAACTTTTTCCCGGAAAATTCAGCAGGTCCGTTTTTACACGTTTTCTCTTTGACCAGGTCTTGACCTTTTTAATGGCAAGATCGATTTCGGCCTGAATCATAGATATTTCGCAGGTAATGGTATCAAATGCTGATTTACGAAAATCATCAAAGATCGCAGTATTCAATTTTTTTGTAGTATCTTTGAGAAGATTTTTGAACTTTTTAAGCTGTACAATTCTGAAATCAATATCTTTTGTCTGATTTGAGTCGAAAAATTCTCTTTGTTTTCTAATAAGTTCTTTCATAAATGATGATCCTTTGCTGGGTGATGATATATTGTTTTAACCGATGCCCGGAATTGTTTTGGGCCATGACATGAAGATCCGCTAATTACGACTTAGGCTCTGGTTGCATGCAATGTTTTCACAAATGTGACCACCAGAATTTAAATATAGTTTATAATGATGTAAATGTTCCACTGGAGCAGGAATAGGAGAAAAAACGAAAATGTTCTTCCTATATCAGGAAAATAGATCTATAGACAAGAGGTTTTGCCTCGTACAAAGTTATAATTTAACCAGCTGCTGTATTCCTGCCGTGGTTTTAACGGAGGTGAAGTGAAAAAAACGGAAGAAAAAAACCTTATTAGTATATACAGTTGATTGAAATCAGCACACTTAAGAACGTAAAGGAGGATGAGTGATCCTCAGAATGTGTTGTTATGAAATGGAATGTAAGGATATGAGAATCTATGTCATCTGTAAACAAAAAAACACCTCATTTATCTATTCAATCTCCACACCTTATAGTTTAATAGCGATGCAAAACTGACCCACAAAATATACGGAATCATAAGAAATGCAGCTTTTTTTGAAAGACGCCAGTATGTAGAGATTGTTAATAGTATTGCTATATGCAGCACTGTGATTTCTACAAATGCGGCAAATGGAGAACGTAAACCAAAAAATAATACAGTCCACAGGAAATTAAGGAGCAACTGTGTTCCAAACAGGGCATTCGCACTTGTGGTATCCTTTTCCCTGTTTTGTGCTATACTTGCTGCCGCAATACCCATTATCGCATACAGTGTTGTCCAGACTGGACCGAAAATCCATGATGGGGGATTGAATGATGGTTTCCTAAGCTTTCGATACCATGTAGATACCGAAGTGGATGTTATAGCACCACCAGACAGGCCCACAATTTCACAGAGTATTATTGAGAGAAGATTGTATTTTATTTGATTCACAAATACCCCCCGTAATGGGATGGAATAGCAATTCTCAGTCCAGAATACAGAAGAAATTAATACATTAAATCATATTCTATGAGCGAAACATGCTTTCGAAATATATTTTTGATCGAAATCTGGAAGATTAGAAAAACCAATGTATCGGATTAATTAATCAGGTTACGGTACTGAGATCCAGAAACTGTTTTAAAATATTTATTTTTCGGTAATTTAAGGATTTAGCTGTGTTAGACGAGACAATCAAAATTTCAGATGAAAAACAGGAATCGGTCCCCGGCAAGACAAATTGTTCCACCGTACATGAATACCGGACTCATAATTGCAATCAGCTGCGTGCAGGTGATGTTGGCAAGGTTGTTCGACTCAGTGGCTGGATAAATAACAAACGTGACCATGGTGGCGTTTTGTTTATCGATTTGCGTGATCATTATGGTTTGACGCAGGTTGTGATCTATCCTGACAGAGCGTTTCAGGACACTGTTGCTCACCTGCCAAAGGAGACTGTGATTCGTTTTGATGGAATTGTTGCTGCGCGCGCACCTGAATCGATTAATCTAAAACTTCCAACTGGTGAGATTGAGATAGTTGCAGACTCCTTTGAAATACTCGGAGCTTGTGAGTCGATTCCTTTCTGTATCTTTCCTGAAGATCCGGTTCCTGAAGAGTTACGTCTTCAGTATCGTTATCTGGACCTGCGGCGGAGTGTAATTCACAAAAATATCATACTTCGTTCCAGGGTAATCAGCCACATACGTTCAAAAATGACTTCTTTAGGGTTTAATGAGTTTCAGACACCAATTTTAACAAGCTCATCTCCTGAAGGTGCACGGGATTTTCTTGTTCCATCACGGCTGCATCCAGGGATGTTTTATGCTCTTCCACAGGCGCCTCAACAATTTAAGCAATTACTGATGGTTGCCGGGTTTGACCGTTATTTCCAGATTGCTCCCTGTTTTCGTGATGAAGATGCGCGGGCAGACAGGTCTCCCGGGGAATTCTATCAGCTCGATGTTGAAATGTCCTTTGTTACACAGGAAGATGTTTTTGTTACACTTGAAGATCTTATTACCAGTGTATTTACGACTTTTTCGGAAAAAACAAGTGATACGGCACCCTTTGTAAGGATCCCTTTCCGTGAAGCGATGCTCAAGTACGGTTGTGACAAACCAGATCTTCGCAATCCGCTTATTATACAGGATGTATCATCAATTTTCCAGAACTCCGGTTTTAAAGTGTTTGCGCAGACTGTCGCAAATGGTGGTGTGGTCCGGGCGATCACTGTAAAGGGCTGTGCGCAGCAGCCGCGTGCATTCTTTGACCGAATGGTTGATTTTGCACAATCTGTTGGGTCACACGGACTTGCGTATCTGACATGGACAGATGCAGGAGTGAAGGGCCCGATCGCGAAGTTTCTTGATGAAACAAAATTCGCAGAATTGACATCACTGCTTAATGCTCAGAATGGCGATGCTGCATTTTTTATCTGTAATGATGAGAAACGAGCCTGTAAAATCAGTGGTGAAATAAGAACTAAACTTGGGCAGGAGCTTAATCTCATCGAGAAAAATGTCTACAGGTTCTGCTGGATTACCGATTTTCCAATGTTTGAATATAATGAAGAACATAAACATATCGAATTTTCACATAACCCGTTCTCAATGCCACAAGGCGGTCTTGATGCACTGATGACAAAAGATCCACTTGATATTTTTGCATATCAGTACGATATTGTGTGTAATGGAGTTGAATTGTCAAGTGGTGCAATCAGAAATCACCGTCCGGAGATAATGTATAAAGCGTTCGAAATTGCTGGTTATTCCAGAGAAGAGGTTGATACAAGATTTTCCGGAATGATTAATGCATTTCGTTTTGGTGCTCCTCCTCATGGTGGTATTGCGCCGGGAATTGATCGTATGGTGATGCTGCTTGCTGATGAACCGAATATCAGAGAGATTGTTGCTTTTCCGATGAACCAGAAAGCACAGGATCTCATGATGAATGCACCTGCGGAGGTTTCTGAGCATCAGCTTAAAGAACTGAATCTGAAAATTGCAAAATTTACCTGATGACTAATCGTGATTCTGCTGATGAGGAAAAATAATCTAAAAAGATGGCGTTCTGCTGCATGCTGCATGCTGCTTGCAATTCTTTGGGTTGTTGTTCCGCTCAGGGCGATGTACCTGATTCCCATGGATGAGCGCCAGAACGATCACCTTAAGGCGTATGGGGTCATTTACAAATTTCTTGCAGATGGACAGAAAGTATACTGGCTTCTCAATTTCAGAGGGGGGGCATTCGTAACTGAAGCAGCCAATGCCGAGCTGATTTCACGGATGGCCGGTGTGTCGATCTCTTCAATAAGTGCTGCCGACTGGAGCAGCATTCTCTCCATGATCGAAAAAAACAACATGGAAAAAGTGACGCTTGAAAAATCCCCCAAAATTGCTGTTTACACCCCCCCGGGTAAACTTCCCTGGGATGATGCGGTGACGCTTGCTCTGACCTATGCTGATATTCCCTACGACAAAATTTACGATAAAGAGGTCGTTACCGGTAAATTGAAAGAGTATGATTGGCTTCATCTTCATCATGAAGATTTTACTGGACAGTACAGTAAATTTTACCGGGCTTTTTCCGGAGCCGTCTGGTTTCAAAAACAGAAAATGGAGCTTGAAAATCTTTCAAAAACGCTTGGCTTTTCAAAAGTAAGCGAGTGTAAAAAAGCAGTGGCGCTTGCAATAAAAAAGTATGTCGAAGGGGGAGGGTTTCTATTTGCAATGTGCAGTGCTGTCAACACCCTTGAGATTGCTCTTGCAGCTCTTGGTACTGATATAGTAGACAAGGTATATGATGGTGACGGGGTAGACCCCGATTACAAATCGAAGTTGAATTTTTCCAACTGCATGGCTTTTGAAAACTTTCAGATACAGACTGATCCGCTGGCATCCTATTTTGGCAATATCGATGCTAATCTTGTCAATACTCCTATGCGACGAGATGCAAAGGATTTTACATTGTTTGATTTCAGCGCGAAGCTTGATCCAGTGCCGACAATGCTCACTCAGGATCATGAACGGACTATTAATGGGTATTATGGACTTTTGACATCATTTAACCGGAGCGTAATTAAAAAGAGCGTAATTATACTTGGTGAAGTACCTGGAACTGATATGGTCAACTATATTCACGGTGTCGCAGGCAAGGGTCAGTTTGCCTATCTTGGTGGTCATGATCCCGAGGATTATTCACATGCGGTAGGTGACAAACCAACAATGCTGGAACTTCATAAAAATTCTCCCGGCTATCGTCTTATCCTTAATAATGTACTGTTTCCTGCTGCTGAAAAGAAAGAAAAGAAAACGTGAAAATTTCTCAGCAGAGGAAAGCAGTCTTCGGATGGGTACTCTACGACTGGGCCAACTCTGCATTTGTTCTTACCGTTGTTGCCGGGTTCTTTCCGGTGTTTTTTAAAAGCTACTGGTGTGCTGGATGTGAACCAACCGTAAGTACTGCACGGCTAGGAACAGCAAATGCCATTGCGGGTATCATTGTGGCATTAATGTCACCGTTTATTGGTGCACTGGCTGATGCGCGCCGGACAAAGAAGAAGTTTCTTGCTCCTTTTGTGCTGTTGGGAGTTGTTTTTACTATTTGTCTCTATTTTCAATCACAGGGCGCCTGGCTAAGTGCACTGCTTATGTTTACTATTGCTTCTGTTGGATTTAACAGTGCCAATCTTCTCTATGATTCCCTTCTGATTGATGTCGCCGATAAGGATCGCATGGACTGGGTTTCATCAATGGGCTATTCGATCGGGTATCTGGGATGTGGAATACTGTTCGTGTTCAATGTGTTTATGGTGATGAATCCTGCGAAATTTCATCTTGATAAACCTGGCGCAATAAAGATGTCTTTTCTCATTGCTGCGTTATGGTGGATAATCTTTTCAATACCACTTTTTGCTTTTGTAAAAGAACGGTTTCCTGCTTTAAAAAAGGGAATAGGGGGGACAGTCCTGGGTGCTTTTACAAACCTTAAAGAAACATCTTCAAAAATTGTAAAAACCCCCGGAGTGATGTTATTTTTACTGGCGTACTGGCTCTATATAGATGGCGTTAATACTTTTGTACTTATGTCTGTTGATTTTGGGATGTCGATAAATATTTCTGCTGATGCATTGATGATTGCACTGATCGTAGTACAATTTGTTGGATTTCCATCCGCATTGCTTTTTGGCCATCTATCACGAAAAACTGGTGCATTTACAATGATCATAGTCGGAATTATTATTTACATGCTGGTTGCAGGCGTTGGTTCTCTGGTGCTTCAGAACCAGACACAGTTTATCATACTTGCAGCGATAACCGGGCTTGCACAGGGAGGGATTCAGGCGCTAAGCAGATCCTATTTCGGTAAAATAGTTCCTCCGGAGCGAGCTGCGGAATACTTTGGATTTTATAATGTCGTTGGAAGATTTGCAGTGATAATCGGCCCCCCGACAGTCGGGTTTGTTGCTTTTTTCACAAGAAAGGCCGGAATACCCTCATCGCTGGCTTCACGGGTTGGAATGTCATCTATCGCAGTACTCTTTCTTGCCGGTCTTGTTTTACTTGTGTTGTCAAACAGATATTATGCAAAGGGAGTTTCTGTCTGTGACCGGTAAAGGAAAACCCAAAGAGAGTGATTTTGAAACCTCATATAAAGTTCTGACATTTGATGCCGAACTGACGGTTGATGAGTACAGGATGCTTCCCCGGAACGGGATGCATATTATTCTTGATAATTTGCGAAGCGCTTTTAATGTAGGATCCATATTCAGACTCTGTGATGCAATGCGGGTAAGTGGTCTTTACCTGTGCGGCTATACGCCACATCCACCGCATTTCAAGCTTGATAAAACTTCGCTTGGAACAACCGATTATGTACCATGGAAATGGTTCGGGACGACTGTTGAGGCTCTTCACTATTGTAAGTCAATAAATCTTCCGGTATGGGCAGCTGAAACGACAACCATATCAAAAATGGTTCACGAAGTAGTTTTCCCGGAAAATCTTGCAATTGTATTTGGAAATGAAGCACTGGGGATAAGCAGACCAGTTCTTGATATGTGTGATGATTTTATTCAGATTCCGTTGTATGGTTTTAAAAATTCCATTAATGTAGCTACATCCTGTGCGGTTGTCGGGTTTAAAATGCTGGAATCGATGGCCAGGAGTAAGAAGGTTACTGCTGCGATACATGGGGAAAAATGAGATGTTTATAGCTACAAATTATTGATTACAAAAACAATCGTTTGGATATTAAGAAGGAACTTCGGGTAGAACAGAAATAATTTCTCCCGTAGATCTACCAACAGTCCCGGCTGAACAATGCCTGATGTTATAGTTAATCTCCCAAGTCGGGTACTGTGAAAATCCCATAAGAAAAGCATCTCTATTAAGCAAAAAGTTTCGATTAGTGGACCGTGTACCGTCCTTTGTGATACTTATTAGAAATCCGGAGCAGATTGCGTAAAGAAATCGTCCGATTCAGGTTAAAGCTTATAACCAAGACTGGTAAGATAGGCTTTAAGTTCAGGTATCTTAATCGTACCGAAATGGAAAACCGAAGCAGCGAGAAGAACCGTTGCGCCTGCCTCAATCGCTTCCGGGAAGTGTTCCAGTTTTCCTGCTCCGCCAGATGCCACGACTTCCGCTTTAACAGCGTTTTTAATGGCTTT
The DNA here is from genome assembly GCA_016929595.1 of Chitinispirillaceae bacterium. Taxonomy (GTDB): domain Bacteria; phylum Fibrobacterota; class Chitinivibrionia; order Chitinivibrionales; family Chitinispirillaceae; genus JAFGIN01. The sequence continues at coordinate 29,206 of JAFGIN010000189.1, forward strand.
TATGACTGGCAGATCATAGCCAGTCCGGGCTCCGTCACCGGCTTTGCTTGTCGGTAGGATAACCGGGATACCAAAACCGTCAATACGTTTTGCCCATTCAACAGCATCTGTGCCGGTTGCAGTCCTGCCGCCATCGATATAGACCTCGTACCCTGAAGGTAGTTTGTTGCTTTTATCAACATCGATTGCTACCGTTATCTTATCCGGACCGAATTCTTTAGTCATTTCCTGTATCAATTCCGGTTTACGGAAAGCTGCGCTGCTTGTGGAAATTTTGTCTGCGCCACATCTGAGGACTGCTTCAGCTGCCTGAACACTGTTGATTCCGCCACCTACAGTGAATGGAATAGAGACTGCATCGGCAACCCTTTTGACAACATCAAGCATGGTCGGACGATTCTCAACTGTCGCAGTTATATCCAGCATGGCAAGTTCATCTGCTCCAGCTTCGCAGTAGGCTATGGCGCACCGGACCGGATCACCGGCGTCTTTAATGTCAACAAAATGAACTCCCTTTACTACTCGTCCGTTCTGCATATCAAGGCATGGCATAATGTTTATCTTTTGATTCGTGTTCAAATTACTTCTCCTGTTTTTTTCCTGTAATACTGCAGATCACCTTAGCATATTTACTTCAGCAATATTTGTTTTCTTAATTAATCGTTCAATATAGTGTTTGCTTTGGAAACGTTCAACAGTTCTCTTGTGTTTTTAGGGAAAATTTCAGTTATTTTTCCCGATCGTGCCCATGAATCCCGGGCAGTGATAGACTGAACAACATCCATCACGCTGATTAATGGATTATAACATTGAACTATCTAAAGCCCGGTATTGTTGTGTTCGGGTCTATTGTTTTACAGGGTCAGGCTTTTTCAACATTTCCGGAAGCTAATACATTGCCTGTTGAATGTCAGTTCGGTGATGATATGAATTCAATTTCTACTGCTGAGTTTACAATTTTTCAAACAATGTCGCATAACTCTTTATACACCATTCTTTCCGGTGGCGGAGTCTGGGATGAAACAAATGACCCTTTTGCAGCACAGCAGCCAAGCAGTATACGACATTTTTCAGTATGCTACCGCCGGAAAAGAACGAACCCATTAAACAATTTAAACAGACCCACCAAAAAGTTGCATGTTTTATCGAAAGAGTATCTATA
>JAFGIN010000190.1 GCA_016929595.1 Chitinispirillaceae bacterium
CGCCTCACCCCACTTCGACTCAGCTCAGTGACCGCCTCGATCCCCCTCTCCATTGGAAAATGGAGAGGGGGAAGAAGAATAAGAATAAGAATAAGAATACATCGCAAGTTCTTGCTCCCTTTCTCCACGAGTGGAGAGAGGCGATTGCGTATTCTGCTGTACTTGAGTCATTTGTCAAAAATGCTGCTAACACCAACCAAATGCATACCCATAAAGAATTAAATGGTATTTGGAAGGCTTTTCCCCTTTTATTTTGAAGCTCTGCGGCCGTCCTCACCCTTTTAAGCTGCAATGGGCTGCAGGCGGTTTGGCTGAGAATCGATGAAAAGGAGGCTTGATTGAGTGGGCGCGGTTCTTGTGATTTGTGAATGTCAGCTTATCTTCGAGTCGTTTACCTCCTGTTATTATCAATGACACTTCTGATAATATTGACCAGGTCATTCCCATTAATTGGTTTATGAGTAAAAGCTGAAATGCCTGCTGCGAGCGCTTCTTCTTCGTTAATATAGTCACTATGGCCGGTACAGAGTACAACTGGTATATCCGAACGGATTTTCCGGAGCTCTTTGAACAGCGTATCTCCGGTCATTTTGGGCATGGTCATATCGGTGAAAATACAATCATACCCTTCAGGGTTGTTTTTGAAGGTGTTAAGAGCATCGAGCGGATTGACTTCTGTTTTGACACGAAACCCGCGTTCTTCGAGAATCATTTTTCCTATAATTGTAATATCTTCTTCATCGTCAACAAATAAAATTGATTCGGTACCTACGGAACGGGTGTCTGTGCTGTTTGCGGCACTTCCTGGACGAGAGTTCACAACAGGGAGGTAAATGGTAAACGTGGTACCCTGATTCGATTTGCTGTTCATTGCAATACACCCGTCATGGTTTTTAACAATTCCATGAACAACGGCAAGTCCCATCCCTGATCCATTGAGATTGCCCCGGGTCGTGAAATAGGGATCGAAAACCCTGTCAGCGATTTCCGGAGATATGCCGGGTCCATTATCAGAAATATCGATTTTTATGTATTTGCACTCTGGAAGATATCTGCACACTTCGAATTTTTTAAAGTCCACATTTCTGGATGTAACTGTAACCGTTATTGTACCTTCCTGGTTTTGGAGTGCTTGTGCAGCATTGACACAGAGATTCATGATGACCTGATGTATCTGAGTTGGATCGGCAAGGATCATTTCGTCTGTTATATCAAGATTCAGCTGGATATTGATATTTGAGGGAAGCGTCGATCGAAGAAATGTGAGTGTTTCTGAAATGACTGGTCCAATATCTATCGGCTGTTTCCTGATTTCTACTTTTCGACTGAAGGTAAGGAGCTGCTGAATAATATCTCTTGCCCGTTTACTTGCTTTATGGATATGAGTCAGATGACTGTATGACTGATCTTCAGTTGTCATTTTTTTCAGTACAAGATCTGTGTATCCCATGATGATACAGAGAATATTGTTAAAATCATGTGCGACACCACCGGCAAGAGTTCCGATAGCTTCAAGTTTTTGTGAATGCCGAACCTGTTCTTCGAGTTTTAATTTCTCCTCTTCAGCTTTCTTCTGCTGAGTTATGTTGAAAATCGTGCCGTGAAGGAGTTGCTCATTGCCTATTTTTACAACCCGTGCGTTTTCTTTTACCCAGGAGATGCTCCCGTTTCTGGTTATAAAGCGATATTCCATATCTGATTCGGATTCAGGAAAATCGAGACACATTTTTCGTTTCTGTTTAACCTGCATGATATCATCTGGATGGATTATCCTGTTCCAGTTTACTGTTTCGAAATCATCTATCTTGTATCCGGTTATTTCTTCTATTGCACCTCTGAAAAGTCTGGGTTTAAAAGCATCCAGCTCTTTTACAGAAACCTGGTATGCGATACCTTTGAAATTATCAATAAACGTACTGAGTAATTCTTCGCTTTCATGCAGTCTCGCTTCATTTTGTTTCCGATCTGAAATATCCCTGCAAATGCAAAAGATCAGTTTTTTACCGTCAACAATGGTTCCACTGTTGCTGAGCTCCACAGTAAAACTTGTTTTATCTTTCCGGGTATGAGTAGTTTCGAAATGGTGTCCTTTATCATTCACGTCCTTGGCGAGCTCCAGAACTTCTTCGCGTGGGAGGGTTTTGTCCCAATCCCAGACCGAGAGATGCGCAGTTTCTTCGAGAGTATAACCGATCATATCAGCAAATTTCTGGTTTGCATCATATACTTTACAATCATCGGTGATGATGACGATACCGTCGCGGGACTGCTCAACTAATTTCCGGTACCTTAATTCAGCATTTTTAAGAGCAGCGTTTTCGGCTCTAAGAGCATTTAACACTTCAAGAAGTGATGAATTTTTCCGTGAAAATATATTCATAGTGTTACTCTTTAAAGTGTGTGCGAGGAATAATGATTTTTACAGAATGAATACTAATATAAATGTATGAATTGTTTGAAATATAAGTATAGGCATTGATTAAAACAACAATTCTGTTAAAAGAACCTTTGGAATCGGGTAATATTCGCTGGATACCCGTAAACAAACCATATATACATTAGTCTGCTTTTCGCATTCAACTTTGTATAATTGAATTAAGCCAGTTTGATTCAAAACTTTAACTCTGGTTTGAAATATCTGAAGGTAACTGATTACGATCAATTATATAAAAAAGTCTTTCTGATCATCAAAAAACGCGGTATATATTTTTAATATTTCTTTTCACTGTGTACCGTTTTTGTACAAAAGCAGATACTACATGCCAAATCAGCTCAACTTCAACGACCGAATAATGCAGATGCTTTCATTTTGAAGTCGGGGTCGCAATCGGTATCGGCATCGAAAAACGCCGCATTTGAGAATCGATCCCGATTCCGATACCGACCC
>JAFGIN010000191.1 GCA_016929595.1 Chitinispirillaceae bacterium
ATGGGTTTGTTAATCATCATGGGATTAATATACCACCATGTAACCACCCCGCGATGTGACGGCCGTCACAAATCGTCACTTTTTTTTATTTTTTTTCGAGATTATCCAGCAGCGAAACAGTCGTCTTCAATCTTTAACACCAAAGTTTTACTATCTCACAGACTCCAACAATCAACCGGAGGTACTACTTTTAAAGTCCCCCTACGGGGGATTTAGGGGGCGTAAATTTTGGCGGCATGTGCAATTATGCAGTGTGCAATTATGAAACGAGAAATTTAAAAAAACCTTCAGATCCAATAGAACGTACTATTTATAGATCATACCTTTTTCGCCTCGAAAGATTCATGGAACGTACGATTCAAGCTTCCTGTATTCCGACTCTTTCTTCTCTGTAAACGACACACGTTTAACCACATCCCCCCTCCCCTCTGATCTTTTCTCAAAATAAACAGAAGACGGTATGTGATCCGAACAACGTCCCATAAGATCCATTATCCCGTACACATTATTTTTTAAATCCTGTTTGCGCAATCCGCGAAATGAAGAGGTTCGTCTAATTACACCAACAGATTTATTAATCGGCTTTAAGATACCATCTATGTCTCTGTAAAGCTGTTTCGTGTCGTTCCTGCATTTGTAAGCTCGTCAAACCGAATACAGCTCTGATGCTCTCATCAGATGTACTTTATTATCAGATAATACCTGTATTGCTTCCTTGAGCTTTTCAACCCGCAAAATTGCGGATGCCTTATCATTCATCGAAAACGCATACATATACTCAACACAGAGTCCCTTATCTGACAGGAGACGTAGTGCCCGCGCAAGGGCTCCCGGTTTGTCTGGCATTGTGATACAAATAACATTTGTCAACCCAACTGAAAATCCTTCTTCCTTGAGTTTTGTAACTGCGTTCTGCGGATCAGATACAATCAGGCGTAAAATACCGTACTCTGATGTTTCAGCAACACTGAGTGCGGTGATATTGATACTATTTTTCGCCAGAGCCTCAGTAACATCAGTAAGTTTACCAGAGCGGTTTTCAAGGAATACTGAAAGTTGTTGAATGATCATAGTGGTCTCCTTAACCTATATTTCTTTTGTCAATAACCCGTTTCGCTTTTCCCTCGCTCCGTTCGATGCTCTTAGGTTCCGCCAGTTTTACTTTGACTGAAATACCCAGCGTACTCTGAACATTATGAGCAATCTTCGCAGTGAGCGCCTCAAGCATCTTGATCTCATCAGAAAAGAACTGTTCATCAACTTCAACCATAAGCGTCACTAAGTCAAGATTGTGTTCACGTTCCACAATAAGCTGATAATGTGGTTTAGTTTCTTTCATCTCCAGAAGAACACTCTCGATCTGTGATGGAAAAACATTCACTCCTCTGATAATAAGCATGTCATCACTGCGCCCGCAGCATTTTTCAATACGGACAGTTGTCCGTCCGCATGCGCACGGTTCATCGATGATTCGGGTAAGATCACGGGTACGATACCGTATAAGCGGCATACCCTCTTTCGTTACAGTTGTAAAGACCAGTTCTCCCCGCGATCCAGGCGGAAGGACTTCAAGAGTCTGCGGATCGATAATTTCAGGAATGAAATGATCCTCCATAATATGCATCCCGCAGCGGTGAATACATTCACATCCTACTCCCGGACCGATGATCTCGCTGAGGCCGTAAATATCAATAGCAATGATCCCCCATTTTTCCTCGATAGCTTTACGCATATTTTCAGTCCATGGTTCGGCACCGAAAATACCAACTTTCAGCTTTATATTCTCACGCTTAATTTTAAATTCCTGCAATGACTCGGCAAGATAGAGCGCATATGACGGGGTACATGCAATCGCCGTAGTCCCGAAATCTTCCATCAGCTGTAATTGACGTCTGGTATTACCTGAAGAGATCGGAATGACCGATGCCCCTGTCTTTTCAGCACCGTAGTGAACTCCCAGCCCACCGGTAAAGAGACCATATCCATAGGCGACCTGCAGGACGTCATTCTGTCCAATCCCTGCAGCAGTCAATGATCGGGCGATCACTTCTGCCCACACTGCAATATCGGCGCGACTGTATCCTACAACGGTCGGCTTGCCAGTTGTTCCCGATGATGCGTGCAGCCGGATAATCTGACTCTGCGGCACCGCAAAAAGTCCAAACGGATAATTATCCCGCAAGTCCGTTTTAACCGTAAATGGAAGTTTCTGAAGATCATCAACCGACCTTATATCTTCAGGTGACAGATGCATCTGCTGCATCCTGTCACGATAAAACGGAACATTATGATACACACGCTCTACCATCGAATGAAGTTTCTCAGACTGGTACGAGCGCATATCTTCACGACTCATGCACTCCATTGTCCTGTTCCAGATCATTTTGTATTTCCTTTGACCATAGTGTATCCTTTATCAAATGCCTGCAAGTTTACGTCAAGATATTTACGAGGAGCAAGTGTTTTCACCGTATCATCCCAGATAGCGCGGTCGATTCCACTTACACAGGCAGCTGCGGCGCCTAAAAGCACTGTATTGACTACCTTGCTGTTACCCGCATCGCATGCCATTTTTAGAGCATCCATACGGTGCACCGTAATTCCCTGCGCTGCCACCTTTCCTGCAATGTCATCAGGATACGCCATTTTACCGGTAATAACCGGCATGGGATGTATCACCTGTTCATTCAATATCATGGTTCCGCCCTTTTTAAGAAACGGTACCGCGCGCAGACCCTCAAGCATCTCCATCGCGATAACCATATCCCCATACCCTTCCTCGACAATTGGCGAGGCGATCGCTGAACCGTAGCGCACATGTGTTATCACACTTCCACCACGCTGCGACATACCATGCACTTCAGATACTTTTACATCGAAACCCTTACCGAGAGCGACAGCACCGAGAACGCGTGATGCAAAGAGTGCTCCCTGTCCGCCAACGGCGACTATTACTATATTCATACCGCACCTCCCTGCGATTTAACAATGGCGCCAACCGGACACACATTTACACATACACCACAACCGGTACACTGCAGTTGATTGATACGCGCTTTTCCATCAACAAAAGAGATCGCCGGACATCCCATTGCCAGACATTTCCGGCATCCAATACATTTTTCAGTATCAACAACATATGTCTCATCTGGCAGTTCCAGCCCTTTGATCAGAATGCAGGGGCGTTTTGTGACAATAAACGAGGGTTCCGGCGCCGCAACTTCTTCTTTTATAACCTTTTCAAGAGCGACAATATCATACGCATCAACCTCTCTGATTCTTTTGATGCCAATTGCTTCAGCAATTTTCTTCGGATCGAGAGCTATCACCGAAGACCCGTCAAGTACCTTACCCGTTGACGGATTATCCTGATGTCCGGTCATCGCAGTGATTGAATTATCAAGAACTATAACGGTCGTATACCCTTTGTTATATACAATATCAATAAGCCCGGTCAGGCCAGAGTGCCAGAATGTGGAATCCCCGATAACCGCAACCGACTGCGCAGCGTACTCTTTACCCCGGGCTTTCTCAAAACCGAATGCCATTCCAATCGATGCTCCCATACATATTGACGTATGCATCGACTCAAGAGGGGGTGATGCAGCCAGTGTATAACAGCCGATATCACCTGACACCTTGAGTTTGAGTTTTTTAAGTACATAAAACGGTCCCCGGTGATGACACCCCGGACACATGACCGGCGGTCTCACCGGAATCTGATTCTCAGACATCGCCTGCAAAAGCGCAGGAGCAGTTCCGGTTATTCGTTCACGGATAATACGACTGGAAAGCTCCCCGACCCTCGGCAGCAGGTTAGCTCCCTCCACGCTCAATCCCCATGACTTTATAATCATTTCGTAAATAGACTCAACTTCTTCAACGACAATAACCCGTTTGCACTTTTTGACAAATGTCGTAATTGTTTCTCTGGGCAGAGGATTGGCAATCCCTATTTTGAAAAAGGATGCATCAGGAAAAACCTCTTTTGCATACTGGTATCCCACCCCGCTCGCAATGATTCCAAGCGAACTATCCCCATCCTCAACTTTGTTAAGCACAGTCGACTCTGCATACGCAGCAAGTTTCGCCATACGCTCTTCAGCGACCACCCGACGTTTACGAGCGTATGCCGGAGCGACAATATATTTCCCATGGGGCTGATCGAATGGCTTGAGCGCAACAACCTCACGTTCACCGGTAATGACGATACTCTGGGAATGTGCCACTCTGGTTGTAAGCCGCACAACAACCGGTGTATCGAACCGTTCACTGAGAGTAAACGCCTCTTTTACAAAAAAGAGACATTCCGCACTGTCAGCCGGCTCCAGAACCGGAACTTTCGCAGCAATCCCCAGCCATCGGGTATCCTGTTCGTTCTGAGAGCTGTGCTGTCCCGGGTCATCCGCAACAACAACGACCAGCCCACCATTAACGCCCGGATAGGAGATCGACATAAAAGGATCCATTGCGTTATTAAGTCCAACATGTTTCATCGAGACGATTGTACGCGCCCCTGCGATTGAAGCCCCCATCGCAACTTCAAAGGCAACTTTTTCATTCACCGACCACTCTGCGTTTATCTCGTTATAGTGTGAGATATATTCAGTAATTTCGGTGCTCGGCGTTCCGGGATAAGCAGTCGAGACCGTGACACCAGCCTCCCACGCACCCCGCGCAATCGCCTCATTTCCCAGCATCAGTTGTTTCATGAAACGTTCTTTCTTGAGTAATTTGTAGGTAATTAATGCATTTAAACGCTTATTTTACGTATCACCCGATTTTAAATATCCAATTTTTCTATAGCAGATTAAAATACATTATAATCAGGGTATTCGCAGATAAAGGTGACAGGAAAATTACCCGGTTTTTAAGATTTCGAGCTATCCTTGAAGGCTGCTTTTACCCGTACCGATCGAATGGTTTCCGGTGAATGTTGATCTTAACTGAAGCATCCTTTGAAGGAAGGTATGAAGAATTTAACTGTTGGGTCTAATATACCTGCGTGATTTTGTAATATCTGAAATCCCTGAGTGTATCACCTACGATAAATTCATACCATATAATAAAAAAGGACTCCCTTTTCAGGGAGTCCTTTAAGTAAAAACATCTGGATTATTTACTTAATCGATGCGGTTGAGTTCAACGCGTCTGTTTTTCGCACGGCCGGCAGCGGTTTTGTTACTTGCTATCGGTCTGTTCTGACCATACCCTGTGGCAGTAAGACGATCTAAGGCGATCCCTTTATTGATCAGGTATTCACGAACAGCATCTGCACGCTCCTGAGAAAGTATCTGATTCGATTCTGCTACACCGGTATTATCAGTGTGCCCCTGAACCTCTATTTTAACTTCAGGCCATTCACGAAGAGATTCGGCAATTTCATCAAGAACTTTATAGGAACTTGCTAGAAGTGCAGCCTTTCCACTTGCAAAATTGACACCCTTAAGCACGAGTGCTCCGCGAGTGATCTCTTTAGTCTTGGGGCAGCCTTCAGTTGCTATTGTTCCAGGATTATTTGGACATTTGTCATTCACATCGAGAATGCCATCTCCATCATTGTCCGGATCAGGACAACCATCATCATCTCTGAAATTATCGATGTCTTCAACATCACTAAGACATTTATCGAGACGGTCAACGACTCCGTCCTTATCAGTATCTACATCCGGACATCCGTCATTTTCCTTGATTCCAGCCTTGTCTGCACACTTATCAAGACGATCGACGATTCCATCATTGTCAGTATCGACATCAGGACAACCATTATTTTCCTTGATGCCGGCCTTATCTGCGCACTTATCAAGACGGTCGACGATTCCATCATTGTCAGTATCGACATCGGGACAACCCTTGTTTTCAGCGATTCCGGCTTTATCCGGACAATTATCGAGGCTGTCCGCAATACCATCTTTATCATTGTCAAAATCCGGACAACCATCAGTATCTTCAAAGCCGTCCATATCTTCTGCCATATCCGGACACAGATCTGCTTTGCCTTTAATTCCGTCACGATCACGATCCCTTTTCCCGTCAATCAGGAAATTGAGACCAAAATAGACATTGTAAAGTGGAGCTGACTGATGATGTATTGTTGTTCCATTCTCGCCAACACTGGTCTGAGCTAAATATTTATCAGATTCGCTGATACCGAAATCACCTGCCACAATAATACTGAGTGTAGTTTTTGGAATCGTAAACTTTACACCAGGAGTGACAAATATTGGATCGTTGATAAGATCACGGAAGAAATTCTCCTGGCTGACACTCTTTATACGCTCTTCTGCGCTCACCTCTGCAAAGAAGGTCAAAAGTTCATGAGGCATATATTCCAGTGCTATAGCTCCATTAAGAGCATTGTTATCCCCGGGAGCATTGAAAATTCCGCCAAAGTTAAGATTCAAACGTAAAGGAACATTACCTTTGAGCCGGTCAAAATGCAGCGTTGTAGCAATCAACGGATGAAACAGGACTTCACCACAGGACCATTTTCCTTCAGAAACGTAATAGGGGTGCCGGGGAAAATAACCTTCATCCTTGTCACCTGTGGGAAACTGAAAACCCATATAGAATGCAGCGGATGCAAATTTTTTCTCATCCTGAAGTGGAAAAGCACTGAGTTTAAGTGATACTTCAAGATCGCCAACCCCTTTAGCTGTTAAATCACCAAAGTTGGGTTTGTCATAATACGCTGGAAGATTGATACCGAGATCCATTATTGGCGCCAGACCAAAGCCGATATACCCAACACCTGACAGCAAACCAGGTGAACCTGAACGTTTCTGATCGGGACTGATAGAATGGATATATTCCCATTCCTGACCATAATGGAAAGCACCGCCGATCTGTAGAGTTGTGAATCCCAGTAGATCTGCTGACTGGCTTCTGACTGTACCGTAGTGCCCCGCGGAACCCAGCGTGTTTGCCGAAAATGCTAGCCCCGACAACATTGTCAAAAGGACGCCGGACAATAAGAGCTTCTTACTCATACCAACTCCTGCAAAATAGAGATAAAAGTTATAAGATATAGTAAACCTGATGTATTATAGAATACATATAAAATAAAATGCACTATATAATAAGTATAATTAATGGCAACCCTGGAATGTTTCGATGGAATAAAAAATAGTACAAAAATAACACTTTCTTAATTGTTTTCACACACTGTTAAACTACAGAATTTAAATATTCTATGCCAAAATAAACGGAAATTGTGTGGCCCTGTCACCTGTCCTCCATACTTTCAACGAAAATGGACCTCTGACAGGACATTCGATCAAAGATAAATGAACATACTTTATTAAAATTTATAAGTGTTCATCAATTGCGGTATTGATAACCCAGCACATCTCGATGGTACATTTATCAGAAATGACACTAATCCCAATCGAAAAACAATGGTGAAACAGGTGCTACCAACATTAATCCATGATTCCAGATAGCATGGGATTTGAGTTTCGGATGCCAAAAAAGATCTGTTCTAAAAGACAGCACAGATCCGCCAAACAGGGATATTTTTGGTAAAATCTTTACACCGTTATCATTATGAAAAGCAACACCAGCTCCACCTCCTGCCATAGCAATAAAAAAAACTTCAGGTATCATTATTAAAGTACCGCCCTCTACCTCTAAAAATCTGATACCATTCTTCATTTGTGGTACATTGGTTTTTATGGTGAAAATTCTTCCATAGGTAAGATTAACAAATTGAAATCCCGGCGTATTAATACCGATGCTGATCTTTGTTGTAATGGATGGTGATATCACCTTTCCAAATCCGATCTCTATTCCCGGGGATATATACGGAGTAACAGCAATTCTGGCAAGTGTAACAGTGGCCATAGTTACAATAACGACTCCTGCTACACTACTTTTTTTAACATTTTTAAGAAAAAACGTCCGGAAACCCTCTTTCATCTTTTTATTGAGTCCTGTTTCTTTACGAAAATCGGCTGTAAAGCATCCCACACCGATGCTACCGTAGTATATGAATCTATTGCATAATACTGATACCATCCGCAATTACGCTCACATTTTTTCATCATGGAGCGAAACTGCCGTGCGCTTTTTGTTCTAAGCCAGGTTGTAAGATCTGTCGTTCGGAGATCAACCCCTTTATGCCCAAGTATATGACAAGGATAATACAGGGAACCATCAGGGGCAATAATAACAGACCCTGAAGAGCATTTACGTTTGCGGTAAGCGTCGAAATACCCTGACGGGGTATGAATTGTGGAAGGGAACTGTTTACGAAGTTTTTTCATTTTTTTCTCAAGCATGTCAATATCGGGAAAGCAGTCCTTTGCATCGTCCATATGTGTTGCAGGAATGACGACGATATTCGAACCGCATTTGTAGCACATTTCAACCTTACTGTCAAGGGCATCGACCGTATCTCTGGTAACGACAGTCTGCACACTGACCTGTGATTGCAGCCCGCTCAGTTGAGGCAGTATTTCAAACATCTCGCAGTTATCATGTCCTTCATCGATTGAAACATGCAAAAAATCGATATATCTGCAATATTCATCAAGCGGATAATCGAGCAGGTTTTTTACGCTGGTCGTAAACAGAAGATAAAACTGACAACTTCGTGCATATCGCAGAAGCTCCCCAATGTCATCACGTAGCAGCGGCTCCCCACCCTCGAAACTGGTCATCAGTACCGGCGAACGGGAGAGATTATCAAGAATTTTCTTTATATCTTCTGTGGAGAGATCCGGAACGGGCTGTTTTTTTACATTGCAATAGGGACATCCGAAATGACACCGCGAGGTCAGCTTGAATGATGCATAAAAGGGAAAAACAGATGTACTATTTACATAATTATGAAAAAGGCCATTTATAGTAGGCAGATATGCTCTTAAAGGAAGTATACGCATAAACACTCCAGGAAAAATGAAAAACCGGCATCCAGAATTACCAAATATACTTACTTATGATCTTCCCTGCGCTATTTTCCTTTTTCCTGAACTTCAACAATTACATGTGCAACACCGCTTTTAACCATGCCCACCCGCTCCGCCGCTGCACGTGAGAGATCGATAATGCGACCCTTGGTAAACGGCCCCCGATCATTGATCCGGACAACTACCGATTTACCGGTTCTGGTGCTGGTCACTTTAACAACAGTGTTGAATGGAAGCTTACGGTGAGCTGCAGTCATAGCCTTTTTATTATATCGCTCTCCACTGGCAGTTTTTCTTCCATGAAGCTTATCGGAGTAGTAGGATGCCTGCCCTTTCTGATAAAAACTGAAATCCTGAGTTTTAATTTTTTCCCTTATTATATCATCGGGAGGTGCAATCGACGGCCCTGCGGGGATTCGCATTTCAGGGGCAAATGCTGTTTCAATCTTAACCTCTTTTTCGGAAGCAGAAGTTTTTTTCACTGAAGGTGACGGAGCTGCCCCTTTTTTTGGAGTTGCAACACTTTTTGATGGATATTTCACTGGTGACTTCTTAACAGGTTGTGCAGTGGACCTATCAGGTGTCCCACGTGTGTAACGCGGACTCCCCGTGCACTGAAGCAGCATATAAACCAGGATTAGTATGACAGAGTATACGGTTCTGTGTTTTTTTCCCATTTAGGTTATCCATCAGTGTAACATTGAATATCCCATTTTAACCATCCGCATCCCTGAAAAACAATCTGCCCCGAAAGGCCTTCACAATAATTTTCAGCTGATGTTTCTTATAGTATACAATTTTTCCGCTCCTGACTCCATTTTTTAACTAAAATACCTTTATGCATAATAATTTTCTGGTTCAGGATTATCATCATATATATTTTTCTGATTCGTTTATACGGGAATTCACCTGATCTGAGGACTATTCAATGAAAAAGAGTGCCCTTTTTATTACAGTGCTATTTACACTGCTTGATGCATCAACAACCAGAACAGCATATTCGGTCTATTTCAACGATTCAAAAATCGGCTATATTTTACTCTCACGGAATGATGGGGCTCCGGATATGAAAATCGTTGACTATACCGGTGCGATAAAAATTTTAAGTATCGATGCAAAATAAAATGGCGGAACACATTTAATGTTCCGCCATCAATCGACTTTTACAATCGATTTACTCGTTGCTACTACTACAAGCTGTCAATACTGCACTATTTGTAACTATCCAGTTTTGTGAACCACCACCGGATATTTCTCCCTGAGTTAATTTGACATTTCTTCCTTTCCATCCTTGAGTGGTAAGCATTCCATTAGCTATTACAATGAAATCGTTCAGATAAATTCCATTATAACAGTTATCCTGAACCAGAGCATCTAACGTTCCTGAAAATGAAGTCAGTTGCTCATTATTCACCAGATCAAGTAACAGAAAGACCACGGAATCTCCGGCATTGTAGCTCTGCCCGTAGATAAGTACACTATTATTGAGAAGTGCCCAGATTTTTGCGCATTGATCCTGTTCATGAACATCAAGATATTCATTGAAACGTTTTACCACCAGTGTGTCTGTACAGTTTTGGGAGCTCATCCTTATCCATGCGTAATACATACCATTATCATTTAATGATATATTTACAGGATCAGCTACAGCGTTATCACCCGATGCAACCAAATAGAAAGACTCTGCGATTGTATCCAGCGATACACTCATGTTGTTTCCAGCACTGATTACCGAATCAGTAACTTTGTCTACCTGATATGCACTATTGACCATAAGGCTACGATAAATCATACAATGAAGGGGAACATTTCCTGTATTGTTGATTGTTATAATAGTATCATCTTTGCAGGAAGTTATGAATTGTGATACATTTTTAATATCCTTCCCTATATGAGCAAGTTCCGAAATATTGAGCCCTCCGACAGGTATGGCGTCAAGCAACCCACTCCGTCCTTCAATCGAAAGATCCATTACAAGTGCTTCAAGATCCATCTCAGCGTCAAGGGTAATCACCGTGTCTGCCCCTGAAGCATTTTTTGAATTGCCTGAAACATGAAGTACAAAAGTATTAGGCCCTTTTGGAAGCAGCGGACGTGTCCCTACACCATCATAGGGCGTTCCGTGAAAGGCTGCAATTTTAATTACAGGAAGCATTCCTACATCACTTCCAGGAATCAATGTATCCATACTCGATGGGAAAACGGAAAACGCCGGATTATCGATACTCAATGAAACATTAGTTATCGGGGTCATTCCCACATTATAGAGAAGGAAGAAAAAGCCACTGCTCCCCTTGATTCTTCCAAGATCAAACTTTACATCCGATCCAGATCGAACAGTTGTTGCAGCAGCTCTTTTCTCCAGCTTACCCATACTGCTCAGACCAAATGTTCCACATTGGGGATTAATCGTAGTTATCTTCTCAGGCCCCGATGGAGACTGTTCACTGCATCCTGCAGCCAACATCAGAGAAGATACAACCATAATTGGTCTCAAATATTTTTTTAACATAAAACCTCCTTACAAACGATGTGTGGTTTAGTTACAATATTCAGTTTAGTCACTCGCCCGTCTCCTCATCTGCAAAATCCGGACTTTTTCGAAACAGTATCAAAATATCGATATTTTCAATTGTTATTCATATTTTACGGTAACACTATATCAAGCCGCGTCCGCTCTGTTATTTCATCTACTTTAAACACATATTTTGCCTGAGCAATAAGCAATCGTTGTTCTTTCGGGCGCACAGCCAAAGAAAAACTGCCCCTCGGTATAGCTCCGAATGTAAATTGCTGTTTTTCATCAGAAATACAGATAAATGGAGAGCCCGGAACTGAGAGTACATACCTTTTATCCGATACGGTTTCATTACCAGACAAAAGTTTTCCATCAACAATACACTCTGATAATAGGGTACATGTCAATGTATCCACAGTACCTTTTTTCATTGTCGTGTTTGTCATAAAACAGGACAATTTTTTTTCTTCACAATAAATATGGAAATTGTATACTCCATTTGACGGTAAAGCGACAGACCCGCCACTCTTCCCTTTTTCAACTTTTACCCTGAACCCATACTTTTCATAGGGACGGTAATCTGTTGAAAAAACCTCCATAATCAGCCCGAAATCATTACCCTGATAATCAGTCAATGTAGCAACAGTATCGGTAATGATCACTTTTGCATTTACCGTTTCTGATGATCCCCCGTTGCCTGAGATTGACATATCGACGCAGTGAAGTGCCAGAAAGATGAGTAGTATAACGCTTGTGATGAGTGTGCATGATTTCATTTTACTTATCCTCAATCTTTTTTGACAGGGGAAAGAACTGTACATTTATCTGAAATACCTGATTGGCGTTGTTACTTTCACAGACGATTTCAGTAATCTCAGAACGCATTTTACTTATACACTCTTTGATACGAGGCAGATCGGCTGCATTGCAGCTTACGGTCAATGTGCTGACATCCCGATCATCTTTATCAAATCGGCAGAGAGCTCCCTGCCCCAACTGCATAGTTGCTATCTGATACCCATGGATAATAGCACGGTCAACGTCACTCCCGGCCCGTATAGCCGTACTGCACCTCTCATAGATACCGTTACTCTTTTTTCTTATGATGTTGAGACGGCAAAGAAGCGCAATGGCATCTTTTGCCTCAGAACGGGTAATTGATGGACGCAGCTGGGACGCGACATCCTGCTCATCAGTAATTTTTGAAATTGCTACCAGTTCCCGTATCGCAGAATAATACCATTTCGAATAGTACTGGTCCTGATCACGATTCACTGTATCGGTACGTATTGACCGGTATACAAGCATTCTATCAAGATAGTGCTGCCGTTCATCACCTGATGTTGCCTGATTATGATTTACAAGAAGCAGAAAGTATTCCGTCTCCCGTTTTCTAAGTTTAAAAATGGTGCAGATCTTATGCGCCAGTT
This sequence comes from Chitinispirillaceae bacterium, assembly GCA_016929595.1. Lineage (GTDB taxonomy): Bacteria > Fibrobacterota > Chitinivibrionia > Chitinivibrionales > Chitinispirillaceae > JAFGIN01. Next base: position 12,858 of record JAFGIN010000191.1, read on the forward strand.
TAAGAGATATTGACCGTTTCCCGGAAACCACCCACGAGATGAACCCGGTAGATTTCAACTCTGCTTTCTGAGCTATATACCGGTATGAAAAAAATGGTTTCTCCTTGCGCAGATCCTCACAGTGGTCTTTGATGAACTGCCTGTAATCCGTATATGAAAAGATATCAGCCATAATTAAAGTTTCCGGTTGTTTGTGTTCTCTGTTAATATAGTATCAAAGGCGCATTCTGTCATGAAGTTGCATCAAAAAGTGATCACCTGAAGTGATCAAGGGATATTTTAATTCCTTATATCTCATTGATTTATATACTTTTATTTGATACTACAATTTCTATTTATACCAACTTCAGTTACTACTCAGGTATCCGGAATTCAGTATTCTGGCTTCCAGAAATGAGCAGCGTGGGATAAGGGTGGGTGTACGCATAAAAATGCTTATGCACCGTTCTGGCCACACGGTTCATCGCGTGCAGAATCGGGATCGATCCTCAATTACTGCGTTTTTCGATAACGATACTGACCCCGAAATGAAACCATTCTGAGGGATTCGATTGTATATTAATTAAAGAGGAGAAGGCGCTACTAAGGTTTGAACAACTACTAAATACATTCTCCTTATGTGCAAAGAAACACTCATATCTTTATATATGAATGATTACACATTGGAAAGTAAAAAGTGATACATAAAGTATTCAGAATTGTGCCTTTAATTTTACTCTTTTATTGTTCGCTTTCTGCCCGGAAGCTGTCAGAAAATTATATTGATCAGGCCTTGATGACACTTGATACGCTGCTGACCCGCAAAGGTCTCCGTTTTCATTCCGATGCATTTATCCGCATTTTTAAAGAGGAAAAAGAGCTTGAAGTATGGCTTGAAAAGCATGGAAAAATGCACTATCTGAAAACGTACCCCATCTGTGAGATCTCCGGAGATCTGGGCCCGAAAGAAAAAGAGGGTGACCGCCAGGCACCTGAAGGTGTTTATTGCATATCAGAAAAAGGTTTTAATCTCAGCAGCAAATTTCATTTAAGTATCGCCATCAACTACCCCAATGGTTTTGACAGATTAAAAAAGAGAACGGGTGGTGATATCGTAATTCATGGTTACTGCGCATCTGTGGGTTGTTTCGCGATTGAAAATGAGCCCATCGAAGAATTATATGGGTTACTATTGAGTTCAATAAAAATGGGTCAAAAAGATATTCAGGTTCATATTTTCCCCTTTAAACTTACCAGTGAAGCAATTAAAGCGCATATGGGAATCAAAGAAGACAGGGAATGGATACTATTACCTCACACCCTTGAAAATTTTGCACGAATGACCGATACCCCTCTCTTCAAATACGACAAGCATCATTCCTTCTGGATTAATATTAAATCCATTTATGACTACTTTGAAAAGAATCATACGGTACCGGTTATTATTTATGACAAGGAGGGGTACCGGATGAAAAGCAAAGGAAGCCGGTAGATCATCTTCAACTCTTAGTCTCCGGATTTCGGCGAATTCGTGCTCTACGCTCAGAACTCACTAAACAGGATAGTTTTACTGTTTGTTAATCGCAAGTTTAATTCTTTTTTTGCGTTTTAACCTCATCCCCCAACCCCTTCTCACCTCGACAGGCTCGGCGCATCGCCTATCAGAGCTGATCATATAACACACTTTACACCGTCTTATTGGTGGCAAAAATTGAGTAGAATGTATTTTATTGTCACGATTCAAATGTTCTGGAGATATCTTGCAATATCCAATTCA
>JAFGIN010000192.1 GCA_016929595.1 Chitinispirillaceae bacterium
ATAATTATTTTTGGAAGAAAATACAGGAAGAAGAAGTACAATTTCAAACTGATGAATCTATTGCAGTATTAAATTGGTGGCCGCAGTGCATAGTAATTCTGTTGTCGATACAGTCAGAAGAGAGCTCTATATCGGTGCAGCACTCTATCTTCCAAATAACTTTGACTCTATCTCTCTGGTGGTCAAAGAAAATGATTCTACGATTATCAATACGACATTTACGACATTTAATAATGAATACTTCCGCGATACGATATGGTATTCTCACACATTCTCAACTCCTGGAGTCAGAAATCTGGTATTGACCCCCTATTCCACTCCTGCATTACAACCAGTTGCTTCTAATATTTCAATTGTTAAAGGTTCTGCGTTAGTCTCCACTATTACATTTCTGAAAAATAGTGCCACTGCGAGCGGAACGATGCCTGTCCTGAGTTATAGTGAGGGTGATTCTGTGAGGTTAATGGAAAACAGCTTTGTTAATTCCGGATACAGTTTTTCCGGATGGGCAATTACCGAATCAGGGCCAGTGGTATTCACGAATAAGGCAGATTTTCAAATGGGTATTGAAAATGTAACTCTATATGCTATCTGGGTAAATACAAGTACATATAATGTTACATTCAATAAAAACCACACCGCTGCTCAGGGCATGATGAATGAGCAGACAATTATCACAGGAAAGACTGTTCCACTTAACCCGAACGAATTCTCAAATACAGGCTGGGTATTTACCGGGTGGGCAACCTCTGTTACAGGTACAGTTTTATATAATGATAAAGCAGATTATACTATGAAAGCCAGTAATGACACACTATACGCAATCTGGACGCAAAAAGCTGCATATACAATAACCTTTAACAGCAATGGCGGTACCGGTTCAATGGTTGACCAGTCTATTGTATCCGATATGTCTGCTGAATTATCTACTAACACCTTTACATATTCAAACTGGGTATTTGCCGGTTGGGCAACATCTGCGACAGGTGCTGTAACATATTCCGACAAAGCAACATACACTATGGCAACCGGCAATGATACACTATACGCAATCTGGACGCAGAATCCATTACATAAAATAACTTTTAACAGCAACGGCGGGACTGGTTCAATGGCTGAGCAGTCGATTGCATCAGGTATGTCAGTGCCTTTATCAGCTAATACTTTTACAAATCCCGGTTTGAAATTTTCCGGCTGGAACACGTCTTCAAATGGAAGCGGGACACCTTACGCCAATGGTGATTCATATACAATGGATACATCTGATGCAGTGTTGTATGCGCAATGGTCGATTGCAAAATTTACAATTACCTTCAATTCACAAGGAGGAAGCGCAGTTGTTTCTCAAACGATTGCAGATGGAGAACATATAGTAGAACCTGTTGCCCCTACATTTGAAAATTATTGTTTCGGCGGATGGTATACAGAAGCTACATGTGTAAACGTGTGGAATTTTTCCGCAATAACAGTTTCTAACGATGATACACTTTTTGCAAAATGGAATCCAGCTTCCTATACAGTAACTTATGACGATCAGGGTGCAACAACAGCTCCAGTTCCTGCATCACAGACTGTTACTTCGCCAGCAACCACTATTGGAACTTTACCAACACAACCGCAAAAAAGCGGATACACCTTCGGAGGATGGTACACAGCTATCAACGGGGGGGGTACCCAGTTTACCTCTACGACGATTGTAACTGCCAGCGACACGGTATTTGCAAAATGGACTCAAAATGCAACATTTACTCTCACTATATCAGCAACAAATGGAAGTGTTACCCGAGTCCCGGATCTGCCATCATACGAATCCGGTACGGTCGTGACACTTACCCCACTACCCGCTAAAGATTACCATTTTACCGGATGGGGTGGCGCTCTAACAGGTGCAGCCAATCCTGAAAAGATCACTATAAATGAAGCGAAATCAGTTACTGCAAATTTCGAAAAAAACGCTCCAAACTCATTCGCACTTACTGTATTGGCGGAAAACGGATCGGTAAAAAAAACACCCGACCTTCCACAGTATGATTCCGGTACTACGGTTGTCATGAAAGCCACTCCGAGTACCGGGTATCGTTTTGTTAACTGGACCGGCGACGCGACAGGTTCAACTGATTCAGTAACGGTTCTTATGAACGCTACAAAGAATATTACAGCAAATTTTGTACTTAAAACATACGCGCTTACCGTAAATGTTACAAATGGCACAGTCACGAAATCTCCGAATGCAACGCAGTATGATTCTGGTACGGTAGTCTCCCTCACAGCCACACCGGCTCCCGGGTACCAGTTTACCGGCTGGGCGGGTGCACTTTCTGGTACCACCAATCCCGCTTCGATCACCATGAACAGAGCAAATATTGTTACCGCGAATTTTGCTCTCAAAAAATACACACTCACAATAAATTCAGCGGGCGGAACAGTCACCAAATCGCCAGATGCAACGCAGTATGATTCTGGAACGGTAATTACTCTTACCGCCACACCGGCTCCTGGATACCAATTTACCGGCTGGGCAGGTGCACTTTCTGGTGCCACCAATCCCGCTTCAATCACCATGAATGGTACAAATACCGTCACCGCAAATTTTACTCTCAAGAAATACGCACTCACGATAAATTCAACTAACGGAACAATTGCAAAATCGCCAAACGCAACGCAGTATGATTCTGGAACGGTGGTGACACTGACACCAACGGCAAACTCGAATTATACATTCTCAGGCTGGAGCGGTGATCTTTCGGGAACCACCAATCCAGAAACAATTACCATGAATAGCGCTAAAAGCATCACGGCAAATTTTTCCATAAGCGGACCGATTATTACCACCCGTATAGAAAATCAATCTTGTCCAGTCAATGATTCAGTAACATTTACCGTTAACGCATCTGGTTTTGATTTAAGCTATAGATGGTATGAAAACGGTATGCAAATAACTAATGCAGCTAAGGCAACTTATACAACTGTCCCTCTTACAATAAACGAAATATCGACACATAGAACATACCGTTGCGTTGTAGGCAACACTGGAGGAAAAGATTCCTGTGAAGCCACACTATCGGTAGCAACTGTCACTGATTATAACACGAATACCTACCACCAGGTAAAAATTGGGACACAGATCTGGATGATGGAAAATCTACGGGCTATCAGCCTTAATGATGGAACTCCTATTCCAAGGGAAGAAGATAATGAAGATTGGCCCCTTACAACCTCGCCAATATATTGCTATTATGAAAACTCCTACGAATCAGCATTTATTCGCCAGTACGGTGCATTATATAACTGGTATGCTGTAAATACTGGTAAACTTGCACCTACTGGATGGCGTGTCCCTTCATTAGATGATTGGAATACATTAATAACATTTGTAGGAGAAAATGCTGGAAAACTAAAGGAAACTGGAATTGAACATTGGCTGGATCAGGATGAAGGGGCGACTAACGAATCTGGTTTTACAGCTCTTCCTGGTTCTGTTCATTATGGAGCTGGATGGGGCTGGCCATATGTTGGAGGTCGTGGAGGTATTTTGGGTGATGCAGCATTTTTCTGGACAAGTGTGGAAGGTGATATCGACGGTGCCCTTCTCAAATACCTTTGTCTCCAGACACCAACTACTGTCGGGGAGTTAAATTTTCCTAAGTATTGTGGTTTGAGCGTCCGGTGCATTAAGAATTAATTGTTCAGCCATAGTTTTAACAAAAAGGGAATTCTTGCCAGAGCAGCCTTTCCCTTTTTACCATTATTTTAATCTCGCAGTCTCTTTTGATATAAATTTCTTTTATATGAGGTTAATTTGATGTCTATGCACTTGTTCATATTGGATAAGGTTTTTCTTGTCATCATATTATAATTTAGTGTTTTAAATGTGGTACAACTTTACTTGGAAAGAATAACAAATACTTAAGTCGCTACAATCAATAGGAAGAGATTGGATTTTAGCATTGAACTGAACAGCTATAGTAAGTGATTTTATTCAGCTTTTTCCATTTTTTTTTAAAATAGGAAACATTTAACACACATAAGAGGCAATAAACTATGGGTCAAGACAAGTATGGTCTCAACTGGAACTTATGGGGAGACAGCGCTAAAAAAACTGAAAACAGCAGCTTTGATCCAACTGACACAATAGGCTGCGGCTGGGATGATTCACCAAAACAATCGCAACGTTGTAATAATGATGATGATAGTGGTGATGCAATTAGTAGCAATAGCAATAAAAACGACAATGACTCTTCACCACAACAGAAGAAGAAACTCACCTGTACATTAAAGAATGCAAGGTTTCTTCCAGATAAAACTGCAGATTTTAACAAACCATGTAAAGTTGCTGTTGATATAGAAGGTACACCAGATGGTGCGATCAGATTTGCACTTTGGGCAAAATATAAAGAAAAAGATTACGATTTACAGTATGCCCAAACTGCATGGGCAGAAAATGAAAAAGCGCAGACTGAGCTGACACTGTTTTATGTCGATGAGCATTATGCGGATATTTCCAATGGGAAAAAAGGGATGTCAGTCGAGTATTATGCGAAAGTCAGTAACAAGGCAACAAAGGAAATTAAGTGTGAACTGCTGAAATTGCCTTTTCAGGAAGAGATGTTTACACTATCTATTGAACACAGGTACGACGATAATGAACCTGTGTGTGAAGCGCCATTTGAGATTGAATGTGCTGACGGATCAAACACTAAGGGTTCTCTTGACACTAACGGTATTGCGGAACTGAAAGATTTTACTGCTACCCCTTTAAGGATAATGTTTCAACCCGATAGTCGCCAGTACACACCTGTTAATATGGTTGAGAATGAAGAGTACCGGAAAGCTTTTTCACAGGCCGACGCTGATGATATCGTTTACACCGCAGGTACCGTACCATTGTCGCCGGAAAAAAAGATTATCGTTATAGATTCTGTCCAGTGGGTCTGGGGAACTCTCAAGGGAAGTTTTAATGAAAAACAGACAATAAGCCAGATCATTGTTGATGCAGCCATTGGTATGATACCTGTTGTCGGTGATGTAACCGCAGTACGGGATATTATTGCGATTACAATAGGTCTTTCTCTGGATGAAGAAAAAAGGAGGGACAAATTCCAGTGGATGGCTTTGGTGCTGCTGGTTTTTGCACTAATTCCGGTCATCGGTGGCGTTATCAAAGGTTTAGGAAGACTGCTTCTAAAAGGTGGAAAAAATGCAGCAAAAATAGCAGATTTTATCGCAGCACTTAACAGAATGGGAGTAGGTAATGCGGTAAAGTTTATTAAAGAGTTAAATCTGGAAAAGTATACCGCAGAAATTCTTGGTAAATTCCGTGAATTGCTTCAGCGCCTTGACACCGTTATTACCGGAGCTAAAAAAAGATTTGGAGCAATGATCCCATCGGAATGGATTTCAAAACTTGACTTGATACAAAATGGTCTTATAAAAGTTAAGGTTACAGCAGAAGCAATGATTCCCGTTGCAATAAAAGGGCTGCAGGCAAGGCTGAAAGTGATTCAGGACCAGATGTACAAAGGTGAATGGCACGATATCCCAAAAACAATGAAAAGCAGTACACGTGAAATTGAGGCACGCATTGTTGAAGAGATTTTTGATGGTGCACCAGTTAAGAAGTGGAAAGTGGATAAGATGGATTATCCGCCAAATAACAAAAGTAATTTTGTTTCAGCCAAAGGGTGGCCAGATCTAGGAGGTGATGCATTCTATAGAAGTGGTAAGTTTGAAACGATTGAAGCATTCAGTGGCCCAATACGTGCGGTAAAACTACAGCCGGGAACTAAAATACGGCGAGTTATCGAAGCTAAAGGCAACCCTGCTGGTAGTTGGTGGAGTTATGAATTGGCTAAAGATGGAGAATCGTGGCGGGAAGAGTTTGCAGTGCTTGAAAGTTGGAGTAAAAATGGTGTTTATATAGAATACACAGTTGAAGCACCTGGATTGTATGCATGGGAAGGAAAAGTTGCAAGTCAGATCGATGCCAGTGTCGGGACAGCAACATCTGGCCAATATCTTAGAGGTGGTGCAACACAACTGTTTATTGATTTCAAGCACCCGGCAAACAGCAAATATGCAGATAAAGTAAGAGATTTATCAAAGAAACTGACAAACTGGGGGGATTCACATCTTAATGTTAACATACCAGAGAAAGATGTAACTGTGCAAGTACTCCCCATAGAAGAGGTCTCACCGAAAGGTAACTCGCACTTCGCGGCAACAAGCCGGGGATTACAAGCAACAGATAAGAATGACTAACAGAAATGAGTACACATATGGAATATATCGATTATAAAGGAAGAAAAGTACCTACACTTACCACACTTAAAAAACTTGGTTTAGCTGAAGCAGATGGGGAAATTGTGTATATAAAGAATCAGATAACAAAAGCCACAGACAATGAACTTGCCATTCCTAAAGAATATCTCAATGCAATTGTATGGAACTTACAGAAGTATACTTCTATTACCTGCATTGAACGATTGTTAACTCTTCTTTCAGAATTTGCTAGAGGGTATGATAAATATTTGTCAGCTACAGACCCATCTCCGACTATTATTGAAAGTCTAAAGTGTATTTACGAAAGTATTGCAGGTATCAATGAAGGTTTAAATCTTTTAAAGGTAGGGTATAAATCAGGGTATTCAAATATTAGGAACGCATATGGTTTCTCCGACTACTTTGCCGGTCGACTATTATGGGAATACGATTATGAACCCATAGGTTACCGTCCGGGAGTTATACAATCTGTCGGCTTATTTTCCTGGATCGAAAAAGCGGTGTACATGGCTGAAAGAGCACTTTTTTTTACACTGCGAGCTAAATGGAGTGTACCATTGGCATTTCAGGAAAGACATTGCTACAACCTCCAAATCGCCCCCAAAGCAAAAGATTACCAGAGATCCTCTCTTACAGAACATTTTAAAACCGGACAAGTTGTGCCAAAAAGCGGCATCTGGAACCCGTTCTCTTTTAAAAGTGGCAGTCCTAATTACCTCTGTGCAGGAAATTACTTTCCAGAATCACAAATCGCTGTTGAAAGAATTTACAGGCCAGATTATTTTGATGAAGATGACAATTATACTGAATCATGGGAAGATTTTGAATATGAAAAATTTCCTGCGCAATGGGAACTTCTCTGGGAAGACACCCGCTATGCTGATGGTATAATCCCTGAAGAGGAAAACGAATATCTTGATCAGAGTTCTGCATTCCCATCAGATCCCCCGGAACCGCCGGTCGTATAGCCGTATAACAACGTCCTATATTGATTTTAAAGAGGAAAACGAATGATACAAATTTAAGTTCGTGCTTTCAAGACAGCTTGACTTATTGAGTTTTACAATATGTTAATATCGAACCCGACTCCAAAATAAAAACCTGTGCAATCCCGCTATCTCGCATTCGCATATCCCCCCTTCCCCATTTCCATCACCATGACACTAAGAGAAACCATCACAACGGTCGCTCCAATTGCCATCTGCATTGTAAATGTTTCGTGGAAAAAGATTACACCCGCAATGGCATTGAAAACCGGTGTAGTCATTACGATATGTGATCCGGTTGAGACATTAATGTATTTGTAACTTTTTTATTGACAAACAACTAACCCGCTGTAGCGAGTACTCCATGACTGTAACCTTACAAGACACGACATGCCGTAAAAAACGACATTCGCACCAAACATCAACATTATCCCCCAAAGCGTCACGGCTCCCATTTTTTATTTGCACCCCTTTTTAAAACAAAAAACCCGCTGCCGGAATTCCGGCAGCGGGTTTTAAAATTTCGACTATTCAGATATCTTAAATTTTTTAACTGCCACCGGATAGAATTGTATCACAGACAGTACCATGAACTATACTTATAAAAATGTCTTTCTTACGCCAACGCAGTGATGATGCCTCTGAAATGATTACTCTAAATGCAGCTGTTTTCATAATTTTTTTATTTTTTTTAAAGAATGGGAAAAAAACAAAAGCAACTGTTTTGTTTTGAACTATTTTAACTCGAAGATTGTAACGTTATTACTGAATCAGACGTAAGATTACATATGGATACTCCTGAAAAAAAACCTCTGCACTCCAGACGCGAGTTCAACACTACCGGTATTCTTATCTTTATAGGTATTTTTCTTGTATTTGTTTTAACCATTGGCGGTGTTGCGATCAAAACCGCTCTGGGTAATCTCAAGTACCGAAACATCTGCCCCGATTACTTCGCCAGTCTTGATGCATTTATCGTTGGACCAGATGGAACAGGATTAGATTCCATATCCGTTACACTGAGGGATAATTCAAATATCAACTGTCTTTATCAGGCTTTTACCGATAAAAACGGTCGTTTTACTCTTTTTAACGATTTCAACTCCTTTTCTCTTTACAAATCACCATTTACCTATTACTTGTATGTGAGTGCCGGCGGAAAACAGGATACCGTACGCTACAAATTCAGACGATATCGCATGTGTCATTTCGAAAAGGTTGAAGGACCAGATACAATAGTATTTAATCAGCATGAAGGGCGTGACATTCTGTTAACACTGCGCAATGTATCCAGAAGAAAGCTTTCCGATATTAGTGACGATCTTCCATTTAACACCACAGCACTCTCAGAACGGCCCCCGATAAATCTTAAGAAAGCATTTACAGGGTGGAATACCATTCTCTACGGCAGCGTCCGGATAGATGAAAAATACGCGGTCACGGCAGCGATGAGAGGGCCACAAAACAGTACAGACTTTAGTAATCAGGCTGTTTATTATGTCATAGACAAAAACCTCGATAGTGACCTCAATGATGAAAGGCCGGTAAAGTGGTTTGTGATCGGGGATGACCCTGAACCGGACTGTAAAGTTCGCACCTGTTTTACCGATGAACGCGTCATCTCAGATGGTACCTTGTTTAATTTTTCGATGCGATTGCGAGGATTTGACACTGAAACACCGTTACTGGATATCCGCAGCGAGGATGTACTCTGCGGAGAGTACCAGTTTCATCAGAAAAAGCTCACAGCCATGCTTTGGAACCGCCAGATGTGCGGATTTAAAAATTGGAGAAGCCTTTCGCTGGGTTTGGACCTCGACGAAAACGGATCCATCGATTTCACTGAGGGATCTGAAGAAATGTTTGAAAATCTGTCGGGTTATATAGTCATCGATTCCACAACAATCAGGATCGATACTATAATTGGTAATGGCATAACATTACGGGGAACTTCAATGCCGCTTCCAGCAATGAAATACACATCGGTTACAATGGGTAATATGGCTCCTCCTGTTGCCGGATATTACAAAGAGGAATTTAATCTGTTCCGGACATTATCGGAGAATGATATCGTTATTCTTTACTTCTTTGAAGGTAACACTGAGGAGTTCATGTCAGAGGAGCTCCTTCACACGACTATTGAGGAGTTGGAGAAACAGTTTAACAGAGTCCAGTTGATCGGCATTAACAGGAACGTTTCGGGTCAACCCTGGTGTAAAGTACCGGTAATTGAAGAAAACCGGGGATGGAACGGTCCGATAGTCCGCGCATTTCACAACAGCAGGGATCGCGAGCTGGTATGTATCGACAGTACCGGAACCATTATCCTGCGCGGGGTGCCTGGGAATGAACTGCTGGAAAAGTTCAAAGAATCAACATCGCATCGCCGTAACTGAGCATCCTGTATGAATTTCCAACCGCTTCACTATACGCATTAAGAATTGCATCCCTGCCGGCAAACGCACTGACAAGCATTAACAGCGTTGACCGTGGTACATGAAAATTGGTGATCAACCCGTCAATACAATGGAATGTAAATGGTGGAAGTATCATCAGTCGTGTCGATCCACATTGTGCTTTCAGTTCACCATCAAGTGAACAGTTTTCAAGAACCCGAACGACAGTTGTCCCCACAGCAATCACTCTGCCTCCATTTGCTTTTGTCGTTTTTATTTCATCAACCGTACTCTGCAAAAGCTCAAATTTCTCTTCGTGAATTGGATGCTGACGCGGGTCTGATTCCTTAACAGGACGAAACGTTCCAATACCAACATGAAGTGTCACAAATGAAGATTCTATCCCGAGATTTTTAATTGTATCCAGCAGATTTTTCGTAAAGTGAAGACCTGCAGTCGGAGCAGCTACCGCACCATCACATCGGGCAAAAACGGTCTGATAGCTGTTACGATCCTCTATTGAGTCCTGACGGGTAATATACGGTGGCAAAGGAATGTGCCCGAATCCCTCTATTAGAGAATCTATTGAAACCTCAGAATTATTATCTACACAAGATGAAATCAGCCGCCCGCCATCTGCAAGCACCTCTGCAATTTTTATTTGTACACACTCTGTTGAATCGAGTGTAACAACTGTTCCTTCAGGAAGCCTTTTGCCAGGACGTACAATGGCTTTCCATGTATGACTGTCCACTCTTTCGGTAAAAAGAATCTCAACAGAAACACCATTATCTTTTTTTCCAAAAAGACGCGCCGGAATTACACGGGTATTGTTAAAAACTAGCCGATCTCCCGTTCTAAGCATTCCAGGCAGATCCCTGAATAAATGATGTCCTATCCTGGCGGCATTTTTTTCAAGATGTAGTAATCTGCACGCGTCTCTGGGTTCAAGAGGAAATTGCGCTATAAGATGCTCGGGCAGATTATAATCGAAATCTTCAGTACGGATCAATGTGGTTCCATTCCGCCATTTTGTAATATTTTTTGAGAATTATCATTTCATGCTGCAGGGTGATGTACAAACACACTTATCAATGAATACTCAGGTTTTATTTTAAATCGATCTGTGAGCTCAACACCCAACCGTTCTTCTACAGACAGGAGTTCGAAAAGTTGTGGCAGTAATTGAGGTTCAGGCATTCCGGAGTTACCGAAATCGTACCTTCGACCAGCGCTGCGCTCAAGCCCGAAGCACCTGCGAACCTCTGTTGTAACTTTTTCGGCTATCATTTCAGAACAATGAGATGCTAACCCTGATATACATGCAGACAAAATAGGATTTTCTATTTCGTTACCCGGTAATTGTATTTTTTTGTTAATATCAGGGCCCAGAGTACTTATTTGCAACGTAATAATATCGCCTGTCGGTTTAAAAAAGTCACTGATCGATCTTACTGAAGCATGTTTGAGTTCTGGAAACCTCAAACTCATTATCTCTGTGTGAAAATCTGACGGGTCCAGAATAACCACTACATTATCCTCTGTGATCACGGGAAAAAAGCCATAGAACCCAGATGCCTGAAAAAGGTCAAGTTCTGCAGCCTTAACTTTGATACGGTCATAACTATCATCAAGATCCGGTTTTACATCGCCGGATCTTTCAGAACAAACCCCCGACCACTCATTCCGAAAAAGTAACTCTTTTTTTATTGCCCCAAACACAGCATCACTGGTCCATTGAAGAACATTACTTGTTCCCCAGAATGGCGGCTCAAGATAATCACCATGCTCCAGGGGCTGCCGATTATCGTCTGATAGATTTTCGACAAAAATAATCTCTTTATCCTTATCTCTCATTAAAACAGATGTTCCTTATATAATTTGTTTTAAATACACATGCCACCCTTCAACACGCAAAAGCAGAAGCTCTGTGTACCATTCATTCATTTATACCGTTTGCCAGACCAATAAAGGACGTTTTTCGCTATTTTGGTTTTATAACGGTTTAGAATCAATCAGATTCTGTTCAAGACACCTTATTGTGCTATTATTCTCCCACATTGCGGCATCAGGATGAGCGTAATTTAGGATAATATGCATAAAAAGGACGCTCATTCTGAGTCTGTTCAAAACACTACACTAACGACTATTTTATTGCATTTTGAACAGAAACCAATTATGTTTGTTAAAAATAACATCTGCCCATTTGAAAAAAACTGCAAAACTAATTACAGAATACATTGCTGCACAAGCTTACAGTGTCTGGTTATAAATTACGATTATTTGTGGACAGATATGTCCATACTTTTAAATTAAACCCATAGCGGTATAATTAATTTGGCGATATATTTAGACTATTCAAAAGAAGGTAATAGACATCAAAATGAAACCCGTTTTTGAATATATCGACTACAGAGATTTCCTTAGAGAACACTATGAGGAGCAGAAGGAGCTTCACAGTTTTTTTTCGTACCGCTACTTCGGTAATAAAGTCGGTCTTGATCCGAGTTACCTCCTGAAGGTCATGCTCAAAACAAGGCACCTGGCTGAAAAATCTATCCCTAAATTAACTGCATTTCTCAAATTCAATCCTAATGAAACAGAGTATTTTCATACGATGGTTCTTTTTATAAAGGCCAAATCACAACGGGAGAGCAAACTGCATTTCGAAAAATTGCTCTCAATTAAAAATGTTAAAAACAAACGGCTGGTTGAATGGCAATATGAATATTTCTGTACATGGTACCATCCGGTAATTCGATCTGTTCTTGAGTATTTCGATTTCAAGGATGACTATACCCTGCTTGGGCAGCAACTTTCACCATCGATTTCAGAAAAGGAAGCCCGGGAATCGGTGCGTCTGCTGGAAAAATTGAAACTGATAGAACGAGATTCCGGTGGGCGTTATAAATTAACAGATAGTGCGATTACAACAGGATCAGAATGGCGGTCTCTGGCAATTTCTACATTCCAGGAGCAGACAATAAAGCTCTCTCAGGAATCGATTGAGCGTCATAAACGAGAACTTAGGGACATTTCTACAATAACCATGAACATTAATGAAGAAAATTTTGAAGAGATTCGTCACCGGATAACTGAATTCCGCCGCTCGATAATTGCTTATGTGGGTGAAACCACCACTCCGGACAGGACGTATCAGTTGAATATGCAGTTTTTTCCCTTAACGGACATCAAAAGTGGAAAACAATGAAACCTTTTACTACATTTCCTTTGCTTTGTTATTTTTTATGTGCATGTATACTACCGTATCTGACGGTCTGCACAGACAATAATCTGGCAGGAGCAACAACCGAGACAACCAATGGCATTGTCGGCAGCATATATAATAGCGACAACACTCCTGCACCATATACGATTGTTACGCTTCGAACAAACGATCATAACCCGGTCACTGATACATCGACAAACAGTACAACTACTGACACTACAAATTCCCATGGCGAATTTACATTCAGAAATATCAATCCGGGTACATATACCATCCTTGCACGTGATTCAACTGCATCGAAGGGCACGCTGATCAGAAATATCGCTGTCAATAAAGATTCTCTGACAACATTACATCCGGTAAATCTTGATAAAACAGGTTCAGTCTCTACATCATTCAAAAAGCAGAGCTCAATCACTCCAGAAAGTTATATCTACATTCCCGGAACCGATATTTATGCATTTGTCGAAGCTGAAGTAGATGTAATTCTTGACGAAATTCCGACTGGTTCTTTACATGAAGTTATTCTTTCCAGAGCTGATGGTAAAAAAACCAATATTTTGCAAAAGGAAATCATTATTCAGGCTGAACAAACGATCTTCATTGATAATCCACTATGGAAATACAAACGCAAAATTACTCTTAATACTTCATCCAGCGGAGCATCGATCACCTCAGATCTTTACAGTTTCCCAGTTCTCATACGACTGAACAGTACAAACTTCAATTTTTCTCAAACACAGCCTGGAGGTACCGATCTTTTTGTAAAAGGAAATAACGGTAAAGTCCTCGATGCAGAGATCGAACGCTGGGACACTCATACATCACAGGCTGAGATATGGGTGAATGTTGATACGATCTATGGTAACAATGCAGATCAATCGATCACCATATACTGGGGAAATCCGGAAGTCACTTCATTAACTCGTAATAACATTGTATTTGATTCCTCATATGGTTTCCATACAGTCTGGCACCTGAGCGAATCATCCGATACGGTTCATGATGCAGGCTCCCATGGATTTAAAGGCGTACGATACGGACCTGTCAGGCAGTGTCCAGGTATAATCGGCAATGGCCAGATATTCACTGATACAAGTGCCTGGTTTGAAATGGGCAATATCTCTAATGCTGGTACTAATGATTTAACTCTCAGTGCCTGGCTGAAAAGAGATACTATTGGTCTTCAGACTATTTTTGCCCAATCCAACGGTGGAAAGCCTTCACCTACCTACGGATGGAGTTTTTCATTTGATATAGTTGATAACATCCACTTCTTCGCAGCGACAGCGGGATCCTCGTGGAGTGACAACGGGGCATTCGGTTTCTGGGGAAAGAGTGAACTGAAGATTACCGACACTACTGCATGGCATTACGTTGCTGTTGTTATCAAACGGTCCGGCAATGAAGGGTGCAGAGTATATATTGATGGAGTTGATGTTACCGACAACTATGAAGGTTCCATTTCAGGGGTCGGAAGTATCAGTAATCAATTGCCTTTTCGGATTGGTTCAGAATCTGATTCTCAATATTCATTTATCGGTTCTATTGACGAGTGTATCATTTCATATGAAGCACGATCCCAGTCATGGATCAAATTGTGTTTTATCAACCAGGGAGCAGATGACAAATTCCTCATTTTTGAGCCCATTCAGTTCTGATTTTTTACAGATATCCTACCCGAAAAGCGCTTCTTTTTTTGCAAAAGTTTCGCTACCATAAGTTATCACCTGTTACTTTTTCCATAGTGTACTCAATCAGGTACAAAAACACTCATACTGTGCGAATATCTTTGCTCATTTATCAAATATTCCTTATATTAATACAAAAAGGAAGTGAGAGATATGAATTTGTATAGTGCATCTTTTCGATGTTTTTTTAATGTAAACATTTTTATTACCTGATAATCATCATAGCGGCTTACTGAATGTGTTTAAATGGAGGTTACAAATACAACCATGACAAGCAAACTCCTTTTTTCTCTATTAGTTGCAATAGTATTGACTTATGGTGAAAAGCCCACACTTTTAATAATACACCCGGATGGCTTTCCTGTTAAAAAATTTGAGCATAAGATCCATAAAAGCATAAATAAAAAAATTGTATTGCATTCAGTACTGCCGCTCAATAAAAGTGAGATTGAAAATATTCTGGCGAGCAATTCAACACGCCTTGTAATAGTTATAGATCCCGGATCAATCAGCATCATGAAAGAACTTCATAGTGAAGAGTATCGGCACAGGCATATCCCGACGATTTTTATTGGCAGCCAGTTTAATGAGCATTTAAATGCCAATACCCTGAAAAACAGCAGCACCATAAAATACAGAATAAATCTGGACCAGTATATAAACAATGCATATCAGTTGACCGGTTCCCGACCTCAACGAATTGGCATAATCTATTCAGCTTCAAATCTCAAACTCGTTCAGTCATTAAAAAATGATGGTGAACGTTTGCACGCACGTTTATTTCCATATGCCATTTCAGCATCAAACAATGCTGCCAGCGTGAAGGCATTTATTAACAATATGGTAGAAATTAACAATATAGATCTTTTGATCATTCCCAATGATCCGTTGGTGATGAACTCCCGTAACATCAACACTTTCTGGAACGGACAAATTGGAGAACTTCAGGTGCCGATTGCTATTCCCCCGGCATTTTTAAATAATATTTCCAGACGAGACAATGTTTTTGGTTTAGTGCAAGATTTAGATGAGATAACAGATTATGCTTCAAAGATTATTACTAATGCGCATTCTAATAACTGGAAAATCTCACACTATGTCCTGCACGCATTTAAAAGCACCCGCCTGTTACCTGAAAATAACTCCAACAAGACGCTTATAGTTGAAAATGAGATCAAAACGCCATTATCGTCAACTAACGAAAGTGTCCCTTCCATACGCCCGGAAATCACTCACAATGTAAATGTACAGGAAAACAAAATTACCTCCTCCAGAGATAAAAAAGCAAAAGTTGTAACCAGAAGAAAGCCAATCAAAACCAGACCCGTTGCACAAGCAGCATTAAAAATACCTCAAAAAGCCACTACTCATGAAACAGCCAATGTTATTTCAGGTAAAAAAGTTATCAAAGATCCTGGTAAAATTAAAAAACACCTTAAAATCAGATCTGAAACAGTTATGGTATACAGGGAAATGTCGCCTGGAACAACCGTTCTTGGAATAGCACGATGTGGCGATAATGTTGGGGTTTATTCGGACGACAGCACATGGTTACACGTAAATTTTTTCGGGATTCCGGGATATATAGCAATGAATGATGTCAAAAGTGATATGCAGCAGGCATCTCCTGCAAATGTTGTTTTTCCAACCATAATTTCATTATCAACATTTATTCTTTTACTGATAAATTTTGTAATATATATGGTTTTTCATCACAATCGAAGAACAGGCAGTGATTCAATGCTGAAAAGATGTCTTTTAATAACAGACAGAAATCGGGAAATTACATTTTCATCAACGAACAAAAAATTTGTCTCTATATATAAGTTTCTCAGAAATTTTGGCTATCATGTCACCGTTTTAAAAAATTCACACTCATTGCATGACTACCTCACACATCACAGAGCTGATTTGATACTTTTTGATTTCAGTATCGATCATTATATCCGGTCTATCATTTTTCAAACATTGCTGGAAGGTGGATTCTCTCAACATCTTACGTTACTATTTTACAATGTGAAAAATACCAAAGCTATTAAAAATGATTTCCGTTTTATCCAGAAAACATTTGTTTTTAATGACAAATTTACAATTTCAGATCTCAGCAAAGTACTTTTGATGACTTCTGTTGATAATGACAAATCATTGTCTACAGGAGCTCCGGGCGAATCCTATCTTGAAGGTATTTTTCACAAGGATACACTTACAGAAATTTTTTCAATGATTGATTCCAATAGAAAAACAGGCTGTCTTCTTGTCGAAACAACAGAATCATCGGGAATGGTTTTTTTTGAGGAAGGTACAATTACCTATGCGATTTCAAATACATTAATGGCCGAAGAAGCTCTATTCAGTATTCTGTCACAGAAGACTGGAAGTTTTCGATTTATCTCAGATAAAAAACCAGTATCACAACATGTAAACCTTGATGTTCAAAGTGTTCTATTAGAAAAAGCCCGCATTGAAGATGAAACTACGCACGTTGCAATAGAACAGCTTATGAAAGAATACTCTCCCGGCACATCGGCAATTGAGAAAAACAGGTCCATATTAAATGTATGACGGAAATGCTGAAGATAAAAGAACTGACATGGTTGCGTAAATGCAATCGTTACGGAGTTTTTATCATCAGCTCCAGTTTTGATGATTAATCAGGTATATACATATCAGAACAGATGCCGTTACCCTTTACCCTCACAAAGAGCGGAACTGATGCTTGAGGTAACATACATCTTTTTCCCGCTTTCAACGTGCTGTATGGAAGCACTATTTTGCCATTCAGGGTTAAAACGCAATAACTGAGTAATCTTGAAGATGGGTTCACTAATGTCCATCCATTTTTCCCCACAGCAATAAAAGGATTACTTTTATCAGAATCAGTAGCCAGTTTTTCCAGTGTCCCCGTAGTACCAAGTGTTAATGTATTGCCTGCGGATGGTTTTACTTTAGATTCAACTTCTGATGCACTCATTTTCAAAGATAACGTATATGGCGGAGTAAATACTGTGCCCTGATTAGTATTGATATTGGTTGCAGAACCGAGATTACCAACTGATTTGAATGCGGGTTTTGGTGAGCCATTAAAAATTTCAATTGCTTTACCGCTGTTATTGAATAGATTATTTTCGATCAGCATCTGTATTTCAACCCCGGGACCACAGGCATAGGAGGCATTTTTCGATGTGTACAAATTATTGACAACATGTACTTTACCCGACCGTCCACGCGGCTGCCGCTGATCAACCCGATCTGCCCACCAGCAATACGCATAAGTTATATTCAGTTTCCCTTTATCACCTGCAACATTATCCGCGCTACTGATAAGATTTGAAAAACGATGTTCTTTTGCATAACTGTACCAGAATTTACACCAGCTGACGGTTACAAAGTCAGCACCTTTGGTAATATCACAGTTACCATCCTGTCCGTCAGAAATATCCAGATGATCCAGCCAGACATGATGAGCGTTATTCAGTATACCTACAGCATCAGCCCCACCCTTGCACTCTTCGTAGGAACTGCACTTCTCGCCCTGAACTGCAAAATTTCGTAGAATCACATTACTGACATTAGAAATGCTGACGCGACCCTTAATTGTTACTCCTGGTTCTTTACCAACAATTGTCTTGTTTGATCCAACCGACAGTGCTCCCGAATAGGTACCTTTTGAAATGATTATTATTTTTTTCCCTGATGATTTCGCTTCAGACTGCAACTGTGACATACCACTCACTGTGACAGTTGTCCCCCCTGCCCCGCCACTGGTTCCACCCGATTGCGAAGCCCACCCTTCAGGCTTGTCTGTTACAGTAAAACTGAATGCAGTTGAAAAGGATATCAGTGCATATCCCAACAGAACTAAAAATCGTTTCAAATCATACCTCCCGGAACTATTTTAACCAGATCAATAGAAAAAACACCCGATTAAACAGGTTGTACATTATGTATTTTAAATTTAGAATATTATGATCCGGCCTGTCGGAATTATCTTGAATGCAAAAAAAGTTCTGTACCTGATTGAGTACATTAGTACATATGCAAAAACGTAATCTTATTATTGCCAGCCATCCGGAATTGTCCCGTATCAGCACAAATTCGACATTAACTATAGATGTGTTGTTATTCATTCTGGTACTGTTTGCATCACAGTTGTCAGCTCTGGATTTCTCCATCGCAACATCCTACGACAGGTATTTTCACGACAAACTATTCTACCACCCTTCCGGTAGTAAGCCGATCATGGCAGATTGCGATACTGCTTTTCCGCAATTACCTCTTGAACTCCATGTCGTTTTCACAACATATTCCCGCACTATTCCCGGCAATACCAATCTTACATTTTCTTACAGGATTCTTAAACCTGATGGTGGAGTACTCTTCGATACAACGGGTATTCAAGCATTTTCAGGTATTACTGATGCAAAAAAGGGAATACTGACAAGTCGTGTAACTCCCCATATCGGCTTTTCAAAAAACGAAAAGCCAGGTCTTTACAAATTAATTGTCACAGCTCACGACGGGGTAAATATGACTACCGCAACCCGTCAAAAAACACTTTTTCTTTCATTGAGTTCTTCAAATGCTTTACCATTTGATGTCATCTCATTTAACGTCTGGGTACACAGCTACTGTAATAATCCCGATCCATTACGAGCGATTGAAGCATTCTCTTATTTTATAGAAAGTAATACAAGTAATGATGATGCGATATTCTGGCCGGTATTCTACTTCTTCCAATGCCTCTTTCGCGACAATCCCCGGCTTCAGAATCAACTCATTGCTTCCTTCAGTACAAATACTGTTCGGTTAAGAGAGTATACAGTCTTTCTGCTGAGATCGATCAATTACCAAAAAAATAGTAACAGCAGCATAATACCAGATTCATTATGGAAAAAATTTGATAAGGCTGCTGAAAATGGTTTTTCAGAACCGTTTTCCCTTGCATGCATGAGTGCTTCACCACAGGTAATAGAATCCGCATTTTATTATTATGGTAAGTATCTGATGATTAAATTTCTTGTCGAATGCCTTGGGCTTTCTACCCCTTCGGGATACAAAACATTTCGCACTCACGCTCACCGCTACGGAAAATCCTGTGTTCAGTTTATCGACCGGGAAAGTGCAGACAAAATGAGCGATAACGCAAAAAAAATAATTGGGAAAGCTTATTCAAGCCATTCCCTTATCAAGACCTATTGCGATTTTGCATTTGAGTTTGACGATGTTGACGCGGAGAGTAAAAATATACTTGGTGAAATAACTGGTCAATCCAGCACGAAAAAATCTACACACTGACTGTTAATGGTGAATTGTTCAGCATTAGATTTTTCAACCGACAGTTGTCAAGAATCAGCGGATCATAAGTCAGGACAGTCCTGTCAATAAATTCATTCTTTGTGTAAATATGATTGTTCTTTCCACAGGAGAACCATGAACGTTTTTTCTGCAAATTTCGTCAACTCACCCATCCTGAGCATATAGAAAGATAGCCTGTACTAATTTTGTGACAGCCCAAGGAGGCAGTCAGGGAAGATACAGACAAACACCACGTGGATCCCGATTTCGGCCTTAACAGATCGCTTCCCGGGGGGGTACACATTCGACAGGGACAGTGCACCGCCCGGAAAAAACCTTTAGCCCCTTATTATTTTGTATCAAAAAGATAAGGTGCCTTTCCAAAAACAAGACACCCGTAACCCCCATTGTATTTATTACAAGTACTTACTTATGGAAACATTGTATTCATGGCACCAGCGCGAAACAGTAAAAACCACCATAACCGCCATCACTACCAATAATTTTATTATTTCGTGATCCCATAGCATTCGTTGTGTGTGCCCCGGCCACACAACCATTAGCCTGAAAACCAGTAATCCAGTTTGAAGCACCACCACCCATTCCTCGTGGCCACGAAAAACCACACATTGGCCTGTCAGTAGAAGTGACGGAGGTCCAGTCATCACACGTAGATGTACTTGAATTGAGTTTACCCTGTTTATTTGAGCCCGTAACCGTATGATGGTTATCAACATAGTCTTTAGTTGGATCGGGACGATGGTTTGGAACACCGTCTTCATTGGGGAGATCGTTTATAATATCTTCATCAGCATTGATGGGACGATTACCTGCAGTCAGTTCGCTGAGCTTATCAGCAAGTAGTCTGCCGGTTCTGTCATACCAGGGGCCACTGCCGATTCTATCGATAGCATTTACCTGAGTTCCCTTCGGACCTTTTTCAACACTAAGAAACGCACGCCACTTCTTTACTTTTGAACCTGGCATACTCATTTCGGCTATACACTCACAAATGCTGTCTGCTCCAAGAAGCCCTGCACCCTGCCCGGTCTTTCCAAACCTGAAATCACCACCGAATCCGTTCGTACTTCCGGAAAGTTTTTCAAGCGCTTTTTGACTGGTTACAAAAAAGCTGAACAGTTTAAGTGTACTGGAATCTAATGTTATGTCCATAGTTCCTTCATAGGAAGAGATCTGTCTGGAGCCCGTCAGATAACCGCTTGATGAAGCTTTTATCGTATCGATAACCTCAGATACTTTGGTAAGAACAAATTTTTCTGAAGATGTTCTGGTTGATCCCTGCAGCTTCCGGCTCCTGTTGCCAAAAGGAAAAAATTGAAACGTAGTTACCTCGTTACCCACGCATACTTTTGCCAGGATCATTGATGATGCAAAGTTACGATTCATAAGATTGAACTGATAACTTCCTGCTGATGCTGTACTGTTGAGTTCCCGGCTGATCAGGTTTCCATGCACATCAAAAAGTTCAACTTTAACATTTGAATTACCTGGAAGATTCAACGAAAGAATTCCATTGTTAAGTTCTACTGATTGAGTAACAGGCTTTTCAGACATACGGGACACGGAAACTGCGGCCTTTTTGAAAGAATACGTACCGCTCGCATCTGTCGTATCTATCATATTCTGGTTTGCCAGAACAACAATTGCTCCTGAAACAGCCTTTCCAGAAGAATTTTTGACTTTACCTGTCAAATTGATGGTAACTGCTGATGCAGAAAATCCAATGGTTGTTAATAATAAAACTATTATCCTCAGCATATTGCATGCTCCTTTTTGGTAGTAGTAACCTTTGATTACCTGTTCTGTTAAAATATCCCTGTATACTTGAACATACTAAAAGATAGACAATTTTGAGCCATTTTATAACAAATCTTTAACAATTGTATTCTCAATAGAGAACAAAATAACAGGAATCTGATGTTCATCCGGAAATTACCCTATTTCATAAACAGAGTTTCGCAAATTGAAGGTTTATGTGATTATATTAAGTACAAATGAGCTGTTTTTTGATGATTTATCTGGTAAAAATTATCTTTGTAATAGAGGTTATGCATCTATCTGACAAAATAATCCATTTTTCAACGTCTGTTTTTTAAAGTAAGGAATATTTTTGATGGCAATCATATCTGAAATACAGGAAAAAAGGTTTTTAACTATTCTCAGGAACTGGTCGATTTCAGCCATTATTTTTTCTTCTATCAGTACTGTAGAGGCTGGCGCAAAAATCAGCATGAAATCATTAATTGTTGATGCCGGCACATCGGTTGAAGATGTCAATGAGTTGCTGCCGGCCCGTTTTTCTTTCAAAAATAATGGTACATCTCCTCTTCAGATACAGCGTATTATCCCCGCTTGCGGATGTACAAAAATTACTGCATACGATTCACTTGTCATGCCTGGCAAGTCCGGTAGTATCAGTGTAGAAATGAATCTTAAAGATTTTTCAGCAGGTCTGCATTCAAAAGTTATAACAGTATTCTCCAATGCAGACAATGATTCGATCCTTCGAATCGCTGTGAAGGCCACAGTCCGGTCGATCATCGAAATAGCAGTTCCTTATGTTACAATTAACCGTGCAGATTCAGCCTGGAAAAGTTTCTTCGTATTTTCCAAAAAAAATGATATCAATATAGAAGGTGTATCATTCAAAAAAGACCCTTACGGCAATTCAAAAAATCCATCAGCCTGGCAGGAAGATGTTCCGCTCATTGTAAAGTATCGCTGGGTGTCTGTTGACTCAATAAGGAGTGATGGCTACAAGGTATTTCAGCTTACGCTGTTTATGCCTCATATCACAGAATCTTTGCTGGGATTTTTCAGGATCGAAACCAATCATCCAGAGAAACCTGAGATATACCTGCGAGGAACGATGCTGTTATAGTATCTTTTCGTAACGGTATCTTGTATTACTTATCAACCTTGTGCTTTGCGAATTCTGCATGTAAAACACCCCTCAAAGGGGAATCATTACTAATGTAAAACATGTGAATATTTCAATAACAATTTGCACTGAAACCAGGTTTTAATAAGGCTACTGATCGATATCGTTATCGTAACACCTGCTGGATATAGAGTAGAAAACTGTAACTGTAACTGTAACTATTTCTTTCACCTGAATTGTTTCAAATTTATATTCTTTTAACATGTTTGAATCGTTTGATTCACCTGTTTTTCTGCCTACCTTGCAGATAATGGTTTTAATTTAAGACTAAGGAGCTTAGTTTCATGGAAAATGCGCCAAAAACACAAACACTCGTTCTCTTCAAGCCCGATTCTCTTAAAAATTCTCTGGCTGGATTTCTTATGTCATCGCTGTCCGAAATAAATACCGGACTTTTATTGGCAGGCATAAAAAGTATCCAGGTATCAAGACTAATGGCTGAAGAGCATTACAGTGAACATAAAGGTAAAGGATTTTTTCCATCAGTTGTTGAATACCTTATGGGATTAAGCCATTTTGCTGATGAGCCCAAAAAACAGTGGGTTATCGCTCTTGTTTACGAGGGTGTTGATGCGATCAAAAAAGTGCGTGATGTCGCCGGACCAACAAACCCTATTAACGCAAGGATCCAGAAACCCGGATGCATCCGTTCACTTGGCGCGCTTATTCCGGTTACCGATTCAACCGGCAAAACTATTGACAATCGTATAGACAATCTCATTCACGCATCATCAAGTGAATCAGACGCGGAAAAAGAGATAAAACTCTGGTTCAAACCGAATGAAATTCCGACAGCTCTGCGGGGATACCCCACAGTAACCAGTCTGTCATCGTTCTACTATTCCAATGGCAATCTTTTGACATCTTATACCGATGGTGCAGTCTGTCTGCTTGCCGCTGGTGATCTCGCATGGAAAAGCGATCTTGATGCTTTGACAGCAATAGCATCCGGTAAACCATCACCAGTTTCCCTTGATGCAATCGCTGCGAAATATATTGCGAATTTATAACTGTTTTTTTCTCTGTACCAAAATCGGTGGCTGAGGTTCTCGAAGCCACCAAACGGGAGAATGACATTTCACAGAGCTTTTTACATAAGATAAGAATTTATTATGCATACACTATCCGGTGCCGAAAACATTCTCTCCAAAGCGGAAGAATACCTTCATGATGAATCAAGGTATAAATTCGGGGTACCATCAGAACTCTATTTTCCGACCTCTATCGATGATGTCCGCACCATCGTAAAAGATGCCTCACGGATTAATCGTCCACTCCACTTTATCGGTGCACGCACAGGAACCACCGGAGGTTCCAACTGCAGCAACAACTCCGCTGCTATCTCATTTTCATCCATGAACCGGATACTTTCCGTTGAACGCGACTCATCAGATGATACTCTTTTCCTGCGCTGTGAACCGGGAGTTACTCTCGATACAATCAACTCAATGCTGGAAAATCCACACCTGCATGGAAAAGATATTCCAGGCATACTACTGTTAAACGACAATCTCTTTTTTGCTCCTGATCCAACGGAAAGAAGTGCCCAGCTTGGCGGAATGGCATCAGTAAATGCTTCAGGTGCGCGTTCTTTTCGCTACGGAGCTTTGCGGAAACATATTACTGGATGCAAACTTGTAACTGACAATGGCGAACTCATTTCATTCAAACGTGGAAAGAATATAATGGGTTCTGATGGATACGATCTGCATACTGAATCCGGAACCATTATTCATATCCCTGCACTAACCTACAGAATCCCTGAAGTCAAAAATGCCGCAGGGTATTACTCCTGTCCAGGAATGGATGTACTGGACTGCATTATTGGAAGTGAAGGTACATTTGGCGCAATTGTGGAAATATGCATCAAGCTGATAAAGAAGCCATCTATTATGGCAGCTCTGAGTTTTTTCCCGGACCGTCAGAGCGCATTCGGTTTTGTTGATAAGCTCAGAAATCATGAAGCTACACTATCACTGGAGTATTTTGATCCTGGAGCACTTCAGTTCATAAATAATTGTCGGAATATGTTTCCCGAAAGGATACCGCAATTTCCCGCCGGAATGACAACTGCAATCCTATGGGAATGGAATGATGATATACTTACTTTTGAGGAGTTCAGCGACACAATTGAAAGTTATCACACAGCCTGCGGATCATCACTGGAACTTACCTGGTCTCCTTCGCAGCGTACAGACGAGAACATCCTGAAAACGTTCCGCCACGCGCTTCCTGAAGCTGTCAACGCAAAAGTAGCTCAGAATAAGATCAACAACAGCAATCTTCACAAAATTGGAACAGATACTGCAGTCCCGCAACGAGTATTTACCGCATGGTTTTTTGATGTACTGAGCAGGCTGGAATCGACCGGTATACCATTTGTCATCTTCGGACACATTGGTGACTGTCACCCGCATATAAATCTTCTTCCCGAAAATGAATCACAACGAATCAGTGCGATGGCGCTCTACGAAGAGATCATGAAGAAGGCAGCAGATGCAGGCGGTACTATTTCTGCCGAACATGGTATAGGGAAAATCAAAAAGAGGTATCTGCCTCTGATGTACACAAGTGAAGCGCTGAGACAGATGAAAGCACTGAAGAGTGCTTTTGACCCCAAGGGTATCTTTAACCCCGGAAATCTGCAATAGAGGTCATCTCAAACTGGCGGACATCAGTCGGAAGATCTTTTTCCGACCCGAAAATGGGAATAAGTGCATCAATTCCCATTGTTTTAAGAAGATCCATAACGTCTGATTCTGGTTCAATGAGGCACAATTCCCCAGCACGATCACGTAACAATTTATATGTACCGACAAGAATACCTATCGCTCCACTGAAAAGATATGATGCCTTACAGAAATTCACCGCTATATATTTCTCATCACGTTCAATGTACCCATCGATGAGCAGTTTCAACTCTTGAAGGTCCTCGATGACTATCTGTTCACTTATTTTCAAGATTCTGAAAATGCCTGATGTATAGGTCTCAATTTTCATACACTCTGACTCCCTCCAATTTTCGCAGAACTGAATCACGATCTTATAATTACGGTACTTTTTCGATAGTAGTTATCGGGGTCGGTATCGGAATCGATCCTTAATTACTGTGCATTTCGATACCGATTCCGATACCGACTCCGAAATTAAAACAACCTGTGCATTGTTTTATGAGACAGTTAATAATCACTCACCCATTGAACATTTTCTACAAAAGGTAACAGATAAACCCGAGATAAGGTATTGCACTGTACATTCTGGTGACAGGTAATACAATTGTACAAGTAATCCAATAACTATTTCAAGCTGTTTCTGCACCAGGAGACAATTTTTTTTAAGGTTGGGAATTCGGGAAGTGATGAAAAGACCGATTCCAGCCGCTCAAGAGCTACTGGGATATATGACCGGTACCACTCCTTATTCTTATGAAGCGAAAGATTGCTGTACGCTCCCAGTGCCTGCATGAGCCGTTGTGCCGCATTGAGCAAAAGTACGCGTCTTCTCCCCTCTTCACCTCCGGAAATCGAAAAGTAGTATTCAATAAGCCTTTCAAGCATCGCCTTGTCAATTACTTTTACGTAGGGGTCGTAGATCAGTGAAGCTACATCGTATTCACGGGGCCCAAGCCTTGCACCCTGGAAATCGATAAACCGGATCGTATCGTTATACACCATAATATTTTCAGACTGAAAGTCCCGATGAATAAATGTTTGAGGAAGTGAAGCGACCTCTGTAGCAAGCGCCGCTCTCTCTTTCTCCCACTGGTCATCAAGCATCTTCTCCCCTGCAAAAAAATCTGTTACGCAATACTTTGCGAAATACCAGCTCTCCCAGAGAAAGGTATCGTTATCCATTGACCGGGCAGAAATGATCCTGCTTGAAGAGATATCAAATTGCTGCCATAAAAAGAGCGTATCAAGAACGTTACGGTAGGCATTCTCTATTGTCAGAGGCGACTTGTCCTGAATATATCTTTTGAGTGTGATATCACCGAGATCCTGCTCAAGAATCAGCCCGTGAACAGGATCGTTTATGTAAATATCCGGTAAAAAAGCGCACACACGTTTAAGCTCACCGGGAATACCCAAAAATCGCGGCCAGTCTTCATCCCTACTGTCCCAGACAATTAGTATGTATGACTCTTTTTCCCGCTGAATTCTGAAAAACTGACGAGCTGAACCGGCAACCCCGGCACACCCTACCTGCCACTTATCAGCCTGGAATTCTCCAATAAACGTTCGTACAAATTCCTCCTGTGATGGAGTTAACATTAGAGATACTGGTGTTTCTATCATACTACCGGAAGAATCCCCCATTCAGTGACAATTTTATTGTTAAGTTCCAGCTCCTTCACCTCCTGAGCTTCAGCATAATAAAGCGTCCTTGATGTATGCGTCGCTGGAGAAACGTGTGCAGATTCTATCCAGGAGTATGGTCCGGTGTTCTTTGAGATCTTCACTGATCGGTGAACACACCGTTTTCCGCTTCTATCAACTACCATCTCACCGGAAACTGGTAACTCTACTACCCCATCGATAATCTCACAATGAATATCAAGCAGTGCCTTCGGAGAACCGACATCTCTCCAGAACCCCTCACTGGCAACATGTACCAGTACCTTTCCCCCATTCCTCAGTGCTCTGAGCCACACAGGGACAATCGAAAAATCATCAGCTTGTACAAAGTTGAGAAATTCACGTTTATAAAAGGTAGTACCGGTAAAATCCGCACCACTCTTTTCCTGACACTCTATCGAATCGACCGGCGTACCAATATACTCATGTGTATGGGTATTGTAGAAAATGGTTCCCCTACCCTTTGTCGGAAAGGCCAGAAGCATACAGAGCGCATCAGACTGCTCAAAATGCCTGAGAGCCTCTGAGAATGAATACCGGGCAATAATATCTGCGTTTGCAATGACAAAAGTTTCATCACAATCAAGAAAACTGCGTACGAAATGAAGTGCTCCGCCAGTCCCCCGTATCTCCCCAGCCTCATGAAACTGCGTAAATTTAATGGCAGATTCATTCCCGTAAGCTTCAATCTGTTCTGGAAGGTAATGTGTATTCACGCCGATACAATGTATGCCATTTTCTGCAAAGAACTCCAGCGCATGCCCCAGAAGCGGTTTTCCTGCAACCTTGACGAGAGCTTTCGGGATATGATCAGTCAAAGGACGAAGACGGGTGCCGAAACCTGCTGCAAGTATAAACCCTCTCACTGGCGCTCCTCCGGATAGTGAGCGAACTCATTCAGGACAGGAATAAATTCGACATTCGATTTGTCCCAGTCCCTGAACTGCAGCCGCACTGTAGAGATATCATCAAGGGCCTCCCGCAACTTCGGATCTCCCGCCAGGATGTCAATCGGCATCTTTGTCTGTTCATATTCGTAGGGCGGATCTTTAAAACGAAACTGCCCATGTGAAGCTTTGATACATGCGTGAATAATCGCAGCCGCTGTCTTTACAGAGTAATATGCGCGGGGATTGGTGACATGAATCTGCATTCCATGACAGTATGTTGAAGCCCATTTCTGGAATGTCGGTATGAAATGGTGTTCCCTGAAAATACAACCGCTAAGTTCAAAGCCATATAATACTTTTTTAAATATATCCATATCAATCCACGGAGCGCCAAACAACTCGAAAGGTCGGGTCGTTCCCCGTCCCTCAGAAACGTTAGTTGCTTCAAGAAGTACCATACCGGGATAAACAATCGCTGTTTCAACGGTGGGCATGTTCGGAGATGGCAGCACCCATGGCAACCCGGTCTCCCCCCAGAGAGAATTGCGCCACCAGCCTTCCATCCATACGATATTCAGATCCAGAGTATTGAAATACCGTTTTTTTAGAAAGAGCGCCATCTCTCCCATGGTCATCCGGTGACACAACGGTATTTCGGCGCCTCCAACAAAAGAAAAATAGTCAGGTGACAGCATAGGCCCATCCAGGGGAAGTGCACCAACCGGATTAGGTCTGTCAAGAACCCAGAGCGCGACTCCATACCTGCTGCAGGCATCCATCATATTTTTAAGCGTCCAGACAAATGTATAAGGCCTCGCCCCGACGTCCTGAAGATCAAACACAACGGCATCGAGTCCATCGAGCATCTCTTTAGTCGGCGTGCGCACTTTTCCATAGAGACTGTAGAGCGGAATAGCAGGTTTGCTCCCCTCATCGGCCTCCCATTCTATCATGTTATCCTGCGTCTGGCCGTAGAGTCCATGCTGCGGACCGAATATTGCGCTGAGATTACAGTCCGGATGCACTTTCAGTACGTCGATAATATGGCCGTATGAGGAACAGATTGAAGCTGCATGACAGACAACACCAATGCGCTTGTGCTTTAAAGCAGCAGGGAACTGTTCGAAAAAGAGATCAAGTCCAAATCGTGTCATAAGTAATTGATTCCTTAGAAGTAGTATTCAGGAGTAAGGAGTCGGCAATTTAAAACCCCAACCTCCTGAGCATTTTTTCTAAAAATACTTCATGAACCTCTGATCCAGAATACCGATTTTGATACTCTACCAAAATGTGTGAATTAATGCAAAAGGACTGTATATAAAATTCAGTTGCACTAATTTTACGCATATTGTATATTTTATGGTCTTTTTTGACCTTAAGCATGCGAAAGAAGGTGAAGTCTAATGAATGGAATTATTGTTCGCGAAGATGAGGCGTTTGAAAAAGCTCTCCGCCGCTTTACAAAAACATGCGAACGTGCCGGCATCCTTTCCGATGTAAAAAAATACCGTCACTTTGAGAAACCCAGCGAAGAAAAAAAACGTCGTCTTAACTCATCAAAAAGAAAACGTATTCGTGAAGAAAAACGTATGACATTCCGTCCCGAACGGTAAATACGTCTTTTGACATGCTGATGAAATTGTTGCCACGGTGTTTTCACGGTGGCTTTTTTATTTCTATCCCAAACCACCTTTCATCAGTTATAGACCATCTTTCCTCCTATCTTTTTGCTCCATTGCTACTTTTCTCCTTTCTCCTTTCTCCTTTCTCCTCCTCTAATATCTCCAATTCTCACATTATACTAACGCCTTACCATAAGTTTTCTCGCCTGTATCATGACAATCATCAACATTGCGCAAATACATACCTTTACTGCGCACTCTGTTTTTAATTATACAAAATTTAGCTATAATAAAAGTGTTTGATAAATTACCGGACAGTTCTGGTTTAAAGTTCTTTTAAAAATTGATCACCAAGGCAACGCATTATGGCACAAAACAGGAGATAATAACATGAACACTATACAAGCTGAAATGAAAATTCTAAATGGCATGGTTTTAGCATTTCATATCATTACGTAATATCTTTCAGAGTTAACTACCACCAAATAAATGGGTAGAGCATGTGAAAAACAAGATGTACGTTTTTCATTTCTTTTTGCAATCATATCCCCCCATCATAGGTGAGAGTTTTAATGAAAGGACTATAAAATGGAGAATGAATTATTTAAACAGCTAAAACAGGAACATCTGGAAGTCAAACAAATTCTATCGAGGATAGTATCTTCACCAGTTGATTCACGTAAAAATCTATTCAAAGAATTAAAGATCAATTTACTTCCTCATATGGAAGCTGAGGAGAACGCGTTTTATCCTGTACTCTCAAACAAGCAGGATTCATATCAATCGGCGCTCGAGGCTCTTGAAGAGCACCATGTAGCTAAGATGGTAATCAATGAAATCGAGAATTCCGCGTTCGAATCCGACACCTGGTTAGCCAAATGCAAAGTACTCCAGGATCTTCTTGAACATCATATCGATGAAGAAGAAAGCGAAATTTTCGAACTTACCAGAAAAACAATTTCAGAACAGCAGACAGAAGAAATTTACAACAATTTTCTCGCTCTGAGAAACGATTACAGAGGGAGGATGGCAGCTTAATAGGTGTGAAGAAGTGTGTGTTAAGAATATTTAAGTGCGAGGAGTGAAATGTGAAAAGCGGAAGAATTGACACATTTACCCCTGCACTGCCAATCCCATGCAGTAGAATACGTTTTATCTTTGTGCAAGTCAAAATCACCACGACAAGATACCGGATAGAGCCGGTAATTGTGTAATCATTTAAGTAATAGTGATTTTATCTGGAATCGATTGAACATTTGAATCGAAAAAAGTACCTGAGAAAAGAACTCTTCCAGGTACTTTTTTCTACGGGGGATAAAAAAGACATCCACACAAAATGTGTCTACGTCATATTGCAGTTTTATGATTATTCAGATTTTACACTCAATGGATAATCGTTAGTATCCGGAATCCGACCATTAAAATTAATAAGTTTACCACTTTCTATCCATAAATCAAATCCAGTTACTGCTGTTGTAATCGTGTGGTCAGCACAGCGTACAGACAGTTGACCTTTTAGTGCACCAGATATTGGAAATGGGAATGAGAATATATTTGCCTTAGCATCCCATCCGGATTCAAACCTGCCACCATTCTCAGTATACACTGCCCATGAATATTCAATACTTTCTTTCGAACTAACAGTTGCTGATGCTTCAAGTTCCAGTGTCAAATCTTTTTTACTTTGATTAACAATAATACTTCTTAAGTTAAGGTACGTGATAGTAATTATTCTTTTTTGCGGATCAGTTATTTCATCGTAAACTACCCCACCTTTAATTGAAAGCCATAATGTATCGGTAATCATCACTTTGTTATGACTCATGCACCGAGCAGACATGATTACAACCGCATTTCCATCATAGGGAAGTATAAGCTCGAGGTTGTTTTCTTTTTGACTCCAGGGGATGAATGCAGGTTTGGGATCGATTCCTTGAATCTGCCATGAATATTCCACAGGATGATTATAATCTGTCATGGCATATGCACTTATTCCTGCAATAACATATTTTTTTGAAACATCGGGACGTTGTGATCCGCAACCAAAGTATATAATTTTTATTGATGTGCAACTATTTCCGGGTGAAGGAATTTCTGTTACTTTACCATTTTCAATGTATATATTGAGTGTATCTGATGCTGTTGTTTTTTGATGAATTGCGCAACGGGCATTAACGATTACCTGAAGCTCAGCGTTCATAGGGGCCTGTATGTAGATCGAGTTTTCTTTTGCCCATTTATACTCTACAGCCATCTCATCGACTCCATAAATGATCCATGAGTACTCAACAGGATCACCGTTATTGGTTTGTGCTGTTGCTCCAAAGGCGATATTGACAATTTCTTTATCCGGGACAAACTCCACTTTACCAAAATTTAATTTGCTAATCTTGATTTCTTTGCATGGATCAATGAAATCCTCAATTGTACCATTGATAACGGCAGTTCCACCATCAAGCTTATAAAGAGTGATATTGACGTAAGTTATTTCGCCAAGCTTGATATCGGCGTAACTTGATCCTGCATAAATCGCAACTTTTTTGTCGTTATAGACGGTGACTTCAAAAAGACGATCCAGCCCGACCGGAATGTTATTGACTGTACCGTAAATTGTTGTCTTACCAATGGTTAAATTTGTTGAAATAGCTTTCATATCCTTGCCTGTTACAACAACAATTGCAGATTTTGCGATTTGATCGAAACCTTCCTTTGTTTCGATTGAAACCGCTACTGATTTGGTATCGGTACTTGTGGATACAGGGTTATTTTCATTCTGAGAACACTGGTAGATAAAAAACGGCAGTATGAAAACAATTGCCAGTGTTAGTTTTTTCATAAGAATTACCTTTCGTTAAATGAAAACATTTTTGCATGTAGATAATAGCAGTTTCTTGCTGTAATTTCCATAAAGAAACCGCCATCAAAGTGACATCCTATTAACATATAATATCATTGTGGGTGCAAGTGTGTCGTTCCTTTCTTGATGAGTGTAATTGATTGAATACTACATAACGTACTGTATTCGTATTAACAATATAAGATTGATTGGATTGGAATGCAATTCTCATTTTAAATATGTGTACTCGTAATGAGTACGTAATGAAGCTAATTTGAACCAATTAAGCTAAAATGAAAATTACGAATACCATTTATGAGTACATAAACTAAAGAAGTATTTAAATGACTTATAATAATCATAATCAGAACTCACTAAGTGGGAAAAAAGTAGATGTCTAGTCGCAGATTGATTCCCCTGGCTTTACAAACCTCATCCACTTCGGCTATGCTCAGTGCATCGCCCGCCTGCTCTCCTGCCTGTACTTCAAAGTTTTACACAAAGGAATGCCGGAGAAGGGAGTACTCAGAATAACAGAAGTTTTAAACTCCCCTTTTCTCATAGGAGATGCGGTGCAGTGATTCCCGATTTGGTCGGTATCGAACTGGGGTTAGGAGATGGGGTCAAAAACGCAAAGCAAAAGGAGTTATAAACTGTCTCATAATATAGTGAAATGTACTGGTTTTCATTTCGGAGTCAGTGTCAATGTCGAAAAACACAGTAATTCAGGATCGATCCCGATTCCGATACCAACAGCGACCCCGATAATTATAAGATCATTATAAACGTGCGATTAATAAACAATAAAACTATCCAGCCTAGTGAGTTCTGACAAAGATCATGTAATTCATCATCCATTACAGAAAGCACTACATGACCATTCAGCTATTGAACACTTTTGATTATTTTATCTTCAGACCAGAGCGAAGGTTGGGAATAATTACTGTAATCGATTTGAACTTTAATTGAGTATTGAGGACATTGAGATTCAATAAAATAAAGCATTTCAGGCGTTCCATCAAACCAGTCAGTTGGAGTATCGTTAATCACTTTAATGGTGTCATAGCAATTTTCACTGTTCGAATCGCAATTATACTTGCGGCAAATCGCAAAACCCGTGTATGTCAGATCACTTTTCCCAGAAACCAATAAGCGGTATATCGGTGTGATTTTTTCCTTCATGGAAGTGCTGGTAACGGATAGTTTAATATCTGTTGTATCTTTACTGTTCAGGAATGTGCCTGGAATTTGGAGTTCTGGTTGGGGTGACCGCACAATGATGGTAAGAGGTGCTGATTTTTCAGATGGTGATGTATTCGATGTGTCACACCAGGCTACCTCCTGCAATGAAAAAATGCCAGGTGTTTGAGGCGAAAATGATACCTTTCCTATAACAAACCAGGTAGTACTGAAAAGTTCACCATCACAATACAATTGAAAGTATATACTTTGCGAACATGTAGATTGGCATTGTGGCAGATAGTAAACCTCACCATAGTTCATTGTATCGGTTGTAATAGATCGAGTCGGTGTTTCAGTCACTCTATTTATAACTATGACCGTTTCAGGCTCTGACCATTGAGAAGGGGAACCAAAATCATCGCACATTGCCTGTGCACGGATAGTATACGTATTGGAACTGTTCCATGAAAACATAAATGTCTCACTTGATGCCCATTCTGATGTGTCACCATTACCCCATGCGATCCGGTAAGCAGGCACGTTGTTCACACAACTTGTTGTACTTACGGTAATGCGACAGGTTGAATCAAGCGCACAAGTATCCGGTACATTTACAAAAACAGGGGTCGGTGTAACTATCTCTTTAAATGTAAAATTCCAGGTAAACAGAGAGGATCCGCCACGACAATCCGAAATACGAAAACTAATTTGACGCAGCTGCACTTCTGACACTTGAGGTATCCATTTAAATATTCCTGTAGTGGAATCAAGGCTGTACGAAGTAAGCGAAGGGTATTGAAGTGAATAAAAGATTGTATCTCCATCAGGATCTTTCGCTTTTAACTGAAATTCAACAACAGAATCACAAATGACTTCAATAAACGGTGGAACGGTGGAAACCCGGGGTGGTTGGTTGTTAAAGCTCACGGTGACAGTATCACCCGGTATAATTGCAACATTTTTTGCAAATGTTATTATTCGCGTCTGGGGTGACGTATATGGCCGGTATTGTAAGATGTCAATGGTGCCGGCCGGGGAATAGTCGATTGTATTAACCGAATCGCTTTTGGTAAAATTAGCTCTGGAAGTCCCCTTGATATAGAACAAGTCGGCAGTGGTGATTGATGACTGTATTGCGGAGAGGGTGATTCTCGATGAACGTTTCAACGAATCAAGGTTGAGATCTTTCTGCTCGGCAGTAATCTCAAAAGGTCCTCTCAGC
This sequence comes from Chitinispirillaceae bacterium, assembly GCA_016929595.1. Classification (GTDB taxonomy): domain Bacteria; phylum Fibrobacterota; class Chitinivibrionia; order Chitinivibrionales; family Chitinispirillaceae; genus JAFGIN01. The sequence continues at coordinate 34,946 of JAFGIN010000192.1, forward strand.
AGGATGTTTCTGTCATCATCGTCAAATGCATAAAGGAAATAAGTACCGTATGGTATCTCTGAAAAAAAGTAATTACCCAGAGTGTCGGTGATTGTTCTATAAACAGCTCCACGAGAAGTATCATATGGGTTGAAATGCTCATTAACAAGGTGCACTTCAATTTTGAAATCAGGGTAAGGTGCAGGAAATATACTTCCACAAATACGGGCATTCCCCTGTTCTGTCGAACCGCCCATGGTACAGTACAACAGAAGTGATGCTAACAAAGAACTAACCAAAAACAACCTGGTGTTATTGCTGATCTTCAACTCCAGACTCCCCGGTTTTTGTGTTGGTTAATGGAAAAAACTGGACTCCAAGATTGTAAACCATGTCTGACCTGGTGTCGTTATCGACAAGCTTTGCCACTCTGTCCATGAATTCACGTATTTCTTCTTTAATGAGCTCATATGTTTCTGACGAAATACCAACCACCATAGTTCGAACATCTCGAATGGTTGCAGGATATTTATTGATAGCATCAGCGCCCCGTCGTGTCATAGTTTCATTAAAACTGCGAATCCCCATCGATGAAACCTCTGAACCAGATGTAATCGCCCGCTTTGTCTGAATATATTTTCCATCTTTGTCAATTGATAGAAAACCTTTTTGGAGAAGAAATTTTATTCCTTCCTGCACTTCTGATTTTTTTATGGGAGGATCGATCTTTTTTGCAAGAACGCCATAATCACCTTCCCAGGGAATAATGCATGCCAGCTCTCTCAATACAAGATAATACCATCGCGAATAGAAAGCATACTGGTCGATAGGAACAATTTCTCGCGGAACTTTTTGTTTTAAACTCCGCATCTGTTCAAGGTATTGCGTTTTTTCATCATTACCTTTACTTTGATTGAAATGAACAAGCGCAATGAAATATTGAGCATCAACAGGCCCAAGCCCTAAACCTTTGATGAATGCCGGTATTGTGGTTGAAGTCAGATTGCGTTTTCCATCCACAACCTCTTTAAAGAGTGTGGGGGATTTAATTCCAGCTTTGATACAAAAATACCTATACGAGAAAATTGAGAGATGTCTTTTTCGATCCTCATAAAAATCCCGAAGGAATTTTCGGTAATCCGTATAGGTTTCTATTCTTTCCATACAGGGTAATATAGCTCAAATCAAAAATTTTTGCTATATTTTGAGTACATTAATTTGATATTTTATGGCTACATTCAAATATTTATAACTTGGTGACAAAAATATGAGTACACATATTTAATTTTCTGTCATTGCTGCAAACGCTTCGTCCCAATATAAAAACACTTTGGGGCTAAAGGCTTTTGTTTGGACGGTGCACTGAGCTTGCCGAATGTGCGGTGCACTGAGCTTGCCGAATGTTTCATCCCGAGGGCGGAAGCAGCACCAGATGAAGGCCGGAACGTATTCAAGGGGGACCCACATGAGGCGGTTGATTATAGTACACACTTGACCCCGTCTTATTAGTAATTCCTGTATTTTTCTCATTTTCTTCATATCTTAGTCGTTATCGTTATCACACGTTTTTGTCATATATAGGCACCCGTGCGGATGCGATGATCTTTTTAATGTTATATTATTATTTTGTGTAATATGATTAAAAGACCACGAATTTATAACCGGTATAAAAAATAATCACATGATAATTCAACAGGATGAAAAAAACCGATCATCCTTCCATCTTTTCGGATTGGATTCTATATAATCATTGATACGTTGATATTCCTCATCATTACGAATAATATGATCATGGAAACGGTATTGCCAATCAAATGTTAATTTGGCAAGGTGGGCGGTTTTTGTCACCACAGATTTGTACCCGCCAACCATTGATGAAACGGTATTTTTTCCCTGATTTTGAAAACGTGTCTGGGGAATTGACAATGGTAATGGATTGGAATCCACGGTATCGGTTATTTTCCTTACGTTTCCGGTGGCGTTCCCCGTATTCCCCGTATTCCCCGTATTCCCCGTATTCCCCGTATTCCCCGTATTCCCCGTATTCCCCGTATTCCCCGTATTCCCC